>WYBU01000070.1 GCA_011525745.1 Planctomycetaceae bacterium | reverse complement strand
TCGTCAGGAATCCGCCAATCCTCGCTAATGCATTCCTCGTCCATCCCTGGACCTCCTTGCACCCGGCGCGACTCCGCGCCGTAATGAAATATCGGCAATCAAGCAGGTTTTGGGATAGGCTCTAAGGTCCATTCTGATGGCAAGGTCATCGTGCCGGACGAACCCGTAGAGCTACCGCCGGATCGGCCGTTGCTGGCGCACGTCGAAGAGCAAGTCGACGCTTCTTGCGTCGAAGTTGATTCGGCGCTCGAGTGGATTGAACGTAGTTCGGTCTACGACGAGTCGATTCCTACGGATCTGGCAGATCAGCACGACCATTACCTATACGGCGGGCGAAGGCGACCTGCTGGGAACAGTCCCGATCCGCGGACCGTCACGTAAACGCCTCCAACCCCAGCAACCCGTCATTGATCAACACCTCCGCGAACTCCGGCACGTAGCCGGTGTGCACCAGCTCGGCGTCGCGGGCGTGCGTCTCCTTCAGGCCGCTGCGGCTGCGCAGGACGAATACGTCCTCGAGAATGATCTGTCCCGTCACGTCGTCGATGCCGCGAACCTCGCAGATGTGCGTCACGGCCCGTCCGCCGCCAGGGCGCCGAGCCACCTGAACGACCAGGTCCAGCGCGCCGACGATCTGCTCGCGAATCGCGCGCACCGGCATGTCGACCGCCATCAGCACCATCGTCTCCAGCCGGCTCATCGCGTCGGCGGGCGTGTTGGCGTGCAGCGTCGTCAGGCTGCCGTCGTGGCCGGTGTTCATGGCGGCGAGCATGTCCAGCGCCTCGGCGCCGCGGCATTCGCCGACGATGATGCGGTCCGGCCGCATGCGCAGCGCGTTGCGCACCAGGTCGCGAATGGCGTAGCTGCCGCGGCCCTCGATGTTGGCCGGCCGCGTTTCGAGACTGACGACGTGCTCCTGCGGCAGCTTCAGTTCGGCGGCGTCTTCGATCGTGACGATGCGCTCCTCGCGCCCGCAGAAGCCGGCCAGCACGTTCAGCAGCGTCGTCTTGCCGCTGCCGGTGCCGCCGGTGATGACCATGTTCATCCGCCCGCGCACACAGGCCTGAAGGAACGCGGCGGTGCGGCGGTTGAGCGTGCCGAACTCGGTTAAGTCGTCGATGGTGAACGGTACGCGCGAGAACTTACGGATCGTCAGGCACGGCCCGCACAGTGAAAGCGGCGGAATGACGGCGTTGACGCGCGAACCATCCGGCAGCCGCGCATCGACCAGCGGCGTGGACTGATCGATCTTGCGGCCGGTCGGCGTGATGATGCGCTCGATGATGGAATAGACCACTTCGTCGGAAAAGAAGCTGCGGCCGGAGTTGGTCACGACGCCGTTGCGCTCGACGTAGATGTGATCGGCGCCGACGACCATGATGTCGTTGATGTTGGGCATGTCGAGCAGGTCCTGAAGCGGACCATAGCCCAGCACGATGTCGAGAATGTCCTTTGTCAGCGTGCGGCGCACGACGTAATCGCGCAGGCCGATCGTGAATTGCCCCAGCACCTGCGCGACGGCGCCGTCGAAGCCGTCCTCGATGGCCCAGAGGTCTTCCTTGATCGTAGCGGGCGTCAGGCGCAGGCGGAAAGCGTCGATGAGCTGACGACAGAGTTGTGACAGAATCGCCTCGAACTTCTCCTCAAGCACGTCCGGCTCGTCGTACTCGGTGGCGCCCTCGACGCGCCCCGTGCTCAGCCGCGCCACTTGCGACATGACGCGGCGCTTGAGATACCCCACAACGAAGTGCCGTGCGGTGGCCTTGTCGACCTGACCCACGGCGTGATTGAGCAGGTCGTCGAGGTGAGTGCGAATCTCGCGAATCTGATCCGCGTTGCCTCGCGCCGAGGCGGCCGAGAACTTTCGCAGATTGAGTCGTTCGAGCAGCGCGGCGTGGATGGCGCGTTCGATTTCCAGCGCCTGCCGCGCCGGCGAAGGACCGCGCCGCTCGCCGACCGCGGCGGCGTGTTCGCGGTCGACCACGTAAAGCGAGAATTCGCCCAGACGGAATTCCTCACCGGCCCTCAGCGGATACCGCTGTCCTGTTTTGAGCGTCTGCTCCCCGATCATCGTGCCGTTGAGACCCAGGCTTTCGACGCACCAGCGGTCGGCGTCGAACATCAGCTTGGCGTGCACTCGCGAAATGAAAGGACTTTGCAGGCAGACGTGGTTGGATGCCTCGCGCCCGATGAAAACCACGCTGTCCGCAAGCGGCACCACCGTCTTGCGGTCGTTGAACTGGTTGTAAATCCAAAGCTCGGCGGGCATACGCGGCATCATACTCCAGGATCGCCATGGCATCCGGGCCTCGCGGGTGAGGAGGTTTCAACGGGCTGAAACGGATAAAAGGACTGGTCGGCCCTGTAAAAAGATTTTTTGGGCGCCCCCTGTACGAGTGGCCGGACCCGTGTTACAGTAAGGGAAGGTACGGTTTGACGATCAAGCTCCAGGATTGGCGCCCTTCATGTCAGTGTGCGTTCCTGTCTGCGACAGTCACCCGCCTCGCCCCCGGTCCGGCGCGTCGGCCGCTTTCATGGGACCCTGAAAGAAAAAGATCGGGTCCAAACGCCCAAGTAGTTATGAGGAGTTCATACATGGGCAAGCGTTTGTATGTCGGGAACCTGAGCTATAACGTCAGCGACATGGATCTCGAGCAGTTGTTTTCACAGCACGGCACCGTCCAGAGCGCGCAGGTCGTCTCCGACCGCGAGACCGGTCGCAGCAAGGGCTTCGGGTTCGTCGAAATGAGCAGCGACGCCGAGGCCAGCGCGGCGATCACTGCGCTCAACGGCGCGCAGCACAACGGTCGCGCCCTGACCGTCAACGAGGCCCGGCCGAAGGAATCACGCGGCGGCGGCGGCTTCGGCGGCGGCGGCGGCGGTGGTCGCCGAGGCGGCGGCGGCGGTGGTTACGGAGGTGGTCGCTCGCGCTACTAGCCGGGTCGCTCGGCAAAATGCGAGATCGTTTCTCTGAAACGCGTTCGCATCGCCGGACTGTCAGCAACAACCAGAAAGGCCGCCCCTCGGGGCGGCCTTTTTCATTGGGCGTGGAACACGCGATTACCCGTTTTTCTTATCTCCATTCAACGGCGTCGGCGCTCACTCGCCCGTGATCGCCTTCCGTCGCTCCAGCGCCGTCGCATTTCCCGCATCGAGCTGAAGCACCCCCTCGTAAACCCGCAACGCGTTCTGCCGCGCGTCAGCGGCCAGTTCCTTCTTGGCGGCCAGGCGATGCTGCTCCGCCACCTGCTCGTACGCGCGCGCCAGACCCAGCCGCGCGTCGATGAGCCTGGTCCGCGTCGCCGCGTGGCCCGGATGACCGGCCGGCTGTTTCACCAGAATCACTTCGAATGCCTCGGCCAGGTTGATCCACGCGTTGATGTAGTTCGGCTCCAGACGCACCGCCTCGTGAAGATGCGGCAGCGCCTCTTCCGGCCGGCCCAGCCGCGTGAACGTCATGCCGACGTTGCTGCGCGCCTTGACCAGGTCCGGCTTCTTGCGCACGGCGTCGAGAAATTGCTCATGCGCATCGGCCAGCCGACCGGTCTTCATCAGCACGACGCCGTAGTTCATCACGATCTCGGCCAGCTCCAGATTCTCGCGTTGGGCCACTTCCAGCGCGCGGCGCGTGTATTCGATGGCGCGATCCAGATGTTCGCGGCGGCGTGCCGGTTCGAGATCGGCCAACATGCTGCACACGTTGGCGGAGTTGGTCGGAAAACGCGGATTGCCGGGATCAAGCTGGAAGCCGTGGTCGTAAAGCCGCAGCGCTTCTTCGAGCAAGGCCCGCTTCTCGACAGGGTCCTTTCGTTCCTCCGCCGTCTGCTTGCGGATGATGCCGAGGTTCAAACAGGCCGTGTAGCTGTCGGGGTTGATGCGATTCGTGTGCTCCCACAGTGCCCGCGACGATTGCCAGGCGGTCGTCTGCCGCCACGTCAGCACCGCCGACACGCCGACCAGCGCCGCCGCCAGCGGTACGGCAGCGCGGCGCACGGCCGCGCCCCGATACGAGCCGGCGAGCAGCAGGCCGGCCGCCAGCAGGGCGAACGGCATGCACGACAAATAGCTGTAGCGTTCGGCGACGAGCTGCGGGCCGCTCTGCTGGACGCCGAGCACGGGCGAAACGATCACGCCGAAGCAGGCCCACGCGACGATGCCGGCCGGAAATCGCCGCGCCAGCAACAGCAACGCGGCGGTGACCGCCAGCACCGCGAGCATCGAGAACAGATACGGCGGCTGGATCGGCGACAGCGCTTCCGGCAACTCATAAATGGGCATCAGGCCGGTCGGCAGGATCGTCTTGAGCGGATAGAACGCCAGGCCATGGAACGCCTGTGCCATGCGTTCAACCAGCGTGTGTTCTTCCCAGGTCTTCATCGTGTCGAGCTGGCCCCACTGCGCCCAGTGGGCCAGGCGTGCAAACACGATCGTGAGGATGAAGAAAGGCGTCTTTTCGAGCACCAGGTGAACGATGGCCGCGCCCGGCCGTCCCGGGCCGTTCGACGGGGTCACGCGACGATCGGCTGAACGCGCGGCCCGACGACTCGCGGCAGCATCATCCGCAACATAGCGCGTCCGCCAACGTTGCAGCGGCCAGATGTCGAGGACCAGCAGAATGACCGGAATGACCATGCCCCACGCCTTGGCGAACAGCGACACGCTCAACAGCGCAACGGCGGCGGCGATACGGCCGCCGCGGTTGCCCTCGAGGGGGTACGCGACCGCGCGCTGCACCGCCAGGCCCGTCGCGGCAAACGCCGCGAGCATCATGAAAAGCAGCGCGAAGCCCGCGTTGCCGACGCCGGGGCGAAATTGCAGATTGAATTTGCTGCTTGTATCGACCGCGGCCATGAACAGGGTGATCGTCAGCAGCGTCAGCGCACCGGCGGCGAGATACCAGTGGATGCGGAATCGCGCTTCGTGCGTCCGCGGTGCGCCTCGCACATAGGCGGCGATCGTGAGAATGAAGAATATGCCCGACAGCACGTCGCGCCGCTCGGTCACCCAGGCGACCGACTCGACGCGCAACGGATGAATCCCGAAGAGCAACGCCGCGGCCGCGGCCGCCAGCGCCGTTCGCAGGCGTCCGTCCGACGAGCCGACCCCATCCGGCGGCGGGGCCGCGACGCTCAGTAGTCGCAGCGCCAGCAGATAGAACGCCAACGCCCCGCAGGCGTGCAGCAATACGTTGGTCAGGTGAAAGCGCGGCGCTTCGGGATACTTTGGCCCGGTCAGGCCCCAGAGCTTCGTGTCGATGCCGAACGTCAGCCAGCTCAGCGGCTGATAATGGCCCATCTTGCCGGTTGTGAACATCCATCCGAGATGCTTGCCCGACAGGCCGCGGAAGCTGTAGTTCTCGGTGATGTTCTTGTCGTCGTCCCAGTTGACGAACTCGGCCGTCAGCGCCGGACCGTAAGCGGCAAACGAGGCGATGAACACCAGGATCGGCAGGCCCCACGCGGCCCATGCCGGAAGCGGGGGCGTCAGCGAAACGGGAACGACGGAACGCACGCCGCGCGCGCTATCGACTGTATCACGCGGGGAACGAGACGGAGAATTCGCGGGTTCGCGCCTCTTGGAGCGGCGGGCCATGACATCATTCTATGGCGATGTCGACTCGGCGTCGCGTGGCTGTCGGCGGCGCCGGGAGGGCGTCTGCTATCGTCGCTGAAGCAGGCGAAGGCCGTGGGGTTCACGCGACCGAGTGCGACTGTGCCGGGGTGGCCCGCCGCGAAGCGGCGGGGTCTCGATGATACGACCGCGGCACAGCGCACGATGCAAGGGAACATGCGCACCGCGAGACCAAGTCTACGGCGATTTCGTCCCGCCGCCGGCGAGGCGCATTCTGACCTGCACAGGATGCAGTTCCGTGCCACGCGAGGACGGGCGGGACGCCCGTACCACACCGGAGACAGCCGAGGGCGGCTGGGCTACATACACAGCCGAGGGCGGCTGTGCCACATCGGCGGCACGCCGTTATAGTCCGCTCGCATGTCGGCCGGTCGGTCCTTCATCGGTTCCGCCAGAGTCATCGCGCTGTGGACGCTCGGCTCGCGCATCACGGGACTGATCCGCGACATCCTCATCAACCGCGCCTTCGGCCAGTCGTGGGTGCAGGACGCCTACAACTACGGCTTTCTCATCCCCAATCTGTTCCGCCGGCTCTTCGGCGAAGGGGCGCTGTCGGCCGTCTTTGTGCCGACGTTCACCGAGACGCTGCATCGCGACGGTCGGCCGGCGGCGTGGACGCTGCTGGGGCGCGTGTTGGCGCGGTTCACGGCGCTGCTTGTCGCGCTGACGATGCTGATCGAGCTGGTGCTGCTGATCTGCTGGCAGCTTGCACCGGGCGGCCCGCGAAGACAGCTCCTCCTCGGCCTGACGGCGGTCATGTTGCCGTTCATGACGTCGATCTGCCTGGTGGCGCTGTTCTCGGGGATTCTGAACTGCCTGGGACGGTTCGGCATTCCCGCCGCGACGCCGATCATTCTCAATCTGTGCATGATCGTGGGCATCGAGGTGATCGGCCCGCGCATCGGCGAGGCGCCCGAGCGGCGCGTTTATGGCGTGGCGATCAGCGTGCTGATCGCCGGCGTTGTGCAGTTGATCGCACTCTGGCCGGCGCTGCGGCGCGAGGGTGTGCGCATGCCGATGGCGTGGGGCGGGCGCGACGCGGCGCTGCGCGGCATGGCGGCGGCGTTTTTTCCGGTGATGCTCGGCCAGGGCGTGCTGCTGATCGGCGCGTTTCTCGACGCACAAATCTGCACGACGTTGTCGCGCGTGCCGGGACAGGCGGACACGTTTTCATTCTTCGGGCGCGAAACAACGCTGCCGCTGGAGGCCGGCGCGCTGTCGGCAGTCAACAATGCGATGCGGCTCTATCAGTTTCCGCTCGGCGTACTGGCGATTTCGCTGGCGACGGCGGCGCTGCCGGCGTTCAGCCGGTTCGCGGCGCAGCGCGACTTCGACGGGCTGCGGTTGGCGCATCAGCGCGCCCTGCGGCTGGCGGTGTTCGAGGGGCTGCCGTGCGGCGTGATGCTGACGCTGCTGGCGGCCCCGATCGTGGAGCTGCTGTTTCAGTACGGCCGGTACACCGCGGCCGACACGGTGCGTGCAGCCGCGGTGCTGCGCTGGTACGGCGTCGGAGTATGGGCGTTCTGCGCGCAACACGTGGTCATTCGCGGCTTTTACGCGCTGAAGGACACGCGCACGCCGATGTGGATCGGCGTGGCGCTCGTTCCGCTGAACCTGGGGCTGAGCCTGGCGCTGATCTGGCTGCCGGCCGTGCGTGAGCAGGCGTTCGGCGTGAGCACCACCTTGACGACGGCGATCAACGTCGGTGCGAGTCTGCTGCTGCTGCGGCGGCGGCTGGGCGGGCGCGTCGGCGGAACGGCGCTGCTGACATCGCTGATTCGTTCGGCGATCGCGACGGCCGCGGCGGCGTGCGTGGCGTGGCTGCTGCTCGATCCGGCGCGAACATGGGCGGCCGATTGGTTTGGCGGAGCGTCGGCCGGTTGGCGCGTCGCGGCGGGTCGCGCCGTCACGGTTTTTGTGCCGCTGCTGGCGGCGGTGGCCGTTTATTTCGCATCAGCGGTCGTACTGCGGATGGACGAGGTGCGGTGGATTCGACGCAGCGAACGCGATTCGGTGAAAGGCGCGGAAATGGCCGGCGCCGGGAATGAATGAGCAAGAGAAGAGCCGACTTACGCAGCGGTCCGACGCCAGGCTGTCGACCGGGGCACTGATGCGCACGGGCTGAAAGCCCGCGCCACGCGGAACAAAGCCCGGGCTACGGGATAAAACGCCCTCGACACGCGAACGACCGCCCGTGCCACGCGAACGATCGTCGGCGCCGCGCGGTCTGCGACGCTTGTTCATGAAAGTGTCGCTGGCGCATCAATACGTCGGCCGGTTTGCCGGAACGCAAACGGCGCACGATGCGTATTGCGGCGCTCGCGTCACGCTCCCGCCTGGCTCGCGTTCGGGGTCGCGGTTCGGTCAGTCCGGCGGCCGCTCCGAGTGGGTGAGTTTCTCGAATATCCAGATGCCGGTCTGTCCATCGCGCGCGCCGCCGGTCGCGCCGGCCAGCGGGCGAAAGTGCGGCGGCGACAAATCCTTCAGTTCCACCGGCGGCGTCTCGTTGAACACGGCGAACTGCCGCTCCCACAACACAATCGCGCCGGCCGGAGCGGCCGCAATCCGCGCCGCCAGCCCGGGTCGATCGAGCGGCAACGCGGTGTCCGTGCGATAGGCGCACCAGACGTGCGCGCACAACACCGGCCGATCGCCCATGCCGTTTTCGCGCAGCCATGCCAGCTCCGCATCGATCAACCGCTCGACCGGTCCGCGCTCCAGCGGCCGATGAAACACCCACGCCGTCAGCGCCATCATCACGGCCAGCACCAACCGCAGCGGCCCCGTCCCGGCAGGAATGCCTCGGCGCATCCGCCCGTGCATGACGATGACCGCAACCGCCGCCGCAATGACGCCGACCGTTCCAACGCGAACGGCGTTGCGGGCTTCGTCCAGGCGCGGCACGTCGGCCTTGAGGTGCGGATGCGTGCGGTGATCAATGGTGTCGCGATGTCGCAAATGCAACTCCATCGCCACACACAGAACCGCCATGACGGCGCCGATGGCCAGGGCCATGCGCGCCCGTCGGATGCTCTGCGGATCAAGCAGCCGATCCCACGCCGCGGCGGCCATGACGGCCCACAGCGGCGCGACCGGCGCCAGGAATCGCGCGTAGCCGCCCGAGTCATACAGCCCGAACAGCCGCACCAGCGCCTGCACCGCGAACCACGTCAGCGCGCAGGCCGCCACAAACATGCCGCCGCGCTTGCGCGCCAACGTCCGGGCGCCGGCGAACCCCAGCGCCGCCAGCGCCGGGCCGAAGGCCTCCAGCGCGCGAGAGAACATCTCGTACCAGCCGCCGCGGCCGTACAGGCCGGACGCGCCCGGCCGCAAATACAGCGATACAGCGGGAGCGACGCCGGCGATCCACGCCAGGCCGTTGACGGCCAACGGCGCCCAGCAAACGGGCCACAGTCGCCACAGCGGCCGATTGGCGGCGACAATGGCGATAGCGAATATCGGAATCAGCGCCACGGCCTCGTGTCGAGACACGATCGCCAGCGACAGCAGCGCCGCGGCGGCGCGCCAGCGATGGCGCAGCGCGAGATAAACCGCCGCGGTCAGGTAGAACATGGCCGCGGTCTCGGTCAGCGTCGTCGTCGCCAGCGTGACGAAGCGCGGCTGAAGGAAGAGAAACAGCGGCGCCAGCCAGGCGCGGCGCACCTGCACGCGCTGCGCGATGACAAACGCCAGCCACGCGGCTATGGCCGAGAGCGCCGCCGACCAGGCCCGCGCCGCGCCCGCGCCGAACGCGGCCGGCACGAAGTAAAGGCAGGTGAATCCCGGTCGCCCCCAGGCATCGAGCAGGTACGAAGGCCATTTCCAGGCCCAGCGGGCGAACAGGTAATGCGACAGACCGTCGGCGTGGTGAAATCCCTCCGATCGCCAGCCGAGAACCAGCGTGACGACGAACCCCACCGCGATGATGATCGCGGCGGTCGACGGCGCCGTCCCGCCCGGCGGGTGCGGCAGATTCGCGTCGGCTACAGAGGGGCGCGACGATGCCATGATTCTCCGAGGCGCGAATCAGGCGCGGCCGGCCAGCAGCACCATCAGCGCGTTTTGCGCGTGCAGTCGGTTCTCGGCCTGATCGAAGATCGCGCTGTTGGGCGTACGCGCCGTGTCGTAGTCGATCTCCTCGCCGTAATGGGCCGGCAGGCAGTGAAGAATGATCGCGCCGGGAGCGGCGCCGGCCAGCAAGCCGGCGTTGATCTGGAATCCGCGAAACGCCTCGCGCCGCTGGGCCGCTTCGGCCTCCTGGCCCATGCTGGCCCACACGTCGGTGTAGAGCACGTCGGCGCCGCGCGCCCCCTGCGCCGGATCGTTGACTACGTCGATCGTCGCGCCGGAACCGCGTCCCAGCGCCTGGGCTTCGGAGAGAACGTGGCTCTTCGGTTCGTAGCCCTTGGGACAGGCGGCCGTGAAGTGCATCCCGCACAGCGCCGCGCCGTACATGAGCGAGTGACACACGTTGTTTCCGTCGCCGACGTAGGTCGTCCGCAGGCCGGCCAACCGCCCTTTTTTCTCCTCGATCGTCTGCAAATCGGCCAGAATCTGGCAGGGATGCTCGTGGTCCGACAGGCCGTTGATGACCGGCACGCGCGAGTGCCGCGCCAGTTCCTCGACGATGTCGTGTCCGAAAACTCGGGCCATGATCAGATCGGCCATGCGCGAGAGCACACGGGCGATGTCCTCGGTGCGCTCGCGTTCGCCGATCTTGATATCGCCGGGCGAAAGATAAATGGCGTGGCCGCCGAGCATGGTCATGCCGGACTCGAACGAGACGCGCGTCCGCAGCGAGGGTTTCTGGAAGATCATCGCCAGGGTCTTGCGGGACAGCAGCGGCGGCAGATCGCCGCGATAGCGGCGCAGCTTCAGATCGTGTGCCGTTTGAAGTATTTGGCGGAGCTCTTCGGCGCTGAGGTCTTTCATCGACAGAAAATGGCGGCCGGTCAGATCGACGGACACAAGAACGCTCCTTTCGAGCCGCGAATGACGGCGTGCCAGCATAACGCGGGGCGGGATTTGTGGCACGGGCCGCAGCGTTGACGACCGGCGCCGGATACCCTACAAAAGAAGCATGGCGAAACAGGCTTTATTGCGTTGCAGCGTGATTACTCCCGAACGGCAGGTTCTGGAACGGGAGGCCGCCTCGGTGGTTCTGCCGGCTCACGACGGGCTGATCGGCTACATGCGCGATCGCGCGCCGATGGTCTGCGAGGTGGGCATCGGCATCCTGACGATGTCGGGCGGCCCGCAGGGCGAACAGCGGCTGTTCGTCGATGGCGGTTTTGCACAGGTGCTGAACAACGACGTGACCATCCTCACCAATCGCGCGATGTCCGCCGACGAGATCGACCGCGAAAACGCGACCGCGGCGATGCGAGAGGCCGAGGGGATGCGGATCAGCGACGACGCCTCGTTCGAGGCGCGGCAGAAGGCGATGGCGCGGGCGCAGACGCAACTGAAGCTCGCGAAATAGCCGCCCTGCCGCCCACAATTCTGACAATCCTTGTTCTGATTGGGCGGCGCGGTCAGGCGGCCCGCGAATACGCGTGAATGGTCATCGGCGTTTGCCCTCGGGCCGCTTGCCCGTGACGAACGCGTTAATCCGAGCCTCAAGCGCCGGAGGCATCCGAGCCGCGAAGCGTCAGCGAGCGGAATCGGGGGCCGAGCCTGTCTTGTAAGCGTCCAATCGCGATGAAGCCGACCAGCGCGCCGACAGGCTTCGGGCGTCCGCACGCGAGATGAACGTTCACCTTCGCTTCCGGCCGGCCGATCCCGCTTGCTGACGCTTCGCGGCTCGGATGCGCATGGCACGCACGGGGTTGCAAGCCCGTGCCACGCGGAGATGAGTCACTCAGCGGCGCGCCACGCGGCGGAGCCGAGCCGGCGTGCGTGCCGCGCGAGGCCGTTTACAAGCGAACGCAACCGGCCTACCATTCCCGAAGTTCGGATCACGTTGAATTTCACGCGCGTCGCGGTGCGAACGCGCACCTCATCGCGGCTGGCGGACGCGCGGCACGTCACATCACGGGCAGGCCTGCATGAGCGACGACCGCGCACGTGGCGAAGGCAGCAAAGATACCGGCGCCGCTCCACGACGCGACGCCGAAACGGTGACGTTGTCGCCGCTTTCACCGCTGTCGCCGCGCGAGGCGCCGCCGACAGCGCCCGAGTTGCCCGCCGACGCGTTCGAAGGCTACGAGATTCTTCGCGAGATTCACCGCGGCGGACAGGGTGTCGTTTATCAGGCTGTTCAGCTTTCGACTCGACGCAAGGTCGCACTAAAGGTCTTGAAGGAAGGCGCCCTGGCCGGCCCGATGGACCGCGCCCGCTTCGAGCGCGAAATCCAGGTGCTCGCTCAGCTACGCCATCCCAACATCGTCACGATTCACGACAGCGGAATCTCGAACGGACGCTGGTTCTACGTCATGGAGTACGTCCGCGGCGAGCGACTGGACGCCTGGGTGGCGGAACATAAGCCGCCGGTCCATGAAATTCTGCGGATTTTCAAGATCCTCTGCGAGGCCGTGGGCCACGCCCAACGTCACGGCGTCGTTCATCGCGATCTCAAGCCTGCCAATATCCTCATCGACCACGAAGGCGCCCCGCACGTGCTCGATTTCGGCCTGGCCAAGGTGGCCGCCGGCTCGATCATCGAAACGCAGACGCCGCTGACGATCAGCCGCGAGTTCATCGGCACGCTGCACTATGCCAGCCCGGAACAGACGCTCGGCGATCCGTCGCTGATCGACATGCGCGGCGACGTCTATGCGCTCGGTGTCATTCTGTATCAATTGCTGACCGGCGCGTTCCCCTACCCGGTCGTCGGCGATCTGAAAACCGTACTGCGCCACATCGCCGAAACGCCGCCGCGCCGGCCATCGGCCGTCAACTCGAACCTGCCGCGCGACATGGATGCGATTCTGCTGACGGCGCTTTCCAAGAACCGCGCCTCGCGCTACCAGACGGCCACTGAGCTGGCCGAGGACATCGGACGCTTTCTGACCGGCCAGCCGCTGCGGGCCCGCCGCGCCAGCTTGTCGTATGTGACGCGCATCCGCGCGCAAGAAATGGTCCGCCGCTATCGAATGGGAACCAGCCTGCTGCTGCTCGTCGCGACCGTGCTGCTGGGCTACGCCGCGGCCTATGGGTTACTGCGCGTCCGGCCGTCGCTGATTGCCCGCTACGAGCGCTGGGTCTGCGGCGGACTGGCGGGAACCGGCGGGACGGCGGATCTGTCGTCGATCCGCATCGTCGCCCTGCGCGATGATACGGACGTCGAAAGGTTGGCGGCCGCGCTGAACGTCGACGGCGTCAGCGCCGCTGATTGGACCAGCGTGCGTCGCCTGCACGGTCGATTCATGCAGAAACTGGCCGAATGCGGCGTGCGCGCCGTCGTGTGGGACGTCATGTTTCCGTCGGCGACGGAGCATGATCCCTATTTCGTCAGCGGCGTGGAGGGATTGCGAAATACCGGCGCGCCGGTTGTGGTTGCGGTGGCGCCCTGGTGGTTCGATGGCCCACTGCAACTGAGTCCGGCTATTGCACAGGTCGTGCAATGGGGCGGAGCGATCGCCGACTTCGACGGCGACAGCCCGTGGAAAGTGGAGCTGGCTGTCGCCCGTCCGGCGACCGAGCCTCTGCCGGGACTGTCGCTGGCGGCGGCGGCGGCGTCTCGGCAGCCCGATGCCGAATACGCCATCGGACTGGACGCGTCGCGCGAGCGGCTGCGGGTGCGCTACTATCGATCCGATCCGCAGCGTCCGCGAGCGCGGCAATGGCTCGACGTGTTCGATGACGCGCCGCTGACTGCCGTCGCCCCGGCGCGCGACATGCAGAACGTCGAGCAGGGCCTGCTGCCCGACGATCTGGTGGCCTACCTTGTCGTGCACATGCCCGACGACGCGGTCTTGTCGGCGCGCACGCTCGACTATCAGGCGGTGATCACCGCGGATGAGACCGATCGGCGAAAGCAGTTGCAGGGAACGATTGTCATGATCGGGGACTTTCGCTCGAACCGGCCCGCCGGCGACTTCTTTCTGCATCACGACGGCCGCACGCTGCACGGGTGCTATGGACACGCCGCGGGCCTGGACCTGTTGCTTCAGAATCGCAGCGTGCGCAGTCCGGTCGCATGGGTGCAGTGGCTGCTGGCGGCGCTGGCGGCGGCGGCGGGCGTGTGGACCGGCCGGCGCTGTGCATCGCAACCGCTGATCGGCGCGGCGGCCGGCGTCTGCGGCACGGCGGCGATCTTCGCATTGGGGTGGCCGGCGGCGCGATATTTCGGATATTTATGGTCGCCGTGGTTGGCCGCGGCGGCGTTTGCGATCGCGCTGGCGCCGGCGGCCTGGGCGCGGCGAGTTCAAAGCGCGCACGCGATCTAAGGAGTCGCGCACGATTGACCAGAACGATTGTGCTGGGTGGTACGGGCATCTTGCCCGTTCCGGACGGGCGGGACGCCCGTGCCACCCATCTTCAATCCGTCCGCCTTATTTCCGCGCGATGCCTAAGCGCGGTCAATCGAGAATTGCGCCGCCTTGTGACAGGGCGGCAACGAGACGCGCGCGTGAGTAAGCGCTTACGCCGGGATAGGGACACGCGCTTCGCATTCGAGGACGACGCCATGCACGTGGCGAATGCAAGGCGCGCGATGCACGGTTTGCGATGACTGACGTGCGCGTCTCGTCATGAAGTCATGCCGCGGGCTGCAAGCCCGTGCCGCGAGTGACGATTCGATTTCGACGCAGCCGACGGTCGGCCGCGCAATCCCACGACAGGAGCAACACGCCGAAGCGGGGGCGGCCGGGATGCTCCAACAGCGCCAAGAGGTGACACCGTGAACGCTTCCGCTTCAAACTGTCGCGATTCCACTCTCAGCCGCCGCGCGCCGATTCGCCGCTCGCCGCCCGCGCTTCTTGTGGCGATGCTCGCGAGCCTGACGGCCCTGTCGTCCGGCTGCGGGCCGGATCGCAAGGTCGGACGATACCCGGCGCGCGACTGGCGCGATGCGCCGCGAGGGGACCGAAAGGACGGCCGGCGAACCGCGGAAGCGGAGGATGGCCAGTTTGCGCTGCTGGGCCGAACGAATATCGGCGCCGAACAGCCGCTCTGGCCGATCTCGCCGCTGACCGTGATCGAAACGCACGAACACATTCGCCTGCTCAACCGATGGACCGAACAGAACAACGTCTGCGAGGTCCATATTCTGATGGGACCAAACCCGGGGTCGAATCGCCCCGCTCAGGCGTGGTTCGACCGGCCGCGCTCGCTGCCGCCGCTGATCCTCGGAGACGGCTGGTACGTTTTCAAATTCGACAATACAACCGGCCGACCGTGGCGGCTGGCCGCGTCACGGCGCGTCGTCGCGGCCGGCTGCGGCACGACCGTGCTGTTCCAAGTCAGCGAGGATTACCATCGAGTTGCATTGCTGGATGGACAGGGGTGCGAGATTGTCCTGACCAGCGAGATCGTGCCGGTCGGTCAGCCGGGCCACACGCAACGGCTGCGCAACGTGAGCGAATTCAGCCAGGCGGGAGCGGACGGCGTGCTCAGCGCGCCGGCGCTAACCACGACGAACGCACAATTCGACGCGTTCGTCACGAACACGGTGCAGCCGGAACTGGCGCGGGCCGGGCTGTGATGCGATGACTCGGCGTTGTCCGCGTTCGGACCTCCGCGGACGCGGCGGGGTGGCACAGTCAAACACTCGCGTAAGATGCGCCCGGATTTATTGAGAAACGTGCCTCGCGACGGCTTGGCCGTGCTGAAACCGGCCACCAAAGAGTGCGGCGACTCTTGTAGTTTGAATCCACCTGTGCCTCAGCTTTGTCTATGACGTCAGAAGATGCTGCCGTTGCGTGTGCGTGTCTTTTTGTCGTGATTCCCTCAACGGCATTGGGGACGTGAAGGTGATTCTCGGCAGCAAGATGGATGAATGATGTCCCCATCGGGGTCACGGCCTTCGGCCCGGGGTTGGCTCGCACTGAAATGGCGCGACTACGGGAGGTCAGGCGGTATTGAAACGGCGCTACGCCATGGCGATGATCCGGTGATGTTGGAGATGGGGGCTGCGTGCATGCGCGCGGGGGCGAATCTATCACAACCGCGGACCGCGTCACCACAAGCGCGACCGTTACGCATCCTCGCGGCTTAACCCGATGACCTTCTCGGCCAGCTCGCGGTAAGCGCCGACCAGGTCGCGGCAGACGAGGTCGACCTGTTTGCGCACCTCCCGGCGGTCGCGGATGATGCGGCGAGACAGCTCGCGCAACCGGGCGTGGCGCAGCGTTTCGCGCCGTCGCCGCCGCCGCGCCTCGGCCGCGCGGCGCAAGCGCAGCAGTATTTCGTCCGGTTCATGCGGATGGGTAAAGACATCGACCGCGCCCAGCCGCAGCGCTTCGAGCGCCTGCTCCGCCGTCGGCTGATCGGTCCACAGGAAGCGGTCGGCGTCCGCCGCGCCGCCGGTTTCACGCAGAAAAAGCGACAACCCCGATCCGTCGGGCATGTCGGCTTCGGCCACGACGACGTCGAACCGCGCCGACTCCATCAACCGCCGCGCCGCTTCAAGCGACGAGGCCATCGTCACATCCGTCGCACCGTCGGCGGCAATGCGCGTGGCCAGCCGCGCCGCCGCTACGCCGTCGCGCAGGACGAGCAGATACTTCTCGGGAGCGTCCATGCAGATCACGCAACGGCGATCGTTCATGAGAACTCTCAACAGCGCGATCAGACGGTCGTCTTCGCGGCCGGCAGCCGGATGCGCGCCGTTGTTCCGCCGCCGGGCGTCGAATCCAGGCTCAGCGTCCCGCCGTTGGCCCGAATCCAGCGCAGCGCCCGCGGCAGGCCCATGCCGCGACCGCGGCCGGCGGGCCGATGCGAAAAGAACGGGTCGAACGCGCGGGCACGCACCTCGGGCGTCATGCCGCGTCCATTGTCCGATACCTCGATGACAACCGAGTCATCGGTCAGGTCGGTCCACGCCTTGACCAAGACGCGGCCCCCCGCTTCGGGCAGGGCTTCGATCGCGTTGCGCAACAGGGCGTGCAGCGCGCCGCGCAGATGCGACGCGTCGCAAACGGCGTCGGCCAGGCTCACGGCCTGGTCCAGTTCGATGCGCACCGCCTGCGGTTCGATCCCGCGCCATTCCTCGATCAGCGGCGGCAGGAACGCGGCGGTCGCAATCGACTCCGGCCGCACCTCGCCCGGCTCGGCGAACTCCATCAGGTCGCTGATGATCTCGCCGGCCCGCTGAGACGCCGCGACGATCTCCTCAAGCGACTGCCGGATGGTCGCGTCGGTCGTCCGTTCGCGCAGCAACTGGGCGCGTCCGCTGATGATCGCCAGCGGCGTATTCAGCTCGTGCGCCGCGCCGGCCGCCATCTCGGCCGTCATGCGCAGACCGCGCGCCGCGACCAGTTCCGACTGCGCCGCGGCCAGGCGCTGCTGCGCCCAAGCCAACCCTTCTTGGAGCCGGGCCGACTCCAGGCGGGTCCGCGCGTGACTGATGGCGAAGGCCGCCGCCGCCGAGAGCGCCTGTAATTCTGATGTTTCATGTCGCCAATGTGCGACCTGCATCGCGTCCGCCGCGAACAGCGCGCCGGCCACCCATTCGCGACCGCGCACGATGGGCAGCAGCCAAACCGGCCGATCGCCCAGCAACGCCCGATGCGCGTCGCACAACGGCCGCAGGGCCGGCGACACGGGCGCGATCCACAATCCGCCGGCGGCCATCGTCTCGGCAGCGCGCTCTTCCTGAGCCACGGCGCCGTCGGACCAACCCGGCGGGTTCGACAGCACGAGTTCCTCGGCGTCGAGCGAACTGCTGACGATCGCGCCGGCGCGGCCCGGCTCGCGCACATAGACCAGCACCGGTTCGATCCCCAGCGCGCTGCCCAGCGCCGCCGCCGCGGTGCGGCAGGCTTCGCCCGGCGTCGCGCCGAACGGAAGATCGTGATTCAATGCATGAACCGCGCGGAAATAGTCGGCCGTGCGCGTCAGCCGCTCGTTGCGGGCGCGGATGTCTTCGTTGAGCCGCGCCAGCTCGCCGGTCGATTGGGCCAGCGCCTCCAGATACAACTGGCCGCTGGCCACGTCCTCAAGCCCCACCCACGAAGCACGGTCCTCGATCGCCTGGGGCAGCGTCGCCAGCACCGCCCGGCAGGCCCCCGCCGGAACGCCCGCCATTGTGGCGGCTTCTTCCAACGGCGGACCCGCGGCCGAGTTGCCGGATGAGCCGATGTGATGCGAGCGGACGAGCAAGTCGGACAGCCAGACCAGCTTCACGAGTTCCGGCGCGCGCAGACCGCTCGGCAGCGCATCGGGCGGCAGATGGTGCAGCCAGATGCACTCGATCAGTTCGCCCGGCAGACGCCAGCGCTCGGCCACGCGCCGCCCGGCGACCGTGTGATCGGTGCCGAGGATTTCACGCTCGATCAGCAGCAGATCGCAGCGGCGGCGTTCGGCCTCGCTGAGCACGCGCTCGTAGCTCTTGGGAATGCAGGCGTCGAAGGCCGCCTTGCCCAAATCATGCAAAAGTCCGCCGAGGAACGCCGCGTCGGGATCGCACGGCGGGGATGCGTGTGCCGCCAGGCCCTGCGCGACGCAGGCGGCGGCGAGGCAGTGCTTCCAGTACGCGCGACGGTCGAAAAGCGCCTCGCTGCGCGCATCGTGCGCACCGAAGACCTCCAGCACTTTGGACATCAGCACGATCTGGCGGATCGGATTCAGCCCGAGCAGCGCGACCGCTCGATGCAGCGTCACCGATCGAGCTTCGATGCCGCGATGTGCCTTCTGAACCTCGGACAGCACGCGGGCGGCCAGCGGCGCGTCCGACTCGATCAGCCGAACGACCTCGCCCAGATCGGCGTCTACGCGCGCGGTGAGCGTCAGCAATCGCACCGCGACCGGCGCCAGCGTCGGCAGCGACGAAAGCTGGGCCAGCACGCGCTCGACCTGCTGCGCGTCGACGACGGATGTCGCCGCCGCGGATGAACCGGGTTCACGCATCGTGGCTTGCGAGGAAATCGGAGCGCATCCTGTCTGATGATTGCCGGTTGAGAACGACACGGCGGCGAGACTTTTCCTGGGACGGAGACGCCGATGTCGACGGCGTCGCCTTGACCACGGAACGCTATGCCGTCACGTCGGCCATCGCCTGAAAAAGCTGCGCGATGTCGAACGGCTTCTTCAGGAACGCGTTGGCCCCCGCGGTCATAAGCTGGTCGATTTCGGTCTGCCGCACCACGCCCGAGATGATGATGATCTTCACGCCGGCCATCTCGGGATCGGATCGAATCCGCTGACAGACGACGGACCCGTTGATATCGGGCAGCATGTAATCGAGCAGGACGATCGCGGGGCGCACCTGCGCGGTCATCAGGCCGGCGTCGTAACCGTTGGACGCGGTGAACACCTCGTACCGGCCATCGCGCGTGAGGATATCGCGCAACAGGTCGACAACGCCGGGTTCGTCATCGACGATGAGCACACGCGTCTTGCCGGATTGGAGGTTCTCGAGCGGAATATTGTTGGCTTTCATGAATGCGATCAACGAATCCCTGGGAATCCGGCGGAACTTCGATCCGGGGACGCGAAACCCCTTCAACCGCCCGCTGTCGAAGCAGCGAATGACCGTCTGCTGCGAGACCTTGCAGATTTCGGCGACCTCACCGGTCGTAAAGACGGTTTTGATTTCCGTGGTCGTCGGCGCGAGGGCCTTGAGAGCCGCCTTCTTCAACGAGGCAGGTTCGGACGCCTCCATTACGTTTGGTTGCGACGGATCCATGTCTTCGTATTCTATCTAATCAGCCCATTTTCACAACATCTAGGTATCGGGTTGATCGGGTTGGAGTATTGAAGATTCTGCTCCCATTCGTCGCAGGGCACGAGTGCGCACGATTTGCCTCAACGGAAGATCATAGCGTGATAGGTCCCATAGGTCGAATAGGTCCTATAAAGCACGTTGGCATTGGAATGTTTGTGTTCGGTCATTGCCACCGTGTGAAAGGCCGATTTGTGCCCACGATTCGCCCCGCAACGCCTTGCCGCGCAGGCCAAATGAGTTATCATTAGGGGCTCGCCTCATTCAGGACGAGGCGACTGTTTTGACTTTGCGCAACCGAAAGTGAGTAACGACCGACGATGTCCGTGAAATTACGACTTAAGCGATTGGGGCGCAAGAACCGGGCCTTCTTCAGGCTCAGCGCCGTTGACAGCCGCGTCAAGCGCGACGGACGCGTCATCGAAGAACTCGGCTATTACGATCCCGTCGAGCGCGCCAACGACAAGGCGCTGAAGCTCGAGCGAGACCGCATCGAATACTGGCTGTCGCAGGGGGCGCAGCCCTCACCGACCGTTGCCTCGTTACTCAGAAAGGCGGGCATCGCCCGGCCGACCGGGGCGCCGGCCGCCAAATGATTGTCCGGTCGCCGCGCCGACGCCGGCCCCGGATGCGTCCGCACAACCGACACGAGCGCGCGGATGCGAATCGACGTTTTGACGTTGTTTCCCGAGGCCTGTCGGCCGTACTTCGAGACCAGCATCCTGGGACGGGCGGTGCGCGGCGGACTGGTTTCGATTCACTGCCACGCGTTGCGCGACTACTCGCGCGACCGGCACGGACGGGTCGACGATCGGCCCTTCGGCGGCGGCGCTGGAATGGTGCTGATGTGCCCGCCGATATTTGAGGCGGTGGAGGCGATCGAAAGTCAGGATTCGCGTCCCGCGACGCGCGTCCTGTTGACGCCGCAGGGGCGGCGATTCGACCAGAACCTGGCGTCGGAACTGGCCAAACGGCCGCGACTGCTGCTGATCTGCGGTCGATACGAGGGGTTCGACGAGCGTATTCGCCTGGGCCTTGCGCCGCTGGAGTTGTCCATCGGCGACTATGTGCTTTCCGGGGGAGAGGCTGCGGCGATGGTTGTGGTGGACGCAGTCGTGCGACTGCGTCCCGGGGTTCTGGGAGCGGAAGAAGCGCTGGCGGAAGAGTCGTTCGCGGACGGCGGACTGGAATATCCCCAGTACACGCGTCCGCGCGACTTCCGGGGAATGACCGTCCCGGAGGTTCTTCTCAGCGGCAATCACGAAGACATTCGCCGCTGGCGGGCCGAACAGGCTCGGCGGCGCACGAGTCAAAGCAGGCCCGATCTGTTGGACGGCCGAAGCGCGACGCGGGACGAGACGACTAAAGGTAACAGCCATGCGGAATCGACTGATTGAAGGCGTTGAAACGGATCACCTGCGCAAGAACGCGTTGAAATTCGAAATCGGGGACACCGTCAAGGTTTCCTATCGGATACGCGAAGGGAATAAAGAGCGCATTCAGCCGTTTATCGGCGTCGTGATCGCGCGGCGCGGCGCGGGAATGAACGCGACGTTCACGGTGCGGCGAATCGTCAACAACGAAGGCGTCGAACGCGTGTTTCCGCTGCATTCGCCGTTCGTCGTCGACGTCGAGCGCATCCGCAGCGGCAAGACCCGCCGCGCCAAGCTCTACTTCCTGCGCGATCGCGTCGGCAAGGCCCGCAAGCTGCGCGAGCGGCGCGTCTCGATCGGCGGACCCGAGGCCGAGGGCGCAAGCGAGGAAGCCGGCGGCGCGACCGAAAACAGCGAGTCCGGCGCAGCACTGGCGGGCGTGTGAGATGTCCCGTTGGTGGCCGCACCGGCGCGGCGCCGCGGGCGAACGCGCCGCCGAGAAATTCCTCAAGTCCCACGGCGTCGCCATCCTGGCACGCAACTTCTCCTGTCCGTTGGGCGAAATCGACCTGATCGGCGTCGAGCGCAACACAATCATCTTCTTCGAAGTCAAAACGCGCGAGAGCGACGCCGCCGCCGATCCCGAAGACAGCATCCGACTCGGCAAGCAGCAGCGCCTGCACCGCGCCGCCCAGACCTGGCTGGCCCGGCACAAGCAACCGAAGGCGTCCTATCGCTTCGACGCCGTGTCGGTGCTGCTGAGCGATTCGGGGGAAACGGACATTCGCTGGATCAGGGACGCTTTCCGTCCGTCGCGGTGATCTGCTCCATCAGCAGCGCCATCGTCTGCTCGACCGACTCGCGCGTGGCGTGGCCGGGGATATTCAGCGGCTTGATCATGGCGAAGCCGACGGCGGCGTGGATCAATTGCCAGGCGAAGCCGGTGGCCGATACGTCGCGGCGCACCTGGCCGGCCTTCTGCGCCTGCTCGATGATCGACGATAGAAATTGTACGTATTTCAGATAGTGGTCGCGCAGCGCGGCCTGGATGCGCGGATTGGTATGCTCGGCCTGCGCGCTGAACACCACGCGGTACAGCTCCGCCAGGCGCGGATCGCTGACGGCCGGGTTCAGGCGCAGCAGCGCCCGCAACTGCTCGACCGGCGAGTGAATCGGTCCGATGACCGTGCGAAAGATGCGGATCGCCTCGGACCCGGCCAGTTCGAGCAGCGCCAGGAACAGGCCCTGCTTGCTTTCGAAGTGGCGGTAGAGAATCGGTTCGGTGACGCGCGCGGCGCGGGCGAGCTGGGCGGTGGTCGTTCCGCGATAGCCGTAGCGGGCAAAGCAGCGCACCGCGGTCTGGAGGATTTGTCTGCGACGGTCGTCGGCCTTCAGACGTTTGGCCATAGATCGGCTCCGGCGGCGTCCGGGACGGCCGGGATCGCCGCGCCACATGCCTTCGTACGACGCGGCGCCGCGACAGGCAAGGGCGCGGCGCTTGTCCCATCGCGGCGCAGCGGAGTAGGATGCGCCCATGCGATGGGCCGCCACGCACCTTCTGCCGCTCGTGTTCCTGCTTCCATCCGCCGGCTGCGGCGCCCCGCATGATCCCGACTTCGACGGACCCGAGGCCGGCGACGAGTTGATCGGCTTCATGAGCGAGGGGGAGTTGGACCG
This sequence comes from Planctomycetaceae bacterium, assembly GCA_011525745.1. Lineage (GTDB taxonomy): Bacteria > Planctomycetota > Phycisphaerae > UBA1845 > UTPLA1 > PLA4. The sequence continues at coordinate 17,009 of WYBU01000070.1, read as the reverse complement.
CGTCATCCGCGGCACGGCGGCGGCGCTGGCGGAGTTGCCGCCCGCGCAGTCGGCCGATCGCGCCCGGACCATCGCACCGCCGGACTGGATCAACGCGACCGATCTGCCCGTGTCGCGGCCCGGCGAGTTCATCGACCGCTACACCGAGCTGCTCAACGGCCGCATTGGCGGGGCGCTGCGATTCGACCGGCGTCCGTGGGTCACGGCCGCAGCGCAGGTCGCCGAGGGGCATCCCGACGGCGGCGCGGCGCCGAGCGGACCGGCCGGCGAAGCGCCCGAAGTTGCGCCGATCGAACATGATCTGCGGGCGCGGCTGACGTTGGCGCCGACGGCGGACGATCCAACGGACCGGCGGGCGCAACTGGGGCTGGAGCTGTTCGACGCCTCGGGCAACCGCGTCTTCGCGCACGCGGAGGAATTCGACGTGCGCGGCGTAACGGTCGCGCGGGCCATGAAAACGGAGCAGAAACGTCAGGAGCGCCTGGTCGAGGCCGAGCAGCGGCGCTGGGGCTCAACCGATCCGCGCGGCGAGGTTCGATTCTCGAAGGACGATTTCGCCAAACGCATCACGATGTCGCGCCGCGAGCTGCGCAAGCACGCCGGCGATCGGCTGGAGGTGTCGTTCCGCGTCGAGGCGCTGCGCAGCACGAAGCTGATCGTGCAGGCAACCTTCCTGGATGAGTCCGGCCGACAGGTGGAAGTGTCGCGTCCGGTGCTGGTGCGGCTGAAGAAGCGCCAAGGCGCGCTGGTTCAGATCGTCTCGCAGTTGCCGGCGGAGCGGTACATCCTGTACATCGATCGTGACTGAGTTGCGGCTGTGTGGTTCTTGATCGATTCACTCTTGAGTCGAGTCACCAATGAGACGATCTCGACCAACATAGCGACGCGCTACGCAATCGCGTGGTCCGTTCCGATCTGTGAAGGTACACGCAATCCCAATCGCACTTGTCGTCCCTCAAGCCGGGCATCGCTTGTGATTGCGCGCATCGGGCTATTGTCCAGGAATACTTGGGAAGGTTTCGCTCGTCTTAGGATTGCCGCACGAAGAATCATCAATGTTACCAACGCGATTCCAGTAGCATGCGAGACAAACAAGTAACGAGCCAAGCGGTGATTTACGCTATTGATGGCGCCGTCAACGAACGCTTGGGTCTCTGCATCGTTGCTGTGAACCTGTTCCTCCTTGATGGAAGAGCCCCTCGAATTCAGCCACAGGATCGTTGCCGTGATTGGCGACAGATGGTCGGCAAAGCGTATGAGTCCGTTGATCGTGTCCCGGACCTGAACATAGGCGGGGTCGCAAAACGGCTTGCCGCAAGCGAGCATTTGATCGAACACCCTTGTTCGAATTGCAAATAGATCATCCCTAAACAGGTTTCGCCGCACGGAACGGCGAACATGGAAAAAATAAACACATCCGATGCACGCCAACGCTGACAGTTTCAACATCTCTGCTGCGAATTCGGAGTCGATCATGGTAAACGATCCTCCGGCGATGAATCACCTTGCAGGGTCAAGCCGCTCGTGCCGCGATTCGGATCATGCTGCTCCTCAAACATCTTCCTATATGGATGATAGCGCGCAATGATGTTCTTTCGAGAACGGTGTAACGCAAGTGTCGTTGAACCGAACAACAGCACGAGCGCCCACGCGAAGTACTCGGATGCCTTAAGGTCTGCGAGGGCCTCAAACGCAAGTTGAAACGCCGTCGTCTTCCCCGCAATTTGAGCCACGCACGCGTAGATTGTCCAGCCAATAATAGCATACCCAATTAGGTCGCAGCCCCTTCGAATGGCGATGCCTATCAGATTGAGCTTGAACGCGCGAAGCTCAGATTCAGATACTTTGCGGTTCTTTGTGCCATTCGGCGGCTGCTTCGCCATGTGCTGTGATACCTATCGACTTTATCGGCGCCAGCGGCTTGGCGAGCTTATGGATCATCTCTTCCATTGTCAACTGGAAAACAAACTTCCATCCTTACCACAACGGCCCGCCGTCGAAGCGGCCGAAGGCGTCGGCCAGTGCGTTGACCGTTTCGCCCAGCGTGGCGTAGGCCTTGGCGGCGTCGATCAACGCGGGCATGACGTTGCGGCCGGCCTTCGCCTCTTCGGTGACGCACGCCAGCGTGCGCGCGACCGCGGCCGCATCACGCCGCTGTCGCAGTGCTCGAACCGACGCGGCGGCCTCGGTCTCGACGGCGGCTTCGATCTTAAGCAACTTGACCGGCGGCCCGTCATCGTCGAAGTAGTCGTTGACGCTGACAACGATCTTGCGCTTGCGCTCGACGGCCTGGCTGTACTTAAACGCCGCGTCGGCGATCTCGCGCCGCACGAAGCCGTTCTCGATCGCGGGAATCATGCCGCCCATCTCGTCGATGCGGCGGATGTAGTCCAGCGCCTCGGCCTCCAGTTCGTTGGTCAGTGTTTCGACGAAGTAGCTGCCGCCCAGCGGATCGACCGTGTTCGTCACGCCCGTCTCGTGCGCCAGCACCTGCTGCGTCCGCAGCGCGACCGTCACCGCATGCTCGGTCGGCAATGCCAGCGTCTCGTCCATGCTGTTGGTGTGCAGGCTCTGGCAGCCGCCCAGCACCGCCGCCATTGCCTGATAGGAAGTGCGCACGATGTTGTTGTGCACCTGCTTGCCGTACAGGCTGCACCCGGCCGTCTGGGCGTGGAAGCGCAGCCAGCAAGAACGGTCATTGGCGGCGCCGAACCGCTCGCGCATCAGCCGCGCCCACAGGCGGCGGGCGGCGCGGAACTTGGCGATTTCCTCGAAAAAGTCGTTGTGCGAGTTGAAGAAGAACGAGAGCCGCGGCGCGAAATCGTCGACATACAGCCCGCGCTTCACGCACCATTCGACGTATTCGACGCCGTCGCGGATCGTGAACGCCAGCTCCTGCGCCGCCGTGCTGCCGGCCTCGCGGATGTGGTAGCCGCTGATGCTGACCGGGTTGTACTGCGGCAGCTCCTTCATGCAGAACTCGATCGTGTCGATCACCAGCCGCACCGACGCCTCGGGCGGATACACGTACTCGTTCTGGGCGTGAAACTCCTTGAGGATGTCGTTCTGACAGGTGCCGCGGAGCTGATCGCGCGGCACGCCCTGCTTGTCGGCCGTGGCGATGAAGTAGGCCAGCACGATGGCGGCCGGCGCGTTGATCGTCTTGCTGACGCTCACTTCGCCCAGGTCGATGCCGTCGAACAGCGTCTCCATGTCGGCCAGCGACGAGATCGACACGCCGCAGCGGCCGACTTCGCCGATGCTCAGCGGATCGTCGGCGTCGCGCCCCATGAGCGTGGGCAGGTCGAAGGCGGTGGAAAGCCCGGTCTGCCCGCGCGACAGCAGGAACTTGAATCGCTCGTTCGTCTGCCGCGCCGCCCCGAAACCGGCGAACTGCCGCATCGTCCACAACCGCCGGCGGTGCATCTCGGGATGAACGCCGCGCGTGAAGGGATACTGCCCGGGATCGCCCAGGCTGTATTCGTAGATCATCTCGGCGATGTCCACGGGCCGGTAAACCGTTTTCAACGGCCGCCCGGAGATCGTCGTGTGTCGTTCGATGTCGCGTACGTGCTGGTGTTCGAGTTGCGTGGCCATGCTGATGTTTTCCGATAGTGGATGGACCCACTCCGTCGCCCGGCAGGTCGCTTGATACGGCATCATAGCGGCGCGGATGGGCAGGGTTCAACGATGCGGCGTCGAGGTGTATGATGGCACCCGATGCGAGTGAGACATGTTCTTCCACTGGCGCGCCGCAAACCGGGCGCTAACCGTGTCCGCTTCGGCGGCGCGCGGTTGTGGCTGCTCGGCGCTCTGGGCGCATGCGCCGCCGCCGGCGGTTGTTTTCTGCTCGACGAGTTTCAACGTCCGCGGCTGGTCGTCGGGCCGATGCTGCACGTCGGCGGCGACGGCGAACTGCTGGCCGTGTGGTCGGCCGAATCGGGCGGGCGGCCGTGCGAGTCGGGCGAAGTGCTGTTCAGCGGCGCCGACGGCGCGCCACGCCGCGCGCAGGCGACGTTCGGGCCGGGGAACTTTCTGGCCGCCCGGCTGGACGTTGCCGGCCTGACGCCGCCGATCTTGTACGACCTGCACAATCCGGGGCTGATGGGCCGCATTGTGTCGCTCGGCCGGCCGCGGACCACGACGGCGATCAAGCGGCGCGGCGAGCCGCTTCGCTTCGTGGCGTTCGGCGACTCCGGCGGCGGGACAAACAGCCAGTTTGAGCTGGCCGACCGCATGGCGGCCGTCCGGCCGGACCTGGCCATTCACACCGGCGACGTGATTTATCCCGGCGGCGAGGCGATTTTCTACAAGCGCAATCTGTTCGATCCCTACGCGCGGCTGTTCGAGGCGGCGGCGTTCATGCCGTCACTCGGCAACCACGATTATGGCACGCCGCGTGCCGAGCCGTATCGCGACGCCTTTGTGCTGCCCGAGAACGGGCCGGCGGGCCTGACGCCGGAGCTGAACTACTGGTTCGACTTCGGCGATGCGCGGTTCGTGTCGCTGGACACCAACCGGGCCGAGTCGAAGGGGATCGTGAGCGAGCAGCAGATGCGCGACGTCGTCGCGCCGTGGCTGCACGGCGTGCTGTCCGATCCGGCGCCCACGTGGCGCTTCGTCTTTTTTCATCATCCGCCCTACACCGGCGGCGCGGTGCACAAGGAGCCGAGCCAGGCCTTCGTGCGCGACATCTTCGTGCCGGTCTTTGACGCAACCGGCGTCGATGTCGTGTTCAGCGGGCACAACCACCTCTATGAGCGGACGGTCCCGCTGCGCGAGGGCCGGCCGGCCGGGCCGGGTGAGCACGGCTCGGTGTACATCGTGACGGGGGCCGGCGGCGTGAGCTTGTACGGCGAGCTGGAGGAAGCGCCGGCGTACATCGCGGCATTCAACGATCGCGTGTTCAGCTTCACGAAAGTCGACGTGACGGCGACGGCGCTGATTCTGTCGCAGGTGGATATCGACGGCGTGGAGCTGGATCGGATCGTCATCGAGAAGCCGTGAGCGGCCACCGTCCGCCGCGGCATGCCGTTTCATCCTCGCGACGACAATTCCTATAATGGGGCAACCGACCTGCGGCTGAGGTCCCGATGACGTCCGCGCCCGTTGTGAAAACCGTCGAAACGCTGCTGGAATGTCGCAAATTCTCCGTGCAGCGACTGTCGGTCACCGGCTCGGACGGCCGGACGCGCACGCGCGAAGTCGTCGTGCATCCCGGCGCGGTCGTGGTTCTGCCCGTGCTCGATGACGGTCGCGTCGTCATGCTGCGTCAGTACCGTGCGGCAGTGGGCAAGAGCCTGCTGGAGTTTCCCGCGGGGACCCGCGACGTGGCGGGCGAATCGCCTGAGGCGTGCGCGGTGCGCGAATTGGAGGAGGAAGTGGGCTATCGCGCCGATCGGCTGGAGCTTCTGTGCAGCCTGTACCCCTCGCCCGGCATTCTCTCCGAGCACATCATCGCGTACGTGGCGACCGGTCTGACGCCGACGCCGCCGGGGCCGACGGCCGATGAGATGATCGAGTCGATTGAAAAGTTGACGCTCGACGACGCCGCGGCACGAGCCGCCCGAGGCGAGATCGAGGACGCCAAGTCGATCGTGGCGCTGTTGATGTATCGCCTGCGCGGAGGGCAGCGGGCATGAGCTGGCACGAACGACCTTATGCGGATGATTCATACGGCGGCGGGCGCGGCCGCTTCGCCGACAATCCGCTGACGTGGGCGCCGACGGTGGCGCGCATCGCGGGCATTCGCGTCCGCGTACACATGCTGTTCATTCTTTTCATCGTGCTGGAGTTGCTGACGGCCGGCTCGGCGTTCCTGTTTGTTCTGCAATGGCTGTTCATCCTGTTCGGCTGCGTCTTTCTGCACGAACTGGGCCACTGTTTCGCGGCGCGGCGCGTGGGCGGCTCGGCCCACGAGGTGCTGATGTGGCCGCTGGGCGGGCTGGCGATGGTGGATGCGCCGCGCGCGCCGTGGCCTCAGTTCGTCACCGTCGTCTGCGGGCCGCTGGTCAACGTCGTCATCGTGGGGCTGACGTGGCTGGTGCTGCAAACGGGACTGGCGCGCTCGGGCGACGTCGAGCTGTTTCAGATCTTTCGCGGCGCCTCGTCCGAAGCACTGACGTGGATCAGCCCGACCGTGTGGGCGTCCCTGCTTTTCGAGGTCAATCTGTATCTGTTCCTGTTCAATCTGTGGCCCATGTATCCGATGGACGGCGGCCGCATGGTGCAGTGCGCCCTCTGGTCGCGCCTGGGCTACGCGCGGGCCACGGCGGCGACCGCGGCCATCGGCATGGTAGCGGCGGTTGTGATGGGGCTGTATGGCCTGATGGGGGGGCGCTTCATCCTGGTCGGACTGGCCATCATGGGCTACCTGGTTTGCTATCAGGAGCGGATGGCATACCGCGCCGGACTGCTCGGCGACGACAACGCCTTCGGGTATGATTTCGATGGCGGGTATTCGACCATACCGTCGGAGCGGCCGCGGCGCGAAGGCTGGCTGGCGCGGCGGCGTCGACGCAAGGCCGAGCAGGCGATGCGGCGGCGCGCCGAGCAACTGGCGGCGGAGCAGGCCGAAGTCGATCGAATTCTCGCTAAGGTCCATGAGCTGGGACTGGCCAGCCTGACGCGCGGCGAGCGCCGCACGCTGGAAACAGCCACGGAAAGGCAGCGTCAGCGCGATCGAGCCATGCTCGGCTCGTTGCCGCCAAAGGAACTGTGACGTGATGAAACAATTGTGTCGAATGACGCCGGCCGGACGACGCGCTGCGGGCAGCGACGCGATCCGACTGACTTGCCTGCTGGTTGCCCTGTCGCCGGCGGGCTGCTCGAATCCGTGGACGGACGGCCGCTTCTGGCATCAGCCGCGCGAAAAGCCGCGCACCCCGTCAAACACGCTTTCCGTCGGACGCTACGGCGGCACGATGCAGAGCAGCGTGGGGAATGAACAAACCGGTGTGGCCGGCGACTGGCAGGAGCGCGGCGCCGCAGCGACCGGGCGCGCGGGCCGCAGCATGGAGTCGGTCGTGGGCATTGGCCGCACGGCCGACGTGGGCGACGTGTATGATGCGCCGCGATACGGCCGTTCGGTCGAGGCGATCGCGCGGCCGATGACATCCGAGCGCACGATGACGACCGGCTCGTGGCGCGAGGGGTCGATGGAATCGCGCGTGTCGCCGTGATTCGGCGCATGGTTTCGTGCGGACGGCGGCAGTGAGAGCGATGCGGCGGGCGGCATGGCCAAGCCCTCGCGCCGGCCGACGCCCGCGAGGGGTGCTTCGCGAGGGTCTGGCCATGCCAGGCCGGAGTGGCGCACGATTGTGGCAATCCGTGTAGCTCAAGTGTGCGCGATTCCTTACAACTTTCCGGCGTGAGCACCACCCACGATCATCGGAGCGATGCGTCGATCGCCCGGCGGCGCACCGTCACGCGGGCGGCCGCGCTGTTCGCCGCGGCGGTGCTGCTGTATTCACGCTCGTTTTCGTCGGATTTCGTCAATCTCGACGATCCCCAGTACGTCACGCACAACCCCTACATCATCGCGCCGAGCTGGGAAAAGCTCGCGGCCTTCTTCACCGAGGTGTTGTATCCGACGACGGTGGCGGGTTACTACCAGCCGCTGACAATGGCGTCGCTGATGCTCGATCGCGTCATCGACGGCACGGTCCCGCCGCGGCCGTTCGTCTATCACGTCACCAACGTGCTGTTGCACGCGCTGAACGCAGTCCTGCTGTTTCTGTGGCTGCGTCAGACGCTGGCGACGATGGCCCGGCCGGGCGCGGCAACGTCGGCGCCGTCGGCCGGTTCGACGGCCGCGTTTTTCGCGGCGATGCTGTTCGCATTGCATCCTGCCAATGTCGAATCGGTGGCGTGGGTCTGCCAGCGTAAATCGCTGCTGTCGACGACGTTCGCCCTGGCGATGTTTCTGACCTACGGCCGCTACGTCCGCACGCGCGGCGCCGGCGCCCTGCTGCTGACACATGTCTGTTTCGTGCTGTCGATGCTCTCCAAGCCGACCGGCTGGCTGCTGCCGATCGTACTGATGGCGCTGGATTGGTGGCCGTACAGGCGACTGTCGGCGCGGTCGGTGCTGGAGAAGCTGCCGCTGCTGGCGCTGGCCGCGCTGGGCGGGTGGATCGCGCTGGTGTCGCAGGCGCAGTCGATGGGTCGGGCCGAGCTGACGGTGCTGGATCGACCGATGGAAGGCGCGGCGGTCATTGGACATAACGTAGTGTTTTATCTGTGGAAGCTGCTGTGTCCGGCCTGGCTGTCGCCGCAGTATCCGATGCCGCTTCAGCAGGGGTGGTTGACGCTGACGCATCCGACCTTTCTGTTGTGCGCGATGGCGGCAGTGGCGTTGGGCATCGTGCTGGCGACGACCGTCTGGCGCGGACATCGCGGCGCGCTGGTGGCGCTGGGCGGCTACTTCGTGCTGATGGGGCCGGTCATCGGGGCGGTGGACTTCATGGGGGCCATCGCGGCCGACCGGTTTGTCTATCTGCCGATGCTGCTGCCGATACTGGGCCTGGCTTCGTGGTTGGCGCTTCACGCAACTCCGCGACTCTGTTCGCCGTTGCGGATCGGTTTCTGCCTGCTGCTGATCGCGCTGGCCGCGAAAACGTGGTCCCAGCAGGGAGCGTGGCGAAACAGCTTTACCTACTGGCGCTCGGTTCAAGACTATTTGACGTCACCCGAGCAGCGCATTCGCTATGCGCCGGAGGAAGCGGGCATTCGCGCAGGCCTGGCCAACGCACACATCGAGCGGTTCTATCACGCGCGGCATGCGGTCGATCGCGGTCGGCCGGAAGACCTGGCGGCGGCCAAATCGCTGCTGCACGAGACGATCCGGCTGCGGCCGACCTACTCCCAGGCCTATTTCCGGCTGGCGGAGCTGCTGCTGACCGAAGGCCGCGCGGCAGAGGCGCTGGAACAGTCGCTTCGCGGGTTGGCGCAACCTGGCGCGGACGAAGAGGGCCACTTTCACCTCGGCGCGGCGCTGGTGGAACTGAAGCGCTACTCCGAGGCGATCGAGGCGTATGAGCTTCACCTGCAGCGCCGCCCGGCCAGCCGCGAAACGCTGCGCAATCTGGCCAACGCGCTGTGTCTGGCCGGACGTTGGCGCGAGGCCGAGCCGTTGTATGTGCGCCTGACGCGGCTCGACCCGGCCGACGGCGAGGCGTTCTACGGCCTGGGGCGAACGCGACTGGAGTTGTACAGCGCGGCGCAGGCGGTGGGTCCGCTGGAGCAGGCTCGGCTTCGCAAGCCCAATGAGCCGCGCATCCGGTTCGTGCTGGCGGCGTGCTACGCGGTCGTGCAGCGCGACGTCGAAGCGCTGGCGGAGTTGAGCGCGGCGGTGGCGTTGCAGCCCGACTTGGCGATCAGGGCGGAGCGGCAGCCTGAGTTTGCTCGCCTTCGCGACACGCCGGCGTGGGAGCAATGGAAGGCGCAGTCGAAGAGTGCGGGCGGGAAATCCGAACCGCGACCCTGAACGCGACCGGAGCCGGAGCGAGAAGGGAACGAACAGGCTTTCCCGCGGGGTTCTGACGGATTCTCACGGATCGCAAGCCCGTGCTGCGCGAGTTTGCCGTGTCGCACGATGGTGATACCTGATGAGCGATACGCGTCCAACACATCCCGCGCATCAGTCGAATGTCAGTGCCCAACCCTGCGCGGCGCCCCCGATCTCACGCAGCGAATCGGTCGCGATCATCATCGTGCTGATGTTGGCCGCGTTGCTTCGCCTGCCGGGGCTGGCTCGCGTACCGCCGGCGATCAATCAGGACGAATGCCTGCGCGGCTACGACGCGTGGTGTTTGGCGACGACCGGTCGCGACTATCGCGGCGTGCTGCTGCCGGCCTATCTCGAGGCGTTCGGGCCGGGCGATTACCCCGCCGCCAGTTCGGCCTATCTGACAGCGCCGTTTGTCGCGCTGCTCGGACTCAGCCCGGTCACCGTCCGCCTGCCGTTCGCGCTGGCAGGCATCCTCACGGTAGCACTGTTGTGGCGCTGGCTGCGGCGCGAATTCGGCGTCGCCGCGGGGCTGGCGGGCGCTGCGGCGCTGGCCCTGAGTCCCTGGCATCAACAGCTTTCACGCCTGGCGTTCGAGGGTGGACTCACGCCGCTGCTACTGACGATCGGCGCGCTGCTGTTGATCGGAAAATGCGGCAGCGCGGGCGGCTCGTTCGTCGGCGGGGCGGCACTGGGCGCGGCCATGTGGACCTACGCCGCGCCGCGCCTGCTCGTGCCGTTGCTCGGCGCGGCGTGGCTGGCGGGCGCAGGCCGGCGGACGAACGACAACGCGATGAATCGGCCCGCCACCGGCGCGGCCGCACTCGCAAGGCGGCGGCGAACTCCGCTCTGGGCATTGGCGGGAATCGTATTCGGCGCCGCTCCGATGCTCGTTGCACTGGCGCGCCATCCGCAACAGGTTTTCGCGCGCACCAGCCACGTGTCGATGTGGCGCGAGGGCCGCACATTCGACGCAACAACGCTGCTGAAGCAGTACGCCGCACATTACGATCCGCGCCGACTGTTCGGCGATGCGGACGCCGGCTCGTCGATTTGTCCCACCGGCATCGACTGGACGTTGCCGGGCGGTTCGCGGCTGCGATTCGGCGGCGGATTCCTGCACTGGTACGAAGCGCCGCTGCTGGCCACGGGGCTGATCTGGATCGCAGCGCGGGCACGGGCCGACCGCCGGGCGCGGTTCCTGATCGCATGGTGGCTGCTGTTCCCATTGCCCGCCGCCCTGGTGGCCGGCGGGGGGCCGCACGCCATGCGCAGCATCGTCGGTCTGCCGCTGATGGCGATTACGGTCGGACTGGGCGCGGCCTGGTGGTTCGAACGGGCGCGGCGGCGCGGAACGGGTTTGCGCCGCGCGCTGACGGTCGCGGCGGCCGCGGCGGCACTCGTCAACGCCGGGCTTTATCAGCGATATTACGTGTCCGAATATCCGCGCCAGGCGGCCCGCTGGTTTCAGCCCGATCTGGCGGGGGCCTTCACATGGTTGCACGAGCGCGAGTCGTCGCCCGGTGCGCGGCCGTACGACGCGGTGCTTGTGGCCTTTCCCGCCAATCAGACGTTCGCGTATTACCTGTTCTTCACGCGCGTCCCGCCGCGCCTGGCACAGGCCGTCGAATCTTCGCAGGACAACGGCCGACGTGTCGTGCGCGAAAGCTGGATCGAGGGCTTCGACGACGTGCTGCGCTGGGACCGTGTGCAGTTCGCCCCGGCCCGACAGCGGCGTCCATGGAGCGAAGATGAAATCGTCGAGCGGGCGTCGCAATGCGCTGCCGGGGCTCGCGTGCTGATCCTTGCGCGGCCCGGCCAGGTGCGCCGCACGCGCCCCGTGGCGGTGCTGACCGGCCCCGACGGCGGTCCGACGATCGAGGCGCATGAGTGGTTCGTCACGCCGTAGCACATCGCGCATCATCCGCGCCGCAACTCAACTCTGCTCCGATTGTCCCGCGACGACCGAATCGGCGTCGACCGGCGTCGCCATCGTCGCGATGACCGCCGGCGCCGCCATCGGGACCGGCCGCGCGGCCGCAACCGGCGACAATTGCCGAAACAGCCAGGCCAGACTTCCCAGCCCCGCGGCCGTCAGCCCCACGCCCAGCGCATTGAACCACAGCGGCTGGAACTGGCTCTCATGTATCGATCCGACCGTGTAACCCGGAATTTCAAGACCCGGAATGACCTGAATCAGACTGACGATCGAATTGTTCAGCGCGTGAACAAACAGGCACAGCCACAACGAGCCGGTGCGCACGCGGCACCAGCCGACCAGCAACCCCAACACAGTGGCACTGGCGAACTGCCACGGGTTGAGATGAACGACGCCGAACAGCAGCGCCGAAATGACGATTGCCCTGCGCGCGGTGTACCGTTGAAGGTACCCGTGCATCAGCAGACCGCGAAAGAGGAACTCTTCCGTCAACGGCGCGACGAACGACAGCGTGAACAGCAATTTCCACGCCGGCACGTGCGGGCCGACGACGTGCAGATACGTTTCCGCAAACCCCGACGGCATCGGCAGCACGCTGCGCAACACATTGTCCGCCTCGGACAGCAGGAAGTTCAGGCCGATGCAGGCCGGGATCAGCGGCAGGAACAAAATGGCCCGCACCGGCCGCAGCGCAAGCACGGCCCGCGCCGACTGGCCCGTCCGCCGAACGCCGTACGACACGATCGTGAGAAACGCGATGAGGTTGATCAGTCCGAGATGAAACGGGTCAAACGCCAGCCGCGTGCCCAGGGCGACGTCCGCCACCGCGTTCATCACCGATAGCACGATCGTCAGTCCAATCAGCAGCAGAAGCAGAATCAATGACTGCCGCAGCGATGGATACGTCGAGTCAGGCAGGGCCGCCATGCCGAAATGATGCCGCACGCCGCCGGCCGACGCAAGCGCACGGCCGGTTTGGACGCGCTCGGAAATAACCTGCGCGATTCCGAGCGGGTGGCGTGGTCAAGCCCTCGCGCGAAGTAAGCACCAATGTTTTTGATAGTACGGGCGTGCCGCCCGCTTGTACCACTTTCGCGACGGCTCGGCCATGTTGAGATGTCTTGTGCCCGATGGCGAAGATACGTTCAAGTTATTTCTGTTCGCATCCTTGGTCACACGGCGCGGGACTTGCCGTTGTTACAGGACCGCACAGAACCACGAATTGATCGAAAGGCCGGGGCGCCAACTTCCGATCTCTTTCTGATGATCTGCGGAAGCAACAACGTGGCTCCGTGCGCCTTCGACGGGCAGAGCGCCGAATCGGACGCAGATCGCGCCGGCGGGTCGCATCGACGTCTGAACTGGATCGCCGGAGCGATCGTCTTCCTTCTCACCGTCTCGGCGGCAGCGGAAGTCGTCGAGTACGCCCCCATCGAAGAATCGCCATCGCAACTGGGTGCGCCCCCGCACGTCGCGACAACCTGCTTCGGCGAAGCGATTCCTTCGCTCGGCGCCTTGCCTCCGCATTACGGCGTGCTGCCCCTTCGACCCCAATACCCAGAGGTTTTCCCAACCGTCGCGCCGCCGCGGACGCAATCAGACGACACGACGCTCCCCGGCGATGCCCTGAACGGCACCGACGTCGATTTTACGGCAGGCGCTGTATCGCTTGCGAACCGCACGCGAAACGCCGAGGTTCGAGAGCCTCAGGTCGTCCCGCTTCGCAACCCCGCGCTGCCGGAACCGACGACGCTGCTGCTGATCGGCATGGGGGGCGCGCTGCTCTTGCGCCGCCGGCGACGATAAGAAGCTGTCTCGGAACCCGCCGCCCGACCGGCGGGCCGGCTTGATTCAGCGTCGCGCCAGCGATTTGAAACAGGCTGCAACGCGCGTATGGCGGCTCGAGTCCCAGTGTCTTTCCGCCGTTGTCGTACATGGTGCTATGGACACGCGCCGCCCGCAAGCAATCGGCTTACGAACGCGGCCAGATCATCGTTATCGACGTCTGCATCCGCATCCATGTCCGCACACGCGCATTCCGTCGGCGATTGCCCAGTTAGCAGGCAGTGCACGAACAACTGGATGTCGTCCCCGTCAACGAAGCTGCTGTTATTGATGTCGCCGGCGCAGGTACCGCACGGCTGCACCTCGCATTCATCGGGCACGCCGTTGCCGTTTGCGTCCTGGCCACCAAAGGCAATGTCGCATTCGTCAGGAATACCGTTACTATTGCAATCGTTGTTAGAGGCGCCGATGGCGCGGATCATCCAGTCGCCCGCAAGCGCTGGCGCCAGATCGTCGATCAGGGCCGCGCCCGCGAGATTGTTCGGATCGCTGCCGACGAGAATCCAACTTCGTCGGTTGTCGGGATTGGTGAAGTCAATCGCGGCCGGGAACTGTCCCGCGGCGTGCGTGATTCGGAAGCCGACGAAGAACCGCTCCCCGGCGTTGCCGACAAACGTCGGCGGAACCGGATAGCGGTTGAAGATGTTGGAACCCAGGTCGGCCGTGGTGATGGCCACCGTTTGAACGAGGACGGCGTCCTGCGGCAATCCGTCGTCATTCGGATCGGTCCAGATGAACAGCGTCGCCGCAGCGCCCAGCGGCGTGCCGAAGCGGGCGCGCACCTCGGTGATAATCTCGGCGCCGGCCGTCACCTCGAACTCGTTGAACCACATCATCGTGGCTCCGCCAGTAAAGCCGATGCTGTTATCCTGTGTGCCGTCGTCCCAGAGGTACTCGTACAGGTTGTCGAACAGCTCGCAATCATCGGGCACGTTATTCGAGTTGCAGTCTTCGGAAGTGCCGCCCGCGATGTCGCACCCATCCAGCACGCCGTTCTGATTGCAGTCGATCATCTCGCAGTCGTCGACCGTGCCGTTGCCGTTGCAGTCGTTGGTCAGCAGGTCGCAATCGTCCGGTACGCCGTTGCCATCGCAATCCGGCTCGCACTTATCCGGAATGCCGTTGCTGTTGCAATCGTTGCCGACGACCTCGCATTCATCCAAAATGTTGTTGCCGTTGCAGTCCGGCCCGGTCTCCTCGCTGTCCTGCGTGCCGTTGGTGTTGCAGTCTTCGCATTCGTCGGGCTGACCGTTGCTGTTATTGTCGAGACTGCCGGCCCAAAGCTGGAAGCGATGCGCGCCGGTGTTGCCCGACGGTCCGCCGTTGGGCGCGGCCCACGTCTCGGGAGCACCAAATTGGTTGAATCGCATTCGCTTGCCGATGCCCGTGTCGGTGTTCAGGAACCAGCCCCAAATACCCCCGTTCGTGCCTGCATAGGACACCTGGAGCCAGTGCCGCCCTGCGCCGAGCGCCACCGGTTGAGCCAGATTCACACGGTACACGATTGCACCGTTTCCGGCGGGTGGTGGTGCATTCGTAGACTCAATGATGATCTGACCGGGGCCGGCATCTTCCGTGTATTCGATCGTATTGGGCTTCTCATCCGGAGGCGTCGGCGGAGTCGGTGCATCTGCCGTCGCAATGCTCGACCAGAAGCGGATCCGGAACAGATCGCCGGCCGTGTCGCCAATAGCCGTACCTTCAAACCTGATCCATCGAACTGTCGTCGGCGCATCCAGCGTGAAATCGTCCGCACGAATCTGCCCGCGATAGTCCGATTGAAAACCCAGTGTACCGGATGTGGCCGGAGTGAGAAAATTGTCCGCGACAATCTGACCCGTGATGTCAGCAGCATCGGGGGTACAGTTCTGATTACAGTCATCCATCTGACCAGCCACGATTGACCACAGCTCACGGCCACTCACCCCATCATCGGCACTAAAGAACAGGCGAGAACCGACAGCGTACAACTGTTGCGGATTTGAGCCAGCGGGCCCTGGCTGGATGTCAGCAACTAAACGCGTACCGTCAAACGTTCCGTCGCTTAGCCATAGCTCTCTGCCGCCAACACCGCTGTCGGCCGCGAAATAAAGAAAACCGTTGATGCTGCACAAAGACGATGGAGAGGATCCTGCGGGGCCGGGCGCGATATCACGAACAAGCTGTGTATTCGCCGGCGTGCCATCCGTCTTCCATAACTCTACACCATGCTGGCCGTCATCGGCGACGAAGAACAACAGGCCATTGTGGGCCGTAAGTTCGCTGGGAAACGATCCATCCGGCCCTGGCAACACATCGCTTACGATCTGCGCGGTCCAGCCATCAGTGAGCCACAGTTCGCTTCCGAACTGGCCCGTCCCCGAGTAATCGCTTGAACGGAAAAACAGATTGGCGCCCACGGGGGTAAGCTCGTCAATGGGGTCTGTAAAATTGCTCAGAATAAAGCGAAGCCCAGAGGGTGACCCATCAGTACGAAATAGCTGAACCTGGGCGTCTGGACCTTCGTTTAGGAAGTAGACGTACTGGCCACCAGAGGTAAGTTTGCTCAAGAATGGTGGCCCGATAAAGGCGGTACTGACATCATGAACCAACTCGGCGCTTCCTGTGGTTGAATTCACTCTCCACAATTGGGAAATATGATCGCCGAACTCGTCGTTCCCGACCGCCCCGAAATAGAGCGCCCCTTGAAACTCGGTCAATCCCCCTTCGACAAACGCCGGAATGCTACTTGGGGATGCGGGAACCGTATACGTCCCAGCGGCCGTGCCGTCGCTCCTCCATAGGCCGCCATAGAGGTCTGAAACGCCAACAAAATAGAGCAGGTTCCCCACTGGTGTAAGAAAATCAAGATCCGATCCAGCCTGACCTTGTGTCACATCGCTCACTAATTCCACCTGGAACGATCCCTGCGTGATGCTGTAGTAAGCCCTCCATAGCTCAGTTCCGCTTATCCCGTCATTTGCCGTGAACATCAATGATCCCATCACGTTGACCAGGGACGCCGGCGAGGATGAAGTGTTACCGGCTTGAATATCGGCGACGAGCATGGCATCAGTCTGCGCCATCCAGAGTTCGCGCCCGTTGGTCCCGTCGTCCGCTGAGAAGAACAGCACGGGCCCTACCGGACTTGGTTCTACCTGTGTCAAGGATAGTGGATTCGATCCGGCGGCGCCCAGCCAAATGTCGCGCACGCGCACCGGTTGCCAGCCTTCGCACGCAACGTCCAAGATGGCGAGCGTCAGTGTGGCCTGTGTAGCGACGCCGCCCTCAGTGTAAGAAGCAGTTATGGTGCATACTTGCGGACCGGGCACGGAACCAACTGATAGCACACCGCTCGCGTCGATTTGCGCGTACGCGGAATCCTCACTCCAAGCAGGCTCGACAAAATGCGAGCTGCCATCAAAGTAGTATGCGCGACAGTCGTAATCCCATGATGAGTTCTCGGGCAGACTGGTCGGTCCAACGATTTCGATGTAATCGAGATCCGGCACGATCACAATTGTCTGCGCGTCACTTGTGGTGGAATTGCCCGATGTGTCAATAGCCGTTGCCAAAAATACGATGGATTGACCGCCATCAAACGGCCCGATATTAAGAGCCTATCCCAAAACCCCTGCTGCGCGGTAGGCGATGCAGGCCGAAGCCAAGTGTAGGAAAGCGGCGTAGTTGACCGACTTTTTTTCCCAGCGAATGAAAAGCCGCCGGAAGCGATTGAAC
>WYBU01000069.1 GCA_011525745.1 Planctomycetaceae bacterium | reverse complement strand
GGGTCGGCATCCGCATGGCCGCCAGTAGACCAGACGGGGGGGGGGGGCAGCGCAAGTTAAGAATCCGTTAATTTTGCATGAGCGGTGCGTGAACCACCCTCCCGCAAAGTTCCGGACAGTATTGGCTGCAAGCCCGTAGCACGCGGCAGTCGAGACGCGCACGCTCGTTCGCACCGGCTGCGAGCACCTGCCACTCCGAAGTTACGGCGCAGCTTGTTTCGTGGCGGTTGCGGATAGCGGATCACGCGCGCTCTGCGTCAGGCAACGAGAGAACGGTCACGACCGATGCGTCGTCGAGATTCAACGCGCTGATCTCACCGTCATCCTTCTTCAGCCGCAGCCGCAACAGCCAGACGCGGTCGTTCTTGCCGTGAGCGAACCAACTCGACGTCGGCTCGGCTTCGCAGGAGAGAATCGTGCCCTCGACTTCCGCTTTGTACTGGGCCAGACCGGCCGATGCGCCGGCCTGCACACGCTGAGCAACGCGGACGCGCATTCCGGGTTTGAGCGAAGATGGAGTCATGACTTCAGGATAAGCGAACACTGGCGGGCCGAAAATGGCCCAAGCCCAACCGCCCATGCGATGGTGCACGGCTTCAGGGCGCGTCCGGAATTAACTGACACCGGCGACCGCCTTCGCGCACCGTGAGCCGCCACACGGCCAAGCCCTCGCGAGACACGCTTCTGAGTGACTCAAAGTCTGGCGAGTGCGAGGGTTTGACCGAGCCAACCCCGCCGAAACGGTGTAGCTTGTTAATGGACGAATCCTCACTCCGAACAAAGGTCTCATGCCCGTGCCGCCGTCGGCACACGCTCCATCGCCAGCTTGTCCAGCTCGGACTCGACCTGAATCGGCGAGCGGCCGGCGAAACAGGCGGCACAGTACTGGTCGGGCTGTTCCCGCGCACAGGCCAACATCCCGTCGAGCGACAGGTACGCGAGCGAATCGACGCCCAGATAATCGCGAATTTCCTCGACGCTGCGCCCGGTGGCGATGAGCTGACGTCGATCGGGAAAGTCGATGCCAAAATAACAGGGCGAGCGGATCGGCGGGCTGGCCACGCGCAAGTGAATCTCCCGCGCCCCCGCCTCGCGCAGCGCACCCATCTTGCCGCGCGTCGTCGTGCCGCGCACGACGCTGTCTTCGATGACCGCCAGCCGCTTGCCGCGGACCGAGTCCTTGATGACGTTGAGCTTGCGCTTTACCTCCATGTCGCGCTGCGCCTGCGTCGGCATGATGAACGATCGGCCGGCGTAATGGCTGACGGTGAAACCGCGTCCCAGCGGCAGCCCGCTCTGCTCGGCGAATCCCTGCGCCGCGCACATGGCGCACGTCGGCACGGGAATGACCAGATCGGCCTCGGCCGGCGCTTCGATCGCCAGCCGCCGGCCGGTCGCCACGCGAAACTGATGCACGTTCTGCCCGAAGACGTTGCTCGACGGATCGGCGAAATAAACCTGCTCGAAAATGCAGTGAGCCGGCCGAACCGCCCCTTCTTCGCTGAAGCGGCGGCTGCTCAGCCCCGCATCCGACAGCGTCACGATTTCGCCCGGGGCCACGTCGCGGACGTAGGCCGCATCGACGATATCCAGCGCGCTTGTCTCGCTGGCGACGACCCACGCTCGGTCGCGCATTCGTCCCAGGCACAGCGGCCGAAGTCCGAAGGGATCGCGCACCGCCTCGATGCGGTCGGCGTAGATCAGCAGAAAGCAGTAGGCCCCCGAAAGCTGCGGCAGCAGATTGGCCAGCGGATCGTCCGACTCGCTGTATCGCGGATCGGCCAGCAGATGCAGCACGACTTCGGTGTCGCTCGAGGTGCGGAAGATCGCGCCGCGCCGCTCGTACCGCTCACGCAGTGCCACCGCGTTGACGAGGTTGCCGTTGTGCGCGACCGCCACCTCCCCCTGCGCGAACTGAATCAGCAAGGGCTGCGCGTTGACCGCCGAGCACGAGCCGGTCGTCGAGTAGCGTACATGTCCGATGGCCGCGTGTCCCGGCAGTGCGTCGAGCCGCTGGCGGTCGAACACATCGGTCACCAGCCCCAGTGCGGTGTGGTTGTGCAGACGCCGGCCGTCGGTCGTGCAGATTCCGGCCGACTCCTGCCCGCGGTGCTGCTGAGCGTACAAGCCGTTGTACGTCGCTTCGGCCGCCGCCGGCGTGCCGAACACGCCGAACAGCCCGCAATACTCCCGGATGCGATCATCACTCATGTACCGGCGCCTCCGCCTGATAGTAGGATAGTGGCACGCAGCGCGGATGTGTAGCATGGACCGCCGCTGGGGCCGGGCAAACCCGTACCGCGATCCGTTGGGCGTTCTTTTTCATCCGATCTATGATGGTGTCGCCATGACCATGCGCCTTTACAACACGTTGACCCGCCAGAAAGAGCTGTTTGAACCGCTTCAGCCCGGCAAAGTGGGAATCTATCTGTGCGGACCAACCGTCTATAAGCCGTCGCACCTGGGTCATGCGGTCGGACCGATCATCTTCGACGTGCTCAAGCGTTATCTGACGTTCAAAGGCTACTCCGTCCGACTGATCGTGAACGTGACCGACGTCGACGACAAGCTCATCGTCGAAGCACGCGAACAACAAACCACCGTGCCCGAGCTGGCTCGACGAATCGAATCGCTCTACCTCGATGCCATGAAGAAGCTGCGCATCCGCGGGATCGACGCCATGCCGCGGGCCAGCGAGAACATTCCCGAGATCATCGCGTCGATTCAGCGGCTCATCGACCGCGGCCACGCCTACGCCGCGGACGGCAACGTCTATTTCGATGTTTCGACCGACGGCGATTACGGCAAGCTTTCCAACCGCAAGCCCGAAGAACTGCTCGCCGGCACGCGCGACGCCCTGGTCGAAACCGGCAAGCGACGCCCGGGCGACTTCGCTTTGTGGAAGGCCGCCAAACCCGACGAACCGCGCGAGGTCGTCTACGACTCGCCGTGGGGTCCCGGCCGGCCGGGCTGGCACATCGAGTGCTCCGCCATGAGCGCGAAGTTCCTGGGCGAAACGTTCGACATCCACGGCGGCGGGCTGGATCTCGTCTTTCCGCATCATGAGAACGAGATCGCCCAGTCCGAGTGCATGACCGGCCGGCCGTTCGCGCGGTTCTGGCTGCACAACGGGCTGACCCGCATGAAGACGAAGGAGCGTCCCGACGCCGAACCGGAGAAGATTTCCAAGTCGCTCGGCGTGCAGGAGCGGCTGCTGCTGATGAATCTGATCGACGAATTGGGGCCGGAACTGGTGCGCTACATGGTGATTTCGTCGCACTACCGCAGCCCGCTCGATTTCTCAGACGAGACCATCGCCGCCGCGCGAAAAGGATTGCAGACATTTTATCGCATGTTCGAGCGATTCCGCCGCATCACCGGCCGCGACGCCTACCAGGTGAACACGCGACTGGAGCAGGCGCGCCAGGCGGCCGGCGGCGACGCGGCCAGGAAGCTGCTCGATGAGATGTTCGCCCATCAGTTGGAGTTCGTGCGTGTCATGGACGACGATCTGAACACCGCCGGGGCGCTGGGCGTGCTGTACGAAATGGCCGGCTGCGTCAACCGTTTCGTCGAGGTCGCGGGACTTGAGGATTCCGCCGACGCCGACTCGTGCAGCGTGCTTGAGGGCGCCGTCGGATCGATTCTCGGCCATGGACGGCTGCTCGGCTTGTTCGAGGAGCCGCCGCCGGCCGCGCGCGGCGGCGACGATGAGCTGAGCGAGGGTCTGATTCGCCTGCTCATCGATGCGCGTCAGAAGGCGCGACAGCTCAGACAATTCGAGTTGGCCGACTTCATCCGCACGCGAATGGCCGATTTGGGCGTCACGCTCGAAGACCGCCCCGGCGGAACGGAATGGCGGCGGGAGTAGACCAATCAGTCGTTCACCTTGACGCAACCTACCTGGGCAACCCGCGACGATTCTCCAACATCGCACCACACAACTCACGACAGGGCATCGACTTACGAACAAGCGTCCCGCGGCGTCTTTCTTCCCTTCGTGCCTTTTTCCGTCACAACCTGTCTCGCCGATCCCGGCCGCGGTGAGTAAAGAAAGGGCCGATTCAAACGCCAACCGCGGTCGTACACACCCGCGGCCGGACGCTGAATCGGCCCTTTCACTGGAGTCTGATCGGCGGCCACTCAGCCGCGAATCTCGTTCCAACTACCGCATAACGGAGCCGCCGGGCGCGGCCGTCGATCGCGAGCGTCATCGGCACCCCCTGCGTGGAATCGGCTCGTCGCCTCGGTCCACGGCACGGGCCAATAGCCCGGTGCGCGGCCCGGTGCAGGGATGATCTCGCGGCCGACGACCGGCCCGCCCCGTACTCCGTGCGCGGCGCGACACGCAAACGCCCGCCGGGCGACCCTGAACCGCGATAACCGACGTGCGGCGGCGCCATCGGCGCCCATGACCGCACCGCCGTCGCAGCATCCACCCGGCCCGCTGCCGTCACAGCCTGCCGCACGCTGCCGGCACGCCCCGATTTCGAGTGCGAGGTCCATCAGGCCGTCGCCGATACGGGTGCGTCGCCCGGCGTCCCATCCGTCGCCGCTCGCCCGAGCGACCCGACGAAGTCGTTCACCTGACCAAGGGGAAGTGACTCTCGAAGAAATCGACGACGGACGGGATGATCCGGCCCGATGCCCCCGGCATTCGCCGCGTGAGCACCGGACCGGATCAGCGCCCGCCGTCGTGTCTCCCCCCACCGCACGAAATATACGATTCGCCGTCCGGCGGTTTAGCAATTTTTCTTTCATGACACGAATCGACGCAAACACCGGACGCGCGACGGTTTTTGAGGACCCACACGCCACGCCTCGCGGCGATTCGTTTATCTGGACCCGACCGGCGCGTGTCGCTCGATCCACCGCGCAGACCGTTTCGCGAGCCGCGGCTATAGTGCCGGATCGGCGGGACGGGGGCGGCGCAGCGCGCCGGGCCGTCAGCGGAGTGCTCTTCGTCGTGGACCTCAACATCCTGTGCATCGGCGACGTGGTCGGGCGTCCCGGCCGGCACGTGCTCTCGCACGCGTTGCCCCGCCTCGTCCGCGAGCGCGACGTCGACTGCGTCATCGCGAACGTCGAGAACGCCGCGGGCGGTTCGGGGCTGACGGCGTCGCTCTACGAAAAGTTCGCTCGCTACGGCATCGACGTGCAGACGCTCGGCGACCACGCCTTCAAGCGCGGCGATATCTTTCCCGTCCTCCAGAAGTCCGAGCGGCTGATCCGACCCGCCAACATGCCCAGCCACGCACCCGGCCGCGGCGCGACGGTCTTTGTCACCGAAAAGGGGCCGTCGATCGCGGTCATGACCGTGCTCGGCCGGTTATACATGAAGCCGCCGACCGACTGCCCTTACGCCGCCGTGGATCGCTGGCTGTCAGCGCTGCCGCCCAACGTGCGCATCGTGGTCGTGGAAATCCACGGCGAAGTGACGGCCGAGAAAGTGGCGATGGGCTGGCATCTCGACGGCCGAGCGAGCATCGTCTTCGGCACGCACACGCACATCCCGACCGCGGACGAGCGGGTGCTGCCCAACGGCACCGCTTACATCACCGACCTGGGGATGACCGGCCCTTACGACTCGGTGCTCGGCCGGCGCAAAGATCGCGTCGTCAGCACGCTTCTGACGGGAATTCCATCGGCGTTTGAGGTCGCGACCGGCGACGTGCGGCTGTGCGGCATTCTCGTTCGCATCGACGCGGAGTCGGGGCGGGCGCAGTCCATCGAACGCATCTGCGTGCCGGACACGTTTCCCGATGGAGGGGAGAACGAAACCGATTGAAGTGGCCATCCAGACCGGTGGGTCGGCACGGTCAAGGCCCCGCACCGGGAGGAATTGGCCAATCCGACAAGAAGCATCTGTAGACGGCTTGACCGTGCTGACACCGCGTGTGTCACGACGGCTGCCCGAACGAGCATGCGTGGCGCAACGAACCGCGCACGTCAGTAAGCGTGAGGCGTTCGCCTCGGCGTCAAGCCGACTCTTTTCGCAGCGCCTGGGCCGTCGAAAGCGGCGACACCTCGCCCATAACGACCGCTTCGTCGATGACGTATCGCGTGGGGTCCGGCCGGTCGGGTAGTTGATACATCACTTCGAGCATCAACTCTTCCATGACGGCTCGCAGGGCGCGGGCGCCGGTCTCGCGCTTCAGCGCCTCTCGCGCGATCAGCCGCAGCGCGCCGGGCGTGAACTCCAGCTCGCAACCGGACATCTCGAACAGCTTGCGGTACTGCCGACACAGTGCGTTGCGCGGCTCGGTCAGCACGCTGACGAGCGCTTCTTCGTCGAGCGGGCCGAGCGTCGCGATCAGCGGCAGGCGGCCGACGAATTCCGGGATCATCCCGAATTCGATCAGGTCCTCCGGCACCACCTGCCGCAACAGCTCGGCCGCCTCGACGGCCGACTCGGTCGTGCCGTCCAGTTCGGTGGCGAAGCCGATGGTCTTCTTGCCGATGCGTCGCTGAATGATCTCGCCCAGCGTGGCGAACGTGCCGCCGCAGATGAACAGGATGCGCGAGGTGTCCATCTGGATGTACTGCTGCTCGGGATGTTTGCGGCCGCCCTGCGGCGGGATGTTGGCGATCGTGCCTTCGAGAATCTTCAGCAGCGCCTGCTGCACGCCCTCGCCCGAAACGTCGCGAGTGATGCTGACGTTGCCGGCGCTGCGTGCGATTTTGTCGATCTCGTCGATATAGACAATGCCCCGCTGGGCCGAGTCGAGATCGTAATCGGCCGCCTGCAACAGCCGCAGCAGCACGTTCTCGACGTCTTCGCCGACGTAGCCGGCCTCGGTCAGTGTGGTGGCGTCGCTGATGGCGAACGGTACGTTCAGGATGCGCGACAGGGTGCGCGCCAGCAACGTCTTGCCCGAGCCGGTCGGACCGATCAGCAGGATGTTGGTCTTCTCAAGCTCGACGTCGTCGCGATCGCTTTGCTCCCAGTGATTCAGCCGCTTGTAATGGTTGTGCACCGCGACCGACAGCGCTTTCTTGGCGTAGGGCTGGCCGACGACGTAGCGATCGAGGTGCTCGCGAATTTCACGCGGACTGGGAACCTTTTCGAGCAGCACGCCGGCCCCGCCGGAACGCCGCTTCTCCTGCCGGATGATGTTGTGGCATAGCTCGACGCAGGTGGCGCAGATATAGACGCCGTTGGTCCCCTCGACCATCGGCCCCGCTTCGCGATGCGACTTGGCGCAAAAACTGCACGAACTGTTGCGCCGCCGCGGGCCGCCGCCGCCCCCGCCGCCCCCGCCGCCCCCCGAGCCGCGTCCGCCCCCGCCGCCGTCGATTCGAGATCCGCTGCTCAAGTTCGTCCTCGCTTGCCGATTGGGGTCGTTATTCCTGGAATCCCGGTCGTTGTCTATCGACGCGGCAAGCGTAAGGGCTTGACCAGAAACCGCCGCGTGAACCGCGTTTGCGCGTCAATCATTATAGCCCGCGGGGCCACGCTCAGTCGTTCAAATCGAGGCTGGGGGGACGCTTGTCCTCCCTGGGTGTCGACGCGCCGCGAACCGCACTCAGGATGCCTGCCCGAAGCCGTTCGTATTCGTCCTCGGTGATGTCCCCGCGCGCCTTCATCTCGCGCAAATCCTGTAACGTGAAGGCGCCATCCTCCTCAGATTCATCGGCGGCCATCGTCCATCGTTTGAATCGCCGCCATAGAAATATCAGTCCGCCGGACAACGCGACGAGTCCGGCCGCGACAGCGACGCCCCACACCCAGACATCTTCGACGCTGTATGTGTTCACGGTTCCCGGGGACGCCCCCATCCGACCAACGCGAGCCGCTTCATCGCCGGCGACCGCCACGCACGCGGCCGGCGCGCCGCATCAGGCAAGCCCCGCCCAGCAGCATCAGGGCCGACTCAAGCCCCAGCACGCCGCACAACTGCGGCAGCGCAAACAGCAGCGGAATCGGCGTGACGCGCGTGGCCGGCTCGTCGGGCCGGTCCGAGCCGGTCGTGTCCACCAGGCTCGAAATCTGGTCCTGCGCCTTCTGCCCGGCGTCACTGTTCTGAACGCGCGAGATGATGTCGGCAAAACTGATCTGCGGAAGTCCGAACACGCAGGATCCGCCCGCGCCGTCGGGCGTCGTGGTCAGCGAGGCGCTGAAATCGAGAACCAGCTCGAACTGCTCATCGACGTTGACGGTGTATTGATACTGAAACTGGTCCGCCGCGCGCGATGACGAGAACGTTACGGCCCGCAACAACGGCAGCGGGAGAATCGTGTTGTCGAGATTCGTCAGCGGGTGCTGGGCGGGATCGATTACACCCGTGGTCGCCAGCGTCACGGCCCCGTTGGGGCCGCCCGTCAGTGTCGCGCTGCCTGTCACCAGCGCCTGATTCGCCTGACCCGTGCGGACCAGCGTCAGCGTAAACTGCATCGTCGACGAGCAACCGGTCAAATCATGTTGCGCGTCCGATGCCGAAAGCGTCAGCACTCCGGAGAGGAACAACGTGCTCGTTACCTGCACCGGCTGGCCCGGCAGCGCGCCGACTTCGGCCTGGCGAAACGCGATCGTGCGTCGCTCGGATGCCGTGCCGTTGACGACCCAGCCGCTGTTGGGCGTGGCGGAGAACGAAGCCAGGTCCATTCCAAAGTCGTTTGCCACGATCAGGCCGAGCAAACGAGGATCGTTGAAAACGGTAATGCCCTGGGCGCCCGAAACGATGGAATCGTCCGGCGCCAGCCGGTCGAGGCGCGTGATGGCCGTGACCGGACTTGTCATGACGCTGCCGGGGTAGTCGAGCGTGGTCTGATCGCTTTGCAGGACGGTCCCCATGAAGACTTCCTGCACCTCGGACGAGACCTGTGCCGTGACGTTCCTCAATTCGGCGCGCGCATCCGGCGCTGGCCCCAGAGTGACAAAACACACTAAAACCGCTGCGATCGAAGCGACGTGACGCATGAGTAGCTCCTTACTGCCCGATGCGAGGCGATCGACCCGTGCTGGACGCGCTGGAAACGGTCCTTTCCGCGCGATTGTACCGCCGGGCGGCGTCAACGGCGAGTACCGACGCCATCCCCATCGCCTGCCTCTTCCGCAACTTGGTCGGCTTGGCTCGACGGCCGATTCGACTCTGCGCCGCGGCCGGTTACGATTCCTGTGACATGTTGCCCGAACTTCGTATCACGCTGCTGGGGACGGGCACATCGCACGGCGTCCCCATGATCGGTTGCACATGCGATGTCTGCCGGTCGGACGACCCGCGCGACCGCCGGAACCGGCCGTGCGTGTGCATCCAATCCCGACAGGGCGCCGTGCTTATTGACACGCCGCCCGAATTGCGCCTTCAGTGTCTCGCATTCGGCGTCCGCCGTTGTGACGCGGTGCTCTATACGCATCATCATATCGATCACGTTGCGGGCCTGGACGATCTGCGTCGCTTCAACTGGCTTCAGGACGCGGCGCTTCCCTGCTTCGGTCAGCCGGCCACGCTGGACCGGCTGCGTCAGATGTTTCCGTACGTGCATGACGACGATCCCAGCTATCCGTCCGCCAAGCCGCGTCTCGACTTCATGCCGATCAATGGTCCGCTGGAACTGATCGGCCATCGGTTCACGCCGATCGCGCTCTGGCACGGGGAAATGCCGGTAATCGGATTCCGCGTGGGCCGCTTCGCTTATTGCACCGACGTGAGCCGAATTCCCGATGAATCCTGGCCGCTGTTGGACGACCTCGACGTGCTCGTGCTCGATGCGTTGCGCAAGCGACCCCATCCCACGCACTTCAACCTCGATGAGGCGGTCGAAACCGCACTTCGCATCGGTGCGCAACGCACGTTCTTCACGCACATTGCGCACGAGTTGGGACATGCTGAAGTGAATCGAACCCTGCCGGCCGGTATGGGATTAGGGTTCGACGGCCAGACCTTCTATTGCCGCTAATCACACGTCGCATCGTAGAAAGCGCGGCGTCGTGCGGCGTGGGCAAGCCTCGGCAAATGCACTCGACCAAGCGGATCGTAAAACGCAACAGGCCTCGGCGGACTTAATCCGACGAGGCCCAGTTGCGCAAGGTTGCGTATGCTATGTCAATCGGAAGGATCCAGTCCTCCCGTTAGTCGTTAAGCAGCGTGCCGACCCTTGCGGCGTCGCAGCGTCAGCATGGCGCCGGCTGCGAGCAACATAAGCGTACCCGGCTCGGGAACCGCCAGGACCGAACCGGACGATGAACCGGCAACGGTCTGACCCGCGTTGATGCGGTTGGCGATGTTCTGGCCGGCCGCCGACACGTTCACGTTCATGTCAGCACCACCGCCGACGTTCGCAGCGGCCGAGAACTCCACCAGCGTCGGATGCAGCGTACCCGCGGCCGACAGGCGGACGTTGGTCAGGTTGACGAAGCTGACGCTCGCTTCGACGACACCGGCCGACCCGACCACGAGGAACGGGTCAAGCAGGTTCACGTCGGCAATCATCAGCGGCGAGTTGGCGAATACGTCCGCAACGGAGGCATACACGCGGAAGCCCGCGGTGTTGCCGAACGTCGCGATGGACGAAAAGCCACCCGTGTAAATCTCGAGGTTGTACAGCGTGATGCCGCCAACCGGTGGGCCGATCTGGGAAACGATCCGCAGCTCGGGGATGACCACGATGAAGTTGGCCACCGTGAAGCCGCTGTCGGAACTGGTCGCACCGCTGATGCGCATGTAATCGAGGCCGTCTGCGGCGTTCAGTCCGAAATCACTCCCAAGCTCGAGCTTTTCGGAAATGCCGATGCCATCGACATTCGTGATCCGAAAGCCCGGATCGAGACTGATGTCGTCATCCGAGAAGTTGATCTGAACGCTGCCGAACGCCGGCGACACGCACAGCGCGAACACCGCCAAAGCTGAAAGATACTTTGTCATAGGACTTTGCCTTCCTCTCCCTGTTGACACGATACGCCTGAACCTTGCCCCTCGAATCCCCCGACACAGACCGCGCGATGGGACTTGGGCGTACTCCTCCGAATGCCTGCATTCCCTGCCTGCGACATTTTCTATGGCTTCCATCGCTTGGAAGTCAAATCACAGATTAACCGAAACGATCTCCCATTTCAAGCCTGATTCCGCGAAATTTCAAGAGATTTGTTCGACATGCGATCAATCGCCGTAACATATTGCTATTAAACAAGTTAACGTCACAATTCATACTTCGGAAACACCCGGTCGCCGATGCGTATATTCTCGGACTTCACCTGACTTATTTCGCACGACGGTAGGATGTACTCGCGGCAGTGCCTGGTTCCCACACGTTCACGTGCTGATGCACCATTATAAGGGAAAAAACGGATCATTCACGGCTAATCCGCGATTCCCTGCGCCGCAAGCCAACGCTCGGCATCCAGCGCCGCCATGCATCCCGTACCCGCCGCGGTCACGGCCTGTCGATAAACATGATCTGCCACATCACCGGCCGCGAAAACCCCCTCGACGCTGGTCACTGTATTCGGACCTGGAAGTTTGATATAGCCCTTTTCATCGACCTCAATCTGACCCTTGAACGTTTCCGTGTTGGGCGTGTGCCCGATGGCGAGAAACAGGCCGCGACATGACAGATCGCTTTCCTTGCCGGTTTTCACGTTCTTTAAACGCACCGCCTCGACACGCTCCTTTCCGATAACGTCGACGACCAAGGAATCCCACACGGGCGCCATTTTGCCTTCGTCAACCAGCTTGAAAAACCGCGACTGCATCGCTTTGCTGGCCCGCAATTCGGCGCGACGGTGCACCAGATGGACCTTTCTTGCGAATTTGGTCAAATAACTCCCCTCTTCGATGGCCGAGTCACCTCCACCCACGACGACCAACTCCTGATTGCGGAACGGCGGAAGCGCCCCATCGCAAACCGCGCAGGCCGAAACACCGCCACCCGACTTGGCCAGCCGCTGCTCGTTTTCCAGGCCCAGCCAATTCGCCCGCGCTCCGGTGGCGATGATGACCGCGTGTGCCTCGACCTCGTGCTCCTCGGACGCAACCACGAATGGCCGCTTGCGGAAATCCACGCGCACGACGTCCTCAGTATGAAACCGCGTTCCAAAACGCTCCGCCTGCTGGCGGAAGGCGCGCATCATTTCCGGCCCCTGAATGCCCTCCGGAAAACCGGGGTAGTTTTCGACTTCCGTCGTGAACATGAGCTGGCCGCCGGGGATCAGGCCGCCGGCCGCGAAGCCTTCGAACATCAGCGGATTCAGCGCCGCCCGTGCCGCGTAGATTGCCGCGGTGAGTCCCGCCGGTCCGGAACCGATGATGACGAGTTTTTCTGGCATGGCTCGAATGGTAGTCGCGGATCGCCGAACAAGTCGAGTCGGCTGTCAGAACAGAGGGAACGCCTGGTCCGAGTCCAAAGCAGGCGGGCGTGATCAGTCTTTGCTACGAATCGTCCACAATCGACGTTGCGGCGTCGAGAGCCACTCGACGCCATCGGCCGCAACCAGCACATCCTCCTCGAGGCCGATCGCGCCATGCTCGCCGTTGGAATAGACGCCCAATTCCAGCGTAAACACGTTGCCTGCTTCGACCTTGCGATAGGGCGTTTGGCCGTACCGCTCCCATCGCGGGCCGAGAGTGCCGCCGCCATCGTGAACCGCCCGGCCGAGATGATGGCCCGTGCCATGCTGATACTCGGGGTAGCCCAGTTCCAGCAACCTGTTGCGCGCCGCGGCATCGACCTGCCATCCCTCGACGCCCGGTCGCAGCGCCAATGATGCCGCGTCGATCGACGCGACCACCGCGTCAAAGGCCTGCTGGACCCGGTGCGGCGGCTGAGATTCCCCGGGCCGCGGCACGTACCAGCAGCGCTGAAGATCGGAGCAGAACAGGCCGCGCCGTACGCCGAAGTCGATGTGAACGACGTGGCCCGGTTCGATGCGAATCGACGTCGATGGCACGGCGTGTCCGATGGCCGATTCCGGCCCGGCGTTGACGATCGGACAGCCCGTAGCGTCCCACGCCAACTCAAGTCCGCGACGCCGCGCGACGGACTGCATGAACGCGGCCACCTCCGCTTCGGTCCGGCCGGGCGCCAGGAACCGCCCCGCTTCCTCGAATATCTGCTCCGTCTCGCGCACCACGTCGCGAATGCGCTGCACTTCGGCGGCCGACTTGCGGCCGCGCAGCGCGCCGACGATTCGCTCGGCGGAGACAAGTCGATCAGCGAAGGGCGTCCCGCTCAAGTAATCGTGCAGCAGCAGCCACAACCCGTGCGACAGTCCGTCGGCGATGAAGTCGTCGCGGCTGAAATTCACGGCGATGCGCGCCGGGTTCAGCCGCGACAGTGCGTCGCGCAACGGATCGCGAATATCCTGTACGTAGGTCACAACGTCGCGCCACGCGCCGCTGTCGCGAACCAGATCGGCGTCGTAATTTCCGACAATCGCGATTCGTTCGCCGCGCCGCGTCAGAATCAGCGCGCTTTGCCACGTGAGGTGCCGGCCGAGGATCATCGGAATGACGGATTCACCCGTCGCGGAGGTCTCGCGAACGAACGTGAGCCACGCGTCGACTTCGAATTCGTCCAGCAGCGCGACGGCCTGATCGACTTTCTCGCAAACCAGCGCGTCCATGAAGCGGCTCCTTTCCGAAGCGCCGGATCGTAACCGCGCGGCGCTACATACTCACACGCCAAAGGCTGCACCACGGGGCAAGCAGCCTGGCATTCGCATCAGCCAGCGAACGATTGCCGCGTGAGCTGTGTGTCGCGCCAACGTTTGGCAGAATGTCAAGCCGTCTGTGAGCAGAACCGGAGGCAGCCCATGCCCCAGCCTTCGCCCTTCGCCGGTCTCGAACCCATCGCTCGCGACACCGTCTGTCTGCGGTGCGGCTACAACCTGCGCGGCCTGAGCGGCGATCCCGTGCGATGTCCCGAATGCGGGTCGCTGAATCCGCGCGACGACGTTCGCGTGCGCGACGAGGAAATCTCGCGAGAGCTTTTAGCGATGGAAACCTGGCCGGCCGCCTGCGTCGGAGCCACGCTGTTGTTTCTGGCAATGACCGGCCTGAGCGTGGCCCTCTGGATCGCCGGCATGGAATTCCGGCCGTTCGTCATTGCGGCGCTGGCCACGATCGGCCTCTGGGTCTGGGGCTATCGACGTTATCGCGCCGCTTGTCAGGAAGCGCCGGGCTGCGTCGATCTATTCGTGCGTTATCAACTGACGGGAGTCGGCGCCGTTCTCGGATTGTGCGTCGTCGGCGCCATTGGATTCGCCATCAAGAACTTTCTCAGCTTCCTCGGCCCGCTCGTGTACGTCGTAGTAGGCGCGAGCCTGCTGATCGTTAACTTTGCCGTCGCTCACGGCCCCTACGCGCGATTGCGTGCGGAAATGGACGTCGTCCAGCACGCCGTTGCCGAGGAAATCGTGCGCGAACGATTCCGTCGTTCGATCTTCCGCGGCGCCCTGTCGTGGAAGTCCAGCGATCCGTAATACCCGCAAGCAGTAGCGCTAATCAGACTCGCCCGGCCGCGCCTCGGACGTCGGCGCCGCAAGCGACTCTTCGTTCAGCAATCCGATGGCAGCCAGCAGATCCACCTGCGACTGATTGAACCGCACCAGCGCTGCGGCGTGTCGCAGACGCGCCTGCGCCACCGCGTCCTGAGCCTGCAATACGTCCAGCGTCGTCGAGACGCCGGCCTGGAAGGCCGCCTGCGCCAGGCGCAGCGACTCTTCCGCGGCCATGAGCTGGCTGTGTGCCAGGCCGATCAATTCCTCGTTCGCGCGGCTCGACTGACGAGCGGCGACGACGTCGGCCCGCGCCCGGTCGAGGAGCCGCTCGCCCTCGATGATCGCCTGACGTTGCAGCGCGCCCGCGGTCCGCAGGTCTCCCAGGGCCGCGAAGCTGAACCGCCAGCCCGTTCCCGCGCCGAACCGGTGCTGATCCGAGAATCCGAAGGTCTGGTCGCGCGCACCGGCGCGTCGCTGTGAATCGCGCGAAATGGCGTTCTTGATGGCGTTGTTGACGTACGGATTGGCGCTGAACGATCCGTCAGCGGCGAACGGATTCAGCACCAGATTCGCGGGCGTCCCGGAGCGCGGAATCACGTTGTTGGCATGGCCGGTGATGCCGCCATACTGGTATCCGACCTGGAACTGCGGTCCGAACGCCCCCCACCAGGCCGCCTTTCTTTCCGCCTCGGCGGCTTGGATGAGCGTGCGAACCTGGACCAGTTCCGGCCGGTAATCCACGGCGACGGACAACAGCTCGTCCAGCGTCAGTTCCGGACGAACCAGCGCCAGCGGCGTCAACTTTTCAATCTGCGGCGCCAGCGTTACCGCGGCATCCATTCGCACAATCACCGCCAGTGCGATCGACGCGCCGTCGTACGCGTTCAATGCCGCGATCACGTCCTGTGCCCGCTCCGCCTGGCGCGACTCGGCGCGCAATACGTCCGCAGGTACGGCGGCGCCGGCCAGTTCGCGCAACCGGCTGACGCGAAGGAACTCCTCCGCCTCGCGCAACGATTGATGGGCCGCCGCGACGCGCGCCTGCGCAAAGACCAGCTCGTAGTAGGCGTTGGCCGCACGACGCAGCGTCTCGAGCCCGACGGCGCGCTCTTCGTGCTCGGCGGCCGCGAGCCGCTTACGGGCCGCGATCACGTCGTAGGCGACGCGCGGCGGGTTGATCACGGCCTGCACGGCCGCCGAAACCTGGAACGTGTTGAACCCGACGCTGAGCAAGTTGCCGTCGGTGTTGCGCGCCTTTCCGTGAACCTGTTCGAATTGCGCGCCCGGCGTCAACACGGGGAAGATCGCGCCGATCGTGCTTTCCAGACGGCCGCGTGACGCCGTGACGCGCTCCCGGGCCTGCTCAATGTCGACATTGCGTGCCCGCGCGACCTGTACGACGGCCGGCAGATCGACCGCGACAATCTCGCGGTCGATCGGGCGAATCGCCGATCGGTCCAGCGGCAGCGCCGATGCCATTGCCGGTTGCGTCGCGGGACGCACATCCGGCGGCGGCGCGGTCGGCGTGTGCGGCGACGCACAGCCGCCGGAGACCAGCGCGACTACCAGTGCCGTACGCCGGCAAGTAAGCCGCGTCATAGACGTGTGTCCTTTCGCACCGGTCGGACAGGATCACCGTCGCTGATCAATCCTTTCCCCGTGGCAACCACCCGGTCGTCGTCGCCAAGACCAGCGGTGATTTCCACGCGGATGCCGTCGTCACGGCCGATCTTCACCGCCGTGCGCACGGCACGTTCGCCGCGCACGGTGAACACATACGCCTGGCCCGACTCCGTCAGCAGCGTGGTGGCCGGCAGTGTCAGCGCGTTCTCCTGCGCGTCCAGCTCAATCGTCACCTGCGCATACATCCCCGGCAGAAGCAGACCGGTCGGATTGGGCAGGTCGATCTCCGCGCGCATCGTCCGCGTGCCGGGATTCAGCGACGATGCGACGCGCGACACGGCGGCGTCGAGCGGCTCGATCCAGTCTCCGAACGGACGGATGCGCACCGGGACGCCCGCACGAACGAACGGCACATCCGACTCGGGGACGTCGAGGAAGATTCGCAGCACGTCGATGCGCTGAATGGTCAGCATCGGCACGGGTCGGCTCGTGGCGGCGGCGGACTGAACAAACGCGCCGCGGTCGACCAGGCGTTGTGTGATCACGCCGTCGAACGGCGCCACGATGCGCGTATATTGCATCAGCGTATTCGCCTTCTCGAGCTGTGCTTCCGCCACGGCCACATCCGCGTCCGCCGAAGCACAAGCGGCTTCGGCGCTGCGGACATCCGCCTCACCGGCGTCGAGGCGCGCCTGCGCGATGGCCACGTCGGCGGCCGCGGTCTCGTGCTGATTGAGCGCTTCCTCGAGTTGCTCCGGCGGAATCACGCCGCCGGCAAACAGCTCCTGGCGACGGCACAACGTCAGCTCGCGCAGCGACAGATCAGCATCCGCGCGCCGAAGCTGACTGCGCGCGACGTCGAGTAACGTGCGGGCCTGCACCAGCCGCGCCTCGGCCACCGCCCGCGCCGCGATTCTCGCGGCACGCTGAGCCTCCCATTCGGCGATTTCACCGATCATCTCCGGTACGTCGATGACGGCCAGCAGATCGCCGGCGCGGACCGCATCGCCGATGTCGACGCGGATTTCTGACACGTACCCGGCAATTTTGGCGTGGAGATTCGCCTGCTCATGAGGGTCCAGCGTGGCGGGTACGTCGAGCAATCGCGCCATCTTCGCGCGCTGCGGAGCGACTACTTCCACACGTCGCGCTTCAAGGGGACCGGCCCGTGCGGCGGTCGCGTCCACGGCCGGCGCCGGGGACGAAGCACTCTGTGCGTTGAGGCGGCGCGCCGCCCACGTCCCCGCGGCGAGAACGACGGCGGCGCCCACGATGCCGAACCGGCGGACGTTGTTCGAACCGATCATGTCTCCTCCCATCGGACAGGGGATGGCGGCAACCGAGTTCGCTTGAAGAGCGTGTACAGAACGGGGACAAAGACGATGATGAGAACCGTGGAAACCGACAGCCCGCCGACGACCGCCCGCGCCAACGGAATGTTCGCGTCCGTG
This sequence comes from Planctomycetaceae bacterium, assembly GCA_011525745.1. Classification (GTDB taxonomy): domain Bacteria; phylum Planctomycetota; class Phycisphaerae; order UBA1845; family UTPLA1; genus PLA4. The sequence continues at coordinate 77,223 of WYBU01000069.1, read as the reverse complement.
CCATGACCCAGCCCGATCGCCATGGGCGTCAACGCCAGGATTGCGGCCAGCGCGGTCATCAGCACCGGCCGCAGCCGGATCCGGGCCGACTCGACGGCGGCCTCGGCGGCCGAAAGCCCCTTCTCGTCGCGCAACCGATTGGCGAACTCGACGATCAGCACGGCGTTCGAGACCGCGATGCCGACCATGAAGATCACGCCGATAAACGACTGGATGTTGACGGTCGTGTTCGTCGCCCAGAGCATCGCCAGCACGCCGATCAGCCCCAGCGGCACCGAGAACATCACGATGAACGGATCGATGAACGAGCGGAACTGCGACACCATCACCAGATAGACCAGGACGCTTGCCAGCACCAGACCGAAGGCCAAGCCCGTGAACGATTCCCTCATGCTGGCCACCTCGCCGCGCATGTAGATGCGGTAACCCTCCCACGGCTTGGGCTGACCGGCGGCGGCGGCGGCCTGATCCTCGGCGGCCATCTCCGCCCGCACGGCCTCGATGCCCTTCTCGATGTCCGCGGCGACCGATCCCACGTCGCGGCCGTGTACGTTGACGAACAGATCGACCACCCGGCTGAGGTTGACTTGATTGATCTCCGCCGGTGCGGTCGTGCGCCGGAACTTGGCGACGTTCTTCAGGAGCACCGGCGGCGATTCATCGCCTCCGGTTCCGGTGACCGGAATGTGTTCCAACGTGCTCATCGACACGATGTCCGGTTCGCGGTACTGGGCCCCGATGAAGTAGTGATTGCCGCTTTTGTGATCGATCCAGAACGCGGGGTTGAAATTGATCGAGCTGTTGAAGGCCGTGACGACGTTCTTGACTACCTCCACCGCATCGAGGCCGGTAAAGGCGGCCCGCGTCCGGTCGACGTCCACTTCGAGCTGTGGATAGTCCAGCTTCTGCTGAATGCGCACGTCCACCGCTCCGGGCGTCCGTTCGGCGATTCGCTGGATCCGACGGGCGATTTTTGCAGCCGTTTCGAGCTTGTTGCCCTCGACCTGCACGTTGATGGGGCTGGGTAAGCCGAAGTTGAGCGCCGCCGTCAGGATCCCGCCGGTGTCAAAAGAGAATTCGATTCCGGGATACTCGTCGTTGAGCCGTCTGCGCAGTTCGACGACGTAGTCCTGAATCGTCCGCGTCCGGTCTTCAGTGAGTTGAACGAGAATGAAGCCGTCCATCGGCCCGGCGTTCGGCGTGTAGGCCGCCGGCCAGTCGAGCAGCACGCCGATGTTGGAGATCATCATGGACAGGTCGTGCTTGGGGATCGTCGCCTGAATGGAGCGCTCCACCTGTTCGATGAGCGTCTCGGTGTTCTCGATTCGCGTGCCAGATGGCGCGCGGACGTTGACGGTGAATTGTCCCACGTCCATGCCGGGGAACAGCTCCTTGCCGATCCGCGGATAGAGGAGCAACGACGCGATGAACAAGGCCACCGTCGCGCCGACGACGATCAGGCGCCGGCGCAGGGCCCATCCGACGATGACTCCGCAGGCCGCGGCCAGGCGATCGGTGAGTCGATCCACCAGCGTCTTCGGCGGTCCATCAGGATGCGTCACTTCCGGCAGATGCGCCCGGAAGAACTTGGCGCAGCAGATCGGCACCAGCGTCATGGCCACGAAGTACGACGCGAATATCGAAAACGTCACCGCCAATGCCAGCGGCGTGAACAGGAACCGCCCTAGGCCGGTCAGAAACACGACCGGGAAGAAGACGACCGACGTGGCGATCGTCGCCACCAGAATGGGCATGGCCACTTCGCCCGCCGCATCCATAGCCGCCTTGGCCGGCGTTTTGCCCATTCGCAGGTGTCGATGCGTGTTCTCCAGTACCACGATGGCGTCATCGAGCAGTCGACCGAGCACAAGGGCCAGCCCGCCGAGCGTCATCACGTTGATCGTGTGATTGGTGAAAAAGAGTCCGATGAACGCCGCCAGGATCGACAGAGGAATGGCCAGCGAGATGATCAACGTGGATCGAATGCTCCCCAGGAAGACCAGAATGATGAGTACGGCCAGCCCGCCGCCGAGGATCGCCTCGTGCTGGAGGTTGGAAATGGCGTCCTTGACGTAGATCGACTGGTCGAAGGTGACGGCCAGATTGACGCCCTTGGGAAGTCGCTCACGGATCGGCTCGAGCATCGCCTTGAGGCCGTCCACAATCTGAATCGTGTTGGCTCCCGGCTGGCGATAGATGGGGATATACACCTGCCGCCGCCCGTTGACCCGCACGTAGTTTGTCTGGATCGCGGCCGTGTCCTGGGCGTCGGCGACGTCCTTCAGAAAGACGGGCGCCATTCCATCGAGTTTCACCGGGATGTCGTTCAGCTCGGCGACCTGTTGGACCATGCCGTTCGCGTTGATCTGATAATCCAGGTCGCCGAACTTGGCGCTGCCGGTCGGGATCATCGTATTGAACCGCTCGACGGCCCGCACCACGTCCATCGGTGAGAGGTTGCGGGCCTGGAGCTTGTCGCGATCCACGTAGTTCAGGACGCGTCGAATCTTGCCGCCGAAGACCGCCGGCGCGATCACACCCTGAATGCCCTGCAGGCGGTTCCGAAGCTCGAAGTACGCGATGTCGTACAGCTCTTTCTCGCCGTGCGTGTCGCTGTAGACGGTCAGCAGGCACAGCGGGATGCTCGCCGTCGGATCGAACGGCATGATCATCGGCGGAATGGTGCCCGGCGGCAGGTAATACAGATCGCTCATCGCCAACGACGTGACCTGCGACATGGCCGTGTTCGGGTCGATGTTTTCGCCGAAGTAATCGCGGACGACCGAGACGCCGATCATGCTCCGCGATTCCTGTCTGACGATGCCGTTGGCCTGGCCGGTCCAGCGCGAGATGCGGTTGGTGATGTCCTTCTCCATGATCTCGGCGGGCATGCCGGGATAAAGCGTCAGCACCTGTACGGCGGGGGTCTTGAAGAGCGGCAGGATGTCGGTGGGGAGCCGGTACAGCGCCGTGCCACCGATGCAGACCACGCCCAGGGCCAGCACGATGATGAAGTAGGGATTCCGCAACGCGGCTCGAACCAGCGGCATGAGACCTCACTCCAGATGCGACATCAGATGGATCAGCTCATCCGCGTCGGCGCGCGAAACAGCGGCATAAAGCAGCGAGCCGCTCCGGTACGCCACCACCGTGTGTTCCTTGCAGCGGTCGATCCAAAAAACCCGGCCGACGCGAGCCAGCGGCCGCATCGGATCCAGTCGTTCGGAAGCGTCAGCCATTGCCACCAAACAAGCGGGCGTCGCGTTCATCTCGTACAGCGCAAACGCCGCGGGACGACCGTTCAACTTGCACTTTCGCGCGCCGATCAAGCGGCAATGCTCGCCGGACGCGACGGGGAGGCTCACGGCAACGCCGGTCTGCTCGCGCAACCATCGCGATACCTCGTTGCGGTCGGCGGATGCGATCTGGATCGGACGCCCCGCTTCAAGAAAATGCTCGAAGTCCGCGACGACTGTCTCGACCAGATGCTGTCCATCCGGCGCGGGCGCTGTTCGCGGAAACTGTGAGAGGATTGAGACGGCCAGCAGGAGGAATGCAGCCGCGGCGGCAACGCCCGGCCGCCATCGGCGGTGCGGTCGCCGAATCAACTGCTCGGCGCGGACAAGCACGTCACGCAGGTCATCTTCCACCACGGTCGAGCCGGGCTGTACCCGCTCGAGTGCGCCGGCGAGGCGCTTTCGGATTTCACGCTCGGTCTCCGCCTCGCGCCCGCACTGCGCGCATGACTCCAGGTGCCGTTGGACCTCGATGCTCAGCGCGGACTCCAACTCGCTGTCCAGGAATGCGTACAGGACCTCGCGCGCCTCGCCGCAGTTCATGTGCGCCTTCCTCCTTCCGGCACGCGCGCCCGGGCGTATCCGGACAGCCGCTCGCGCAGCGCACGACGCGCGCGCGCCATCCGCGACATAACGGTGCCCAGGGGGCAGTCAAGCACTTCGCCAATCTCCCGATAGCTCAACCCGCCTGCGACTGACAGCACGATGACCTCGCGATGCGCCGGTTCCAGTCCATCCAACGCCGCGACCAGCCGATCGTCCAGAAACTCGCGGAACCGGTCCTCGTCCAGCGACGGAAACGACGAGAACGGTTCCGACAGGCCGGCCGCCGACATTTCCGTCAACTCCGCCTCGCCAACAAGTTCGAGCCGAATCCTCCTTCGCGCCGTGCGATGCCACTCGGCGGCGATGTTGCGCAGGATGACCACCAGCCACGCGCGTCGATAGACGGTTTCATGCGTCGGGGAGAAGTTGCGCCAGGCCCGCAGTAACGTTTCCTGTAGCAGATCTGCCGCGTCTTCGGGCGTACGTCCGTATTGCCGCGCCAGCGCGTGGAGCCGCTGCGCGTGCGGGCTGACAAATGCCATGAACGTGTCGGCTGGTTGTGCCATCACTCCGGCCCGACGAACAGGATCAGCAGAGTGCCTCTTTAGAACAGAATGACAGTGGCGGCGGATTGCGTCCCGAATTCCCCTGTCGTTCTTGAATTACCCGTCACGGCGGGCCTTGCTTTCGATTCCAGCCTTGCCCTGACGACAACCGCAAGGCGCCCGCCGGCGCAGGCCTTTCAGGCCTCGTTTGACACACCGCGCCGTCGTTTCTAGTATCGCCGTTTCGGGTCGCGAGCGGAGAAACGGCGAACCCCGAGGGCGCGTGATGGAATTGCACGACAGCGCATTGAAACTCATCGGCAACACGCCCCTGATCAAGCTGCGCCGCGTGACGCAGGGGCTGGCCTGCACGATCGCGGCCAAGGTCGAATTCTTCAATCCCGGCGGTTCGGTCAAGGACCGCCCGGCCATCCGCATGTTGGAAGCGGCCGAGCAGGCCGGCCTGCTCAAACCCGGCGGCACGATCATCGAGCCGACGTCGGGCAACACCGGCGCGGCGCTGGCGATGGCGGCGGCGATCAAGGGCTATCGCTGCATTCTGGTGATGCCCGACAAGATGGCGCCCGAGAAGTTCGCCCTGCTGCGCGCCTACGGCGCCGAGACCGTGACCGTGCCGACCGTCGGCGCCAACTCGCCCGAAAGCTACTACAGCGTCGCCAACCGACTGACCGAAGAGATCCCCGGCGCGTTTCAGCCCAATCAGTTCAACAACCCGCTGAATCCGCAGGCCCACTATGACTCGACCGGGCCTGAAATCTGGCGTCAGACCGACGGCGCGGTCGACATGTTCGTCGCCGGCATCGGCACCGGCGGGACCATCTCGGGCACGGCACGCTACCTCAAGGAAAAGAACCCCTCCATCACGATCATCGGCGGCGATCCGGAAGGCTCGATCTACGCCCAGGGATCGATGCCCAAGCCCTACCAGGTCGAAGGCGTCGGCGAGGACTTCGTGCCCCGCACGGTCGATCTGCGGCTGGTCGATCGGGTGATCAGCGTTTCCGACAAGGACTCCTTTCTCATGACACGGCGACTGGCCCGCGAGGAGGGATTGCTCGTCGGCGGCTCGGCCGGAATGGCGGTTTGCGCCGCAATCGAAGCGGCCCGCGATCTGCCCGCAGGCAAGCTCGTCGTGGTTCTGCTGCCGGATCACGGCCGCGGATACCTGAGCAAGATTTACAGCGACGAGTGGATGCAGGCGCAGGGATATCTGGCAACGCCCCAGCTCGGCATGACCGTCGGCGACGTGCTCGAACACCGCGGCACGGCGCCGCTGCTGCTCACGGTCGGGCCGAAGGATACCATTCGAACCGCCATCGACCTGATGCGCAAGTACGAGATTTCGCAGCTTCCGGTGATCGACGACAACGGCAACATTGTCGGCTCGATGCAGGAGTCGACCGCCATGAAGCTCATCTTCGACCACGTCGATATCGCCCATCAGCACGTGGCCGATCACATGGGCCGGCCCTTCCCGGTGCTCGATCGCGACGCCTCGATCGACAAGGCCTACAAGCGCCTGTCGCTGGGCGCGTCGGCGATCATGGTGCGCGACGGCGGCAAGCCCGTGGCGGTGCTGACCAAGAGCGACATCATCGGGTACCTGTCGAACCTCTATGAATCCGATGGGCCGACGTCCTGACGCGCGGGCGCATCACGTCGTCGCAACGGCGACTTTGTTCAACGTCTCCGTCTCGTTTCCCGCCGCTGCGAGTCCTACAATCGGGTAATCCAAGCCCCAGAGCGTCGTAAAGTACTCGGCAGCCGCGCGCATCGTCGCTCCTACCGGCTGACGCGGGTGCGTCAGGCTTTCGGGTTGACGGGCACCGACGGAACCTCGTAGGCTTTAACTTTCTGGCGGAAAACGTGTTGCGCGTCTGAAGCCACCCCCTGTGGACGAGCGCTATGGTGGGAACGCCCCATCCAGCCGAACAAGGGTTCGTCCGATGACTATCGAGGGTAGAGGGGACCGGAACGGGGATTGGCGAACATAAAGAATGCCGGGACGCACGACCCAACAACGCACGCCTTTTTATCGGTTTCTGTCGCGTTATCGCAACGCGGTCTCCGTCTCCGCGCACGTGCTCTTGTTCGCGGCGGCGTTTTTCACCGCCTGCGGAATGCTCGATAACTTCTGGCACTTCGACCGCTGGTTCCGCCCCGTATTCCTTCGTCTGGTGTGGTTCCCGGTCATCATCAAGGTGGTCGTTTTCTACCTGCTGGGCCTGTACCGCGCGTTCTGGCGGTACGTCGGCATGAGGGACGCGGTGCAGGTCTTCCGGGCCACGACCTGGAGCACGTGCCTTTTTATCCTCGTCTACCTGCTCGACCGCGTCATATCGAAAGCAGATCCCTTTGCGGTCTTCTACGAATTTCCGGAATCCATCTTCATTCTCGACTGGGGCGCCACCATCGTCCTGGTCATCGGCGCTCGCGCCGCCGTGCGGCTGTATTACGAGGAATCGCGCCTGGTCGCCTCGGGCGGACTGTCGCGCTGCCTGATCCTCGGCGCGGGCAACACCGGTGAAGCGCTGCTGCGCGAGATCTTCCGCATGCCCGAAGACCGCTACCGCGTGGCGGGATTCCTCGACGACGATCCGGGCAAACAGGCCGCCCGCATTCACGACGTGCCCGTCCTGGGCACGCTGGACGAGGTCCGCGCCATCGCCGAGCAGTATCACGTCTCGGACCTGCTCATCGCGATGCCCAATATCAAGCAGAAGCGCCTGCAAATTATCGTCAAGTTGTGCCAAGGGACCAACCTGCGCTTTCGCACCGTGCCGGCCCTGCCCGACGTCGTCGCCGGCCGCGTCAGCGTCTCGCAGATGCGCGACGTCGACATCAATGACCTGCTGGGCCGCGATCCGGTGCAACTCGACAACGCGGCCATCGCCGCCTTCATCGAAAACAGGCGCGTCGTCGTCACCGGCGCGGGCGGATCGATCGGGTCGGAAATCTGCCGCCAGGTGGCGCGCTACAAGCCGGCAAGAATCGTGCTCATCGAGCAGGCCGAGAACAATCTGTTTCAGATCGACCGCGAGCTGTCGGCGCTGGCGCCCGACGTGCCGCGGTGCGGACGCGTCGCGGACATCGCCGACGCCGCGCGCATCGAGCGCGTCTTCGACGAAGAGCGCCCGCAGGTTGTCTTCCACGCCGCGGCGCACAAGCACGTGCCGCTGATGGAGACGAACATCGGCGAGGCGATCAAGAACAACGTTCGCGGCACGATGTTGGTCGCCGAAGCGGCGTGCAGGTCGGGCGTCGAAAAGTTCGTCATGATCAGCACCGACAAGGCGGTCAATCCCACCAGCGTGATGGGGTGCAGCAAGCGCGTGGCCGAACTGGGGTTGCAGCACCTGGGCCGGCGGCACGATACGCAGTTCATCACGGTGCGCTTCGGCAACGTGCTGGGATCATCGGGCAGCGTTGTGCCCATCTTCCAGGAGCAGATCGCGCGGGGCGGCCCGGTCACGGTGACGCACCCCGACATGACGCGCTACTTCATGACGATCCCCGAGGCCACGCAGCTTGTGCTTCAGGCGGCGGCGATGGGCAGCGGCGGCGAAATCTTCGTCCTCGACATGGGCGAGCCGGTGCGCATCGTCGATCTGGCACGCCAGATGATCACGCTGATGGGCTTTCGTCCCGGCGAGGACGTCGAGATCATGTTCACCGGCATCCGGCCGGGTGAAAAGCTTTTCGAGGAACTCAGCGTCTGCGGCGAAGACATGAGCCCGACTCAGCACGAGAAAATCTACGTGTGGCGGCAGCGGCAGGAGGACTGGGACCGCATCGCCGACGAAATCGACGATCTGGTCTGCCAGGCGGATCGCGCCTCGACCGCCGATCTGAAACGGATGCTCAAACGAATGGTGCCCGAGTATCAGCCCGACCCGAACGGCGATGCGCCGCTTGTGGCCCCGGCCGCCCCCGAGTCGCACGAGCCTGGCGTCGCCGACGAAGCAGTGGGCATCGAACGGCTGGCCGCCGTCCAACAACCCGCCAAGTGAAATAAACGACCCGACCGCGCCCCAATACCGTGTTACGATTTCACAGAGTTGCCGTAGGCGCCGCGGCGGGTTCGGCAGGAATCGAATTCGGCGTCACCGCCGGTCTGCGTGTTTGCCGAGACCCCAGCGCACCGCGTGCGGTCGGGGTAACAGGACCGTTCAATCTTCCATGGCCGCGACATTCGCCACATTCGAGCGCTTCAAGGACAAGGGCGTGGCCGCCTATCGCAACGGCGACTACGCCGCCGCCCGGTCGTACCTGATCCAGGCCGCCGAGTGCATGGTCGAGCTGGCCGAGTCGGCCAAGACGCCGCAGCTTCGCCAGCAGCACGAGACGGTCGCGCGCGAGTTGATGGAGCTGGCCAAGTCGTGCGAACAGCGCAAGGCCGGCGGGCGGCGCGAGCGCACGCGGGCGCGCGAGGACGACGATTCGGGCGCCGACGCCGCGGACTGGGTCGTGCGCGAAAAGCCCAACATCCGTTTCGACGACATCGCCGGACTGGACGACGTCAAGCAGGAAATCCGCCTGAAGATGATCTATCCGTTCCAGCACCCGGAGTTGGCGCAGCGCTACTCGGTCGCGACCGGCGGCGGCCTGTTGCTCTTCGGCCCGCCCGGCACCGGCAAGACGATGATCGCCAAGGCGATCGCGACCGAAGTAGATGCGACGATGTTCGTCATCAGCCCGGCGCAGATCATGAGCAAATGGGTCGGCGAGGCGGAGCAAAACATCAAGAGACTCTTCGACGCCGCCAAGGACGAGCCGCGCGCGTGCATCTTCATGGACGAAGTCGAGGCGCTCGTGCCGCGCCGCCGCGACAGCGGCAGCAGCGTGATGACGCGCGTGGTGCCGCAGATTCTTCAGGAACTTGAGGGGTTCGACCGGCAGTCGCAGCGGCCGCTGTTGTTCGTGGGCGCGACCAACGAGCCGTGGAGCCTGGACCCCGCCGTGCTGCGGCCGGGCCGGTTCGACGCGCGCGTTTATGTTCCGCTGCCCGATGCGCCGGCGCGGCATCGGCTGCTCGAGTTGTATCTGGGCAATCGTCCGTTGTCCGACGACGTCGACTTCCCCAAACTCGTCGATCTGACCGATCGCTACAGCGGCGCCGACATCAGGGCGGTCGCGGCGAAAGCGGCGACGATTCCGTTCCTCGAGTCGGTCGGGGGCGGCGCGCCGCGACCGATCGCGATGGCGGACGTACTTTCGGCGATCGAGAAAACGCCGCCCTCGGTGCGGTTGGGCGATCTGAAACGCTTCGAGGATTACGCGCTTCGCACGTAGGGTCCGCCGTGCAGGCCCCTCTTCTGCGCCGCACGGGCTTGCAGCCCGTGCGCATCCGCGCCGCGCAGCGTCAGCAAGCGGAATCAGCAAGCCATGCCCTCGAGTGAACCATTTATTCGCGCCCACGCGCCAGAAGCCCGACGCCGCGCCGAACATGCCGTGCGCGCACCCATGCCCGATGCCTGACGGCGCGCCGGACGCGCCCTCGCCGATCGCGCGGTCGGGTCGCGGACCGGGCCGCCCTATCCCGCTCGCTGACGCTTCGCGGCTCGGATGCGCGCGGCTGCAAGCTCGCGGCGAACTCGCGCGGCCATCCGAGCCGCGCAGCGTAAGCAAGCGGGATCCGCAAGCCATGCTCTCGAGTGAACCATTTATTCGCGCCCACGCGCCCGCAGCCTGACGGCGCGCCAAACACGCCGTGCGCGAACGCACGCCCGATGCCTGACGGCGCGCCGGACGCGCCCTCGCCGATCGCGCGGTCGGGTCGCAGCCCGGGCCGCCCTATCCCGCTCGCTGACGCTTCGCGGCTCGGATGCGCGCGGCTGAAAGCTCGCGGCGAACTCGCGCGGCCCTCCGAGCCGCGCAGCGTCAGCAAGCGGGATCAGCAAGCCATGCCCTCGAGTGAACCATTTATTTGCGCCCACGCGCCAGAAGCCCGACGCCGCGCCGAACATGCCGTGCGCGCACCCATGCCCAATGCCTGACGGCGCGCCCGGCGCGCCCTCGCCGATCGCGCGGTCGGGTCGCGGACCGGGCCGCCCTATCCCGCTCGCTGACGCTTCGCGGCTCGGAACGACCGCAGCGCTGGCGCTTGCGGCTCGGATCAGGGTGCGCGGCGCAGTCCGATCCACGGCATTCGGTCCCATTTGCGTTCATGCGACGCGCGCGGCCATTCCCTCACGTCCGGCGCGGCTATCATTCCGCCCGCGATTCGGCTGGCCGGAGCGGATGGCAGTTGGGGTGTCGGCATGTCGCGCTCGGGCGTCAACTTTCTTCTTGATTGCTTCCTCCTGTTCAACTTCCTCGCGCTGCTGGTTACATCGGCCGTTCTGAAATTCATTTTCCCGACCGCCGCCGCGTCCCCCGGCTGGACGCTGTGGGGCCTGGATTTCGAGTCGTGGCGATTGATCCAGATCGGCGTGCTGGCCCTGATGACGCTGACCGTACTGCTGCATCTGATTCTGCACTGGACGTGGGTTTGCGGATTCATCACCAGCCGCATCTCGAAACGCGTCGGCCGGCGGCTGACGACCAACGAAGCAACGCGCACGCTCTACGGCGTGGGGACGCTGATTTTGATCTTGACAGTCCTGGGAACAATACTCGCGGCGGCACAACTGACGATCCGTCCGCCCGCCGGCGCCCGCGCCACGCCGGAAGATAAACAGGCAGAACGGCCCGCCGGCCCCATGCGTGAGCGAGCCGGCTGAGGCCGAGCCGCGCAAACGACCGCGCAGGGCCACGCGCCCGTTGTGGAGTCGCCATGTTTCAGAGAGTTTCGCCACAAGTGAAGCGGATTCTCGATCTGGCCAACGATGAGGCGCTGCGCCGCCGCCACGAGTACATCGGCACCGAGCACATGCTGGCCGGCGTGGTTCAGGAGCATGAGGGCATCGGCGCGGCCGTGCTGCGCGAATTCGGCGTGAACAACGAAACGCTGGCCGCCGCCATCGGTCACTTCATCCGCGACGGGGAACGTCCGCCCGCCGCGCGCCAACTGCCGCTGACGCCGCGGGCGCGAACGGCGTTGCAGAACGCCGTAGACGAATCAGGCTGTCTGGGCCAAGATTTACCCGATTCGCCGCACGTGCTGCTGGGATTGCTGCGCGAGCGCGACGGTCTGGCGACGCACGTGCTGAAGTATCTTGGCATTGATGCGGATCAGCTCCGCGCCGCGATTCTCAAGGCCCTGGGTGCGAAGATGGAACTCAAGGACATCGTCGAAGCGCCGCAGCGATCCGCCGGGCCGCGAGCCGTCTTTCCGCGCGACGCCGCCGGCGAAGTCGCGCGGCAGGGCGGGCCGCCGCCGCAGGCCGGCGTCGAATCGCTGATCGGCCAACGAGTCGTGCTCGACTCGGCCGGCACGCTCGTTTATCTCGGCACGCTGACGGCCGTACGTCCCGACGGCTACTGGCTCGATGACGCGGACGTTCACGACTGCCGCGAAGGTCACGCCAACAAGGAGTTGTACGTGTGCGAGTCGGCCCGCGAAGGCGTGCGGGCCAATCGACAGCGCGTGTTCGTTTTTCGCGAAGCGGTCGTCAGCGTCTCGCGCCTTTCGGACGTGGTCGTCGCCTAGTGCATCGAATCGCCCGCGCGCGCAGCAAAGCCGCCCTCGGCTGTGATGCGCCTGTGTGGCACAGCCGCCCTCGGCTGTGATGCGCCCGTGTGGCACAGCCGCCCTCGGCTGTGATGCCGGCGACGCGCAACGAGACGCGTACGTAAGTAAGCGTTGGGCGCAAATAGCGCCGGCGACGTTGCGGCACAGGTGCGCACACGGCCTTCGATGCGTTGACGCTTACTCACGTGCGCGTCTCGTCCATCGCGTGGCGCCCGTGTGGCACAGCCGCCCTCGGCTGTGATGCCCCCGTGTGGCACAGCCGCCCTCGGCTGTGATGCCCCCGTGTGGCACAGCCGCCCTCGGCTGTGATGCCGGCGACGCGCAACGAGACGCGTACGTAAGTAAGCGTTGGGCGCAAATAGCGCCGGCGGCGTTGCGGCGCAGGTGAGCACACGGCCTTCGATGCGCTGACGCTTTCCCACGTGCGCGCCTCGTTGCTCGTTTCGCACGTCGGTCGGCGCTCGGCGCCGCTGGCGAGTTCGACAATCCTCCGAGCGTCAAAGCAGGCTCAACAACCCATGCCCCCCCTCGTCGAGCTTCGCGGAATCGAAAAACGCTTCGGCGGAATCCGCGCGCTGGCGGGCGTTTCCTTCGAACTTTGTGCCGGCGAAATCCACGCCCTGCTCGGCGAAAACGGCGCCGGCAAGTCCACGCTCATGCGCATCCTCTTCGGCCTGCTGCGGACCGACGCGGGCGACATTCGCATCGACGGCCGAACTGTTACGCTGCATCGCCCCGAGGACGCCCGCCGGCTGGGCATCGGCATGGTCCATCAGCACTTCATGCTCGTCGAACGCATGTCCGTCGCCGAAAACGTGCTGCTCGGCGACCGCGGGGCGGGCTTCTGGCGAACGCCGGCGTCGCTGCGGCGGCGCGCCGCCGAGGCGGCGGCGCGGCTGGGCCTCGACGTCGATCCGCACGCCCTTGTCGAACAACTGAGCGTCGGTCAGCGCCAGCGCGTCGAGTTGCTCAAAGCCTTGCGCCGGCCGGTGCGCGTGCTGATTCTCGACGAGCCGACGGCCGTGCTGACGCCGGGAGAGATCGAGCCGTTGTTCGCGACGTTGCGCCGCCTGCGCGACTCCGGCTGCGCGGTGGTGTTCATCTCGCACAAGCTGGGCGAAATCTCGACCCTGTGCGATCGCGTCACGGTGCTGCGCCGGGGGCAATCCCTCGGGACTTTTCCTGTCGCTGATACGCCGATCGAGCGTCTGGCGGGCATGATGCTGGGAGCGGAGGAGCAAGTCGAAAATCGAAAGTCGAAAGTCGAGATCGGAAGCGTCGAATCGTCGAAACGACGAAACGACGAAAGGTCGAAAAGTCAAATCGTCGAAGCGGGGAAAACGGAGACAGGGAACGAGAAAACGACGTCGGCGACGGGCGTCGCGCAGCACGCAGAGGCGGACGTGATCGTCGACATGCGAGCCGTGTCGAGTGAATCGGGTGAGCGGCCGCCGGGGCTGGAGCGCGTCGATCTGTGTCTTCGCGCCGGCGATCTGATCGGCGTGGCCGGCGTCGATGGCAACGGTCAGGCTGCGCTCATCGAGACGCTTCTGGGCCTTCGGCGCGTCACGGCCGGCGATCTTCGTGTCGCCGCGGCACCGCACGAAATCGCACACGTCGCCGACGACCGCCAGCGCGAAGCGCTCGTGCTGCCGCTCAGCGTGGCCGAAAACGCCGTGCTCAAGATGCACGCCCGGCCGCCGTTCGCGCGCCGCGGCGTGCTGCGCTGGCCGGCCGTGCGCGGCTTCGCACGCGAACTGATCGGTCAATACGACATCCGCGCGCGGTCGGAACGCGCGCAGGCGGTGGAATTGTCCGGCGGCAATCAGCAGAAGCTGGTCGTGGCGCGCGAGCTTCACGGCCGGCCGCGCCTGGTGCTGGCCGTCAATCCGACGCGCGGCCTGGACCTTGGCGCCACGCGCTACGTTCGTGCGCGGCTGCTCGAAGCGGCGCGACGCGGCGCTGCGGTGCTGCTCGTCAGCACCGATCTCGATGAAATCCTCGAACTGTCGCATCGCGTTTTTGTGCTCTATCGCGGCCGGCTGCGCCAAGCCGAAACCGCCGACGGTCTCGTGCAGCGCATCGCCGCGCTGATGGCGGGCGCGACCGCATGAGGCACGCTGTGCGAGCGCTGGGCGCTTCGATGGCGGCAGCGGCCGCCGGCATCGCGGTGCTGCTGGCCGTCGCCTGGCTCTGCGGCTATCCGCCGGCGGCGGTGTTGCGGGTGTTCGCGCAATCGGTGGCCGGCGGCGCAGATCGGCTCTCGGCCACGCTGCTCGTGGCCTGCCCGCTGCTGTTGACCGGTCTGGGCGTGTGTGTCGCGTTTCGCTGCGGCGTGTGGAACATCGGCGCCGAAGGCCAGTACCTCGTCGGCGCGCTGGCCGCCTGCGCCGTCGGTATTCACCTGGGCACCTGGCCCGCGTGGGTCGCGGCGCCGCTGACCTTGCTGGCGGGCGTCGTGGCCGGCGCGATCTGGGCCGGCCTGGCCGCGTGGCTGAAGCTGGCCCGCCGCGTGCAGGAAGTGCTGAGCACGATCCTGCTCAATTTTGTCGCGATTCAGCTCGTCGCGATCATGGTCCACGGCCCGTTGGCCGATCCGCTCAGCGCCCAGCGCGACACGACCTCCTCGATCGCCGCCGCGGCCCGGCTGCCGCTGCTGTCGTCGCGACACGGCCTTCACGCCGGCGTGGCCATTGCGCTGCTGGCCGCTGTCGGCGCGTGGTTCTTCCTGCGACATACCGTGCCCGGCCTGCGACTGCGGATCGTCGGCGCGAATCCCATCGCCGCGCGACTGGCGCGTCTGCCCGTGACGGGCTACACCGCCGGCGCCTTTCTGCTCAGCGGCGCACTGGCCGGGCTGGCCGGCGCGGTCGAGATCGCCGGCAACAGTTACTATCTGACTGCGCGCTACGGCGCGGGCTACGGCTACACCGCCATCGCCGTGGCGATGCTGGCGCGGCTGTCGCCGCCGGCGATCGTGCCGGCCGCGCTGTTTTTCGCGATGCTGGACACGGGCGTGCGCGGCCTTCAGCACGCCGATCTGGAAGGCGCGGCGTCGTTTCCGACGACGCTGACGTTCGCCGCCCAAGGCGGCGTCGTACTACTGGTTGCCTGGCTCGCCGGCCCGCCGAAACGGACGGGGGAGACGTAGCTGGCAAAGCATCAGGCTGAGGCAAACTTGAACAGCGCGCCCTACGGTATGTGTGTCGCCTGGATGTCGATTCCACCCTTCAGATCGACCACCTTGGACATGCGAGTGACATTGCCTCCCTCGGATCGCTCCACTCTGGGCTTATCACGATCGAGTATCGTGACTTTGTCCAAGCGTACGTTCAGCCGAATCCAGACCCCACGTCGAATAACAAGAACATCCTCAGATGATGTACGGACCGTAATGCATGCACCTGGCACAAGGTCGACAAGGCCGCTAAGTCGACCCTCGATGACCTGCACTCTGTCACCGAGGTATGAATTTGTCTCGTACGCATCGTCCACGCACATTCGGATGCGCAGACGACGATTCGAACAGACCGCGCGTTCAGCCTGCTCTCGTGTCGCAGATAGCGATTGAGCCTGAAGAGAAGTTAGCGTCGGATCCTCGAGCAGTTTCTGTGAATCGGCGCGCGTCTGAAGCAGCCGCGTGACCAGCTCGCGCAGCACAAGCTCATCGGCGTCAGCGGGCTTCCCCGACTCCTCGTTAATCGGCTCTTTTTCTACTTCGATGCGAAGCGATGCCCCATCACCGCGCCGCCTGATGTCCGCCCAATCACTCAGACTGGCAAGGCATTCATCATATTGGGTAACCAGGCGATACTCTTGACGCTCAAATGAGCGCACGATATCAGCTTCCACCTGCCGTGCGCGCTCAAGTTCCTCCTTGGCTTGCGCGCTCGCCTTCGCGTCCGTTGCTTTCTGGAGTTTCTGCTCCAGCGCGCGTATTTCATTCTGCACATCTCGAAGCGAGTCGTTTCGCTGCCTGGATAGCTCAAGGTATTGGGTAGCAGCATCGAGCAGGCTTTGTAAACGCTCGGCCGAGTGATGCAAGTACGTGAAGAAGTCGCCATCCTTCTTGATCTGATTGATGATGTCTTTCGCTCTTGCCTTGCTCAGTTCGTCGACGGCCGCAATGATATCGTCGCGCCAAAAAGCGGGCATGTGCTCTTGGGCCATCGGTGCGTTCTTCGGGTAGATCGAGCGAATGGCATCGACCAGCCGCTCTTCCAATTGCCTGAGCGATGCGCCCTCGTCAGGCTGGGATGCGGCCGCTCTCGGTTCCGTTGGCTGGGTTTGAGCTTCAGGCGCCTGCGCGAACAAGCCCGCCGCCTGCGGACATTGGAGTGCGACGCCAAAGAGAAGGGACAAAATCATTTTTTTTGTCATCTTAAGCATCCTCCATTGCGGAGACGTGCGGGTATGGGATTACTAGAGTTAAGCATCGTTTCGATTCGTTGTCAACACTGTCGGGCCGCGACGAGCCTGGCGTCCCGACAGTTGTGCACGCTTGGCATCCCGCTTACGCACGACAAACGTGCTTCCTGATGGGCGGGAGACCGCTGGGCAGCGCGAATCGCCGTCCGCCATGGCGGCGCCCGATCGGTCCGGTCGACAAGAACACGACTCCGCACTCGCGCGTTCTTGGTCGCGTCGCCATGTGGTGCGATGAATAAGGTACTGGCGCCAAATCCATGAATGCCGACTGGCTCGACCTCGCTCCTTCGACGATCCACCGCGGCATCCAGGGCGCCACGCCGCTGCTGCTGGCCGCCACGGGAGAACTCGTCGCCGAACGCGCAGGGCTGGTTAACATCGGCATCGAGGGCATGATGCTCATCGGCGCGCTGGCCGGCGCGGCCGCCGCATGGGCCGGCGGCTCGGCGACGGCGGGACTGCTGGCCGCCGCCGCGGCCGGGGCGCTGGTCGGACTGCTCTTTGCGCTGTGGACCGTCGGCGGGGCGCGCGATCAGATCGTCACCGGACTGGCAATCAACCTGCTGGCCCTGGGCGCGACCGGCGTGGCGGCCGAGCGGATCGACGCGACGGCACGAGCCGGCAGCGGCGAATTCGTCGCGCCGCGCTTCGCTTCGCTGCTGGCGATCGACGCCGCGCGCCATCCGATCCTGCACGCCCTGCTGGCGCACGACGCGATTACCTGGCTGGCCCTGCCGCTGGTCGTAATGACGGCCGTCGCCCTGCGCTGCACGCGGCCGGGGCTGACGCTGCGGGCGGTCGGCGAGAACCCCGAGGCGGCCGACACCGCCGGCGTGCGCGTGGCGGCGGCGCGGACGTTTGCGGCGGCCTTCGGCGGGGCCTGCGCGGGCGCGGCCGGTGCGTGCCTGACGCTGTCGATCAGCAATCGCTTCCAGGACGGAATGACGGACGGCCGCGGGTTCGTGGCTTTGGCTCTGGTGATCTTCGGGCGGTGGTCCGCCGTGCGCATTGCGCTGGCGGCGTTGTTCTTCGGCGGGCTGGAGGCGCTGCAAGTGACGCTCCAGCCGCGGCTGGGATCGCGCGTGCACGTGCTCTACCCGGCGATGCTGGCGCTGCCTTACGTGCTGACACTGCTGGCGCTGGCGCTGCGCAGCGGCCAGGCCCGCCCGCCGGCGGGGCTGGCGATTCCGTATCGGCGCGGCTGACTGAGCCGGCCATCGCCGGCCTGATCCGAGCCGCAAGCGCCATCGCTGCGGTTACGGCAAGATGTCATGGCGACCCCGGCGCTTGCGCTTGGGGCTCGGATCAGGGAACGTTTTGCGCCGCGGTTGGCCGCTCTTGTCATTCCCGCGCAGGCGGGAATCCAGTGCTGCGGCGCGGAACTGGACCCCCGCCTGCGCGGGGGAGACGGTTCATTTCAGATCCCATCATCGTCAACCCACCGCGACGCGGTGGGCCACCCAATCCGGCATGATCCGAGCCGCAAGCGCCATCGCTGCGGTTGTCGCCGCGATCATCCCCCCGCCGCCTGATTGCACAGAAACAGCACCGCCATGCGCACCGCCAGGCCGTTGGTCACCTGCTGCAAGATGGCGCTGCGCGCCCCGTCGGCGACTTCGGTCGTGATCTCGATGCCGCGGTTCATCGGGCCGGGGTGCATCACCAGCACGTCCGGCTTGGCGCGGCGCATGCGCTGGCCGTTGAGACCGAACAGCCGCGTGTATTCCTGCACGCTGGGGAACACGTTGGACGTCACGCGCTCCATCTGAATGCGCAGCATGTTGATGACGTCGAACTCGCCGATGACCGCGTCGATGTCGTGGCAAACGCGAGCCCCGAATTGCTCGAACGTACGCGGCACGAGCGTCGTCGGCCCGACGAACGTCACCTCGGCGCCCAGCTTCGTCAGCCCCCACAGGTTCGAGCGCGCCACGCGCGAGTTGGCCACGTCGCCGACGATCGCGACTTTCAGCCCCTCGATGCGTCCCTTGTGCTGGCGGATCGTGAACAGATCGAGCAGCGCCTGCGTCGGATGCTCGTGCCGCCCGTCGCCGGCGTTGATCACGCAGCAGTTCACACAGCGGCTGAGCAGGTGCGGCGCGCCCGACGCCGGATGCCGGCACACGATCAGATCGACGCCCATCGCCTCGATGTTGCGGGCCGTGTCGCCCAGCGTCTCGCCCTTCGCCACCGACGAGCCTTTGGCCGAGAAGTCGATCACGTCGGCCGACAGCCGCTGCGCCGCCAGCGTGAAACTCGTCCGCGTGCGCGTCGATTCCTCGAAGAACAGATTGACCACCACGCGCCCGCGCAGCGCCGGAACCTTCTTCACGCTTCGCGTCGAGACGTCCTTGAACGCCTCGGCCGTGTCGAGAATGACGCCGATCTCGTCGGCCGATAGCGACTCCAGGTCGAGCAGATGCTTGCGCGTCCAGGTTGTTTCAGCGGCCGGGGCGGCCATCGTCATGATTCCCGCGTCTTCGTCGCCTGCTGGCGCTGGTCAGGGTCGCTGCGTCTTATCATTGTCGCGTGGAACGGGCTTGTAGCCCGTTCGTGCGGGCAGAATGCCCGCACCATGCAATACGCAACATGCAATACGCAACATGCGAACAAGCTGACCATCCGTACCAGACCTCACACCACTTCCACGCAGTCCTCGCCGTCGGTCTCGACCAGCTTCACCGTCACGTGACGTTTTGGATCAGGCGTGCGCACACCGACGAAGTCGGCCTGAATCGGAAGCTCGCGACCGCCGCGATCGACCATCACCGCCAGCCGGATCGCCCGCGGCCGGCCCAGGTCCACGAGCGCATCGATCGCCGCGCGGGCGCTGCGGCCGGTGAACAGCACGTCGTCGACCAGCACGATGAAGCAGTCCTGCACGTCGAACTCGATCTCAGTGCGGCGCACCTGCGCCGCCGGGCCGATCTCGGCCAGATCGTCGCGATAAAGCGTGATGTCCAGCGATCCGTGCGCCAGGTTTTTGCAGCCGCGCCGCTGTAGCGCCGCCTGCATCCGCTGCGCCAGCACTTCGCCGCGCGAGCGAATACCGACGATGGCGGCCGGAGCATCCGGCGGCAGCGCCGCCCGCACTTCGCCGGACAGCCGCTCCAATGTCGCGGCTACTCCCTTTTGGTCCAGCAGGATCGACATGGTCTTGCTCACGAGCGAACAGCATACGCTTCCGGTCGGCTCGGTGTCGAGCACGGCATGAACCACAGCCGCCCTCGGCGGTGCATTCATGCCTGTCGCCCTCGCGTGGGCGGGGGCCAGCTTCGCGTCGTACGACTGGATTCCCGCCTGCGCGGATATGACGCGTCGATCAAATGCCCCCGTCCCCGGGAAGGACGCGGTTTAGGGCTTCCGGAGTGAGCGGAGGGTGCTTTGTGCGCCAGCCGTCCGGACTATAATGGACTTTCCAACCCGACAGGATGGACTTCGACGATGCTGATCGTGATGAAGCCGGATGCAACGCCCGCCCAACTGGAAACGGTCTGTGCGCATGTCCGCGAGCTGGGCCTGATTCCCCATCGAATCCGCGGCGAAACCTGGACCATCAACGTGTTCGGCGTCGGACGATCCGCGCCAACGGAGCGCCTGGCCGCCTTACCCGGCGTGTCGGCCTGCGAAAAGAACGGAGAACCGCCCACGCTGGTGCGTCGTCAGCAACGGCCGCAGGGAACGACGCTGATGGTTCGCGACGAACCGATCGGCGGCGGACGTTTTACGCTGATCGCCGGCCCCTGCGCCGTCGAATCGCGTGAGCAAGTGATGCGAACTGCCGAGTGTGTTTCGCGCGAAGGCGTGCGGTTTTTCCGCGGCGGCGCCTACAAGCCGCGCACGTCGCCCTATGCCTTTCAGGGGCTGGGCGACGAGGGGCTGCGCCTGCTCGACGAAGTCAAGAGCCGCTTCGATTTGCGCATCGTGACCGAGGTCAAAGACGTCGAGACGCTTCCTGCCGTGGTGCAGGTCGCCGACGTGCTGCAACTCGGCGCTCGGAATATGCACAACTACTCGCTGGTCGAAGCGGTGGGCAAGGTCGGCAAACCGGTTCTGCTCAAACGCGGCATCAGCGCCACGCTGAACGAGTGGCTGCTGGCGGCGGAGTATCTCCTCGCCGGCGGGAACGCGCAGGTGGTGTTGTGCGAACGCGGCATCCGCACATTCGAGACCATGACGCGCAACACGCTGGATCTCGCGGGCGCGGTACTGACGAAGCAACTGACCCATTTGCCGGTGATCGTCGATCCGTCGCACGGCGCCGGCCTGGCCTCGGTGGTGCCGCCGCTGGTACTGGCGAGCCTGGCGGCTGGTCTGGACGGGGCGATGGTGGAAGTTCATCCGGCGCCTGATCAAGCATTATCGGACGGGCCGCAGGCGGTTGACTTTCCCGCTTTTGCAGATCTGGCCGCGAAATTGCGCAACATGAGAAGATCGACCGAATTACCGTAACTTCTTGAAGCTTATAAGGCTGCGGATTTCGATGACGCCGCGGTCGTTTTTTTCGCTCCGCTCACGTTTCGGCCGCCTTGACAATCCGAAAAACTGAGCTACATTACCCTTTGCCAGCAGCGGTTGATCTTGAGCCGGTTGGGGTTCATTTTCCGATCGAATCCCCGCTCAGTGTGCCCGCTTCGGCGGGATAAAAACGCTGGGCCGACGGGGTGGCGGTCGGGTGAGTCGACCGGTTTTTTGTTGCGCTGCTGTGCTCTGCTCTTTGACAAGTGAACAGAGGTTGCCGCGAGAATGTGAGGCGTTCGCCGGGCTGCAATCCCGACGTTCGCCTGGATCCTCCGCCTGATGGCCGTTACGTGCCGTCAGCGGAGCCAACCAAGCCGCCGGAATCGGTGTTCCGGCAGCTCAAACATTCTCGTATTGCAGACGAGCGTTTGAGCCTTTTCGTAAACGAACGTGCTTCTTCCATCGACGGTGAACAACCGGCGATGGCGGCCTTCGGGCCGATCGAAGCGCGCTGTTGACGAACAATTCATTCGAAGAGTTTGATCCTGGCTCAGAACGAACGCTGGCGGCGTGGCTAAGACATGCAAGTCGTACGATCCGTTGTAGCAATATGACGGATAGTGGCGGACAGGTGAGTAATACATGGGTAACGTACCCCGGACACAGGGATAGCGTCGGGTTCCGACTTGTCGGAATCCTTTGCGAAAGTGACGGTAATACCTGATGAGACCACGGAAGGGATGCCTTCTGTGCTCAAAGGGTGGGGACCTTCGGGCCTGCCGGTTCGGGATCGGCCCATGCCCTATCAGCTAGTTGGTGAGGTAACGGCCCACCAAGGCGACGACGGGTAACCGGTCTGAGAGGATGGTCGGTCACATCGGGACTGAGACACTGCCCGGACACCTACGGGTGGCTGCAGTAACGAATCTTCCGCAATGGGCGAAAGCCTGACGGAGCGACGCCGCGTGCAGGAGGAAGTCCTTCGGGATGTAAACTGCTTTTAGGGGAACGAAAACGCAGCGACCTAACACGTCGTGAGTTGATCTACCCCAGAAAAAGCCTCGGCTAACTCTGTGCCAGCAGCCGCGGTAAGACAGAGGAGGCTAGCGTTGTTCGGAATCACTGGGCTTAAAGCGCGTGTAGGCGGCCTCGTAAGTGCCTTGTGAAATCCCCCGGCTCACCCGGGGAACGGCTTGGCATACTGCGGGGCTTGAGGCAGGTAGGGGTCACTGGAACTCTAGGTGGAGCGGTGAAATGCGTAGATATCTAGAGGAACGCCCGGGGCGAAAGCGGGTGACTGGGCCTGTCCTGACGCTGAGACGCGAAAGCGTGGGGAGCAAACGGGATTAGATACCCCGGTAGTCCACGCCCTAAACGATGCGCACTAGACTCGAGCAACTCTGACGTTGATCGGGTCGAAGCAAAAGTGTTAAGTGCGCCGCCTGGGGAGTACGGCCGCAAGGCTAAAACTCAAAGGAATTGACGGGGGCTCACACAAGCGGTGGAGCATGTGGCTTAATTCGAAGCAACGCGAAGAACCTTACCCGGGTTTGACATGCAGGGATTAGTCCCGTGAAAGCGGGATGACGCGGCTTGCCGTGGAACCTGCACAGGTGCTGCATGGCTGTCGTCAGCTCGTGTCGTGAGATGTCGGGTTAAGTCCCATAACGAGCGAAACCCTTGTCGTTAGTTGCCAGCGGGTCATGCCGGGCACTCTAACGAGACTGCCGGTGTTAAACCGGAGGAAGGCGAGGACGACGTCAAGTCATCATGGCCTTTATGCCCGGGGTTGCACACGTGCTACAATGGGACGGTACAGAGCGATCCGAGACCGCGAGGTGGAGGAAATCGTTGAAAACGTCCCTCAGTTCAGATTGCAGGCTGCAACTCGCCTGCATGAAGTTGGAATCGCTAGTAATCGCGTATCAGCTATGACGCGGTGAATGTGTTCCTGAGCCTTGTACACACCGCCCGTCAAGTCATGGAAGCTGGTAGTACCCGAAGTCCGCTCAGCCAACCGCAAGGAGGCGGCGGCCGACGGTAAGACCGGTGACTGGGACTAAGTCGTAACAAGGTAGCCGTAGGAGAACCTGCGGCTGGATCACCTCCTTTCTAGGGAATAACTAGAGACTCGAGACCGGAAACTGCATCCCAGTTCCCGGTTTCCTGACAGGTCAGCACACTCTCGGCGGCGCGATGATTCGGCTTCGGCCGAACCAGCCGCGCCGCGCGATGGCGGAGAAATCCGTTTCCCGGCAACCTCTGTTTCTTTTTTATTGCGCATTTCCCGTCACATCGCTTTGCATGATCCTGGTCCGATCGCGAATCTACACAGCGGATCGCCCTCGCGCCGCGAATGGTACAATGTCCACCGTCGGATCTCATCCTGGAGTTCTCATCCGTGGCGGGATGGTGCATCACATGCTGCGTCATGGCAGCCACGTTCGACCCGCCGCCGACAGCGAAAAGCGTTGTGCGGCAGGCGACTCCATCGCTGCCCGCCGGATTCAAACCGCACGTTCGCGCTGAAGGCGACGGTCACGTCGACTGGACGAACGGCGAGCTGATCGTGCGCGGCATCGGCTGCGTGCAGGGACCGCGCGCCCGGGATCGCCGGGCGGCGCAGCGCGCCGCCGAGATCGTCGCCGCGCGCAACGCGCTGGCATTGGCGCTGGACGTGCCGATCGATCGCGACGGTCGCCTTCGCGATTTGCGTGAAGGCGAAGTCCGCGTACGGGGCGCGCTGCGCGGCCAGCGCACGACCGCCGTCCGCTGGCTGCCGCCGGACCGGCCGACCCAATGCGAGGTCGAGCTGCGCGCACCGCTGTGGGGCGCGACCGGCGTCGCATTGGTGGCCGCCCGCGACCGACGCCGCAAGGCCATTCGCGCCGGTCGGCAGGCCGGTGCAGTGGCGGACGCGGAACCGGCTGACGATCCGGCCATCATCATCATCGACGCGCGCGGCGCCGGCCTGAAACCCTGTTTGTTTCCGATGATCCGCCAGGAGGATGGCGCCGTTGTTTGCGACGCGGCAACCTCCGTCGGCGCTGCAACGGCCGCGAACGCCGAGTCGGCTCGGCCGCCCGCGGTCTACGTCGAAACATCGCTGAGCTTCGAGCAGATCGTCGCGGGAATCAACGCGAAACGGGATCACTCCGAAGCCGAGTCGCGGCCGGTGGCGCAAACACGCCGATGGCGCCTGGTCGGCGCGGCGCAGGCTGTGGAATCGGCCGGCCCGCACACAGGCGACATCGTTCTGTCGACTGACGATGCCGACCGACTGCGCGGCGATCCGGCTACCGCCGAGCTGATCCGAACCGGCCGCGTGCTCATCGCCGTCGATTCGGCGGTGCATTCCCGGCGTGAATGAGGGGTTACAGCAGCGGACTTGCTCGCCAGCCCGCAGGTCCGTGAATTCGCGAGCAGTCCGTAACATTCGTGACCGCGCGCACGCCGTGTATCGCCGCGGCGATGGCGTGCGGGAGATTGCTCGGAGGCTCGCCCGATGACACGTCATCATCGCAAACCGCCGCGCCTGGCCGACGTGCCGGAGCGAGAGTTGTTTGAGACGGTCGAGCAGGCGGACGACTTCGCGCGCTCGGTGATGAAGCGCGACAACTGGAGCGCGCGCCTCGTCGTTCCGGCGATCGTATGCTCCGCAGTTTTCGTCCTGCTGCCGCTCTATGTTGTCGATCTTCTGCGGGACGTTGTGCCGTGGCCCGGCGGTTTTACCTGGTGGCAGCGCGGCACATTACTCGCCGGCGTCGCGGCGTATACCTGGTTCTGCCTCAGCGGCTATCGACGCGGCCTGCGACAGGAAATGCGGTCCGAGCTGATGCGGCGCGGCGTGCCGACCTGCCCCAACTGCCACTACTGCCTGAAGTCAGTGTCCGACGCGCGGTGTCCGGAATGCGGCAAAGCAATTGCGCAAGTCGAAAACGACGGCCTCAGCGTTGACCATCACGACTGAAATGGAGCAGGTGCGCTGATTTGGGCAATCGCAATATCATGCAAAGATCGCACATCGTGCGAGTGGATTGCAATTGCATCCGCTCTTGATTACCCTGTCCACAGGCCGACTCTTATCCCGTAACTTGAGTCCATCCCCCGATCGGCACACGTCGCCGCGCAGGCATTCCCCGCAGCCGCGCGGAAAAAAGGAGAGCTCCGTGGACGCTCATGTGTCGCACCGTCACAGCGCCTGGTCGCTGCTGGCCGTCGTCACCATTGTTTCATTTCTAACAGGCTGTCCCAACACAATGCCGCTGCCCGGGCAGTTGCCAGGCGACGGCGACTCACTGTTTCCGGGACTGATCGAGAACAGCGTCGCTGAGTCGATCCGGGAGTTCACGATTCCCCCGGCCGGCGGCGGCATCGACCTGCCCGGCATCGCCTCGTTGTCATTCCCGCAAGGCGCCGCCGGCGATATCCACGGCGCGATGACGCAGACTATGCTGACCGACGAGGGCCGAAGCCTGTTCGCCGACCTCAATGACGGCGCGTTCCTGATCGAGCCGTTGACGCGCATCGCAGTCGAAGTCGTCAACGACCAGCCCTCCTACGTCGTGCTGCGCATGCCCGCGACCGGCCCGAACGACCGCATCTACGTGGCCGGCTACATCGATGAAGACACCGGCGGCCCTGCTTGGGTACCGGTGCGTGGAACCTTCGATGAGCAGACCGGCATGCTCACGGCCATGATCGGCATCGGTCTGCTGGGACCGGACGGCACGGCGGCGGCGCGAATCAAGACGAGCGCGGCCCAGGGCGGCTCGATGGTCTACTCCGGCTACGCGGGAGTGGGCGTGGGCGGACGTGAGTTCCGCGCGCAAGTCGTGTTCATCGCCGACGAGCCGGCCCCGGGAACAACGGTTAACGCCGGCGACGCGCCGATCGCCGTACGCGGCCGGATCGGCATTCAATTCAGCAACATCACGAGCCCGCCGCTCGACTCGCTGACCGTCACGAGCGACTTCGGACCTCGGAATTCGCCCGCGCAGGGGGCATCGACGAATCACATGGGCGTCGACTACCGCGCCGCCGACGGCACGAACGTACATTCCGTCGGCGACGGTACGGTGATTCGCGCAAGCTGTCAGACCAACAGCGTCAACTGCGGCCGCACGGCGACCGGCAACATCACCGGCGGATACATCGTCGAGATCGATCACGGTAACGGCGAGGTTTCGCGGTATATGCACATGACCAATCCGGCCTCGGTCAACGTCGGCGATACGGTGACGGCCGGGCAGTCCATCGGCCGCTCCGACTCCACCGGCGGCGTGGCGCCGCATCTGCATTTCGAGATCAAACAGAACGGCGTCAACGTCGACCCCGAGGACATCCTCAACAGCGACGGCGCCACGACGGCCACGCTGGCGTTGGCGCTGGACTTCGAGATGCAGGAAGGCAGTCGGCAGGCGATTCCGGTGCAACTTGGCAACATTCTTGCGTTCGAAAACCTCGCATCTTACGTCGACATACTGGAGCTGGACAACGTGATCGCCGGCAATCGCAAGCTCCAGTTCGTGCTGATTGAGCCGAACGGGACTTTCGAGATTCTGGCTGAAGTTCCCATCACGATTCGCCCGCGGCTGACGGCGCTGACTCCGGACAACGGCTACTTCGAGGATATGATCGTCGCGACCGGCAAGGGCTTCGATTTCCGCAACCCCGCCAACAACGTCGTGGACTTCAGCGATATCAATCACGGCGGGCCGGGAACGGCCGAAGCAACGGCGGCATCCGGCGACTCGCTTGAATTCAGCGTGCCGGTCGGCGCGGTCTTCGGTCCGGTCAAGGTCGTGGTCAACGGCGTCGAAAGCACCGACACGGTGGAATTCTCGCCCTACGTGAAAGGACTGATCTGGAACCCCTCGGACGAGACCGACGAACCCGTGACGATGCAGGTCACGATCTCGCCGAACGATGGGTGCAATCCGCTCTCGATGGGCGCAACCAGCTTTTCGCTTGCGCCCGGCGGCAACCACGAGTTGACGCTCCGCGCCGGCGACAGCTTCACCGCGACGGCCACGTGGCCCGATCCGGACGATCCCATGAACATCAACACGTCGACGCACGAGTTCTTTTGCGACGGCGACGACACCGGCACGATCACGCAGTATCGCGGCGTCGACACGAACTTCTACGTTCACTTTTGACGCTCCATTCGCCGTTGCCTTGCGTTCGATTTCCTGCGTCGTTCAACGCCGATTGCTCGACGGTCGCGTACAATCCAATACAATCGCGGTTCGCAACAATCGGAGTCGACGCGTCGTGCAGGTGCTGCTGGCCAATCCGCGCGGGTTTTGTGCCGGGGTCGATCGGGCGATCAAGATCGTCGAGTTGGCCCTGGACGTCTATGGACCGCCCGTCTACGTGCGCAAGGAGATCGTGCACAACAGCCACGTCGTGCGCGAACTGCGACAGCGCGGCGGCATCTTCGTCAACGAACTCGACGAGGTCCCCCACGGCGCGCGCGCCATTCTCAGCGCGCACGGCGTCGCGCCCGCCGTGTTCGAGCAGGCACGCCGGCGCGGTCTGCAAGTCATCGACGCCACGTGCCCGCTGGTGACGAAGGTGCATCTGGAAGTGCTGCGCTTCGTGCAACAGGGCTATCACATCATCCTGATCGGGCACGAGGGACACGACGAAGTCGTGGGCACGCTGGGCCACGCGCCGGAGCACATCACGCTCGTCGAAGACGAGCGCCAAGCCCGCGACAAACCCGTGCCGCCGCATCAACGCCTGATGGTGCTGACGCAAACGACGTTGGGCGTCGACGACACGGCGGGCGTGATCCGCGCGCTGCGCCGGCGTTTTCCGCACCTGGAGTTGCCGCCGACCGAAGACATCTGCTACGCCACGCAGAACCGCCAGGACGCCGTCAAATCCATGACCGAGCGTGGCATGACGCTGCTGCTGGTGGTCGGATCGAAGAACTCGAGCAACGCGGCGCGTCTGGTCGAGGTCGGCACGCAGCGCGGCGTGCGCGGCTTTCTGATCGACGCCGCCGACGAAATCCGAAGCGATTGGTTCGACGGCGTCGACGTCGTCGGCGTGACGGCCGGGGCGAGCACGCCGGAACCGGTCGTTCAGGCGGTGCTGGCGCGATTGCGCGAACTGGGAGCGGGCGACATCGAATACGTCACGACGGCGGAAGAAAGCACCGTCTTTGTGCTGCCGTCCGTGCTCAAGCGCGCGCTGAATGAGCGCGGGATGGCGGAAACGGCGTAAGACCTCGAAACGTCAAAACAACGGCACGAAGGGGAAGATCAGAGCGACGAAGCTGCCCCCGCGCAGGCGGGGGTGCGACGAAGGGAAATACAAGGCGTGCGACCACTTGTACGACCGCCCCGGATGGGGCGGCGGGATGTGGCCGCGGGTGTGGTTCGGTGCAGCCGAATGCAGCCCGTGGGCCGCCGGAGCCGACCATGATTCGACTGTGGATGCTCCTTTCCATTGCTTCGCTGTACGGCCAGCCCGACGAACCACCCGAACCGCCGGAGTCGGACGAACCGCGACCCGTGGCACTCGGCGATGCACCGCCGCCGCTGAAGGTCGGCGAATGGATCAATGGCCGGCCGCCGGCGCTGCCCGGCAGCGCGATCGACGGCCAGGAACGTGCGTTCCTTGTTTATTTCGGATCACCGGCCGAGGACGCCTGGCTCGACGACGTCGCCCGACTGGCACAGATTCACGCCGCGTTCACCGCTCGCGGCGTCGTCGTCCTCGTCGTCAGCAACGACGAGCCGCATGTGCTGGCCGGCTTCGCCCAAGGGCCGCCCCGTGTACCGCTCATCATCGGCCACGATTCGGACAATTCGACGACCGAAGCCTGGATGGCCGGGATCGACGAATTTCCGTGGACGTGCGTGATCGACCGCGGCGGACGGCTGGCGTGGGCCGGGAAGTCGATCTGGGAAGCGCGCGACGCGATCGCCGACATCGTCGCCGACAAGCTCGACGCCGCGGCCATCCGCAAGGCGGTCGAGACCGCGAAACAGATCGAGATGCTCGATGGCATGATGGCCAACGCGCGGCGACAGGGCGATCCAAAGACCGTGCTGAACCTGCTCGACAAGGTGATCGCCGCCGATCCGACGCGAGCCGACTCGTACGAACAGAAGCGCCGCTGGCTGATACGACTCGGACGGATCGAGGCGCTGACCGAAGTCAACGAGGCCATGCGGGCTGCATGTTGGGATCGACCGGCGGCGCTGCACGCGCTGTTGGAGTCCCAGTGGCGATCGCCCCAGCCGACGGCGCGCGACCTGCGACTGATGGCGCGGTGCGCCTGCCGCCTGGTGGAACTGACCGACGGCGACGATCCGTTCGCGTGGGCTGAGCTGGCTCGGGTTCGCGGCGAACTGGGACAGTTCGACGCGGCCATCGATGCTCAACAAAGGGCCGTTGATCTGATCAAGCTGGACATCGACGAGGCGATGTCGCAGTCGCTTGAGTACTACCGTCGGCTCAAAGCGGCGGCGGCGGAAATCGACCCGCGCAACCCGGCCGTCGGCCGCCCACCGAATGGGCCGACGCCCGCGAGCAACGAATCGCCCACCAGCCGGGCCGCGCGCGAGCCGGGGCCGGACAAGCCGCTGATTGATTGAGGGATCTTGTCAGATGAATGGCGTTTGGCCTTGGAGCGGCCAGATCGGGATGCGCCATCCCTTTTCTCGGCGCTCCTCATAGCAGCGAATCGCGTCCGCGGCACTGAGCGTCGCCATGCGGACGAGGTAGATGGTTTCGCTACGACCCTCGCTGTCGCGCGGGAGGGGGACGTAGACGTCGAACGCTTTCCGCACACCACGACCCGGCTTCCCGGAGTAAACGACACACAAGACGCGGTCATCGGTCGCAAGAAGGAGTTGATCGATCTCGCCTTCAGGGTTTTGCCTGCAACCCATGAAATAGCGGCCGGAAATCCGGGCGGCTTCGGTCGATATCGGTTCTATGCGAATGTTCTCGGCATAACACTCGGTCCACGTTTCGGAACCGGATACGAGAAACATGCCGTCCAGCGGCGCCCATGGAATGACCTCGGCGCGGGCGACGGTTCGGCTGTCATCCAGAAACGACAGTCCCACCGCGGTCATCGAGACGACCAGCGTCGCGGAAAGCCCGGCGGCGATCAGCCACGATCGAAAGGGCCGCGAAGAATCCGGAGAAAAAGGGTAAGTCTCCCGTCCACCGGAGCGTGCCTGGTCACCGGGGACGGGGACTTCCCTTGTCTGTTCGGCCAGACCGGCCAATATTCGCTTGACGCGGAGGTCGGTTTCGGTCGCGGGCGCCTCGAAGTAGGCCGCCAGCAAACCGTGCATGAACGCCTGATGCGCATCGGGGCCGACGCCCGGCGCCTCCTCGACCCAATCGCCCGCACCGCCGATCGAAAAAGAGGGCATCGGCCGAGACGAACTTGTGTGCTCGCCCGGCCGATGCGAGCAATCGGACGCGAGGGGGTGACCGTCCGATTGAAGGTGAGCGGAATGGGAATCAGGCTCTGGCATTTCAAGCATCCGCGTGGAGTTTGTTCAAAACACAGTTCCTCAATCGAAGCCGGGCGCGCTGGAGCCGTTTCTCGACGGCATCCGCTGAATCGCCGTTGCTTTCGGCGATGGCCCGGCATGTTTCTCGCGACCGGTACACGCGCTCGATCAGTGCGCGATCGGCCGGCGGCAGCGCCGCTAGACACTCCTCCATGAACACAAACACGGCCCGCGTCGAATCACTGCGCTGCGCCGCCAGCGCATCCAGCTCGTCCGCAATGGCCAGGACCGACTCCGGAGGCATGAAGCGTGCTTGACCGCCCAGCGGACCGTCACGAAGCCGGTCGATAACCTTGAATCTCGCAATACCGCGCAACCACGCCTCAAACGGACGCTTACGGTCGTAAGCGTCAAAGCCGCGCCAGGCGGCCATCCATGTCTCCTGAAGCACATCCTCGACGTCTGACCGGGCACGAAGCGATGAGCGGACAAACGCGTACAACGCCCGCTCACTTTCTCGCACCAGCCGTGTGAACAACGCCGCATGGGCTGGATCCATCAGCCCACCCCCTCGTCGTCCATTTGCCTATTCGCTCCGCGGTGCACGAATCGGACTCAGCGTTTGCACGTATCTACATGCGCAAAACGAAGACGCATGCTCCCTTGACTAGTAAGCGCGAAATGGAGAAGTGGCGTTGCTCGAAATCCGCAAAAAAAAGTCAAATCGGTCCCGCAGAGAGCGCGTTGACGCGGTCAGAATGGAATGTCGGCAAGAATTGGATTATTATCAGACGATCGAATCAATGCCAAGCAGGACGGAGCCAAAGCCAGCCGGCCGCCTTGAGCGTTTATCGGCGGAAGCGGTGACTTGGGAAGCGAATCGGCCGCAAGACTGATTTCTTGAAAAAACCAGGACCCGCCGACAGCGACAACCGCCGGCGGGTCCTATTCCTGGTGGGTGCTGCCACAGGCAGCGTGCGTGGGCATGCCTATGGCAGCCCGCCTATGTTACAAGCCACTGGACCACCTCCCTTCTATTCGGACCACCCGGAGGCCCGGCGACCGAGTTCGGAACGCCGCGCCGTTCCCGGCCGAATCACCCCGCCGAAGCACCCGCCCGCCGGCGGACCCTTCGACGGGACCGTCTGTCCGGCGCGGCACAACAGGCTGGCGCCGGACACGCCCGGGATCGGAGGCTGCCTCTCCCGGACACTGCAATTATATCATAACCAATCATAAAGGCCATCGGCGAATAATCTTGAATCAGATTACAGAAACTCCGCCGGCGTCAAGAACGGCCGCCGTCCGTCCGATTGAAGTCGGTGCAAACGCATCGGCTGCAACCGGAAGGCCATGTACTTCGGGTCGCGGATGCGAGGGGGTATGCCATGGCCGTAACGATCCTGTGCCCGAATCTCAAGTGTCGCAAGGTCCTACAGGTCCCGGAGGCGGTGCGCGGCAAGCAGGTCAGGTGCGGATACTGCGGCTCGGCGCTGCTCGTCCCGGAAGCTCGGAAAAAGCCCGAGGTTACGACCGCCTCCTCCGAAAAAACCGAGTGACGATCCAATCGACCACTTCCGCGGATTTCGGCCGACGACTCCGACGTGTTCGCGGTCAAAGTCGCGGCGCCGCTGGCGCGGAAATCTCGACCTTTCACGTGTTTTTTTTATTGAACCCCGCCCACGCACTTGTAGAATACCGCCCCCATATCCATCGCTCGGATTCTTCCGGACCGCGGGCGGCTGGGCGGCCGACCGCCGGGGGCGACGAAAGGACGCCCCACCCATCACACCTCTTTTATGCTACATCCTGATACGGAACTTCGGTTCATCAACGAGGACATCGGGTTCGGCGTCGTGGCCACACGGTTCATTCCGCGCGGCACCATCACATGGGCGATCGACAAGCTCGATCAATTGATCCCGCCTGAGCGCATCGCGACGCTTACCGGCATCTATCAGCGCGTGCTGCTGAAGCACGCCTTCCGAGACGCCTTCGGCAATGCGATTCTCTGCTGGGACCATGCGCGCTTCGTCAATCATTCCTGCGCGCCGACGAGCCTGGCGCCGGGATTCAACTTCGAAATCGCCGTCCGCGACATTCATCCCGGCGAGGAACTAACCGACGACTACGGTTCGCTGAACGTCGAAGCGCCCTTCCGCTGCCTGTGCCGCGCGGCCAACTGTCGCACCTTCGTCGGCCCGGACGATTTTCTCGCCTTCGCCGATCAGTGGGATGCGCAGATCGCCGCGGCGTTTCCGCTGATTGCGTCGGCGTCGCAGCCTCTGTGGGAACTGGTTCGCGAGAAAGAAGAAGTGCTGGCGGTGCTCGACGGACGCATGCCGCTGCCGTCGTGCCGCCGACACTACCTCGCGCCGGCCGAGCTGTCGAAAGCGTCATGACCGCGCGTATGCCTGCGTGCTGAACTGAAGTCCGCGCAGAAGCTGCTTGAACGAATCATCGGCCGTTACGCACGAAGAGCCTTCAACTGGGCCAAGCCACCCCTGACGGAAACATGCAGGTTATTCCTGCGCGCATCCCAAAGCCCCATTCGCCTTCTGCCCACGTTCGATTGCGCCAACGTCGCCGCGGGGCGCGTGTCTAACTCTGCGACCGGGCGGGCAATCAACAACTTCGCACGAAGCGCACGCCCGCGTCCAGCAAGGAGACCGCCATGTTCCCGCGTTTCATCGCCCCGACCGTGCTGACGGCAACGACGATGCTCTTGTTCGCCGCTTCCGCCGAGGCCCAGAACGATCGCTACCGCGGCGGTCCGGCGAACGGACATGCTCGACACATTCAACCGCAGCCGATCGGCGTCGCGCCGCCGGTCGCCCCGTCACACGCGCGGCGCGTCTGGGTCGAGCCGGAGTATCGCATCGACCGAATTCCGGTCACGATTCCGGCGGTCCATGAAGATCGCCCCAAGCGCGTGTGGATTCCGCCCGTGACCGAAGTCCGCCGCGTGAGAGTCGACGAGCCGGCGGTCTATGAGTCGCGCCGCGTCGCGGTTCGCCGCCACGGCCGGATCATCTATCGCACCGAGCGCGTCCTGGTGAAGCCGCCCTGCACGCGATATGTCGACCAGACCGTCGTGGTATGCCCCGGCCGATGGGACACGGTGATGGAGCGTGTCTGCGTGCGGCCCGCGACGGTGGTGTATGAAGAGCGGCGCGTGCTCGTGCGGCCGGGCTACTGGAAGATCATTCGCGACGACGTGTGCATCCAGCCGGTTCCGCCGCCTTGCGACGTGACTCCCGCACCGCGGCGTGGGACGCGGTTTGACTTGCGGATCGACCGCGATGGGCGCACGGGACGCACCGGCGTGGGCATCGGCTTCACTCGCGGTTAGCGGGGACTGTTCAACGCCCGACGCAACTGCGCAAACCGATTCGTATTACAAGCGTCACGGCCTTCGCTTCGGGGCCGTGACGCTTTCGTCTTGACGCGCATCGAATTGCGTCAGCCTCTGCCACAGACGGGCATCGCCCGGAAACAAGCGACATATCTTCGCCCGGGTGGCGCGGTCAAGCCCTTGCGCACGATGGGCTTGGGTGATTTGGAAAAACGTTTTCGGCGAGGGCATGGCCGTGTTGAGACACGCATGAAACGGGGTTGAAGGCCATTCGTGCGGGCAGAATGTCCGCACCGCGCCGTGCATGTGGTGCAACCAACCCGACTGACCAGACTACGAGCCGTCTCGCGTATTCAGTGCCGCGCCGAGTCCCTCGAAAAACGCCGCCCACGCGCGGCGCAGGCCGGGTTCGGCCGTGTTGTTCTCAAACGTGACCGCCTGCGAAAGCCCCTCGACAAAGCCGGGTATGAACCCCTCGCGGAAGCGCTTGGCCAGCTCGCTTCCCCAGCAGCCTTCCAACGGGCAGGCGGTCAGCACGGCCGCCAGTGACAGCAGATACGCGCGGCGACGGCGGGAAAAACGTTGAGTCATGCGTCGAACTCCTGTCGTTGCGATGCGGACCCATGCCCGCGCGGATGATCTCGGCCAATCGGTCCGCCTTGGTGCACCCGCCGGAAGTGTCGCGCCGAAGCGGCCGACTCGCGCAACATTTGCGCGATGACATCGGCCGATTCCCGCCAATGCCGATGCGCAAGACTGCCGAAACCTTATCAGCGGGCGGGCACAGCGCGTCCTCGCACGCGCGGCAATCGGAGCGACGTGAGGCGTTTTGCATGGCCGAAGCACGCATCGAGATTGGCGCCCGGCACGCGAGCAACGCGATCGTTGCTGTGAAGCGACACTCGATCGCGTTCGCCATCCGCGCTGTCAAGCTGATGATCGCCGCGCTCGTTTGCAGCACACCCTTGCCGATCTTTGCCGACCAGCGCGAGCCGGATGCCCGCCGCGTCAAGCTGTTCGACTTCGATGAGCGGTCGCGCGGCAACCATGAGTCGGTCCCGATGGATTGGGCGCCCTACGAGGCGCCCGGTTATCCGCGCTACCTTGAGGCGCGCTTCGACGATCAGATCGGCCGCAGCGCGCCCCCTTCAATGGTGCTGCGGCTCATCGGCGGCAACGTAGCCGGCGTGTATGAGGGACGCGACATTGAAGTCGATTCGCGCTGCGACTATCGCGTGTCCGCCTGGGTCCGCACGGATGAACTGCTCCACGCCCGCGCGTCGCTGACCGCTTTCTACCGCGACCGCTCGATGCGGCCGATCGCCGGCAGCGAGCGCCGCAGCCGCCTGATTGGCGGCTCGGGTGAACCGTCCGAGTGGCAGCGCGTCGAAATCGTGCTCAGCGCGCCGCCGCTGGGCGCTCGATGGATCGGCCTGGGATTCTGGCTCGAACAGCCTCAACAACTGGACGGAACCGTCGAAGCGCCCCGCGCGATCCGGCGCGAGGACATGCGCGGGGCCGCGTGGATCGACGACATCGTCGTCGCGCGCCTGCCGCGTCTAAGCATCGGCCTCGACAGCGCCGCACACCTCTACGCACCCGACCAGCCGATCACGCTGCTCGTGCGGACGTCGGACCACGATCGCGGCGACCTGGTCGGACGGCTGATCGTGCGCGACTGGACCGGCTGCGTGGTTCGACGCGCGTTGCTTGAGCCTCTTTCAGCCACTTCGGATCGTTTCGATGTGGACCTGTCGTCGCTCGCGTCGGGATGGTACGAAGCGGAAGTGTCGCTGGCCGCGCCGCTCGGTGCATCGGAAGACGGCCCATCCTTGGCCGCCAAGACTACGGAAACGACGACCAGCGCCGCACCGCTGGTCAGCCGCCGCGTGTGCCTGGCGCGCATGCCCGCCGCGCTTGCTCATTTTCCCTTGTCGCCGCGGCCGTTTGCACCCCAGCGCCCGATGAGCGAGCAGACCGGCGTAACGATGAGCGGCGCAAGCGCCGCCCGAAGCAGCGAGGGCTTCATCGGAACGACCGTCGGCGCGGAACTGACGAGGTCGCCCGACGAACTGAAGACTCTGGTTCTCCAAGCCGGCCTGCGGGCGGTGAAAACGCCGGTCTGGCCGATGCTTCACGCAGAAGCGCAATCCGCCGAGCGCCGCGCGGCGGCGCAACTGCTGCACGATTGGCGGCGTGCCGACGTCGAGGTCATCGCCGTGCTCGCGCAACCGCCGGCCGACGTGGTCGCGTCGTTTGCCCCGATGAACCGCGGCTTGCTCGATGTGCTCTCCGCGCCGCCCGAACGCTGGCGCGATGCGCTGACGCCGCTAGTGACGCGTTTCGGCGAAACCGCCCGCTGGTGGCAGATCGGCGCCGACGGTGACGCCGATCCAGCTTCCGATCCGCGCTGGCCGGCTGCCGTTACCCAGGTGCGGCGCGAGATCGAATCGCTGCTGCATCTGCCGCGCCTGGCCATGCCGTCGCACGCGCTGTACGCCCCGGGCGAGCGACGCGAGCAGGGCGCGGCGTTTTCGGTGACGATTCCGTCCCTGGTACCCGCTGCGCGGGTCGGCGATCAGTTCGCCGCGGCGATGACCGACGACGGCGCCGAGCGCTGGGCGGTCATCGAGCCGCTGGAGGACGGACGATACGAACGCCGCGCGCGAACAGCGGACTGGGCCAGGCGCGTGATCCTGGCCCGCGCGGCCGGTGCGACGCGAGTCTTCGTACCGCCCCCGTGGACCATCGCTGACAACGGCGGGCTGTGGCCCGACGAGACTTATCTGGCCGTGCGCGCGTTGAATCATGCGCTGGCCGACGCCGTGACGATCGAGCGCGTCCTGCCGCACGCGGACGTCGAAGCCTGGCTGTTCGCGCGCGGCGACGGCACGGGGACTATCGTGGCGTGGTGCGACGCCGACGACGGCACGACGCCGATCGCGCTGGCCTGCGGCGACGAAGCGCGGGCGTATGACCTCTTCGGTCGGCAGTTCGCTTGCTCCGACGGCGAGCCGGCGCTTCCGGGCGCCGCGCGAACGTTCGAGATCGGCCTCCTGCCGACGCTGATTCTGCCGGTCGACGCGAATCGCGTACGGCTGCAATCGTCGCTGGGGCTGGAGCGCGCCACGCTGGCGCTGGACAGTCAGGCGCAGTTCGATGCGCTGCGGCTGCGCAACACGCTTGCCGCGCCGTTGCGCGGTCGTTTGAGCGTTCGCGAACCGCCGGCCTGGTCGATCAAGCCGCAGTCGTTCGACGTGATCCTGGAACCCGGCGAGCAGGGACGGTTCGAGCTGGCGATTCGCGTTCCGGCGAATCAGCCATCGGGGACGACGGCCATCGATGCGGTGCTGATGATCGATGGCGATGCGCCCCTGTCGATTCCTTTCTCGCTTCCCCTGTCGATCGGCGGGGATGATCTCGACGTCGAGATCGTCCCGCACTGGACGGCGGAGCGACTGATCCTGCGACAGCGAATCGTCAACCGTTCCGACCGCACGTTGAACCTCCGCGGCTACGTCGTCGCGCCGGGGCGCAAGCGCCTGACGCGCCTGCTGCGCGACATCGCGCCGCAACAGTCGATCGAGCAGGAATTCGAGTTGCCCGATCCCGCTTCGCTGCGCGGCCGGCCGATTCGCGTGAGCCTGGAGGAACTGGGCGGTCCGCGGCGGCATCATGTCGTTGTCGGCGTCGAGTGAATCGACGCCAACCGCCCGTAGGGGCCGCCGTGCGGACCAACAGCCATCAGCTTTCAGCAATCAGCTTTCAGCTTTCTGCCGAGCGAGGCGGATTTGACATCTGACATTTGAGATTAACAATCTCCAATGTCAGATCTCAAATCCCGACTCACGTGCTGCATTCTCCAAACCTCCCGGAGCCGGCGCCAACAAATCACGTCACAACCATTCCTCCCGCTTCCCCCCATTTGCATCGGGCATGGCCCTTGCGGTAAACAACGCCCGCATGGCCCCGCAATTGCTCTCCACCCTGCTGCTGTTCTCCGAGCCGGGCTTTCCGGTGCTGGATGTCGATGCGCTCGTCGAAATCGCCGGCGCGACCGAAGCAAGAACCGTGGACGAGCTGATCCGCGAACTCACGCCGCAACGTATCTTCGTCTGGCGGCACGGCTCCGCGTTTCCCGCCGAACTGTGGGCGCCGCTTCAGCGCTTCCTCGAGAACGGTGGTACGCTGGTCTATCTCGGCGGCGCGCCGTTCACGCGGCCGGTCGTCGGTCCGCCCGGCGCGCGCGTCGTACAGCCGCCGACGCTGTCGATGATCAAGGCGCTGCGGCTGAACCAGTGCGAACGGATCAGCGTCGCCGGCGGACGCCTGCGCTCCGCAATCGGATTCGGTGCGACATCCGAGCGCGTCCTGCCCTCGCCGACGTGGGCCTGGGTGCTCGAACCGCGTCTGACCGAAGCGAAGACCTTCGCCAACGAGGACGGCTCCGACGGCCCGCGCGATGGCGCCGTGCGCGGGCTGGTGCACGTCCTTTGTGCCGCGAACGGAGCCGCCCCCTCGCTGCACGCCGACATGCGAGAGTTCCCCTGTGCCGCCGCCGCGGTCGCCGTCTACCGTTTGCGCGGCCGCTGGGCCGGCGGCAAATGGGTCTTTTGGCTGCTCTCGACGCCGCCGCGCGCGGACGAACTGAACGCCCTGCTGGCCGAAGCGCGACGGCCGGTCGTCGATTTTCGTGTCGCGCCGACGTTCGGCTGCTTTCACGAGGGCGAGCGTCCGTCGCTGCTGGTGCGCCTGTACCGCCCGCGCGGCGAGTCGCCGCGGGAGCATGAAATATCGCTGAGCGTCACTGCACCGGACGGCGCAACGCATCCGCAGTTGCCGCTGAAGCTGCGCGTGGCCGAGCACGGCTCAACGCGCGTGCCCCTGGATGTGCCGACCGCGCCGGGACTCTATCGCGTGACGGCCCAGTGCCCGCCGTTTCCGCCGGCAACGACCGGCTACTGGGTTTTCGACGCAGAATTGTTCGCTTCCGGCGGCGCGTTGAGCTTCGACGACTACACGCTGCGACGCAACGACCGCCCCGCGCCGGTCATCGGCACGACGGTCATGTCGGCGGGCGTCCATCGGCAGTTCCTGTTCGAGCCGAACGCCGCCACGTGGGACGATACCTTCGCCGAGTTGTCGGCGATGGGCGTCGACCTCGTGCGCACCGGCGCGTGGACGGCCTACAAGAAGATCTCCCTCGAACCGCACCAGATCGACGAAGCCTGGCTGCGGGCGCTGGAGGCCTACTACCTCAGCGCGCGGAAACACGGCGTCGCCGTTGTGTTCACGTTTTTCGCCTTCCTGCCCGAGCCGTTCGGCGGCGAAAACCCCTACCTCGATCCGCGCGCCGTCGAAGGACAGCGCGCCTATTTGTCGGCCGTTGCCTCGCGCTTCGCGAATGCGCGGGAGATCATGTGGGACCTGATCAACGAACCGTCGTTCTCATCGGCCGAGCACCTGTGGCACTGCCGGCCGAACCGCGACAAGCACGAGGAAGAGGCGTTCCTCAAATGGCTCGAGCAGCGCTTCGGCCCGCCGGACCGCCCGCCGCGAACCAGCACCACCGCGTCCGCGCCGACGCAGGAGTGGGACGGCGGCGTGCGTGCGCGCTGGCGACTGACGCCCGACGAGCCGCTCGGCCTGCCGACGAAGGAAGATTTCGCCGATCGCCACGTCTTCGAGAAGGCCCGGCCCTATCGCGCCGCCGACTATGTGCTGTTTGCCCAGGACGCTTTTGCGACATGGATTGACCAAATGAGCGAAGCCATCCGCGCCGCGGGTTCAACCGCCCCGATCACCGTCGGCCAGGACGAAGGCGGCCTGACGCAACGGCCGTCGCCGCTGTTTCATCATCGCCGCACCTCGTTCACCTCGATGCATACCTGGTGGAACAACGACGCACTGCTTTGGGACGGCCTGATGGCGTGCGGCAGCGGCACGCCGATGCTGATCAGCGAGACGGGCGTGATGCAGCGCGAGCTGTTGTCGGGCGCGGTGCAACGCGATCCGGAGGCGCGGGCGAAACTGCTGTCGCGGAAGATCGGGTACGCCTTCGCCGCGGGCGCGTTCGGCGTCGTGCAGTGGTGTTACGACGCCAATCCTTACATGCCGGTGGACAACGAGGCCGCCATCGGCCTGCGCCGCGCCGACGGCAGCTACAAGCCCGAACACGCGGTGCTGCGAACGTTCGCGGCGTTCGTCGCCCGCAACCGCGAACGATTCGAACACCCGGTCCCGCCGCAGACCGTCGTGATCGTGCCGTCGGCCGACGTCTTTTCGCCGCGCGATTTCGGTGCACCGGGGACGCGCCGCCTCGTGGACGTCGTCTGCGGCGACTTGAACGTGCCCGTGCGCTTCGTAAGCGAGTACCGCACCAGCGAAGACTTGGGCGCGCCGAGGGCCATCATTCTGCCCTCGTGCCGCGGCATCGGCGACGCGGCGTGGCGCGACATATGCTCCGCGGTTCGCAACGGTGCGACGCTGATCTGCTCGGGCTGGTTCGAGTGCAACGACGCCGGGCTGCCGGCCGAACGACTGAAGCTCGCCCCGCGTCCGCTGGCGCGATTCGAGCCGTGGGCGCCGCGCGAGGCGACGCCCGCCGCCGCCGGTGAATCGTCGAGTCATGAGCCGTTGCGATTTCCGCTCTCGGTGGTCGAATCCTGGTACGCTGCCGCGCACGACGGACCTGCCGCGGCATCGCTGCACGCGCCGGCCGGCGGCCGCGTCTGGCATCATCCGCTGCCGATCGACTGGGGCGAGACGCTCGACGCCGCGCGCTCGTTCTATGACGCGGGGCTGAAACTGGGCGGCGTGGAACCGGACGAGTCACACGCCGGCGCGCCGGGCGCTGCGGGCGTGCTGGTTCGGACGATCAGGTTTCGCGAGGCTCGGCTGATCGTGGCGGTGAACGAGTCGTCAGTCGATGCGGCGCTGCGGCTTGGCGATCATCCCTGGCGCGTCCCCGCGGGCGAAGC
The DNA here is from genome assembly GCA_011525745.1 of Planctomycetaceae bacterium. Lineage (GTDB taxonomy): Bacteria > Planctomycetota > Phycisphaerae > UBA1845 > UTPLA1 > PLA4. The sequence continues at coordinate 36,467 of WYBU01000069.1, read as the reverse complement.
CCGCATGGCGTTTGCGGACGCTGCGACCGGGCGCATTCTGGACGCCTCGCACCAATAGGAATGCCCATGCCGGTGGAATGGTCAAGCCTTCGCAAGGCACTGTTTTCGGGACTGTCGGGCCGTTCTCGCACGAGGGCTTGACCAGGGCGCCCAACACAAAACCGCGCGGTCGGCCTCTCAACGCCAACGGCGTTGCGTCCTCCAGCCCCGGGGTTGTCGCGGAAGACCGCGCGACGCACGCCGGGACCCCGTTGGGGTCATCATTCTTCCAAGCGTGCTGACGCTACGCTCCTTTGTGCTTCCCGTCGCCGGCAAATGAACGTCAAAGAACACACACGCAACACCGCGTCATTCTGCAAAGTCACGGATGATTCATGCGAAAAGGCGCCTCGGCGGGTTCGGCCATGTGGCGGGGCCATTCTGAATGCGCGCCCCGTTGACGCATGCCCTCGCCGACACGTCTCAGTTGTAGTAGAACAACCGGGCCAGGCGCAGAGAGGAGGCCCGCATGGAAGAGTCAATCGGAACCATCACCGTCGGCGGCCAGACGCATTCCGTCCACGCGGCGCAATTGGCCATCGTGCGGCGGACGGGAATGCTGGGTGAGTTCTGTTACCTGACGCTTTCGGCCGCGACCGCGAGCGGCGACGAGGGCGTCTGCTTCCACATCGACGGGCTGGGAATGAAGCCCGGCACGCGACTGGCGAACCTGGCCGGCGGCCGGATCGACGTGGACATGGCGCGCGCCGGCGCGGACGACACGCTCAGCGTCTGGAACGAGGAAATCCTCGAAGGGTCTGCCTGGTCGATACCAGACGATTCCGAGGAGGGCGGCGGCCTGTGGATGTTCAAGTCGCTGCGCCTGGAGTTCGCCGAGCGCGGCGCGGGCGTGTGGCGCGTGAGAATGAAGTGCAGCCTCGAAAACGTCGTGGATGAGCGCTCGCTTGACGCAGCCGCCGAATTCGAGGTCGAAGCCAGTGAAGAAGAAGAATAGGTCCAACGGGACCTGTGTCGTCGCCTGGCGACCAACCCGTACCCAAATACCGTGAACCCGGCACGCGTCTTTCTCGGCATCGACATCGGCGGCACCTTCACCGATCTGGTGATGTGGGACGGCCGAATCCTGCGCACCTCCAAGACCCCCAGCACGCCGGACGACTGGGTCCGCGGCGTGTGTGCGGGGCTGGCGCAACTGGGCCTCACCGAGCGCGACTCGTCCGGCCGGTCGCCGGTTGGCCCCATCATCGAACTGGTACATGGCTCGACCGTGGCAACGAACGCTCTGCTTGAACGCAAGGGCGATCGAGTCGCGTTCATCACGACCGCCGGCTTCGAGGACCTGCTGGTCATCGGCCGGCAGGACAGGCCGGAGCTGTACACGTTCGACGTTCGCCGTCCGCCGCCGATCGTGCAGAGACAGGATTGCTTCGGCGTCGTCGAGCGCATCGGCGCCGACGGCGAAGTCGTCACGCCGCTGGAGGAGGCTTCGCTGCAAACGGTCGTGAGCGAAATCGCCGCGCGCGGCATTGAGGCGGCCGCCGTTTGCCTGCTTTTCAGCCATCTGAGTCCGGCCCACGAACAGCGCGTGGCCGACGCGCTGCGCGCCGCCGGCCTGCGGGCATGCGCCTCGTCGGACTTGTTGCCCGAATTTCGCGAGTACGAACGGGCCGCCACGACCGTCATCAACGCCTACGTGGCCGGAAAGATGACCCGCTATCTGCAACGCCTGGAAGCGGCGGCGCGGCGGCACGGCATCGCCGGCGTGCGCATCATGCAGTCCAACGGCGGACAGATTGGCGTCGCGACCGCGTGTCGCCAGGCGGTGCGGACGATTCTGTCCGGGCCGGCCGGCGGCGTGGTGGCCGCGGCGCACGTCGCGCGGCAGCTCGGCGTGACGCGCTTCATGACCTACGACATGGGCGGCACCAGCACCGACGTAGCGCTGCATGACGGGCAGATCGCGCGACGAACCGACACGACGATCGGCGGCACGCCCATCGCCGTGCCGATGCTGGCCATTCATACCGTCGGCGCCGGCGGCGGCTCGATCGCCGCGATCGACGAGGGCGGCGCGCTGCGCGTCGGACCCGAATCGGCCGGCGCCGACCCCGGCCCGGCCTGTTACGGCCGCGGCGATCTGCCGACGGTGACCGATGCCCACGTCGTGCTGGGACGGCTGCGGCCGGAATACTTCCTCGGCGGCGCGATGCGTCTGGACGCGGCGCGCTCGCACGCGGCGATGGCCGCGCTGGGGGCGCGGATCGGATGCGACGCGACCGCCGCGGCGCGGGCGGTGATCGCGGTGTGCGGCGCGAACATGGAGCATGCGCTGTCCGTCGTCAGCGCACAGCAAGGACACGATCCGGCCGACTTCTGGCTGGTCAGCTACGGCGGCGCGGGCGGGCTGCACGCCTGCGATTTGGCCGAGTCGCTGGAGCTGCCGGGCGTGATCGTCGCGGCGCAAGCGGGGCTGTTGTCGGCGATGGGGCTGATGCTGTCGGACATCGTGATGGACTTCTCGCGCTCGCTGCCGCGCGCGGCCGGCGGCATCGATCTGAACGCCGTGCGGTACGAGACGGCGCGGCTGATGGACACGGCGGCCGACGCGGTGACGCGCGAGGGGTATGACCTCGACGACGTCGAGTGCGACCGGCTGATCGACCTGCGCTACGCGGGCCAGGCCTACGCGCTGACATTGCCGATCGAGTCGATGACCGACGCGGCGCGCCTGACCGCGCCCTTTCATGCGCTGCACGAGCAGCGCTACGGCTTCGCCGCTGCGGATCGGCCGGTCGAGGCGGTGACGGTGCGCGTCCGCGCCCGGATCGCAACGGGCGCAGCGCACGCTCATCAGCCGCGCCCGGCGCCGGCGGCGATCGAATCGCGGCCCGCGCCACCCGAGGCGCTGCTGGGCACCGATGACGTGTGGTTCGACGAACCGCGCCCGACGCCGCTGGTGCGTCGCGACCGGCTGCCGCCCGGCGCGCGCGTCGATGGCCCGGCGCTGTTGCTGGACGATTTTTCGACAACAATTGTCCGCCCCGGCTGGCGCGCCGACGCAAAGCCGGAGGGCCACATCAGGTTGACGCGCGCGTAAGCGGACCCTAACAAGATGATCCGAGCCCTAAGCGCAAGCGCCGGGTTACTTCAGAGCCGCGAAGCGTAAGCGAGCGGGATGCGGGCGCTTGGGAGCCGATCGCCGTGTTTTGTACGCGATGTCGACGCCCGGCGCGCCGTCAGGCTTCGGGCGGGCAAACGTGGGACGACGGTTCATTCCGTACGTAGCGGTCGGATCCCGCTTGCTGACGCTGCGCGGCTCGGATTCGCACGGGCTGCAAGCCCGTGCCACGCGAATGACCGCAGCGCTGGCGCTTGCGGCTCGGATCAGATGCGCCCTGCCCTATCCGTTAACATGCCATGCCCACAACGTTCTGCCGAGCGAGGTCGCCATGCTGCACGAACTGACGCGCCAACCCGCCGCGCCCGACGCAGCCGCCGCATCGGCGGAAACGCCGCCGGACTGGTCGGCGCAGAAAGACGACATCTTCTGCCCGTTGTGCGACTACAACCTGCGCGGCCTGATCGAGCCGCGCTGCCCCGAGTGCGGTTATCGCTTTTCCTGGCCCGAGCTGCTCGAAGCCCATCGCCGCATCCACCCCTGGCTGTTTGAGCACCATCCCGAATCCAACTTTCGCTCGTACCTCGCGACCGCCCGGGCCATCCAACGACCTTCGCGATTCTGGCCCACGCTTCATCCAGCGCAGCCGTCGCGACCCGGGCGAATGCTGGCGTTCTGGCTCGTCGGCGTCGTCCTGTTCATGATTTCATTCGCGGTTTGCGCGGCGGCGCTGCTCGGCCTGTTGACAGCGTCACGTACTCTCAGCGGCTGGCCGGAGTGGAGCGGTATCCCAATCGTAGACTTTTCTGAGATCGTCCTTCACGGGGCGATGAGATTCGTCCTCTCTGTTGAGTTCCTGCAACTACAGTACTGGTGTGCCGCACTTGCCGTCGGCTGGCCCTCGGTCACGATTGCGAGTCTGCTGATTTTCCAGGCCACGATGAAACGCAAGCGAATCAGGGCGCATCACGTCGCGCGCTGCGTGTTCTACTCGGCCGACGTGACGTGGCTTGCCGTCGCGCTGCCAATGGCGACGGTTCCAGTGCTCGCCTGGTTCTACCTGTACTTCGAGCTTCCTCTTGTGGAAGTGGAAGTGTGGTTCACATTGGCGTGCCTGACGACGTTCATTGTTTTCGCCCATCGCCTCAAGTGTGCGCTCAATCGCTATCTGAAGCTCGAATACGCGGCAGGTGTTCTGCTTGCCTCACAAGCCATCGTCATGCTGCTCGTCCTGAACCTCTGGCTCGGCCACACCATCGGCTGGCGCTGGTGACCGCGCGCCCTTTTTCATCCCGATTTTCACGCTAAGATACGCCCGATCACCTGTTCGCGGTTGCAGCGACCGCGGCGCGACGCCGCGCCGCGGCACGGCAACACGGGCGGGCGCGGCGCGTGATCGTCCCGTCTGATCCACGGCCCGGACTTGCCTCCGGGTCGATGGCGGCATAATATGAATCGACCTGCACAGGCCAATCCTCGCACGTCGGTCCGCCGCGTCGAATCCCCGCCCGGCGGCGCCTCCGGCATGGACTTGCAGCCCGCCACGGAATTGGCCCTAGACATGACCACAATGCCCTCCGTCGTTCCCGTCAACGCCGCGCTGCGCGAATCGGCCGAGCCGGCCGAACCCGCCGACGATCGCGACGCCGCCCGCCTGGCCTGGCGCTGCGATCCGGAACTGCGCGCGTTCCTCGAAGCCCAGCCGATCGACTGGCTGAATCCCCGGCCCGCCCCCGGTTTCGTCTGCGTCAAGCGCAACGCCCAGCGCAGCGTCTGGCGACTGACGCGCGGCGGACGCGATCTGTTCCTCAAGTGCTACCTGCCCAACGGCTGGACCACACGACTGAAGCTCTGGCTGCGCGGCCCGACCGCCGCGCACGAGTGGGAAATCGGCCGCTACGCCGAAACACGCGAAATCCCCGCCGTCCGCTCGGCCGCCTGCGGCTGGATCGACGCGCGGCGACGCGCCGCGCCGTCGTGGCTCGTCACGCAGACGGTGCCCGACGCCGTGCCGCTGGCCGATTACTGGCTGACCGTGCGACATCGGCCGCTCGAATCGCGCCGCCTGATCCGCGTCGTCGCGCGTCTGGTGGCCCGCGCCCATCAGTCCGGCTTTCATCATCGCGACCTGCACGCCGGCAACGTGCTGGTGCGCCGCAACGCCGACGGCAACGTGCAGGCGCTGTTCGTCGATTTGCACAACGTGCATGTCGGCCGCCGCGTGCCGGTCGCCACCGTGCTGGCCAACCTGGCGCAGCTCAATCAGTGGTTCCGCCGTCACGCGACGCGCACCCAGCGGCTGGCGTTTCTCAAGCACTACCTGGCCGACCGCGACGCCTTCGCCGGCGCCGGCCCGCACGCGATGCAGTGGCGCGTCGATCTGCGGACGCTGCTGGCCGAGCTGGACCGCCGCGCCGCCACGCACGCCGAGCGCCTGTGGGCCAAACGCGACCGCCGCGCGCGGCGCGACAACAGCTACTTCTGCCGCATCCGCCCCGCTCCCGGCTGGAGCGCGGCCGCCGTACGGCGCTGCAAGCACGTTCGGTCCGGCTCGGCCATGGCCGAGCGCGAGTTCGATCGTTCCGCGTGGTGCGCCGCGCTGGCCCGTCCGCTCGACTGGCTGCGCGACGATCGCTGCACCGTGCTGAAGGACTCGCACACCGCCTTCGTCTGTCGCGCCGAGCTGACGGCCGACGATGCCGCGCTGCCGGTGCTCATCAAGCGTCCGCTGCCGCGCACGCCGCTGAAGCGCCTGGCCCAGTGGCTCGGCCGCTCGCGCAACGTGCGCACCTGGCGCATGGCCAATCAGCTCATTCATCGCGATCTGCCGACGGCCCATCCGCTGGCGGTTGTCGAACGCCGCGTCGCCGGACTGATCCGCGCCGACAGCCTGCTGTTCACCGAGTGGGTCGCCTCGCGCGGCGATCTGGAGGCCTACTTGAGCGTGACGGTGGCCGCGCTGCCGTCCGAGGCGCGGCGGCGCGAAAAAACGCGGCTGATCGAAGCGCTCGTGCGGCTGTTGCGCGATCTTTACGCGCGCGGCTTTGTCCATCGCGACTTCAAGGCCAGCAACGTGCTCGTCGCGGCGGACGGTCCGCAGGCCGTCGGCGACGCGCAATCCGCGACGACAGGCGCCGCGGCCGGCAGCCCGTCGCCCAATGCCGCCGACGCCGCCGCCCTGCCGCGCCTGGTACTGGTCGATCTCGACGGCGTGTCGCGCACACCGCGATTCTGGGGCGATACCTCGATCTGGCGGGCCGTCGTGCGGCTCAACGCCAGCCTGTCGCACGTGTCGTCGATCACGCGCACCGATCGGCTGCGCTTCCTGAAGCGCATGATGCTGGCCCCCGGCCGCAGCGACCGCGACTGGAAGCTCGTGTGGCGCGATCTGGAGCAGCGCACCGACCGCAAGCTCCGCGACAAAGCCCGCCGCCGCCGCTGGAAACTCGAACACTACGGCCGCACGTGAAACGAAACGCGCAGCGCCACGCGCACGTCAGTAAGCGTTGACGCCCCGAACGCGACGCACGCTCGACCCGCGCGAGCCGGCCCCTCGCGCGAAGCGCGCCACGCACGTTGCACAATCGACGCCTCATTCGCTTTGCACGTGAAAACGCTTACTCACGTGCGCGTCTCGTTGGGCGTGCGTCGTTCGACGCGAACCGATACCATTTCCCGCGTGCAGCCGCCCGGCGAAAACCTGTCCCGCGATCCGATGTCGGCCATCGAGGCGCACCTGCCCGACAACCGATTCGTCCCCGTCCGCGCCCGCGAGCTGGCCGCGGCGCTGGCGCAGGACGCGCCGCGTTTCGGACTCAACGCCGCACTGGTCGAGCAGATTGCCCGGGCGCTCGAAGACGTGATCGACCAGGAAGCCGCCGCCTTCGAGCAGGATCTCATCGAGCGCTACGCGCCGTTCAATCCCGATCGCGACACCCTGCCGCCGGCCGACGTCGAGGCCGCGCGCACCGCGCCCACCTGCGCCGAATTGCTGGCCCGGCTCGACTATCTGTTCAACAAGGCCAACTTCGAGCGGCTCAGCGACGTGCAGATTCAGGAAGCCGTCCGCATGGCCAATTCCCACGGCCTGCGCATCCGGCTGAGGCCCGACCGCATCGAGTCGCTGGCCGTGTGGGTGCGCGGGCGCGACCGCGTCGAGCGGCGGTTCCTCACGTGGCGTCACCCGCTGCGCGGCGAGCGGCGGTCGTTGCCGGTCTATCGTCGGCTGATCGTGGTGGCGCGGCTGCGCGACGATCCCAACGTGCTGCTGAAGCTGTTCAAGGAAATACCCGTGGCCGACGTCGAAGCGCTGCTGCCGCACGCCGAGGTGCAGATGAACTGGCTGGACCGGCTCAAGGTCTTCGGCGGCGGCGCGGGGATGGTCGGTTCGTCGGCGACGCGGTTGTTTCACTATCTGGGCTTTCTGGCCTACTGGAGCCGCATCATGTGGGTGCTGGCGATCGGCGGATTGATTCTGCTGATCCGCACGTTGATGGGCTACAAGACCGCCCGCACGCAGCGCGACTGGGTGCGCACGCGGCATCTGTACTATCAGAATCTCGACAACAACAACGGCGTGATTCACGCGCTGGTGTCGATGGTCAATCAGGAAGAATGCAAGGAGGCGCTGCTGGCCTACGCCGCGTGCCTCGCCGCCGCGCCGCCGATCGCCTCGCCGGATGATCTGGCACGGCGCGTTCAGGGCTGGTTGCGCGAGCGGTTCGACGTCGAGGTCGATTACGACGTGCGCGATGCGATGGCGACGCTCGATCGGCTGGGATTGTGGAACGACGCGGCGACGTTTCACGTATTGCCGCCGCACGCGGCGATTGACCGCCTGCGCTCGCACTGGCGCTGCCGGCGAACGATGTTCCATCACGAGTTGTACGCCGCGCGCGTTGCTACGCTGGAGCGCATGACCTACGTGACGATCGAGATGGATGAGGAAAGCTAGCCCGCCGCGCGGCACGGCGCCTCGAGCACGGCCCCGAAACAACGCGCGATGCCGCGCCGCCGCCGCGCGGCTATCATTTGAGGATCGCTGCCATGAACGAATCCGGGCCGGAGACCCACAGCATGAGCTTCCAAATCCGCGGCGAGGCCGTGATGGCCGCGCTCGACCTGAACGAACTGAAGCTGGTGTACCGCGCGCTGCACGCGCACCTGGCCGACGCGCCGGAGCTGATAGACACGCACTTTCTCATCGAGCTTCAGCGCTTCCTGCACGCGTTGGCCCAGCGCGAGGGCGTCGATATTTCCGATCACAGCGCCTGGGACCGCTGGCTGGGCAACAGCGATGCGCCTTCGTGCGCCCAGCGCACGTCGAACCGTCGCACGATCGAGCCGTCGTAACGCGATGATCGGCCGCCCCCTGCGGCCCGGCCCGCCGCTCTTGCAGCCGGGTGTCGTTTGCGGTAATCAATCCTATGATGTGGCCGTCGCCTCGGACCCCCGCGCCGACGCGGCGTCACCGGCCCTGCCGGGCGTTTAGCTCAGTTGGTTAGAGCGTGCGGATCACACCCGCAAGGTCGCAGGTTCGAGTCCTGCAACGCCCATCACTGTTTGGACCTAACGCGAATAGATTCTGAGACGTTGCCATGAGCGCAAAGGACACTATTCGCGAACTCCTGCACCGGCTTCCCTTCAAGCCGTTTCGAATACTGACGACCTGCGACGAGTCGTTCGTTGTTCGCAATCCCGATCTCGTGGCGCTCATGAAATCAGAGATCTTCATCGCTCAACCCAATTCGGACCGCCGCTCCTACGTTCCCTGGCTGCACGTCGCCGCGGTGGACATGCTCTCCAATGGCCGCGCAACCGACAACCAGGCCGGGCGCGGCAAGCGCCGCCGGTAGCGCCAGTCGCGCGCACTTCGCGAGTGACCGCCCACCGTCGTATCATGCGCGCTCGCCGTCCGCACCGCTCGCGTTCGCGCGCGGGCCGGCTCGAACCGTCCCACGGAGCGCCCCGCGATGCTCGCGTACCTCGTCGCGTCCTCGTTTCTGCTCGCCGTCGAACCGCCCGACTGGGAGAACCCCGCCGTCGTCGGGCGCAACAAGGAGCCGCCGCGGGCGACGTCGTTTCCGTATCCCGACCCCGAATCTGCGGCGCGGGCGATGACCCGGCGCGCGCCCGTCTTCAACGCGCATCGGCAGCAGCCACCGCCCACGTCAGCGCCGGGCGAGCAATCACCCTGGCTGCAATCGCCCTTCGTGCAATCGCTCAACGGCGACTGGAAGTTTCACTGGGTCGGCCGCCCCGCCGACCGGCCCATCGGCTTCGAGCGCGACGACTTCGACATCGGCCGCTGGGCGACGATTCCCGTGCCGTCGTGCTGGGAGATGCAGGGATACGGCATTCCGATCTACACCAACATCCGCTATCCGTTTCCGGCGAACCCGCCGCACATCGATCACTCGTACAACCCGGTCGGCTCCTATCGCACGAGCTTCGCGTTGCCGGATGCGTGGAAGAACCGCCGCGTGTTCATCCGCTTCGGCGGCGTCTATTCGGCCTTCTACGTCTGGCTCAACGGCCGGATGGTCGGCTACAGCGAGGACAGCAAGGACGCGGCCGAATTCGACCTGACGCCGCACCTGCGGGATGGCGCGAACACGCTGGCGGTGGAGGTCTATCGCTGGTCGGACGGAAGCTATCTCGAAGACCAGGACATGTTCCGCTTTTCCGGCATCTTCCGCGACGTGACGCTGTTCGCCGTGCCGCCGGTGCACTTGCGCGACGTGTTTATTCTGACTGACTTTGACGACAAATACGAAAACGCCCTGCTGACGGCCGCCTGCACGATCCGCAATTTGGCGGAACAACCTCGCCGGCCGCGTGCCGTGTCGCTGACGCTGCTGGATGCGCGCGGCCGGCGCGTCAGCCTTCGACCGATCATCGACGACCGCCCCGGCGATCCGGACGACGTGGTGCGCCTCGAATGTCCGGCCATTCCACCCGGCCAGGAGCACACCGTGACGCTGCGCGTCTACGTCGACCGCCCGGCCCCGTGGTCGGCCGAGCAGCCGAATCTCTACACCGCGCTGCTGGCGCTGCACAACGAGCCGGATGCGCCTTCCGACGTGCGCCCGTTCGCCGTCGGCTTCCGCGAGATCCAGTGGCGCGGCGACGGCATCTTCGTCAACGGGCGGCGCGTCATGCTGCGCGGGGTCAATCGTCACGAGCACGATCCCGACGGCGGCCGCACCGTGCCATTCGAGCGCATGGTGCAGGACATCACGCTGATGAAGCGGCACAACATCAACACGGTGCGGTGCAGCCACTATCCGAATGATGCGCGCTGGTACGACCTGTGCGATCGGTTCGGCCTGTACGTGGTCGACGAAGCGAACATCGAATCGCACGGCATGGGCTATTCGTTCGAGCGCTCGCTGGGCAACAACCCGGACTGGAAGATCGCGCATCTCGACCGCACCGAAAGAATGGTCCACGCGCGGAAGAACCACCCCTGCGTCGTGATGTGGTCGCTCGGAAACGAGGCGGGGCCGGGCGAGAACTTCGAGGCGACCGCGGCGCTCGTGCGATCGCTCGATCGCTCCCGGCCGGTGCACTACGAGCGATACAACCAGGTGGCGGACGTCGACAGCACGATGTATCCCGGCGTCGATGAGCTGGAGCGCATCGGACGCCAGAAGTCCGAAAAGCCCTTCTTCGTGTGCGAGTACGCCCACGCGATGGGCAACGCGGTGGGGAATCTGGGAGAGTATTGGGAAGTATTCGAGGCCCATCCGCGGCTGATCGGCGGCTGCATCTGGGACTGGGTCGATCAGGCGCTGCGCAAATACACCGACGAAGAGCCGGGGCCGGACGGCCGGCGCCGCTGGCACTGGGCCTACGGCGGCGACTACGACGACGTTCCCAACGACGGCCCCTTCTGCTGCAACGGCCTGACCACGCCGGATCGGTCGGTCACGCCCAAGCTGCTGGAAGTCAAGAAGGTCTATCAGCCGGCGGCGTTCACGGCTGTTGATCTTGCCTCCGGCCGCGTCCGCATTCGCAACAAGCACGCTTTTGCCAATCTGTCGGCCTTCGACGGTCGCTGGCAACTGACCGAGGACGGCCGCGGGATCGACGACGGGGCGATCGAACCGCTCGATGTCGCGCCCGGGCAGGAAACTGAAGTCGCCCTGCCGATGCGGTCGCCGGACCCGCGGGCGGGCGCCGAGTACTTCCTGCGCATCAGCCTGCATCTGCGCGAGGCGACGCCGTGGGCCGACGCCGGGCACGAGATCGCGTGGGAGCAGCTACGGGTTCCCTTCGATGTGCCTCCCGCGCCGCTGATCGCGACAGGCGAAGCTGTACGCGTCGAGGAGCAAACCAACGGCATCATCGCCAGCGGCGCGCGATTTTCGGTGCGCTTCGGCAAACGCTCCGGCACAATCGAGTCGCTGATGTACGACGGCGGCGAGTTGATTGCCCGCGCCGGCGGCCCCCGGCTGAACGTCATGCGCGCGTTCACGGACAACGACACGTGGCTGGAGCGGTCGTTTTGCGACGCGGGACTCTCGCAGATGTCGCACCACGTACGGGCGGTCGGCATCGAACCGTGCGGCGAAAAGGCTGCGCGGGTTCGCGTCGAGATGGATTGCCTGGGATTCAAGGGCCGCGGATTTCGCCACGATTGCGCCTACACCATCCTCGGCGACGGCACGATCATCGCCGACAACGTCTTTGAGCCGATCGGATCGCTGCCGCCGCTGCCGAAGCTGGGTGTCGTGCTGGCGCTGCCCGCGGCGTTCGAGAACCTGACCTGGCTGGGGCGCGGGCCGGGCGAGTCCTACCCCGACCGCAAGCGCAGCGTCGACGTGGGCCGCTGGTCGGGCACGGTCGCGGCGCAGTTTCAGGAGTACGTGCGGCCGCAGGAGAACGGCAACAAGGAGGACGTGCGCTGGGCGGTTTTGTCCGACGATGCGGGGCGCGGCCTGATGATCGTCGCGGAGGGACACCTGGCGTTAACGGCCTCGCACTTCACGGCGCGCGATCTGGACGATGCGCGGCACAAGAGCGGCCAGCCGCGCAAGTTCGTGCGCCTGCAACCGCGGCGCGAGATCATCCTGTGCCTCGACGCGCAGCAGATGGGGCTGGGCGGCGCGAGTTGCGGTCCGCCGCCACTGCCACGTTATCAGTGCCTGCCGCGACGGGTCGACTTCCGCTACATCCTGCGACCGTTCGAGGCCACGTTCGACGGCGCCCGCCACCGCGCGCCGACGCCGCGACCGCCGGCGATCGCTCGCGATCAGCGCGGCATCGTCACGCTGAGCTGCGCCACGCCCGGCGCGCGGATTCGATACAGCCTCGACGGCTCGACGCCCGATCGCGACTACGTTGCGCCGTTTCAGGCGGCCGGCGATGTGACGATCGTCGCGGTCGCCGAGGCCGACGGCATGATTCCCGGTCCGCGCGTTCAGGTGCGACTGCCGCGGATCGTGCCCTGCGAAGCAGTGCCGCGCGAGGGCTGGAACGTGCTGCGCGTCGACAGCGAGCAACCGGGCGAAGGCGAGGCCGCCCGCGCCATCGACGGCGATCCGCGCACGTACTGGCACACGGCCTGGCAGACGAGTTCCGCGCCCGCGCATCCGCACGAGCTGGTGATCGACATCGGGAACGCGATCGAAATAGTCGGGTTTACGTACGTGCCGCGGCAGGACCAGGCCAACGGCCGCATCGGCGACTTTGAGTTGTACGTAGGCAACGACGCCGACTCATGGAGCGAGCCGGCGGCCCGCGGCACGTTCGAGCCGACCGACGCCGAGCAGCGCGTGATGCTGCCCCAAGCCGTCCGCGGCCGCTACATCCGCCTGCGCGCGTTGAGCGAGGTCAACGGCAACCCCTGGACCAGCGTGGCGGAGTTGGGCCTGCTGCGGCCGCGCGATAGCCGATAGAAAAGTGGTTCGCTATTCGAAGTCATCCCCGCTTGACAGCGTCGCCTCCAGATCGTGCAGCCAGGAATGCGTCGCGGGCAGGTTCGACAGGCGCCGCAGATCGGCATCGAATTCGGTCACGTAGTCGGCGTCGAACGCCACGAGCGGGCGGTCGCGGCGCGGGCGGCCGGCGTCGTCGAAGGCGTGCGTCAGATAACGCGTCAACGCGTCGAAATAAACGCCAAATCCCGTCGCCAGCACGCACCGCTCGGCCGACCACGCATCGACCCGCAGCACCACGCCGTGCAGCGGACACTCGTCCTGCACGAGGCAGTCGTAACGCCCCCGCACGTCGCCGCGGATCGGCAGCAAGCCGGGAATCACGGCCGGCCCCGCCGCGGCCGTCAGATCGCCGCGCAGCACGTGCAGCATGTCGTGCGTGCCCCACAGCCGCGCGTCGAAGTCGCTGCCGGCCAGGTGCACGCTCACGCCGTCGCTGGCCGACAGGAAAAACACCAGATCGCGCGGCAGGCGGCCGGCGAGTTCCTCGACGTCGGCGAGGTCACGGGCCGCCGCGGGCGGATGGGCCGCCACACGCGGGCCGAAGTGCGCCAACAGGCGATTGATTCCCTGGTCGATGTTCGATTCGCGAATCATGTCACGGCTCCCCTGCTCAAGGCAGTTCCGGCATCCACGGCGCGGATGTCGGCGTCTTTGTATTCCCCTCCCGCCCAGCGATGCGCGGCTCCGCGCAACGCCGCCGGGTCGATCCATTCTTTTTCAACCAGCCCAAAGGCCAGCGCCGACAGTGCGACCGACGCCCGACCGACCGCGCGGGCCAGCGGCTCGGCGTCGAAGCGCAGCACGCGGGCCGGCGCCGGCGGCAGCGCCAACTCCGACGCGGCCACCACCACGCAGTCGGCCGGCAGTTCCGCCAGACCGCCGAGGCGCTCCAGCCCGTCGCGGCTGAGCAGCACGACCAGGCCGGGACGATCGAGGCCGGCGTATTCGATCGGCGTCGTGGCGATGATGAGATTCGACAGCGAATGGCCGCGCCGCACCGTGATCGGAAAATCGTCCTGCTGCGCGGCGAACAGCCCGCCGGCGACGGCGAGCTTGCCGATGGTCCCGGCCGCCGAGCGAATGTGCTGCCCGGCCGAGCCGGCGACGCAGATTTCGGTGCGCTCGGGCCAGCTCAGAACCACGTCGGCGGTGGCTGCTTGTGATTCCGCGGGCGGCGCCTGGTCGTGCGGCAGGTGGGATGGCGTCGCGGCCGGCGCGGCCTCGGCCGCACGGAGCGACTTCGGGCCGCAAGTGCGATCGAACAGCACGCCGAACGGCATGTTCAGACGCTGCGACAGCTCGACCAGCCGCGGCGGCGTCAACTTGTTCGACGGCACGTAATAGGCGGTGCAGAGTTCCCACACGTCGATCAGCGCGAATCCCGGCGCGTTGAGCGCCGCGCCGATCAGCGTGCCGATCGAGGGGTCCAGCGCGCTGCCGCGCGCGACGAAGTCGGCGCCGTTGACGCGCACCGTTTCGCAGATGTCAAACGGGTAATCGGCCGCGCCATCGGGCGTCGTGCTGGTGTGCCCCGCGGGCGGCGTCGTGGGCGAGTGTTGCCCGCCCGTCATGCCGAAGTTGAAGTTGTTGCAGACGATCACCTTGATGCCCGCGCGGCGCCGCGCCGCGTGAACCAGGTGCGCCGTGCCGATGCCGCAGCCGCCGTCGCCGATCAACACCACGACCGTCATCTCCGGCCGTACGCGCTTGATGCCCTCGGCGTAGGTGATCGACCGGCCGTGCAGGCCGTGGAACGTGTGGCACTCGAAATACCGATCGGCCGTGCCGATGCAGCCGATGTCCGAAACGAGACAAACCTGCTCCGGCCGGCGACCGGTCGCCCCAATGGCTGCGGCGAGGCGCTCCAGCACCATCCCGTGCGAGCAGCCGGGGCAGTAGCACATGTCATTGCGCGGTGTGGTCAGCAGGTTCATCGAGCGATCTCAACCGTAGGGTCCGCAGTGCGGACCCCGTATCCGCGAGCCACGGGCTTGCAGCCCGTGCGAACCAGGGCATTTCAGAGCCGCGCAGCGCAAGCAAGCGGGATCCGCCCGCCACAATTCCCGGCCAACCGATCCCTTGCTTTCGAACGCATCGTGCATATCGGCGCGCCACATACCCCGCTGAGTACCTCCTGTCACTCGCCTTCGTAGCCACACCGTCCCGCTCGCTTGCGCTTCGCCGCTCGGATCACGAAACACGCTCAATGCCGCGGGCGTTTCGGGGAAACACGGCCAAGCGACCGCGGTGAAACACACGTTCCACGAATTGCGCCCTTCTCGCGCGGTCGCTTGACCGTGCCACCCCGCACGACTTTGCCTTCAATCCTTTCAACATGGTTGAAACGCCTCCGTGCGTTTCGCCGACTCCGCCCGCACCACGTGATCGACGATCGTTCGCGGAGCGATCAGGCCGCCGTCATATCGTTGAATCGACTCGATCGGCCGCGCCGGAAACACGCGCCGCAACTCGTCGGCGTACAGGCCGATGTTCAATTCGGGTACGACGATCCGCTCGACGCCCGGCTCGACGGCGTCGCGCAGCGCCCGCACCGGCATCGGCCACAGCGAATAGAGCGTCACGTGCGACACGCGCGTTCCGCCGCGCCGCAACAGCCGCACCGCGACGCGCGCCGCGCCATCCGCCACGCCGTACGAAACGATCAGCGTGCGCGCGCGGCCGTCGAGATCGGCGTCCACGTCCTCCAAGCTCCCGGCGTTCATCGCAATCTTGTCGCGCAGATGCGTCAGCTTCCGTTCGATCTTGCCGCGGTCGATCGTCAGCAGCCCGCGCTCGTCGTGAATCGAGCCGGTAAAGCGCACCCGCCGCAGTCCGCCGATCGGCGCGAACGCCGGCGATGACTCCGGCCGATCAACCGCATACGGCGCGTACGGACCGTTGTCGGCCGCCGCGCGTCGCGCCAGCCGCGGCGGCAGGCTGATCGCGTCCAGGTCGACGGTCTGCCGCGTCAGCGCGATGTCCTTCGACGACAGCACGATCACCGGCGTCCGCAGCCGCTCGGCAATGTTGAACGCCTCGTAGGTCAGTCGATACGCCGAGGCCGCGTCGGTCGCGGCGAGCACCGGCAGCGGATAGCCGCCGGCCGTCACGTGCCGCGCAAAGATCACGTCGCCGTCGCCCGTCGCGGTCGCACCGCCGGTTGCCGGTCCCATGCGCTGGCAGTCGACGATTACCAGCGGCGTCTCGCCCATCTGGGCCAGGCCGATGTTCTCGCTGTAAAGACTGAGTCCCGGCCCCGACGTGGCCGTCAGCGCCCGCGCGCCGGCCATGGCCGCGCCGATGCACTGGCCGATGGCGGCGATCTCGTCCTCGGTCTGCACGACGATGCCGAGTTCGCCGGCGAAAGCGCGGACAAAATCGCTCAGAATCGAGCTGGCCGGCGTGATGGGGTATCCGGCGACGTAGTCGCATCCGGCTCGTAGTGCCCCGCGCACGACGGCCTGATTGCCGGTGATGAACTCACGCATGGGGCACCCAGGCGAGGTCCAGGATGGTGTTCGTGGGCCGCTCGCGGTTGAAGACGGCGCGGATGGGCAGGCCGATGCGCGGCGTGCCCTCTTTCAGATAGCTCATCAGCTTGGTGCAGACGCCGTCCATCTCGACGCTGATGAGCGGGCAGGGCGCCGCCGCGCGGAACAGCGCGCCGGGATAGAGCACGGTGGTGTGCGTGTAGATGCGGCCGACCGTCGGCGCATCGACCCATTCCATCGGATGCCAGCAGTCGGGACATTCGCAGCGCGGCGGCAGCCACAGGCGCTTTTCGGCGCAGCGCGGATTGGTGCAGCGCGTCGCCAGCAGCCGTCCCTCGCGCAACCCCTTGAAAAAGCGGCCCCAGCCGCCGTAGCTGTGACTGTGATGCCACGTCTTGAGATTCTTGATGACCAGCGGCTCTTCCCGCAGGACCTCGGCAATCGTGCCGTTCAGTTCGACCGCCATGCGTCACTCCTTGTCGCCGAACGCGGCGACGGGCCGGTGAACGTTTCTCACAAACCCCTTGCAGGGCAAACCGCTCAACGAGCGGTTGCCGGCGTCTCGCGTGCTCGCTCGCCGCTCCCTTCACGCTCCCGCCTTGGTCGCGTTCAGGATCGCGGCTCGGTTCAGCATTCCTGGGCACGCTCCTGCTGTCGCGGTCCCGTTCCGCCGACTCACGTCCGCTCCATGATCGACACCGTCACGTGGCTGCCGGTTCCCGCGTGCGAAATGGCGCAGCCGCGCCGGGCGTTCTTCACTTGCAGGCTGCGGAAGTCGTCGGGCTTTCGCTTGCCGTATCGCGCCCAGCGCGCCGGATCGGCGTGGAACTTGTCCCACTTGCCCTGCAACTGCCACAGCACTTCCGCCAACTGAAAGATGCCCGTCGCCCCCACCGCGTGCATCGTGCCGATCAGCCCGCCCGACAGGTTCGTCGGCAGGCGACCCTCGAAATAGGCGTCGCCGGAGTCGATGAAGTCGCGCCCCTGCCCGTAAGGCCGCAGGCCGATGTCCTCGTAGGTTTGAATGTCGCTGATGGTGAAGGCGTCGTGCGTCTCGAGCAGGTCAAAGTCCTCGACCGGATCGCGGATGCCCGCCATGTGATACGCCAGGTAGGCCGCCATCCGCGCCGCCAGAAACGAGCTGAAACCCGGCCACTCGTCGCGACGCCCGTGGAAGTAGTCGCGATAGGTCTCCTCGGTCTCATTGGGCAGCAGCAGGATCGGCATGTTGCGCCGGTCGGCCGTGCGCAGCGTGTGTGTCCCGCCGCAGATCGCCGTCAGCCGCACCGGCTGATCGGTCATGCGAAATGCGGTTTCCTCGTCGGCCAGGATCAGCACGGCGGCGCCGACGCTCATGGCGCAGCATTCGAGGAACGACAGCGGGTCCGATACCAGGTCGTTTTTCAAAACGTCGTCGATCGTGTAACGACCGGGATTCTGCGAATAGGGGGAGTAGCAGGCGTACAGGTGATTCTTGCAGGCGATGCGGGCCAGCGTCTCGCGCGGCACCCGGTTCTCGTACTGATAACGCTGGGCCATCAGCGCGTAGTAACTGGCGTACATCCAGCCCAGCTCGCTTTCGAAATCCTTGCACGCGGCGCTGGCGATATAGGAGTTGCCGACCTTGGTCGACACCTCGTCCATCCGCTCCCAGCCGACGACCGGAACGCAACTCGCATAACCCGAAGCGACCGCCTGAGCGGCAGCCAGCACCGCCGAACCGCCGGTCGCGCCGCCGGTCTTGACCTCGATGTTGCCGAGCGGATCGAAGCCGAGATAGTCGTGGACCTTGGCGGCGGCCAGGAGCTGGTCGCCGAAGTGGTCCGCGAACTGCGAATAGACGCACCAGTTGACGCTGCGGCGGAACTCTTCCGGATCGACCTTGAGGTCGTTCTCCTCGACGGCCATGCGCAGCGCTTCGGTACAGAGCTGGCAGGTGTTTTTTTCGGGGTATTGTTTGCGATAGTCGGTCAGGCCGCCGGCGACGACATAGACCGGCCGCTCGAACCGCGGAATTCGCAGGTTGCCTGGCGCCAATCGGATCATGGAGTGCTCCCGCTGCGGCCGGTCGCGCCGGCCGACGGCGGGAAAGTAGCAAACATCATGCCATCCGATTTGCGGACCTTGGCGCGGCGCGAAAAAGCGCGATTTTTCGCGCGCAAGTCTTGGATAATTCTTCGCTTCGCGTGGGTCGACCCTTATAATCGAGATGACTGGAGGAGTGCTCGAGAATGGCGTCTCACGACCTCAAACGGATTCTCGCCAACTGGTCCTATCAGCCGGGTCAGATCACCGTTCGACAGATCACAGGTGACGACGGAAAACCGAAAATCCAGATGCGGCTGGACCTGGGCATTCTTCAGATGGAGACCGAGGGACGTCCCGACGGCCAGCGCCCGTTCAACTGCGAATCGCTGCTCGAATATCACCGCAACCGGCTCAAGGAATACGCGCGCGTCAACGGCACCGATCTGGGCTTCGAACTGACCTCCGACGAGTGCCAGTCGCTGCGCGAAGAGGCCGTGATGTTCTACCATCGCTACCTGAGCCTCTTCGTGCTCGAGGATTTCCGCGGCGTCGAGCGCGACACCGGCCGCAATCTCGAAGTGCTCGACCTGTGCCGCGACTACGCCGCCGAGGAAGACGACGCCGAAGCGCTCGAGCCGTACCGCTGCTATCTCATCATGATGAACACGCGCGCCAAGGCCCACCAGGCCATCCGGCGCGAGGCGTTCAAGACGGCACTGGCCTACGTCGATGCCGGACTGAGCGAAATCGAGTCCTACCTGGCCGAGCGCGAGGGCGATGACGAGGACGACGAAGAGTCGATCGAAGACTCCAGCGAAGCCGCCATCCTGCGCGCGTTGCGTGCCGAAATTGCCCAGCGCGTTCCCGAGGATCCCGTCTCGGCGCTTCAGGCCCGGCTCGAAGCCGCCATCGTCGCCGAACGCTACGAAGAGGCCGCCGAAATCCGCGACCGGCTGCAAAAACTTCGCTCCCGCAAGCGCCGCCGACGCACAGGCGACGCCGGCGGTAAGGCCTGACTGCCTGGGACTCGCACAGAAATAACTCGAACGAATCAGCGCCCGCCGCACACGACGAATCTCCGCATGGCCACGCCCTCGCGACGTAAGAATCTCCCCGAGTTTCGGCCGGTCTCGCGCAAGGGCTTGACCATAACACCCGCCATGAAATAGCGCAGGTTATTTCCGCGTGCGTCCTTGGCTCGAATCAACGACTTCAACGGCTCTCGATTGATCTGAAGTGCTCCGCGCCAGCCGACGGCTATCCTCAATACTGGACCGCCGAGGCCGCTGATCCATCCCCACGCGCTGCGTGATATTCCGCATGCCTTACGCACAACCCCTTGTGGTGCAAGAGGTTTAATGCTTTTCGATAGTCCACACGGGCCATTCCGCGCGCCATCCGCCGATGCGTCGTTTCTTTCCGGCGGGATCAACGCCGAGCCAAATGTTTCTGGCACGAATCTTGCTTACCTTGTCACGCCGATGGAACCGTCGTAGCTTTTACGGCGCGGAGAGGACCCCCATGTTTCGCCGGGCCGCATCGCTGTTGACCAACCGCTCCGCCGGCTGGCGCTTGTTCTGGACGGTCGTCCTGTTGGCGCATCTACGCGCCACGCACGCGGCGTTTGCCTCGCTCTTCGACGGCGGCGCGGGAACCACCGACTGGACGCGCCTGCTGTTCCTTTCGACCAGCAATCTGTTCTTCATTCTCGAAGTCTCGTTCGCGCCGGGCCTGCGCCTGGTTTCCGACCGTCGCGCCGTGATTGCGTTTCTGATCATCGTCGCGGTGATGCACGCCGGCGTCATCGAACGCGGCATGCCCGACGTGGTGTTCGCGCGCGATTCGCAACTGTGGCTGCTGCTGTCGACCGTCGGAGCGATCGGCTGCGAACAGTTGCTCCGCCCGACGCTCCTGCGGCTTCTTACGGCGATGCGGGCGCCCGCTGCTCCGCCGCCGGCCATGTACGCGCGACCCGGCAAACGCGCTGCCGCGCCGCTGCGTGAACTTTCCAGCCTCCTGTCGTTCTGGAACGCCTTCGCCCTGCGCGCGCCCCCGCTGCGCGCCTGAATCCGCCGAATTCACGAGTCGCCGTAATTGCCGTGCACACGCGATGCGCCCTGCGCGGCGCCCGAAACGCGAGGCGGCCAAGCGACTCGGAACCGCACGACCAGATTCGAACGCTCAACGACACTCACACACAACGTCACTGAAGAACCACGAAGCCTGCGCGACGTCCGCCGACGGGCGGTGTGCAGCGCGAGACCGCACGGAATCCGACGCCGTCGCACGAGACGGCCTCGAAAGGAAAGAACCATGCACGTACGAACCCCCCTCGCGGCCGGCTGTTGTGCCGCCGCGATCTGCCTGCTGTTGAACTCCGTCACGCTTGCATCGCCGTTTGAGCTGATGACCGGCGTCGATGTGCAGCGCTATCCCGGCTCGATTCGCTTCGTCACACCCCTGCCCGGCGGCGGAACGCCGCGGCCCATGTTTGACGGCGACCGCCTGGCCGGCAGCGCCGACACCGGCCCGCCGGTCTCATTTCAGGGCACCGGCACGCCGCTGTTTCCGACAAACCATGTCGGGGCGATGAGCTTCATCTTCCGCCGCGGCAACATTCCGTTCTACGGACCGTTCATGGGCATCGAGTTCCTCGGCGGACCGCTGCTCGACCTCGACGGCGATCTGAACAACGGCGTGCGCCGGCTGACTCCCATTCCGAACACCACGCCCGTGGTCATCCCCGGCACCTACAGCTTCATCGACCTGACGCTCGACGTGACCGGCGGCACGGCCACGGTCAATAACCTCGACGCCACTGGTACAAACGAGGCCGGTCCCAACATTCAGGCCGCCATCGCAACAACCGTGTCGACCATCGCAGGCACGACGCCGACGGCCGGCCAGGTCGGACCGACGAACCCGGGATTTGACACGCGCTCCGGCGACATCACATTGTTCACCGGAACCGGCGGCGGGCTGAACGGCGTCTATCGCATCGACAATCTGCAATTCGAGTTCTGGAACGACTCGATCGACCCCAACAGCGGCACCGCCAGCACGCTCGGCACGCTTCAGCAGTTTGTCATCGCGCGCGGCTGGTACGTGCGGCGCGACTGCCAGACCGGCCAGTTCCCCACGCTGAGCGGACAGGGTCTGGGCAGCACGCGCTGGCCGGACATCGACACGGCGCACGTCGGCCAGATTTACAACACCGCGCACGGGCTGGCCGGCGGAATGGCGATCATCAGCGACGGCGTGCCGCCCAACGACATCTACTCGATGAATCCCAACGGCGTGGCGCTGGCCGGCGGCGATCTCGGCGCCTACCTCGACACAGTCGTCGTGCCGCGCGTGGCGGCCTCGTCGCCGGGCTTCGTCTATCTCGAATCGGCCGGCTTCGGCATCAACAACAGCGGCGATCCGGTCTTCGGCGACACCAACGGCTGGGACCTCGTGATCGTCGCGCAGGAGCGAACCGCCGCCGGTGACCTCGACGGCGACGGCGACGTCGATGACGCCGACCGCCTGCTGTTCGTGCAGGCGTTGATCGATCCGTCGTCGGTCGACGCCTGCGTGCGCGCCCGTGCCGACGTCAACGGCGACGGCGCCTCGGACGGTTCGGACGTTCAGGCCTTCCTGGCGGAACTGTATTGAACAAAAGGACCGACTCTTATGAAACGAAACGCATTCACGCTGGTCGAGCTGCTGGTCTCGATCGCCATCATCTCGGTGCTGATCGCCGTGCTGCTGCCGGCGCTGGCCGGGGCGCGGCGACAGGGCGCCCGCGTCGCCTGTCAGAGCAATCTGCGCCAGATGGTGCAGGCGATCTGGGCGTACTCGGTCGCCAACGATGCGCGCGTGCCCTATGTCGAGTCGCCGATCACCAACGGCGGCTCGGTCAACGGCTACGGCAACGCGTCGTCGACCGACGCGGACATCGACCCCTACAACCGCGAATTGTGGCCGTTCTCGCTGCAAAACGTGCTGATGCCGCTGTACCTCGGGGGCGACGAGAAGATCTTCATCTGTCCGGCCGCCAAACGCGGCTGGCCGCGCGATGGATCGTCGGTCCGCATGAGCTACCGCGACGCCGGCATCAACCAGCCCAACGGCCTGCCGACGCCGGCCGGCAGCTATCTGCGTGAGAGTTTCGGCTTCCTCGATGGGCGGCCGATGAACGAGCTGCGCATTCATTTCACCGGCGATCCGATTCAGGATGCGCAGCTCATCGGCCAGTCGCGGGGCATGGCGGTGCGCGACATCGTCGAGCGGCGGATGAACCAGATCTTCGGCCCGCACGGCGGCGGTGTGAACCTGATCAACCGCGAGTTCGGCGTGGAGTTCCGCGATCGGCAGACCGTGCAGGACGATCTCGGCACTTACGGCGGCGGTGTGATGTTCTGACGCACACAACTGACGCGTGCGGTAGCGGCCGGTGTCCCGCGGGCCGTGCTCCGCGACGGACGCCGCTTGCGCGGGCGTGACGGATTGCTTCATTTCCTTTGATCGCGAACCCACCGCTGAAGCGGTCGGCCACCCGCGCGCTGTTTTTCGTCGTCACCGCCTTCGTGTTACCATGTCACTGGTTCCCACGGCATGGAACGCGACGCATGACACGACGACCCGCGGCACCGAAACACACCGGCAAGTCACCACCGCGCGGCGAGCGAACGCCGGCGAAGCGGTCCAAATGGGACAACAGTGGGTTCGATCCGTCCGCTCCGGTCGAAAGACACCCTATCCCGCTTTGGCCGGCGTTCGCGATCACGTTCCTATGCGGCGTCGTCTATCTCGGCGTCGGCAGCGGCTGGACCTTCCGCTTCCAGCAGTCGACCTACAACCACCACATCCTGACCGCCTACGCCTGGCTCCAGGGACGCGTCTATCTCACCGCCGCCGATATCGAATCGCAGTACATCCGCAACTGGTTCGGTCGCGCCGGCCGGTCCGTGCCGGCCGACTGGAATCGCGATCAATTGTGGCAGGCCTACCGCAACGCCAAGGCGCCGGCGATGCGACAACGCAACTTCTCCGAAGCGCAGATCGACCAGGAATCGCGCAACACGCTGAATCGCGCCTTTCACGACTGGGTGCATCTGGGCGACCGCTACTACGCCTACTGGCCGCCCCTGCCGGCGATGATCGCGCTGCCGTTCGTCGCCGTCAGCGGCCCGGGCGCCAGCGACATCCTGATCGCCAACCTGCTCGGCACTGCCACGGCGTTCTTCGTTTTCCTCATGCTGCGCGGGCTGAGGCCGCTGTGGCCGTCGCTGACGGCGCCGGCGTGCGCCGCAATGACGCTGTTCTATTGCCTCGGTACCTGCCACATGTACCAGGCCTGCCTCGGGCAAGTCTGGTATCTGACCCAGCTTGCCGGCACGCTGATGCTCATCATCTCGGCGTGGCTGGGGCTGAAAGCAATCGAGCGGCCCGGCTGGCTGATACCCGCGGGCGCGGCGCTGGGGCTGGGATTTCTCGGCCGCAATACGATCATCCTGGCGGCGCCGATGTTCGCCGTGATCCTGTGGATGGCGGTGAGGTCGTCGCCCGATTGGATGCGGCGCTATCTCGGATGGGGAACCGGATTCGCGCTGACGCTCGTTGCCGCAATCGGCGTGCAGCTTGGGCTGAACCAGGCCCGCTTCGGCGACCCGCTCGATTTCGGGCAGGGCCATCTCGCGGATCAGGGCGGCAATCCCCGCTTCAGGGACGAATTCAAGCAGCACGGCCGGTTCAACTGGTACTACGTCGATCGCAATCTCTACTACTACTTCGTCAATCCGCTGCCGCGCAAATACCCCGCGCGGACGCCGGCCCAGGAAGGCTGGACGTTCGATCCGATGGGCAACAGCCTGTTCCTCATCTCGCCGCCGATGCTCTACTTCTTCCTGTGTTGGCGTCAGAAGCGTCGCGACCTGCTGGCGGCGGTGCTGGCCGGCGCGATACCGGGCACCGTCGCGCTGATGTTCTTCCACGGCACGGGCTGGTACCAGTTCGGGCAGCGATATCTGCTGGACACGATGCCGCTCCTGCTGATCCTCGCGGCCTTCGGCGTGCGCGGGCGGCTGACGTGGCCGCTGGGGGGGATGATCCTGTGGAGCTTCGCCGTCAACGCGTGGGGAACGTATCGCTTCTCGCTGGAGCAGGTGTAAGAATGCGTTGGAGATGACTGAACCAAACCGCGACTGTGAGGCAGCGCCGGGTTGCTCTTGCGTGGAGCCAAATGTTCGACTGCAACCGCTCTCCTCGAATCGGACTTGTCATACAGGTTCTGCGTGCGGCTTGCCCTCTGGCCGGTCTTCAGCCGGCCGGTGTTTGCCGGCGGTCTTACTGCCGGAGCCTGTGAGACTCGATGCCTGCGATTCCCCGGAGGACGGCGAACCAAGCCCGGCTGAAGCCGGCTAAAGATAAGAAAGAGGCAATTGATGTACTGTGGCCAGCGTCCCACCAGCTAAAGCTGGTGGCAAACGCCGGTCGGCTGAAGCCGGCCCATCAGACGCTGAGCCTGGGGTCTCTTGCGGTTAGGCATCGCGCGGAAAAAAAGTGAGCGAATGGAAGAGGGGTGGTACGGGCGTCCCGCCCGTCCGGAACGGGCAAGATGCCCGTACCACCCAGGATAATTGTTCAGGTTATTTGTGCGCGACTCCTTAGAACGTTCGTCTCGGTTCGAACTTCTCAAGCCCGTTCTAACCAATCCGCCGGCGTGGCACGGTCAAGCCCTCGCGCGAAGTAATGTCCGAATACAATCGAAGAACGCCCCGAGCGAGGGCTTGGCCGTGCTGCAACGCTCAAACGCAGCCCGCTCTCGAACTCCCATCATCGTCAACCCGCCGCTCCGCGGCGGGCCACCCGGCGCCCGCGACCCGGTTCGTCCGCGTCACCCCCCATATCGAGTCCGCCCCGGACGGGGCGGCGGATAATCACTCCGCACGTTGGCGTCTCGATCGAGCGTCGCCGTTCTCCCTGCCGGGGGAATTGAATGAGAGAAGGCGCCTCGGTCCACGGGTTGCGTACGCCTTCGGCGAACTGCACCTGCGGCTACAGGCCGCCGCCTCATCCGGGGCGGTCCGCTTCGCCAGCCGATTCAAACCCACCTTCCCTTCGTTGCTCCCCAGCCTGCGCGGGGGCCGCTTCGTCGCTCACTTCTTTCCCCTTCGTGCCTCCGTGCCTCTCTTCTGTTCCCTGTTCCCTCGCCTTTCGTTTCGACGTTTCGACATTCTGCCATCACGGCCGTATGCCCACCGTCTCGCCCAACTGCGTGTAGCGCTTCGATCCGATCGCAAACGTCGGCGCGCCTTCCGGCCAGATCGTCAGGCTGATGCTGAAGTCGTCCACCGACCGATCCCACTCGACGCTGACGCCCGTATACCAGCGCGGCCAGCGGCGGATCAGAATCAACTGCGTCTCGAGATTGCGGCCCTCTTCGATATCAAAATAATCGCGGAATCCGACCGTGTGCTTCTCATTCAGCTTGTAGTTGCTGCCGAAGCCCACCAGGTTGCTATCGGTGTCGTGGATGTATCGCCATCCGACGAACGTCGCCAGCCGCGGCAGCCGTTCATACGCCAGTGACACGTTGCTGACGCCTGCGTTGCCGCGGTTCCAGTCATAGACGCCGTCGTAGATCAGTGCCGTCGAATCGCTGAGGCGATAGAGGAAATCCACCGACAGATAGTTCGAGCTGATGCTGTCCTCCGGCCGGTGCGGCACGAAGTTGCCGTGCGTGTTGTCGGTCGGCCGGCTGTTGGAGAAGAAGCCGGCTTCGAGATCGAGGATGATCCAGTCGACGGTGCGCCAGCGTCCCGGCGCGCCGCGCTTGGTCTGCCAGCGCTGTCGCAGCGCCAGCACGCCGCCGCTGAAGTCGTCGTAGCCCTCCACGTCCGCATCGAACGGCCACTGCTCGACGCTGTCGCGGTTCGAGCCGGCGATCCACAGCGTGCCCTCGGGCTTGATGATGTGCCGCAGGCGGTGCAGATCGAGCAGCCGCGATTCGACGTCGTCGAAAGTGCGCTGAAAGTACATGTTCGATCGAAGCCCCGTCGCGCCGTAGGCCCGCGTGTATCCGCCGCCCGGACCCGGAGCGCCATCCCAGGCGTTGCCGCGCAGCGTGGCAAACGGCGTCACCTTCACCGGACCCAGCGCCGGCAGGGGGAACTGCGCCTCTTCGCGCAAATCGCCGCGCCACACCGCTCGGCTGTTCTGCTCGCGCTTCGGCAGGAACAGCTCGCGGGCGTTGTCGTCGAGGTCGTAACGAACCACGCCGCCGCGCGAATCGTGATACCACGTCAGGTAATCGCCGACCGGCTCGCCGAGGAGGCTGAAGCGCACGTCGGGATAATGTTCCGTCTGCGTCAGAAAGTCGTTGATGTTGGCGTTGAACAGCGTCGAGAACTGCCAGTTGCGGCGGCGCTTCAGCAGGTACAGCACCGTTTCCTGGTCCTTGGCGTTTTCGAACTCGTTGCGCTCGTACTGCTCGAGAAACTGGTCGTCGCTCAGATACGCCGTCTCCAGTGTCAGCTCCCAGCCCTGATCCAGAAACTGCCGATGCCGCCACAGCACGCGCCCGCGGTCCTCGGTGTCCGGCGGACCGCCGCGCTGCGGATTGCCTCCCAGATCGTCCTCGTCGCTGTCGTTCACGTAATAGGTGCGCAGCAACCCGTACGAATCGTCTCGCTGGTAGTCCAGATCGATCCCCACGCCGGGACCGCGCTGCGTGAAGTAGTCCAGCCGCAATGTGCCGTCGTATCCCGGCGGCGGCGCCAGCCCCAGCACGTCGAACAGCCGCCAGCGCGTCTCGATCGTCCCGCCGAACTCGCTCGTGTAGCCGAACTTGGCCGAGCGGAAAGTCTGTTGCTCGGCCGCGAAATCGCCGCGGTTGTACGGCCAGTAGAACACCGGCGCGCCGTCGAGCTGAAGCGTCGTGTGTTTCGCGACGAACGCACCGGCCTCTATGCCGATGACTTCCCCGCGCTCGTTGCGCGGCGTGCGGTCGATCAGTCGCACCTCTTCCGCGCCCAGCGCAATGTGCGGCGTGTGAAACTCGCTCGTGCTGATCGTGGCATCGTCGGCCCGAAACTCGGTCTCCGAGAGTTGCCGAATCTGATCCGCACGCACATAGACGGGCAGGTTGCGCTGCGCCGAAACGCCGCGCATCACCGCGTCGAGTATCAACGCGCGATCGTTGGCGAAGTCGTAGTACAGCCGCGACGCCCGGATCATCCGCTGACCGCGCGTCAGCACCACGTCGCCTTCGAGATAGACCGCCTCGACGTATTCGCGCGCCATGTCGCGATCGGTCTTCTTTTCTTCCAGACGCTCCTCCGCCGGCGAGCGGGGCAGCGCTTCGTCCGGCGGCGGCTCCTCGCCGTCGGGCCTTTCCTTGGGCTTCTGCTCCTCGTCGGGCGACTCGACGTCAAGCACGCCTTCACGCATGTAGAGCACCGCCGCGTCGGCGCGCAGCTCGAGAAAGTCCGCGCTCGTCGCCGCCCCTTGCGTCACGTACACGTCGCCGATCGCGATCACCAGCCGCCGTCCGTCGCGAACGATGCTCGTCAGCTTCTCGCTGCCATACGACACGGGAATGCGCGGCCGCGGCGGGCGCTCGAACTCAAAGCCGGCCGGGCGCGTCGCCTGGACCGGACCGGTCGTCTCGTCCGGCGCGGCCGCCGGCCCGATGCCGCCGGCGCGAACCGCGCGCGCCGCGGCGAACAGCTCGCTGTGCTCGTCGGGCGACGGCGTGAAACCGTCGGCGTTGAGCACCAGCTTGCCGAAGCTGCGCACCCGTGCGAACAGCCCGTCGCCGGTCTCGATCGTTCCCGCCGGATGTCGAATCTGCGCCTCGCGCCACAGGAACACTTCGACGTCGTAAAAGGCGCGGTCGCGCCACATCTGCCGGCGAAACCAGACGACGGCGTCGCGGCTGCGCATCGAGTAGCCGCCCAGCCGCAGCTCGAAGTCGCCCAGACACTCGTTGATGCGCCAGCCCTCCGCGTCGCGCCACGAGTAGGCGTATGTCGCGTACAGCTCGATGTCCTGCTCACTGACGCCCACGGGATAGAGCGGTTCGATCGCTTCATCGGTCCGCTGCGTGGCGGGTGGAGCGGGGGCATCGACTTGCCGCGCCGCGGCCCGCGGCAGGAAAGCCGGCGGAAGCACGACGATGATCGTCAAACACGTCGCGAGAATTCTGCCGGGGAGGGAAAAGGCGCGCCATGCCCCGCACGGCCGCGTGCCGGTTGTCGATCTGTGGATCGGATTCCCGTCGCAGGCCATGCGGGAGCGCTTTCATCACAAGGGGGCCGCGCCAAACCAAGACCGGCGGCGATTATAAAAGCCGTCCATCGGCCGTCAAACGGGAAGCTGGGCGCGGGCCGCGGAGAAGGGTGGCAGCTCCGCTGTGCGCCGGATCAACATGGTCATGTAAAAGTGGAGAGACTGGGTTGAATGGAGCGAATGCGCCGGATGCGATCGTTGCAAAATGCGCAATCTTCGGATGAATAGACTCTGTTAGCTAGAATCGTCAGGGTTACAAGCTCGCTTCGTCTCGTTTCCGTAACTTCACTATCTGTCAGGAAGAAACCCGCCGATGATTCGACGTCTTGGGATGGCTGCTTTCCTGCTCTTGTCATTCGTAGCTTCCACGCAATCCGCCTCCGCTCAATGGGCCGCCGCGCCCGCCTTCCCAACGCAGCCTGATCCGCGCCTTTACGCCGCCGCCGTCGTTCACAGCGGCACGCTCTACGCGTTGGGCGGCACGCCGTGGGACAATGGCACCGACATGGATGGCGCCGTTCATTACCTGCCCAACGGCGCAACCGCCTGGGTCGCCGGGCCGCCGCTCGGTGGGATGGGACCGATCATCCACCAAGGCACAGGCGTCGATACGCTGAATCGCATCATCATTTTCGGCGGCATTAATCTCGACAACGGCGATCCGGGTGAGAACAAGGTCTACGATCCTACGGAGGGTCCGACCGCCGGAATCGCTTCGCGCGCCGGCGCTGCGCCGGACGAGCACTTCGCGTTCTGCACCGACGATCAGCATCGCGTCTATTCACTCGGCGGCGGTCCCGGCGCATCCGCCAACGCCTCGAATCCCAACAGCGCCTACTGCGCGCGCTACAACGCAACCAACAATACCTGGCAAGCCATCGCCGCCATGCCCAACGCCGTGGCTTGCGCCGCGGCCGTCTACGACGGACAGGGCCACGTTCTCGTGCTCGGCGGATATGACCAGACGGCATTGGCGCGCACGGCCAACGTCGCACAATTCGACATCGCGTTGGGCACGTGGTCCGATACGGCGATTCCCGACATGCCCGTCGCGCTGTCCGAGCTGTGCGCCGTGCTCGGTGCGGACGGACGCGTTTACGCCATGGGCGGCCGAACGGGTCCGATCGCCTCGCCGACCATCGTCAACACCGTTTATGTTCTCGACTTGCCCTCCAACACCTGGTCCGCCGGACCGAGCATGATCACCGCGCGACACAGCTTCGCCGCGGCGCTGGCGGCCGACGACCACATCTACGCCATGGGCGGCGAAACCGCCTTGGGCGGAACATGGCTGGTGGAAAAGCTGTTCACGCCGACCTGCCCGAGCTTCGCCGCGCAGCCGAACAGTATCGACGCTTGGAACGGCACCGTCGCGGGCTTTTCCGTGACGGTCGCCGGCGGAGCGCCCATCACCTGTCAATGGCGGCGTAACGGCAACAACCTGAGCGACGGCCCGACCGGCACGGGAAGCACGATCACCGGTGCGACCACGACCGTTCTCACGATCAATAGTCCCGGCGTCACCGACGAGGGCACGTATGACTGTGTCGCCACCAACGCCTGCGGATCGACCACAAGCGACCCGGCCACGCTGACAATCCGAATGCCGCCCGCGCTGCCGACCACGTGGACCGTTACGCCGCTGCACCCGGCCTGGGCGCAGACGTCGTCGGTCGCCCATGCCGTCTGCAACGGCCGCATCGGCGGCGAGGCCGCGACACCCACGTTGTTGCCCGATGGTCGGACGTTCGTACTGGCGCACCCGGTGTTGTGGTCGGAACCGTCGTGGTCACCGGTTGATCTGACGCCCGGCGGTTCGGTCGGCGGCGGAATTCTCGATATGAAGGGCGACATCATGGCCGGCTGGTTCTGGCATACCTATCAGTGCTGGGCCGGCGGACAGTGGTGGACGTGTGCCTGGCGGTCGGCGGGCTATTGGTCGGGCGATCCGCCCGTGTTCGACGAAGTGCACGTCTCGGGCGCCGAGTACGACTCCGTCAACGGAACGGACGGCGTGCGCATGGTGGGGACCGTGACATTCGAGTACACCGAGGGCAACTACTTCAGCAACGCCTATCTCTGGTCGCCGCCGAACTACTTCGGCTTATCGCTGCACCCGGCGCCCAACTCGGGCAGCTCAGCAGCGGCGGTGGAGGGCGATAACCAATACGGCTCGGTTACGACGCCCTATCCGGGCCCAACCGTTCGCGCCGCCATGTGGTCCGGATCGGCCGCGAGTTTCGTCGACCTGCATCCCAGCGGCTTTGCCCGCTCGTGGGTCAGCGGCGCCGGTGACGGACAGGCCGTCGGCTCGGCCGTGCTGGGCACCGACGTCGGCCATGCGGTTCTGTGGGCGGGTGCGCCGGGGGCGGTGATTGATCTACATCCGTCGGGAAGCAACGGCAGCAGCGCCCACGACGCCGAAGGCGGGATCCAGGTCGGCGCGTCCAACGGCAGCGCCGCACTGTGGACTGGAACGGCCGCTTCATTCGTCGACCTCGGTGTATTCGTGCCGGCCAACTTCGGCGGCAGCAGCGCCCTGGGAATCGAAGTGGCGACGGATGGCACGATCACGATCGTCGGTTACGGCTACAACTCGACGACCGCACGACAGGAGGCGCTCATGTGGCGATCGACCGCCGCGCCGATCGTTCCGGGTGATCTGAACTGCGACGGCCTGATAGATGGCGACGATATTCATCCTTTTGTGCTCGCGCTGGTGAACCCGGCGGCGTACGCAATCGCGTTCCCGGCATGCAACGTGCTCAACGGCGATCTGAACGGCGATCAGCAGGTGACCGTACAGGACGCAGCGCCGTTTACGGCGTTGCTGCTGAGCGCGCCGTGAGGAATCCCGCGGAACGACGTCGCACGCTTTCGCTGGGGTTGCACGGTCAAGCCCTCGCGCTTGCCTGCCTTGCATGGCCCGGGTGGCAAGGGCGTCGCGCCCGCCCTATCGAACATTCCGGCCGCGCAAGCGGGGGCCTAATGATTATTCGCGCGCACCTGGATTCCCGACTCCGCGGGAATAACGAGCGTGACCCACTGCTACGCGGCGGACCACCCTACGTCGCGTCGTCGTGACGGCGGATCACTTCGTACACCGCATCGGGCGTCGGCGCCAGCAGAAGATCGTCGAGGACGGCGGCGTTGGTGACCATGCGGCTGAGACGGGCGAGAATCTGAATGTGCGGGCTGGTCTGATCGGGCGGGCCGGCCATCAGCACGACCAGTCGCACGGGCTGGCCGTCGATGGCCTGAAAGTCGATCGGCTCTTCGGTGCGGCCGAACGCGACTACAAGCTTGGGACACACGTCGGACTTGGCGTGCGGGATGGCCAGGCCCCGACCGACGCCGGTGGTGCGCTGCGCCTCGCGTTCGAGCACGGCGGCGAGCAGCTTGTCCCGGTCGCGGGTGCGTGCGCCGCGCGCCAGCAGGTCGACCAGTTCGACGATGGCGTCGTGCTTGTCGCGGGCGGCCATCGGCACCCGCACGAATTCGCGCGGCAGATAGTCGGTGATTCGAATCGGCATGGTCCGTGCCCGCAACAGAACAGCTATTCCCGTAGACAAGATACCACGCGGCGCGGATCAAGTCATTACGCCGATTCGCCTACTCCTGTATGACCACGTTCGAGTCGTAGAACCCTTCGCCGCAAATCTCCTCGATGCGGGCGCTGACGACCTCCAGCAGGCGGACTTTGAAATTCACCCGCATCCGCACGCGATTGCCCGTGATGCTGTACTCGGTGATCGTCGCCAGGCCGGTGCCCTCGCGCAGCGGCAGGCCGGTGACGCTGGGCGTCGACGAAATGCGGACCTCGAACGTGTCGATGTCCTGCCCCAGAATGAACTGCTTGTCGATGAACGGACCGGTGCCGATCTTGTCGTTGGCGGTCAGCATGATCTCGAACTGCGCATTCTTGTCGCCCAGCACGTAGCCGTCGTCGGGGTTCGTGCCCACGAGCGTCAGCTTCTCGATGCCGTTCGACGTGCGGTCGAGAATGCACTCGCTTTCGATCCAGTTCAGCTTCGTCGCTTTGCCGCGATAAGCAATTCGCGCCGAAATCTCGTTTCCCGGCGAGACCGTACGACAGGCGGCCGAATTGTCGCCCGGCGGCAGAAACAACGAGCCGAGGTCAAAAACGCATGAGCCGCTGAAAAGAAGGCACGCCATGCCGGCAAGGACGCCGCGGCCGAGGCGGAACGAGACCGTCTGTTGCATAAGCTCCAACTCCTGTGTTGTCACCGCACCCGATAGCGGCGTCGCGACGCGCCGCCCGGTCCCGGCAACGTCGAAGCAGCGGGGTATTTAACCACACCCGGCGCGGTCGTCAAAGGGACCATGGACCCTGTGGTCGCGGGCGGCCGTCTTCGCGTTTGCCTGATTCCGTCGGGAAGCGTCGAGGCGGGCGCAACGGCTGGGTATGACGCTTCATTCTATCCCGTAACGGCGGAAAAAGCGAACACCGGCGGTTCCTTGACCTGGCCGGTCAGGCCCTCAATACTCTGTGGGAGCGGTGGGCACGCCGGACCCCCGCCATGGGCGACGGTCCCCCCGCGGAGGGGAACGACTGAATCCGGCACGAGCCGCGGGCCTGGCAACGATGGCCCCGAAACACCGCAAAGGTCCTCCCTCGCAACAATTGAGCCTGCACCGCCGGCGGATTCGCCGGAACGATCGCCTGACGCCAAGTGTCGAGCCGGCGGACTTCCTACGAGGTTCTCATGTCGATGCCGCTATCGAAACGACCCGTCGCCGTTACGCTGTTTCTGGGATTTCTGACCGCCCTCGTGGCCGGCTGCCCCGTACCGCCCGACGGCAACGGAAACGGCGGCGATGACGCGCCGCGTCCGGGAAACAGCTTCGCCAACGCCGGACGCCTGATCCTCAGCGACGGCGAAGTCCTGACGCTTTCCAATCGCGTCGAGTCCGGCAGCGACGTACATGTCTTTTCGCTCGGACCGCTTTCGCCCGGCGATCGGATCGTCATCGAGGTGTTTCCCGCCGGTACCAGCCGACTGGACCCCAACACGGCCATCTTCGACGCCGCCGGCGAGCTGTTCACGATGAACGACGACGTCAACCTGTCGGCCGGCCGCTTTGATTCGTTCATCGACGAAGTCATTCGCTACGCATCGGACCCCTACTACCTGGCCATTGCGCCGTCGTTTTTCGATCCGACGCCGGGTGAGTATCAGGCGCGCGTGCGCGTCTTCCGCGGCGGCGCGCCGGTCGGCGTCGAGGGTCAGGTCGTGTTCCTCAACTTCGCCGGCGGACAGGCGACGCTGAAGGACATCGGCAGCTTCGACCTGCCGCCGTTCGACGCGGCCCGCATCGACTCGGTTTATGACGGCAACACCGAGACGATCGTCAACCTGATCCTGGCCACGGTGGCGGAGAACTTCCAGGGGCTGGACATCACGATTCTGAACTCGCGCGATCACGCCCGGCCAACGGGTGAATTCTCGGAGGTCTTTTTCGGCGGCTTCAACGTCCGCGCGTTTGGCATATCCGAATCGGTGGACCACTGGAACAAGAACAAGTCCGACCGGTCGATCGTGTTTACCGATCGCTTCGACGATCCCTTCGTTCCGCAGCCGAGCGTCAACGGCATCGGCATCGCCATCGGCAACGTCGCGGCGCACGAAATCGGCCATCTGCTGGGCCTCGAACACACGGCCGACGTGACCGAGCTGATGGACACAACCGGCACGGCCAGCACGCTGCTGCTCGATCAGGACTTCAAGAAGGCGCCGCTGGACATCAGCGTGTTTCCCTTCGGCGATCAGGACGCCTGGAAGCTGCTGACGTTTCTGCTGGGGCTGGTGGGTCCGTAGGAATAGCGCGGCCTGTCGCCGACAGTGCTGATGAACGCCCCCGCCGACGAGCGCTGCCCCGACCGGGTGGTACGGGCTTCCAGCCCGTGTCTGTGGCACAGCCGCCCCCGGCTGTGAACCTCCGAGCCGCTGTGCGCCTCAGAGCCGCGAAGCGTAAGCGAGCGGTTTCCCCTCCCGCATCATCCGAGCCGCGAAGCGTAAGCGAGCGGATTCCCCTCCCGCATCATCCGAGCCGCGAAGCGTCAGCGAGCGGGATCGGGCGCCCCGGCGTTGCCAGCCCTTGCCTCGCCGCGGTGAACGTGCTGCCGAGCCAGTTCCAGTAGAGCTTCGTCGGATCGACGTTGGTGCTGGCGTCGAGGTCGTTGCTGCTGAGGTTGCCGTCGCCGTAGGCGTAGGTCGTCGTCGCCTTGAGCTGCCCCCCGCGGTACTCGCGCACCTCCGTGATGCGCTGGCTGCAATTGTGATTGCAGGTCGAATTGATAGCTCGACGGTACCGCATCAAGGGCGACCTCTTAGAAGCCCCCACACGGAGCAAGCCAAACAAAGAACCCATATACCGAATAGACCAGCAACGTAAAACTTGGCCTCGCGCCGCCCGATGGACCAACGGGTAGCAGTCGACGTCCCCTGCAATGCTCTAATCATTACGAAGCAACCAGTTGATGCTAACAATCCACCAATCGCAACAAACAACAACCTCAATGACTTGTGCCAAAGCTGGTCAATTTGTTCGTGCGCGAAGGCAAGGTCGGTTGCACCTAACGAGTCAGCAATCAGGCCGCTTGCGAGTATCACGCCGGCACCAAGGATTAGAAGTCCCAAGGATGTCAACACGTGTGTCGCATGCGAGTTCATTACGGTACCGCCATTTATAGTTCCGAACGATTCGGATCCGAATGCAGAACGAAATCACCCTACTCTGCAAGTAATCCCAAGAGGAAGTCTATTACGGTCCCGATGAGATCCCAGATCGTCGCATCATCAGCAGACGGGCTCGGCGGCGGACCGGTTAGTGACGTTCCAGGCATACTCTTCGCAATGTTCTGGATAGAAGTGCGAAGGTCCCCGGTCGAATCGCAGGGATTATACTGTCCGAGGGTATCAATTTGCGTTTGCCGTAGGTGCGGATGCTTTGAAGCGGTCGCATACCAGTCCCCAGCTTCGTAAACGCCAAGCACAAGCAATAGAACCGCAACGAGCCGAACTACAAGAGTGATCCACCTACCCGTAGCGTCGAACGCATTCACCGGATCATTCGCGCAATACACCCACCGATTGTGCTGGCCCCAGGCGAACGGCGTCGGGTCGATGAACATCGGATCGTGCTGCAAAAACCGACCCGTCGCCGGCTCGTAGTAGCGCACGCCGACGTGCACGAAACCCGTGCTCCGACCCGCCCCCGGATCGGGCTGGCCCCCGTCCGGACGCAGCAACTTGTCCATGTCGATCAGGTCCGTCTCGTACCGGTCGCCGCCGTGATACTGATACGGCCCCGCCAGCACTTCCTCCTGCGGCATCCCATCCGCCGGCTCGCACCCCTCGGCCGTCGAAGCCGTGCAGTCGATGTCATCCACCGGCAGCGCCGGCGGCAGGCCGTCCAGATACACCGGCGAAATGAGGTTGCCCCACGCGTCCATCCGCGTGAACCGCACCGCGTACAGGTTCGCCGAACTGCACGACCCGCCCACGCTCCCGCCCCCGGCGCAGACCACCCCCACGCAGTTGCCCGTCGCGTCGTTGAGATACTGATACGTGCAGTCGTTCTCCGGGC
>WYBU01000068.1 GCA_011525745.1 Planctomycetaceae bacterium | reverse complement strand
TCGTCAGGAATCCGCCAATCCTCGCTAATGCATTCCTCGTCCATCCCTGGACCTCCTTGCACCCGGCGCGACTCCGCGCCGTAATGAAATATCGGCAATCAAGCAGGTTTTGGGATAGGCTCTTAGCCATGTCGAGGCCGCCAATCCTCTCCACGCGCTTTGATGCTGTCATCGTGTACCATCCCCCTGCTTGTCGGGCCGGAGCCGCGCCGCCGCGCGCGAATTGACGGGCCGAGCGCCGTGGCCCCCCCGTCGCGGAGTGTCACCTTGGAAATCCGCGGTGTGAACCCGGGTGAATTCTTATTCGCGCTTACAGCAACACTCAACATGGCCAATCGCCCACAAGCCGCGAATTCCGAGATCGACAGGCCCGCCGCGTGCGAGCGCCCGACCACACCACCGCGGCCGCGAATGTTCTTGCGCCGCTGCGCCGCGTTGGCGCCGCGCGGCCTGCTGTTGGCCGTGCTGGCGCTGGCCGCCGTCGCGGTGCTGATTCGCTTCGATGTGGCGATCATGCGGGAGGTGCGCAGCGTGCCGGCGTTGACCGATTCACACTCGCCGCTCAACGGCGCGCTGACGTTGCTCCGCCGATCGGCCGAGGCCACGGCCCTGATCGGCGTGGGCGCGCTGGTGCTGCTGTTCGACCGTAACGGCTGGTACGTGTTCCGCTGCGCGCTGCTGGCGCTGTTCGTCAGTTACTGCGTGGCACAATTGGGCAAGTCGGTCATTCATCGCGAGCGGCCGTATTGTTTTCGCGACACTATTCAACAGCAACCCTGGACCGCGAGCTGGCACGGCCTGCACTTCCGGCCGTTCAAGCAGCCGCGCGACGCCGCGTTTCCTTCCGGCCATTCGACGGCCGCGTTCGCCCTGTGGATCACGCTGGCGCGGTGCTATCGCCGCGGGCGATGGCTGTTTGTGCTCGTGGCCGTCGGCTGTGCAAGCTCGCGATTTCTTCAGAATGCGCACTGGCCGAGCGACTGCCTGGCCGGTGCGCTGATCGGCCTGACGGCGTCCGGACTTGCGCTGGCGGTCATGCGTAACGGCGCCGCAAGAGCGCGCGAACGCTGAGTCGGGCAAGCCATTTGATCCGAACCGCGACCGTGAGGGAGCGCCGGAAAACCCTCCGAAGTCTGGGGCCGCCCCGCACGGGAGCGTTCGCTGCCCGGATTCCAGATTTCGAGCTTGTTCGAGCGTCGGTGTGTCACCCGACGCTCCCTTACGGTCGCGGTTCGGTTCATGCTGATGGCCCGGCTCAGCTCGCCGCCGCGGCGGCGTGGGCCGCGGCGATCGCCGTCGCGAATCCCAGTTCGCCGGACGACGTACTTGCCGCGCCGCGCATCATCAGATTCACGGAGTGATATCCCAGTCCCGGCAGATCGTTGATCCACAGCGTCGCGCCGGTGGTGCGGTCGATGCCGTACGCGCGACCAAAGCAGCCGGCGTACAACCGCGTCTCGCTCAGCACCAGGCTGACCATGCCGCCCCAGTGTCCCTTGGGCAGCGTCATGCGCCAAAGTTCCGCGCCTGTGTTGCGGTCCAGCGCCGCCAGATGGCCGTTGGTAGTGAGAAACAACGGCGTCGCCTGCTGCCGTGCCGCCTCGCGCGGAATCGCGGCGCCGCACCGGCCGCAGTAGCGGGCCGCGATGCGGCAACGGTCGCCGCAATGCGCGCAGCGGCCCGCCGACTCGCCGCCCCCGCCGCCGGCCATGAGCACCATCGTGTAACCCATGCGCGGCAAGTCGTTCGTCCACAGCGGTGTTCCGTTGAAACGGTCCAACGCGTGGCACAGTCCGTAGTGGCCGGCGTATATGCGCGTGTCGTCGAGCGACAGACTGACGAACTGGCCCCATCCGCCGTTTCGCAGCTTGGTGCGCCAGATCCGCTCGCCCGTGCGCGGATCGAGCGCCGCGACGTGCCCGTTCGTGCCGACGTAGAGCGGTTCGATCATGATGCCGTCGTCATCCTCACAAGGAACCGAAACGATCGACCGTTAATACCCTGATGCCGTTCCACACTGTGCAGGGCGGCATCGACCTGTCCTTGCCATCCGCGTCGCGAAAAAGCCGAGCCAATGTCCGCGCCACTCGCCGGCGTCTCGATCGGACGGCGCCTTTCCCCCTGCCGGGGGAATTGAAAGAAAAAAACGCGCCGCTCCACGGGTTCCGCTCGCCTTCGGCGACCTGCACGCGTGGCCAATGCCAGCCGCCCCATCCGGGGCGGTCCGCTTCGCAAGCCAACTCACACCGCAATGCCGTTCGTCGCTTCGCTGCTTTCGCCAGATCCCGGTTCCCTTGCCTGTGTTTCGATGTTTCGACGTTTCATTTCGACTTTCGACTTTCCGCGTTCGACGTTTCATCGACCGATTCCATCGCCGCCGTGCGCGAAAGAAATCCCACGCTCGAAGCGAACAACTCTTCCTGCAACCTCGGCCGCGCCGCCTCGCCCTCCGGCCCGGACAAGTCATCGAGGTTGGCCCGGCACATCAGGCAGCCGACCGTCTCGAGGTGAAAGCGCGTGTAGGATTCCCACGGCTCGTCCAGCGCGCCGAGCAGATGCGCGCCGATCGTGCTGCGCTTCAGGCAAGACAGCCGGTGCCGGCGCCACACCTGTGCGATCGTCGCGTCGTCGTTCGCCAAGTCCTCGATCGAATGCGCCTTCGGATCGAACCGCCCTTCCGCCGCCGCGCGCTCCAGCAGCGCCGACAGCCGCCCGATCGCACGGAACTTCACGCCCGCCACCGCCTTCTCGTCGCGGCCCAGACGCTCGGCGATGTCCTTGTTGCGCAGGCCGACGTAGAACAGCAGCTC
This sequence comes from Planctomycetaceae bacterium, assembly GCA_011525745.1. Lineage (GTDB taxonomy): Bacteria > Planctomycetota > Phycisphaerae > UBA1845 > UTPLA1 > PLA4. The sequence continues at coordinate 175,528 of WYBU01000068.1, read as the reverse complement.
GACCACGGCCAGATCGTCGAGCTTGTCGCGGTCGCGCAGCTCTTCGATCAGCGTGCGCAGCACACCAGCCAGGACGCGCGAGGCGGTGCGGGCCGATTCGTGCCGGGCGGCGATGCTGCTGGGCGTTTCGCGCGTGGCAGGCTCCAGCGCTCCCGGCGGCGCATCGTCGGCGGCATCGAAGCCAAAGGCGGTCTGGGGGGCGCGCTTGCGGCGCGTGAGCTGTTCCTGAATCTTGTATCGAAGGATGGCGAACAGGTACGTTTCGAGCGAGCGCTCTTCGTCGTAGTGCCGCAGGCTGCTGATGAAGCCCAGCAGCGTTTCCTGCAACACGTCCTCGGCGTCTCCGCCGTCTCCGAGCCGCGCGCGGGCGAACGCCAGCAGCCGCCCCTGGTAGCGCGCGATGAGCTGCGACCAGGCTCGCTGATCGCCGGCGCGGATCTGGCGCACCAGATAAAGGTCCGGATCATCGCGGGAAATGGACGGATCGGATTCCATCGGCGCACCGACCCCCTGCAAGGCCCTATCGTATGGGAACGCAGTGGCGGGAAACAACACACGCGGGAAAAGCGGACCGGATGGACGGGGTGGACGACATGGACGCTGGACGCCATGCGATCCGGCGACCGCAATTGATCTTTCGACGTTCGGTTTTCACACTTCGTCGCTCCGTCGCTTCGTCGCTCTCAATTGCTCCGTTCATCAACGTTTTCCGTCCCCTTACAATACGACCGTGCTGCTTGCCCAGACGACTCAGCCGGTTGACGACTTTTTCTCGCGACTGCCGGATCCCGCCACGGCCGCGGGGCTGCTGGCCGGGCTGATTGCGCTATGGCTGGCCATGCGAATCCGCCGAATCATCCGCGCCCGCCGCCCGCCGCGGCTCAATCCCAATCTCATGAAGTACGCCGGTGTCGACGACGCTTCGCTTGACCGTCGCCGCGAAATGGCCTCGCGCATCCTGGCCACGAGTTCCACCGGCCAGGTCGCCGGTTACGAAATCGTCCGCCAGATCGAAGCGGTCTTCGAGGACGGCCATCGCGCGCCGGCCGAGGCGGTCGAGGCGCTCAAGGCCGCCGCCGCCCAACGCGGCGCCAATGCCGTCATCAACCTGGCGCAGCAACGCACCGCCGCCGGCCGCTGCACGGCCCAGGGCGACGCCGTCATCATCCGACCGATCCTGCCAGCCGCGACGCGGCCTCCCCCGCGCGCGACTTGATTCAACGGCGGGCACATGTCAAGATTCGTCCACGCGTGTCCCGTCGCAGTGATTGTGTGCAACGGCGCGGCGTGGATCGAGCGTGCTCGAGCGGAGTCGTCACGGATGATCCTCCACAACGCCACGCATCTGGACACGCGGCGGCTCGAAGCGTTGTTTCGCCAGTGCGCCGCGCCCTGGCCGCTCGACGGCCTGGACGTGCGCGTGCGCTACACGCGCTCATCGCCGTTCAGCGGCCTGTGCGTCTATCAGACCGGCCGCATTCACGTGAACATCGGACGCCGCAATCGTTATCCCTACGCGATCCGCACGCACGTGGCGCGGGCGAAGACGACGCGCCGCGCCTGGTGGCGGCCGATGCACGTCGTCCACGTCTCCGACGCGTATCAGCTCGCCCTGTTCATCTTTCTGCACGAGCTGTATCACTGGCTGATCCGCAAGGCGCGACGCAACACGCGACAAAAGGAGGGACGCTGCGACCGTTTCGCCGTCCGCGCCCTGGTCGAGCGCTTCGGCGTAAGCGTGCTCGATCACGAGGGGCGGCCTGTGCCGCGCGATTCCTGGGATTTCCAAGATCTCGACGCGTTCGTCGCCCGCGCGCTGCCGACTCGGAAGCGGCCGTCGCCGACGAAGCGCGGCGCGCCGACGAAATTGGCGACCGCGGCGATACGATCGCTGAACGGGCCGGCGGCACATCACACCCCCGCCGGCGTGGGCGCCGCCGCTCGGCAACTCATGTTGTTTGGCGCGATGGAACGCGAATGGGAAATGCGAAACTCGTGAGAAAACGTCGAAACGTCAAAACAGGAGGCAAGGGAACAGGGAACAGCAGAAAGCGACGGCGCGATGAATGGGAATTCTCTACTCCGATTTCAGGTCACGGATTTCAAATGTCAGATTAAAGATTCGCGATCCCAGACCGACAACCGGCGTCTAACGACTGGCAACCCACAACTCATCCAAGCTGACGGCTGACGGCTACTCTGTCCGCACAGCGGACCCCGCGGGCGTACGCTGTACGGCCGGCGCGCAAAAAAAGAGAGGGCATGTTCGGCCGGATGAATAGAACTCCGGGCCGCTGCCCTCTCGAATCCCGAGTGATTCCCCTTGTCGCGCGGCGGACGGACGTGGCACGACCGTTCCTGCCGCCGCGAACGAGCCTGAGTTTCGCGTCCGCCGTCACTCGGAGCGATTTCCGACGGACGCGAAGTGGTAATCGTTGCCCTTTTCGACGGCCGCCGAGCTGCGCGCGGCGTCCGACTGCCAACGAAGCAAACCTTACTGAAGAACCGCGTCGGCGTCGAGCGACTTGCGCAGCTTCGCCAAGGCCGACAACTGAATCTGCCGTACGCGCTCCTTGCTGACGTTCATCTCGCGGCCGATGTCGTCCAGCGTCTCGCGCGGGCGCTCCTCATCGGAGGGGAAGCGCCGCTCGAGAACCAGCCGCTCGACCTGCGTCAGCTCGGCGTCATTGGCGTCGAGAATCCGGCGAAGGCGCTCGCGGTAGAGGTTGCGGTCGTCGTCACGGCGGCGGTCGAGTGAGTCGCTTTTCTCGAACGACGGCTCGAAGCTGACCGACATCAGGTTGCGCCGCTTCGAGTCGCGCATTGCAGCCCGAGAAAACGCACGCAGGATGGCGTTGCACGCGTACGTGCTGAAGCGGAAGCCGCGCCACGGGTCGAACGTGTCCACGGCACGCAGCAGTGCCATCATCCCTTCGCTGCTCATCTCATCCCGGTCCAGGTTGCCGAACCGGCTGCGCCCGATGAGGTCATAGACCAGCCCCAGATTGGCCTCGATCAGCCGCTCGCGGATGGCGTGGTAGCGCTGTGTCCACATGCAATAGGCGCGGTGAATCCTCTTGGAGCGCGGAGAGCGCTCGGCCCGCCGATACAGGCGGCTCAGATGGTACGCGCAAAAGTGCAGCCGCTTGAAGTGGAACGTCTCCTCGGACGGATCCAAGCGTCCCTTACCCGCACCGCTGACATCCCAGTCCGCGAACAGCTTCTTCTCGGTGGAGGGCCGAGCCAGTTCCGGATTGCGGATGTACGGCGGGGGGAGCATCCAGCTCGCCAGCGCTGCACGATTCGACTTTTTCGTCACGATGCGCCGCATTGGGCGTCCTTTCACCGACATCATTGTACTCGGACGGCACCCCTTTTTTAGATGCAAGTTGAGCAATTCGGATGCCGCAAAAACCGCGCGTTGCACTTTTTTTTCGGGACTTTGAAATCGCAGTCAACGGTTCCTATTATCCTTAGGCACCGATTCCGCGAGTGCGACAACAATAGTTATACACGAGTCCGCTCAAAAAGTTTGCTCGAAACGTTCAAGTCGTTCAAAAACTCACGCAATCGCACAAAAAAAGTGAACGGACGTTTTACTCCCCCATCACGCAGCCTCATAATATGACGTGGTATATCGTCACAAAGTTCGCGTTTTCATGCGTGCTCCGGCATGTCCCAACGTGATTACCTAAGCCCGCGCCAGTTGGCCGCAGCCCTGGGCGTCAGCGAATCGTCGCTTAAACGCTGGGTTGACAAAGGGTTAATTCAAGTCACCCGCACCGCCGGCGGTCACCGTCGAATCTCCAGGGCGGCCGTCTATCAGTTCCTGCGAACAACCAAGACCCCGATTGCCAACCCCGAATTCCTGGCTGGCGTCATTCCCGCCCTGACCGCCAAATTCGAACCCGCACAGTCCGTTCCGGCCCTCGTCGATGCGGTATGCCAGGGCGACCGCCAAACCACCGCGGCGGTCCTCAGCCGTTACTACTTGGATGGCCACACCATGGCCGAGCTGTTCGACCGGCTCATTCGGCCCGTAATGCAGGAGGTCGGACACGGGTGGCAGACGAATCGAATTGCCGTTTATCAGGAACACCGAGCCACGTCGGTCATGCTCCACGCGGCGACCGAGCTGCGGCGCATGGTTCCACCGCCCGCCCCCGGGGCGCCCGTCGCCGTCGGTGGCGCGCCGCCGGCCGATCCGTACCTTTTACCCACGATGTCCGCCGACCTGGTCTTGACTGAGCTGGGTTGGAACGCCGTCAACCTCGGTGCGTTGACACCGTGGAACGAACTCGTCGAGGCCTCGCGATCGCTGGGCGCCGCGCTCGTGTGGGTCAGCCTGACCAGCAGCGCGAATCTGGGCGAAACGTTGAGCGAGCTGCGGCAACTGGCGCAACACTGCGAACGCCATCGCATCACGCTGGCTCTCGGCGGGCAGGCGCTGCCCAGCCCGCTCGATGCGTCAATCCCTTGCGCGGTCGCTGGTCATGATGCGGCCGATATCCTGCGCGTCGCCATGCCGCAATCGCGCACCGCAAACTCCGGGCGGTTCGGGCGATTCGACCAGGACGAATCGTAGCGCGCGGCTGTTCACGATTGCCTTCTCGCTCCGATCCCTTCCTTTGTGCCCACCAGAAGTAAGTATCCTCGCTTCCCGCCACGGTTTTCAGACTTGGCGCCGCACAACTCTCGATGGCGTATCGACTCTCGCGCGAGTATCCCACCGGGCTTTTCTTCCGCGCGTGCCCCCGGATATCGACGCCGCACCGAAAGAGGCGACGGAAACCCGCGCCGGGCGCTGGCGCGAAGATCGAGTGGCGCCGTTGCCCCTACCGGGGGGGGTTTTGAAAAAATGGAGCCGCCTTGGCCCACGGGTTGCGTTCGCCTTCGGCAAACCGCACCCGTGGCGCCGGCCCGCCGTCCGATCCGGGGCGGAACGCTTCGCGAGTCGATGCACATCAAACCTCGCTTCGTCGCTCCCCCGCCCGAGCGGGGGGCCGCATCGTCACTTCGTCGGTTGCTTCCACACCCGGCAACGCCTCTGATGACTTGCCACCGTCGTTTCTCCTTCCATCTGGCTCGCCCAACCGCCTTTTACTATACTGACGCGCCCCCGGATACCCGGGCGAGATGAACAACATCGAGGACGCTTCGCATGGCTGCAACGCATTCGGCCGTATCAACGCACGCACACTCCAGCCACGCCGGACACAGCCACCACGCGAAGACGTTTTCACTGCGCATCACCCGACAGGACGCCCCCGGTCAGGGCCAGTACACGCAGGTTTTCCGCCTGCCGCACAAGCCGCAGATGAACATCATCTCCGCGCTTCAGGAGGTCGCCGCTCATCCCGTCACGGCCGACGGCAAGCCGGTCGCGCCGGTCGCCTGGGACTGCAACTGCCTCGAAGAAGTGTGCGGCGCGTGCACGATGATCATCAACAGCCGCGTGCGCCAGGCCTGCACGGCGCTGGTCGATTCGCTGCTTGCCGACGGCAGCGACGAAATCTCGCTTGAACCGATGACCAAGTTCCCCGTCGTCCGCGACCTGGTTGTCGACCGCACGCGCATGTTTCACGCCCTGAAACACGTCCGCGCCTGGGTGGCCGTCGACGGCTACCACCACGCCGGTCCCGGTCCGGCGGTCGCGCCGAGCGATCAGGAAGAGGCCTATCCGCTGTCGCGCTGCATGACGTGCGGCTGTTGCATGGACGCCTGCCCGCAGTTTCCCAAGGTGGAACTGACGCGGCACGAAGGCGAATCCGACGAAGACTTCGCGGAACGGCAGGCCGCCGCCTTCGACCACGCCTTCATCGGCCCCGCGCCGATCTCGCAGGCGGTGTTGTTCAACCTGCATCCAACGGGCCGCATGAACGCCCACGAGCGGCTCGAGGCGCTGATGGGGCCGGGCGGCATCACCGACTGCGGCAACGCCCAGAACTGCGTCAAGGTCTGCCCCAAGGACATTCCGCTGACCCGCTCGATCGCCATCGCGGGCCGCCAGACCACGCTGCACGCCATCAAGCGGTGGTTCACACGCTAGCGGCCGGCGCCTCGGAAAGATCGTCGCATGCTTGACGAACACGCGCATGTTTCCGCGGAATCCCGCGCGCACGTGCGGCGTCATCTCGACACGACGGCAGCCGACCGGCTGAGCGCTTGCCCTGTCATCTCGGCTTTGAGATCCGTGATTTGAGACCTGCATCATGACATTCATAATCACAAATCTCAGGGCTTGGATCTCGGAATTCAGGTCTCAAATCTCGAATCACCGATCGCACGTGACAGCCGGCTCTCGTCCCTTGCCTATCCCCCGCAACACGTCGCCTGCGCCGGCCGCCGAATCGAATCCGCCGCCGCCAGCAGCCCGGCCCGCACGATCAGGTCCGCCGGAATTGTGTCGTAACTTTGTCCGTCGACTTCCAGCGTGCGGCACGTCCGATCCCCGCAGAAGCCGGTGCACGCGCTCGTACCCACATTCGCGGACAGCCACTGCTCCAGCGGCCGGTCGTTCAGCCAGATGCGATTCGACTCTTCGACGCACTTGTCCAAATCCGACGTCGGCATGGCGACCTTCTGCACGCTGACGGTGACCTCCAGCGGCGACAGCGATTGTCTCAGCCGCGCCGCCGCCGCGTCGATCGCCTGCTCGGTGCTGCCGCACCGGCCGCAGGTTTGCCCCTGCGTATCGGCGATGCGCTGCCAGCGAATGACGACGGCACGCGGCGCCGTCGACTTCGCCGCTGACGGCGCTTCGCATCCGCACGCGGACGACGCGTCGCGCGCCGGTCCGCCGCAACCGCAAGCCGTCGAAGCCACCAGGGCGCCCAGCCACATGCCGCGCCCGCCGATTCTCGAACAACACTCACTCATGACACTCTCCTTTCGATCGACGGCGTGCCGCGCCATTCGGACAGCAGGCCTCGATCGAGTCGGCCAGCGCCCGCAGCGCGCGGCACAATTCACCGTATCGAACCGAGTACAGCACCGTGCGGCCCTTCTTCCTGGCGGACAGCACGCCCGCGTCGTGCAGCAGCGCCAGGTGCCGCGAGACCACCGACAGATCGACCGCACAGCAGGCCGCCGCCTCGCCGACGCTGCACGGCCCGCGGCACCGGGCCAGCCGCACGAGCAGGGCGATGCGCGTCGGATCGCCCAGCGCCCGGAAGAGCCGCGGATCGAGCAGCGCATCGAGCGGAGCGCAGCAGGTCGCCGCCGCACGGCGGCGTGAGGGGGAACGACGGGGCGATCGCGGCCGATGCTTGCTCATTTGCACAACTATGCAAATATAATCCACGCCAATTGACAAGTCAAGCCGCGTCACAGAATTTCGACGATGACTCCCAAATCGAACGGGTGATGACGCGCCGACCTGCGTCGCGACTGGCTGTCATTTTGCTTGGCGCAATGGACAGTGGCGTTTCGGGCACCGAGACGGCTTATGTCGGGTCGTTTGCCGATCACGCATACAGCGAGGATTCAACATGTCCAAGCCCTCGCGGGTGAACGACAGACGGACGGGACGCCCGTACCACCCGAAACTGCGAGGGCCGCCTCGCGCGGGGGCTTGGCCATGCCACACCGTGCCGGTTCGCGCGCTGCGTCCGCGCACATTCTCACTGTCGCGAGAAGATGACGAATTGATCCTGCGTCAGTCCCGGCCGGTCGAGCGGGGCGAGGAAGTCGAGGCGGCCGTTGCCGTCGAAATCGGCGAAGCCGATCTTGCCGATGACCGCGACCGGGTTGGTGGCCAGGATCGAGAACGGCGTCCAGTAATCCTCTAGATTGGCCTGCCGCTGAAACGCGGCGATGTTGCCGCTGGCCGTGACCATCACGTCCAGCGTGCCGTTGAGATCCAGATCGACAAGCTGCAACTGATTGATGTCTCCCGACGAAAGCACGCCGATGTTGAACACGTCCCACGGAATCGAGTGCCGCTCCGCCGCCAGATCGGCCGGCCCGGGATTGCGAAACCACTGCGTCAGGCGCAAGTCGACGCGCGACGCGGCCACATCGAGATCGCCGTCGCCGTCGATGTCGCCGACCGCGATGAACTGAGCGCCGCCGTCCTGCTGGCCCACCATGCGCAGCCCCCAGGCCGCGCCATTGGTCACCGCCCCCACGCCGCCGGGATTCAGCGGATTCTGCATCCAGCGCACGTTGAAGCTTTTCGCGGTCGGTGCTGCGACGACCATGTCCAGATCGCCGTCGAGATCGATGTCGGCCGGGATGGCGAACGCCAGCGGAGCGGCTTCGTTCACGATGGTGGTCTCGGTCCACAGCGTGGGATCGAAGGCGTTGGCGCCGCCGGGATTCGTGTAGAGATAGACGAACCGAAAGGGCGTGTTGGGGGCCTGCTGCACTTCGTTCGACACGAGCAGGATGTCCGGACCGTTGACCCCGTCAAAGTCGCCCACCGCAATGTCGACGAAACCGGGATCGTCCGTGCCCTTGAACACCAGGTCCACGCGCGTCCACAGGAACTTGTTGCGCGCATCAGGCCCTTGAATCAGCAGGCACAACGCGCCCAGCAGCGCCGAATTCGGCGGCGGAACGAAGCCGGTGTCGATCACGAGCACCGCAAAGTCCACTCGGCCGTCGCCGTTGAAGTCGCCCGCCTCGATGTCGACCGTTTTTGACAGCGGCGCGCCGCCGCCGATCGAGATCGTGTCGAACAGGCCGGTCGTGGTGTTGCGCAGGTGAATCTGCACCGGCTGCGATTCGGCCGAGATGCTGGCCACGTCGAGCACGCCGTCGCCGTCGATATCGACGATCACGACGCCCTTCGCGCCGGAAGTCGACTCAAACAGCGGATCGAGCAGGCTGGGCCGGTAGGTCGGCGCGGGAATGGCGGCCGGCTGGGTCGCGGTGGGAATCTGACCGTTCAGGGTCACGGTTCCACCGCTGGTCGTGCCGGTGGCCTGGGAAGTCGCTCCTCCTGCCGGGGCGATGCCGCTGCCGAAGATGAAGGCGATTTCGGCACATCCACAAGCCACGATTCCGGCGATGAGGGAGATGATAAGGGTGGTGGGCCTTCGCCACATGATTGGCTCTCCTGAGCATTTATTACCGGACTGCGATGCGCGCAGCGGTCGCGTCCTAACTACTTCGGCACGATTGACCATGCATCACAAGCGATGTTCAACGAATCCATTGAATTATCTGCATACAAACGGGCCTGACGGTCCTGTGTGACTACGCTGTCACGCGCTTCGTCCGTGGGGGCCATCCCGCGCCATTCCAACGTGGTGCAACGTGGTGTTCTCCAACAGATCGAACATTGAAACCGGCGTCGATCGCGCTCGCGCGCCAATTCTCACTACGGAGGTGGATGGGTGTTCCGACAACGGCAGTCTTCCTTTCGCATCGCACGGTTCTCGGCGTGTGTCGTGTCAACGATTGCATGTGCAGCGCTCGCAAACGGCCAGACGCGCTACGTAGACGATAACGCCTCGGCCGGCGGCAACGGGCAGTCGTGGGCGACCGCCTACCGATACGTGCAGGACGCGCTGGCCGATGCCGCCGGCGAACCGACGGTAACGGAAATCCGCGCAGCCGGCGGCGTCTATCGCCCCGACCGCAGCGATCAAGGAGTTGTCGTACCCGGTGATCGATCGGCGACGTTCATGCTGCGCAACGGACTGTCGCTGCGCGGCGGCTATCGCGGACTCGCCGGCGGCGGCAGCCCGGACGATCGCGACGCGGTCGTGTTCGTGTCGTTGCTCAGCGGCGATCTTAATGGCGACGATCAGCCCAACTGGGCCAACTCCGGCGAGAACAGCTATCACGTCGTGACGGCCAACGCCGCGCTGCCGACAATGGTGCTGGACGGCTTCACGATTCGCGGCGGCAATGCGTGGCAATCATCAGGCGGAAACAGCGCCGGCGCGGGCATGGTCATTCTCGGCGGAAGTCCCACGCTGCTGAACTGCACTTTCGACCGAAATCTGTCGCACTTGGGGGCCGGCCTGTTGGCGTACGCCGGCAGCGCCACGCTGACCGACTGCTCATTCACCGGCAACTACGCCTACATCGGGCGCGGCGGCGGGATGTACAACGTCTCGGGCGCGACGCCCACGCTGCGGCGATGCCGATTCATCGGCAACATGTCCTATGGCGCGTCATCAGTCGGCGACGGCGGCGCGATGTTCAACGAGCTGAATTCAAACGTGACGCTCATCGACTGCGAATTCCGCGACAACAGCTCGTCGGCCACGCAGTCGATTTATTCCAACGGCGGGGCGATCTGCAACCTGGGCGACGGCATGACCGTCATCAATACGCGCTTCTATCGCAACAGCGCCCTCGTCGGCGGTGCGGTCTGGACCGGCCGGGCGACGACGTTCGTCAATTGTGCCTTCAGCGGGAACAACGGTGTGCAGGTCGGCGGAGCGCTGGTCAATTTCTTGAACAACGCCTGGGTAATCAACTGCGTTTTCAGCCGCAACGCGACCGCCGACGGAGGAGCGATCGAGAACGGCACCAACGCCCACGCCTACGTGACCAACTGCGTCCTGTGGGGAAACACGTCACCGGGTCAGCCGACGTACAAGGCGCAGATTCACAACACCGGCGGCAGTGCGACCGTCACGTGGTCGTGCGTGCAGGGCGTCTTCGAGGCGATCCCCGGTGAGGACCCACCCGATCCGGCCGATTTCCCCGGCTGCATCGACGCTAATCCGCTCTTCGTCGATGCCGATGGGGCCGACAACGTTCCCGGCAGTCTTGACGACGATTTCCATCTGCAACCCGCCTCGCCCTGCATCGACGCCGGCAACAACGCCGCGCTGCCCACCGATACGCCGGACCTCGACGGTGACGGCAACGTCGGCGAGCCGATTCCGATCGACCTCGACGGAGGCGCGCGACGCGCCGACGATCCGGCCCGCCCCGACACCGGGCAAGGCTCGCCGCCGATCGTTGACATGGGCGTGTTCGAGCGGCGGATCATCGTGGCGGGGGACATCGACGCCGACGGCGACGTCGATGACGCGGACCGCGTGTTGTTCGTCGCCGTGCTGCTCGGCCAGGACTCTGACCCGCAGCATGTCGCACGGGCCGACTTCACGGGCGACTCGCTTGCCGACGGCGACGACGTGCGGCCCTTCCTTGCGGCACTGTTTGACGGGTGAAGACGTGGACAGGTAGCAGGCGCCGATCGAAAGCGATCGGCTTTCAGCCTGCAGGGTTCGCTAATCGAACCCAAAGCCGTCAGCCATCAGCAAGACAAGTTGCTCCTCGTCCGTTGCCAGCCTGTAATCTGGAACTTCGAATCTGAGTTCTGAAATCAGAATCCGCTCCGACTCTCCCCACCTGCGCGCGGCCGCGGCAGATCGGTCCGCACTGCGGACTCTACGGCGGCGATTCCCACCGGTGCGGACGCTGCTCCGTTGCTTTCTTCTTTACCCTCGTGCCTCGGTGCCTCTCCTCGGTACACTGTTTCCTTGTTTCGACGTTTCGACTTATTGACGTCGACTTTCGACTTTCGCCTTTTCTTCCTGCTCCAGCGTGCGCGTTTGATATCGGCGCGCATCATCCGTGCGCTCGATGAGTGTGAAAACAAACCGCGCGATGCCCAGCAGCGTGCCCACGCCGTATGAGAGGTGCATCAGCGGAAACAGCCACGGTAGCCACAGCGTGTAGCGCGCGCCGTGGGAGGCCGCCGCTCGAAGCGTTTCCATCAACACCGCCGCGCCGTACAACGCAACCACGGCCGCCAGAAGCCAGCCCGCATACGGCACGAACGACGCGGCGATCCCCAGCACGAGCAGCGTCAGTACGAACCCCGCGGGCACGCAATGCGTAAGACCGAAGGACTCGGGACACACGCGCCACGTCAACATGTGAAAAAAGCCGTTGCGGAACATCAGGCGGACGAAGGCGGGAACGGTTGCGCGGGCGTAGTAGGCCGCGCGCACGGCCGGCTCGTACCAGGCCCGCCCGCCGATCGCCCGCACGCGGCAGGTGTACTCGTTGTCCTGATTGCGGATCAGCCGCTCGTCGAACGGCCCGGCGCGATCGAGAATGTCGCGCGTGAACGACCAGCCGCTGGTGACTTCGCCGGGTCCGAGGAATCGGCCCTGTCCGCCTTCCTGCCGGCCGAACGATGCGCCGCCGCCGAGGCGCGAGCCTTGGACGAGCCAGATCGCGCGGGCCGCGGTCGTGTTTGCGCCGGGGTGCGAGATGTTGGGACCCTGGATATTGTCGGCGCCGGTCCGCTCGAAGGCCTCGACGAGGCGCGCGATGTAGTCCGGCTCGTAGGACGAATGGCAGTCCATCCGCAGCACGTATTTTCCGCGCGTTCGCGGCACGGCGATGTTCAGCGCGTGCGATTGATAACGGAACGGATTGTGCAGCAGCGTGATGCGCGGATGCGCCGCCGCGAACTCGCGCACAATGTCGGAACTGCCGTCGGTGCTGCCGCCATCGACAACCAGGATTTCGACACGCGACATGTCGAACCGCTGTGCCAGCACCGACTCGAGGCAGCGACGGATGTGCCGCTCTTCGTTGAGCATCGGCATGACGATCGAGACGATCACGTCGCCGCCTGGGTCGCCGGCGCCGCCGGCGGGTGGAAGCGCGGTGCTGGTTTCAACGTCGCTCATGCGCCTCCAACTGGACAGGGCCGCGTGGCGTCCCTAGCGTATCAGCCTATCAGGGTCGCCGCGCGATGTCATGCGCTGCGTCCGCTGACGTGGCACGGCCGCGCTCGGCTGTGTTGCGTGGCACGGGCCTAAAGCCCATGCGAAACCGAGTCTCAAGCGCAAGCGCCGGGATTGCCCGCTCACGAGGCGTTTGCCGCAGCGCTGGCGCTTGCGGCTCGGAGCAGGAAACGCTTACTTACGTGCGCGTCTCGTTTTCGCGTGGCACGGCCCCGCCTGTGCGGGGGTGCAGCGCGTGGGCACTTCGCCCGCCCTGCAAACGGCGCCGTCCGACAACCGTGGGAGCCTCGATTGCACCTGGACGATCATCCTCATCGCTCCGCCGGCGCGGCCGCTCATTCTTCGTTGTACCTGCGCGACGCCCCGCGCGGCGATCATCACTACGTCGAGTACGCCGCCCACGCCCCCGCCGCCACGGCTTATCACCGCGCCGAATGGCTGGACGCGGTGGAGGACGGCTTCGATCTAACGTGCTATCGGCTGCTGGCGGAGCGGCATCGCCATCCCGTGGGCATCCTGCCGCTGGCGCACGTACGGAGTATGCTGTTCGGCAACTACCTCGTATCGGCGCCGTTCGGCAACTTCGGCGGCATCGCGGCCGACGACGCCGAGGTGGAGCAGGCGTTGTTCGAGCGGGCCGCCGCGCTGGCGGGGGAGCTGGGGTGCCGCTGGATCGAGTTCCGTCATGTCGACGCCCATGCGTTGCCGCTGGCCGAGCACACGCGCAAGGTGCGCCAGATCGTGACGTTTCCTTCGAGCGCCGAGGCGATGTGGGAGAAGCTCGATAAGCAGATGCGCAAGCATGTTCGCAAGGCGGAGAAGAGCGGGCTGACGTGTGAATTCGCCGATCGCGAGGGACTGGACGACTTCTACAGCGTCTTCGCGCGGAACATGCGCGACCTGGGCACGCCGGTTTATTCGAAGCGTTTTTTTCAGGCGCTGTGGGACAACATGCCCGACGCGCTGAAGATCGTCACCGTGCGGCTGGACGAAGCGCCGATCGCCTCGCTGATGCTGATGAGCTTCCGGAAACAGTTGGAAAGCCCGTGGGCCAGCTCGCTGCGTGAATACAATCATTTATGTCCGAATAATCTGATGTTCTGGGAGGTTTTCAAGTACGCGATCGCGCGCGGATACGAATGCTACGACTTCGGCACTTCCGATCGCGGCGGCGGCGTGTACACGTTCAAGAAACAGTGGGGCGCGAAGGAGTACGAGCTGCATCGGCAGTTCTGGCTGGCCCCCGGCCAGGAAATGCCGCACCTGAACCCCAGCAACCCCAGATACGCCGCCCGCATCCGGCAATGGCAACGCCTGCCGCTATGGCTGGCGAATCTCGTCGGTCCGATCCTGTCGCGCAAGCTGCCATAGGAGGCCGCGGGGGAGAGAAAGTCGAAAGACATCGTCGAAACACCGAAACGTCAAGACGTCGAAAAGTCAGAGGAGGGAACAGGAAACAGGGAACAGAACAACACGACGAAGCGATGATGGGAGTTGCGGAGGCGGTTTGACAGCCCCGATGCCGCGCATTTACCCTTTACGTCTCTTGACCACGCTGCGACCAGGATACATCGCCTTTATGGACCCGACCATCCGCTGGCTGCTCACCGCCCTTGTCGCGAGCCTGACCGTAATCGGAGCGGGCTGCTCGAATCCCGCGCCGTTGACGCCGCGGCAGAGCTTCTACGTCGCCGACGTACCCGTGCCGGTGGGCTTCGAGCTGGACGAGAAGCGCTCGATGAACAAGGTCTATCCCAACGTGCGCCTGGTCGAGCATGTGTATGAGGGCAAGGGTCCACCGCAATCAGTCTGGAATTTTTACGTCACGCAGATGCCCAACTACGGCTGGGTGCAGCTTGCCGGGAATCTCGGCGGCGGCGTCTATACGCTGCGCTATAAAAAGGGGGGAGAATACTGCGAAGTGACGATCTCCCCCGGCGGATCGGGCGCGCTGATTCAGCCGGCCCGTGTCCGCCTGTTGATCGAACCGCACAAGGAGTCCTCGGGGTCCACCCCGTTTACCCAGAATGAAAACAGCCCGCCGACACGAACTCCGTGAAAATGAACTGGCCCAACAGATTGAGGCCGCCGCCGACTTCATGCGCCGCAACGCGACCTACCTGGTCATCGGGACGGGCGTCGTGGTGGTGGCGATTGTCGCCTGGATCATGCTCAGCGGTCGCGGCGCCGCCGAGCGCGACGACATCTGGCAGACGCTCGGCTCCGCGCCGCGCGGCGTGGCTCAACAGCCCGAGGAGCGCATCCGCCGCTATGTCGAGGTCGCCGACCGCAACGTCAGCCCGCTCGCCAGCGCCATGGCGCTGAAGCGGGCCGGCGACAGCGCCGTCGAGGCCATGGTGACCGCCCGCGATGCCGGCAACGCGACCGCGGCAGACAAACACGCCGACGAGGCGCGGCGGCTGTATCAGCGGGTCGTCGATCAGTTCGACGGCGAATTCATACTCTCGTGCGCCGTCCGCTTCGGCCTGGCCTACCTGGCAGAGGAGCGCGGCGATCTGGGCGACGCCGAAAAATGGTACCGGTCGATTCTGTCCGATCCACGAACGGAGCACACGCCGCATCGCATCGAGGCGCAATACCGCCTCGACAACATGAGCAAATGGACGACGCGCATCGCCTTTGCTCCGCCCGCGCCCACACCGCAACCGCGCGTCACCCCGCTGATGCAGACCGGCGGTCCGCAACCGACCGTTATTCGCATCGATCCCAGCCAGGCGCCGCCGCCGGGAGAATCCAATCTGCTTCGACCCCGCGCGCCGGCGACGCAGCCCGCTTCGCCCGAAGGTGATCAGCCGGGTGAAACAGCGGCGCCGGGCGCATCCGGCAGCGCCGCGCCCGATTCGGCGATGGTGGCGCCGCCCCCAAAAAGTGAGGGGGCCGAATCGCCGACGCCGCAGCCGGACCAGCCGGCCGATGAGGGATCGGAACCCGAATCGCCGGACGGGGCGCCATAAAGTCCGGCCGTTTCGACGCGCCGGAATCCGCGGGCAGTTCGCCGGAGTCAGGACTTTTTCGCCATGCTGTCCAACACGATCAAAACCCGCGGCCTGCACGTCGGCGTGCGATTTGCGCCGCCGGCCGGCCTCGACAAGACGCGCCGCCAGCAGTTCCAGAACAAGGCCTCCATCGGCTTCGACTGGATGCGGCACGAATACACCGACAAAGTCTGGCTGCTCACCAGCCCCCAGACGGAGGGCGATCCGCGCAGCCAGCTCAAGCTGACGTTGCAGCCGGAACAGGTCAATTTCGAGGATTTTTTTCCGGTCGCGCCGTTCGACGTGTTCCTCGACAATGTCCGCCTCGCCATGGAAACGGTGGCCGACGTTTTCACGCCCAAGATCATGCTCGGCTCCGGCGCGATGATCCGAATGACAGCGGAAGTACATGAGCAGGACGCCCGCGTTTTCCTCGGAAATCGCTGTCTCGGGCTTGACGAGCGTCTGACGCCGATCGGCCGGCCGGTGCACGCGGTCGGGCTGCGCCTGTTGCTGCCGCCGATTCCGCTGGCAAACAACGAGCCGCCGTGGCAGGCCGAGATCAAGATCGAGTCGCTGGTGGAGGACGTGCGGCAGCTTTTCATCGAGGTCGACGCCAAGTGGGCCGGTCCTTCGCCGTGGAATCTGGACGAACTGGTGCGGCGCATCCGCATCGCCAACGACTTCGCGCGCAATCAGGTGCTGGCGTTTCTGACGCAGTACGAAGAGGGCGGCTAGCGACCGGCCGGCGGTTCGCCGATCGATCTGAGATGCCCGACACGTTCATCATCCTGCCGCCGTACGTGGATCTGCTTCGACGACATGGTTTGTCGGATTTTGACGCCGTCATGCGGCGAAAGGCCGATGCGCCGCCGGCCAGCGCGCACTGGAACCGCGAGACGGTCGAGTTGCGGCTGGACGACGGCGGACGGGGGCGGCGTTTTTTTCTGAAGCGGCTGTTCCGCGCGCAGCCGGAGCACGTCGTCGCGGCGCTGGTCCGCGGTCGGCGACCCGTGCCGCAGCCGCCGGCGGAGTGGCACAACATCGAACGGCTCGAAGCCGCCGGCGTACGATGCGCGGCGCGCGTGGCGCTGGGGGTGCGCAGCCGGATGGGGCTGCCGTCCGCGGCGTTCGTTCTGCTCGAAGCCGTGCCGGCGCAGCGCACGCTCGACGAATGGCTGAATTGCGGTTCGGATGAGCTGCCGCCATGGATGCGCCGT
The DNA here is from genome assembly GCA_011525745.1 of Planctomycetaceae bacterium. Classification (GTDB taxonomy): domain Bacteria; phylum Planctomycetota; class Phycisphaerae; order UBA1845; family UTPLA1; genus PLA4. The sequence goes on along the minus strand of WYBU01000068.1, from coordinate 158,641 downwards.
CGATTGCTGATTGAACTGGGTCGCCTGGCGCGGCGGATCGACGCCGCCGGTCTGCGGTGGCTGGACCCGCTGGCCAAGCATGTTTTTGCCGCGCCGGCGGCGGAGGGGCGGCGCGGCGCGCGGTGGGAGTTCCGGCTGATCGACGTCGAGCGCATGGCGGCCGGCGACACATGCGGCACAGCCGCCCTCGGCCGTGCACGTCGCCCGACAGGATCGACGGCCCAACCGTCGTTGGGGGACGCGGATCGCGAGCCGATCCCTGGGGGGATGCCCGGATTGTGGAACGCGGCGGCGTTCGCCGACATGCTCGATCCGTCGGCGACGGACAACGGGGTGCGCCGGCCCGGGCGATTCGATTTTTGGATATATCATGGCGCGATATTCGGCAGCGACGCGGCCGGCCGGGCGGCCCGCGCGGCGCTGCCGAAGGAGCGGCGATGTCTGCTTCGCGCGGCGGCGGCCGCGCGCGATGACTCGGCCGCGTGCCAGGTGAACCCGAGTGAATGCCGGTCGAGCGAAGCGCCCTCGACGGTCGATCGCGAATTGCTGATCGACGACAACGTTCTTCCGCTCCTCGAACACGCCGGACTCGCGACGCTCGACGCGCTGCTGGCCCATCGCGCCGGCGATTCGCTGACGAAGCCGGGGTTGGCGACATGGCGGTCGCGCGATCGAATCGCTCTGTCGGACGACGGCGGAAACAGCCACGTTTTTTATCTCAAACGCTACCGCCATCCGCCCTGGTCGGCGCAGCTCAGCCGCATCCTGGCCGGCCACGCGCGGCGAGGCTCGGCCGGGATCGAGCGTTGGGCCATTCGCCGACTGCGACGCATCGGCATCGAAGCGCCGCGCATCGCTGCGTTCGGCGAGCGGCTGCGCGGGGACTTCGAACAGTGCGGCGCGCTGCTGCTGTACGAAGCACCCGGCGCCTCGCTGGAGCGGCTGGTTGCGGAGGCGGCGCGCGGCGCAGGGCCGCCGCTTCCATCGCGCGTACGGCACGAAGTGATCCGTCGCCTGGCGCGGCTGGTGCGGCGGATGCACGCGCACGGACTGTTCCATCGCGATTTGTATCTGTCGCACGTCTTTGTTGACTTTACTCCCGCCGGTCCGCGATGCAGTTTGATCGATCTGGCGCGGCTGAGGCGCGCCCGCCGGCGCGACTTCCGCTGGAGAATAAAGGACTTGGCGGCACTGGAATACAGCAGTCCGCCCGGGGTCGTGCACCGCGCGGACCGGCTGCGTTTTCTGCGCGAATATCTCGGCATGCCGTCGCGCGCGAGGCGACGCGGCCTGGATGCCAACGTAGAGCATGTTCCGCTGTCGGCGCCGTTACGATCGTGCACCGGAAGGCGCATGACCCGGCTTTCGTGCGGGTTCGATGCGGCATACGAGCGTTGGATTGCGGCGGTCGAACGGCGCGTGGCGCGCATGGCGCGGCACGACGCCAAACACGGTCGCCGCGGACATCGGGTTGAGCCGTAGATCCGCACGGGCTACAAGCCGGCGCCATGCGAAATCTCGTGCGTCACGCGGAAACTTCCGTGATGCTTGCGTCGTCCGGGGAGAGCGACTTCGTGAAAATCGCCGTCATCGTCGAGAGCATCGAGGCCTGGCGCGGCGGGGCCGAAACGTCGACGCTGGAGCTGGCCGAGCTGCTCGCCGGCCGCGGCCACGACGTCCACGTCGTCACGTCCAGCCGGCGGCCTTCGACGCCCGTGCTGACGATTCATCACCTGCCCGTTTCCCATCCGTTGCGTCCGCTGCGCACCGGCGCGTTCCTGCGCAAGGCCGCCGCATTCGTGCGCGCCCATGAGTTCGACATCGTGCATTCGATCGCGCCGTTGCCGGGGGCGGATGTCTACCAGCCGCGCGGCGGCTCGCTGCGCGAGACGCTGGAGCGCAACGTGGCCCTGCGCGCCACGCCGGGCCGCCGGTTGTTCAAGCGTGCGACTTCCGCCCTGAATCTCAAGTACCGCGAGCTGCTGCGGCTGGAGCGGCAGGCCTGCGGCGCCGGCGGACCGATCATCGCGGCGGTGTCGAACTACGTCGCCGAACAGTTCCGCCGCTATTACGGCATCGGTCCGCCGCGCGTGCGCGTCATCTTCAACGGCGTGCGCAGCGAGCCGGCACCGCCGCGGCAGCGCGAGGACGATCGCCGCAGCTTGCGCGAGCAGTACGCCATCGGCGCCGACACGCTGGTGCTGCTGTGCGTGGCGCACAACTTCCGGCTCAAGGGGGTGCCGCGCGTCATCGACGCGCTGGCGCGGCTGGCGGCGCGAGAGCTTCGCGACGTGCGCGCCATCATCATCGGCCGCGACGATCCGGTGCCGGTGCAGCGGCAGGCCGAGCGGCTGGGAGTGGCGAATCGGCTGATTTTTGTCGGATCATCTCCGCGGGTGGCGGCCTATCTGCACGCGGCCGACGTGTGCGTGCATCCGACCTATTACGATCCGTGCAGCCGCGTGGTGCTCGAGGCGCTGGCCCAGGGCGTGCCGACGATAACGACGCGCCAGAACGGTGCGGCCGAAATCATTCATGACGGCGGGTCGGGCTACGTGCTCGACTCGGCCGACGACGTGGCGGGGCTGACGGAGCGGATCGCGCGGCTGGCCGATCCGGTAGCGCGGGCGGCGATGGCCGCGGAGGCGGCGCTGCTGGCCCCGCGCGTTCGGATGTCACGCCACGTCGAGGAGCTGGAGGCGCTGTTCGGAGAGCTGCGCGACAACCGGCGGAGTACGGAGGCGTGAGTCGCGATTCTGAAAATGGCTGTTGCATGGTTCGATGTTGCTGCCCGAATTTCCGCGAAGCGCGGCGACTTGGTGAAACGAACGAGAATCTGAGCGTCTGTTCGTATTTCCATCACCGTCACCCCTGCGCCACGCGGTGGGCCGCCCGACGGAACAACCGAATCCTGCCGACGAGTGGCATCCGCAAAAGAGTCGCACACAGGGTGACGCGGGCCTATGAACGCGCCCGGCCTTTCCTTATAATTTCAACGCGCCCTCCGCGGCGCGGCGGAAATGGCGCGGAACGACGATGCCGCGGCGCGAAGAAGGGGGAAACGACGTTCACGCGAGTTTCAGAGTTAGTTCCGCCGGCGCAACCCGCCGCGCCCGCGGTGTCTGATTCACAGGTGGTTCATGCAGTTTGAGCTTCCCGACGATTTATTGGCCTTGCGCGATCACGCGCGGGATTTCGCCGCCAAACACATCGCTCCGTTCGCGCGAAAGTGGGACGAGCAAAAATGGCTGCCCGACGAGACCGTCCGCAGGATGGGCGAGGCCGGCCTGATGGGCGTGACGACGCCCGAGGAATACGGCGGCGCGGGGCTGGGGCTGCTGGCGATGGCGATCGTGCTCGAAGAAGTGGCGCGGCACTGCGGCGGTACGGCGCTGATGCTGGCAGCGCACAACGGACTGTGCAGCGGGCACCTCAAGATCGCCGCCAACGAGCAGCAAAAGAAGAAATACCTGCCGAAGCTGGCCAGCGGCGAGATGGCCGGCTCGTGGTGTTTGTCGGAGCCGGAATGCGGCTCGGACGCTGCGGCGCTGACGACGCGGGCGGAGAAGACGTCGAGCGGCTGGCGGCTGAACGGCCGGAAGATGTGGGTGACCAACGGCAAGCGGGCGGGGGTGTACCTGGTGATGGCGCGAACGCGGCCGGAAAAGGGATCGCGGACGATTTCGGCGTTCATCGTCGAGCGCGGCGCGGCGGGCCTGATCGTGGGCGAGCCGGAAGACAAGATGGGCATGCGGTGCAGCGACACGGTTCCGCTGACGCTGGAGAACGTCGAGGTGGGCGACGACGCGCTGTGCGGCAATCTGCATGAGGGCTACATCGACGCGCTGAAGGTGCTGGACCGCGGGCGCGTGTCGATCGGCGCGCTGTCGGTGGGGCTGGGGCGCGGCTGCCTGGAAGAAGCGGTGAAATACGCCGGCCAGCGGCACGCTTTCGGACAGCCGTTGTCCTCATTTCAGGCGACGCAGATCAAGCTGGCCGACATGGAGATGAAGCTGGAGGCCGCGCGGCTGCTGGTGCGCCAGTCGGCGTGCGCGTTCGACCTCGGTCGGCCGGACAAGGCGCTGGCGAGCAAGGCGAAGCTGTTCGCGACCGAGGCGGCGAGCTGGATCGGGTGGGAGTCGATCCAGATTCACGGCGGGGCGGGTTACACGAAGGACATCTGCGTCGAGCGGCTGGTGCGCGACGCGAAGTTGTGCGAGATTGGTGAGGGCAGCAGCGAGGTTCAGCGGATTCTGATCGCGCGGGATGAATTCGCGCGGAGGTCGGCGTGAGCGCCATCCATGAAACGGGAGTCGGCATGGAAAACGGGACTTTGATCGGTTTCGGGTACGAGCTGGACGAAGAGCATGTGCTGCTGCGCGACACAATCCGCAAGTTCGCGCGCGATGTCGTCATGCCCGGCGCGGCGGCGCGCGACGTCAAGAGCGAGTATCCGCGCGACATCATCCGCCAGCTCGGCGAAATGGGCTACCAGGGCATCTGCATTCCCGAGGAGTACGGCGGGTCGGGCATGGATTCGCTGGCGTCTGCGATCGTGGTCGAAGAGCTGTCCTACGCCGACGCGTCGGTGGGCGTGATCAACTCGGTGCAGAACTCGCTGGTGATCGATCCGCTGCTGAAGTTCGCGAACGAGGAACAGAAGAAGCGCTGGCTGCCTCGCATGGCGTCGGGCGAATGGCTGAACTGCTTCAGCCTGTCGGAGGCCGGCAGCGGCTCGGATGCGGGGGCGATGGCGTGCACGGCGAAGCCCGACGGCGAGGACTGGGTGATCAACGGCACAAAGATGTGGGTGACCAACGGCGCCGAGGCGGACGCAATCCTGCTGTTCGTGCGGACCGAGCCGGGCGAGCGGCGCAACGCGACGTGTCTGCTGGTCGAGAAGAACACGCCCGGCGTCAGCGTCGGCAAGCACGAAGAAAAGCTGGGCATTCGGGGCAGCAGCACGACCGAGCTGGTTTTCGACAACTGCCGCGTCAGCCGGTCCAATCAGGTCGGCGAGCGCGGGCGGGGGCTGAGCATCGCGATGGCGGGAATCGCGGGCGGGCGGCTGGGGATCGCCGCGCAGGCGGTGGGCATCGCGCAGTGCGCGCTGGACCGCGCCGCGGCGTACGCGCTGCAACGGCGACAATTCGGACATGCGTTGTCTGACTTTCAGGCAATTCAGTGGAAGATCGCCGACATGTCGACGCGCATCGCCGCCTCGCGGGCGCTGCTGTACAAGGGCTGCGAGATGAAACAGCGCGGCGATCCGGCGCTGATCCACGTCGGCGCGATGGCCAAGGTGTACGCGGCCGAGACCGCGACCTTCTGCGCCAACCACGCGATTCAGGTCTTCGGCGGCATCGGGTATTGCCGCGAAGAGGTCGTCGAGCGGCTGCTGCGCGACGCGAAGATCACCGAGATTTACGAAGGCACGAGCGAGATGCAGCGGCTGACGATCGCCGAGACGCTGATCAAGGATCCGCAGCGGCTGGCATCCGTGTAGACGTCGAAACGGCGAGCCGTCGAAACCGGTGCTCCCGCAAGTTCACTTCGTCCACGCCGTCCGCTCAGTCCGCGGTGTCGCCGCGCCCCAGCGGGGGATGAAAGAACTGTCCGTCCGCTGCCAGCGGGCGGGCGAAGCGAAAGCGCAGGGCGGTGACACGCGCGCCTTTCATTTCCGCAATTTCAGCCGAAAAATCGCGGTTTTCCCAGCGCGTGCCGACGCGCAGCGATTCGCCGTCCGGCGCCGTACGCGGGTGCAGGGCGCTGCCGAACAGCCTGGGTGAATCGGACGCGATCAGAATGGTCCGCTCGTCCTCGACGCGGCGCGTCAGGTTCCCCACGCCGTCGACCGTCAGATAGTGCAGCCGCACGCCGTCGCAGCCGCTGACGAACTCGAATCGGTCGCCGGGCACGATCAGTTCCAGCATGTGGCGCGGCTGCTCGACGACCAGCACGTCGCCGTCACGGATGCCGCGCGGCGCGGCGGCGGCATAGTCGCGGATGTGGTCCTGACAGCGGCGCTCGGCCTGTTGAACGTAAAGCACACTTCCCACGCCGAAGCCGACGGCCGCCGCGCCGTTGGCGAATATCAGCCATTCGCGCAGCAGACGATCAAAAACGCCCGGCCGCGGCGCGGGCGACGTCAGCAATTGCGCCAGGCAAGCGGCCCAGCCGACGCCGGCGACGCACAGCATCCGCGGTTCCGGCGTGGCCAGCAGCGGCGGCAGACTGAAGCACACGGCCCACAACGCGAAGAATCGAAACGCGGATGATTCGCGCCACAGCGGGCGCGCCCGTGATAGAAACGCCAGGCCGATCAGCGCGGCCGCGGCGGCCATGCCCCACGCAATCGCGCGTTGTTCGACGATCACTGCCAGCAGACCGGGCAGGCCGAGCATCCAGACCGTCAGCAGCAAGCCGGCCTGGAGCGCGGTGTCGCGAATCAGTTCGATGAGCGACCCCCCGGCCTGGGGCGGGCCATACACGCCGTAACCGAGCGAGACGTACATGATCGCATAGGCGACGGCCACGCCGAGGGCCAGCACGGCGAAGGTCCATCGCGCGCGCGATTCCCAAGTAGTGTGCCGTCGGCGTTCGATCCACGCGTGCATCAGCCAGACCAGGGCCAGCGGGGCGGCGGCTTCTTTGCAGCAAAGGGCGAAGCCGTATCCGAGCAGCGCGAGTAGAAGCGCTGATCGCATGGCGACGACGCCGTTCGCGGCCGATGGGGCGCGCCTCAGTGCGATCGAGGCGGTCACTACGCCGACAATGACCATCAGGTCGGCGCGGTTGCTGATGAAGCCGACGGGCATGGCGACGGCCTGGGCAATGCCGAAAACGAGCGTGCCCAGCTCGACGGCGGATGGACCGGCGCCGGCGTATGTCAACAGTCGGCGAACGAGCATCAAGGCCAGCACGAACCAGGCGAGACTGACGAGGCGGTAACCCAGCACGTTTCGCTCGAAGCAAAGGTAATCGACGCGAAACGACGCTTCGGCCAGCGGCCGGAAAAAACGCGTCGTACCTTCGGCGCCGAGCCACCAGCAGAACGTCGTGCGGTCACGCTGGGCGCGCAATTCCTCTGGCGTTCGGATGAATTCGAACAGGGCCGGGTGATCAAGCTCGCCATCGTTGAAGCGCTCGATGCGGCGGATCATGTACAGATCGTCCAGCACGAACGGGCCAGTGAGCGTGGGCAGTTGGATGAGGAAGGGAAGCCACAGGCCGGCCCGCGTCCGGATCATCCAGCACAACCGGCGGTCGAGGTGGGTGGGCGGGTCGACGCGATTCATGGGTGCGGGGACGGACGATAAGGGGGCGCGAGAGGCAGGGTCAAGGTTCACGGCTGGGGCCGGCAGGAGTACGGACGAGGCGGGCGCCGGAGGGGACAGAAGCAGAAGCGACGTGTGTGTTGGCGTCCGTCTGATCGTGAAGCCAGCCCAACGCGGAAGACCGGCCGGCCTCTGTGCCCGTCGCCGGCCATCACAACCCGATATCGACGCGGTAACAAGATCTGGCCGGCCAAATAATGCGAATCGTGTACGCGTAAACGAGCTATCATAGATGTCGTCGATCCGATGACCGCGGACGAGGAGTGATCCATGCGTACCCGTACGTTTTCGTGTGCTCGCCTGGCACGGCTGACGATCTTGGCCGCCCTGGCGTGCGTTCTGACACCATCGCGGCTGTACGCCGAAGCGCCGTTCGCCGATCTGACGTTCGAAGCGGCCAGCAGCGCCGCGGAACGTCAGGGCAAACTGTTGATGGTGGACTTCTATACGACGTGGTGCCCGCCCTGCAAAATGCTGGACAAGACCACGTGGAAAGACGCACAGGTGTGCGCCTGGCTCGAGAAGCACACGATCGCGCTGAAAGTCGATGCGGAAAAAGACCGCGAGCTGTCGCGGCGTTACGGCGTGCGCGGGTATCCGACGATGGTGTTCCTGCGGCCGGACGGGTCGGAAATCGGCCGGCTGGTGGGTTACCGGGACGCCGCGGCCTTCGTGCGCGAGTCGTCGGCGCTGCTGGCTGGGATGGACCGCCCCGGAACGGGAGGGCCGGCGTCGAACGATCCGATGGCGCGGATGAAGCACGCGCGCACACTGGAACAGAACGGGAAGCTGAAGGAAGCGCTGGATGAGTACCTGTGGTGCTGGGATCATGGAACGGATCATGAGCCGGCGTTTCGCGGCGTGCGCGAGTCGTTTCTGCTGGACGACATCAAGCGGCTGGGCGCCCAACTTCCGGCGGCGACGGAAGCGCTGAAGTCGCGGCGCGACGCGGCCGAGAAGGCCACGCTGGCGGGCGAGGAGGCTTCGCGCCACGCCGCCGAACTGTGCGCGTTGAACCGCGTGTTGGAAGAGCCGCGGCGCTCCCTGGGGGTGTTCGATCAGTTGAAGGAGAAAGGGGAAAGCGGTCTGGCGGCGCGGCGGGAGATGTCGCCGTATTTGATCGACGTTTTGCTGGCGGATCGACGCTATGCGGACGTGCTGGACGGCCGGGGAGACGTGACGGCGCAAGTGATCCGCGACATCGAGCTGATCGAGCGCATGGACCGGCAGGCGAAGCTGCCGAAAGAGCAGCAGAAGCAGATGATGGAATTCATGCGCGGGCGATTGCGGGCGGATGCAGGCAAGTTTTATGAAGCGCTGCTGGGAGTAGGTCAGCACGAACAGGCGGAGCGGATCGCGGAGCGGTTGTTGCTGTTCGACTCGGCGAGCGGTCCGGTACTGCTGGAACATGCGCGCCGCGCCGGTGCGAACCGGGCCGTGGAGGCGCTGACGAAGCGGATCGCGGCCAATGAGAAGAAGAGTTGACCGAGTGCGGACAGTAAGAAAGCTTGACGGACGGAAGCGGGAACAGGGAACGGGGAATAGGGAACCAACTGAAGGCACGGAGGCAGGAGGGGGAGGGAATGAGCGACGGAGCGACAAAGGGATGTTGGGGGTGAATCGGATCGCGAGGCGGCTCGACCCGAATGGGGCGGCGGGCTGTGGCCACAGGTGCGGTTCGCCGAAAGTGAACGAAACCCGCGGGTATGGGCGTTTCCTTCCTTCAGGTTCGCAACTGGGGGAACAGCGCCACCCGATCGTCGCATAGGTGCACGGCGCACAACTTTGCCCCTGCGGGGTCTGAGTCCCTCTGGGAATGACGCGCACCACGGGTTCCGCATGGCGCTGAGAAGCGCCCCAACGCCGCACATTTCACGTGACCGGGGCTGCGCCCGTATGATGTCGCCTTTCTGATCGCGCATCATGGACTGTTCATTCTGCCATCTGCCCATCCCCACGGCCGGCCGCGCGGCGCAAGGCGAAGGTCCGCTGTTTTGCTGCTACGGCTGCCGACTGGCGGCGCAGATCACGCTGTCGCGCGGAGAGGCGGGCCAGGTCAACTGGATGCTGACGCGCCTGGGGTTGTGCGCCTTTCTGACAATGACGGTAATGATGTTCAGCATGTACCTCTATCGCCAGGAGGCCGCCGGCTCGATGGCGCCGCCGGGCGCGGACGATTCGGCCGCCGTGGCGTCGCAGCTTGCCGGCCTGATGCGCTATCTGTGTCTGCTGTTCGCCACGCCGGTTTTTCTGCTCCTGGGTCTGCCGGTGCTCGGGGCGGCGATCGAGCAGGGTCGCCGCGGCGTGTGGTCGACCGATGCGCTGGTGGTGCTCGGCGTCGGCGCGGCGTTTGTCTATTCCTACGTCGCGACACTGACCGATCGCGGGGCAACTTATTACGAGACCGGTTGCGTCATACTTGTTTTCATCACGCTGGGCCGCTGGCTCGAAGCCCAGGGCAAGCTGCGCGCATCGGAAGCGGTCGCCTCGCTTCAATCCCTCTTTCCCGACCGCGTCGAAGTCTGCCGCGCGGATGGGACGCTGACGCTGACGCCGCGCGATGTTCGACCCGACGATCTGCTGCGCGTGCCGGCCGGCGGGCGCATTGCCGCCGATGGTCGCATTGAAAGCGGCCGGGCACACGTCGATGAGTCGCTGGTCACCGGTGAGAGCACGCCGGTCGTGCGCGAGCCGGGCGACCTCGTCCGCGCCGGCACGCTGTGCCTCGACGGAGGGCTGACCGTGCGGGCCTCGGCCGTCGGCGCGGCCAGTACGCTGGGCCGGCTGATCGTGCTGCTCGAGCAGGCCCGCCGCTCGCGCAGCCGCTACGAACGCCTGGCCGACCGCGTCGCGACGGGGTTTATTCCGCTGACGACGGTGTTGGCCATCATCGGCGGGGCGCTCGGCTGGCAGCGCGGCGGCGCAGACGAGGCCATCATGACGGCGCTGGCGGTGCTGCTGATCGCCTGTCCGTGCGCGCTGGGGATCGCGACGCCGACGGCCGTGTGGTCGGCGCTGGGGCTGGCGGCGCGGCGGGGCGTGTTGTTCCGCGACGGCACGACGCTGGAGAAGCTGGCGAGCGTGCGCGCGATCTGCCTCGACAAGACGGGCACGCTGACGACCGGCGCACCGGCCGTCGGCGACGTGACGCTTGACGGCGACGGCGATGCGGCGCTGCAACGTGCGGCGGCGCTGGCGGCGATGTCGACGCACGCACTGTCGCAGGGTATTCGTGCGCACGCATCGGATCGCGGCGTAATCTCGGCTACATTCGATGACGTTCGGACGCTGCCGGGGCGCGGCCTGATCGGCCACGGCCATGCGCACGGCGACCTCGAGACGCCGACAACGGTGGCGATGGGGAATCTGCGACTGATGGAGGAACAGTCGTTGACGCTGGAGGGCACGCTCGCCGGCGCCGTGCAGCGCGCCTGCGACGCGGCGCGGTCGTTTGCGTGCATCGGCTGGTCGGGTCGCGTGCGCGGCGTATTCGAGTTCGTCGAGTCGCTGCGCCCGGAAGCTCGATCGGCGCTGGCCGAGTTGCGCGGTCTGGTCGCGCGCGTGTGCGTGCTGACCGGCGATCACGTCGCCCGCGGCGACGACATCGCCCGCGCACTGGAGACCGAAACCGAATCGGAACTGACACCGCAGGACAAGCTGGCCCGCCTGCGGTCGCTGCGCGAGTCCGTCGGCCCGGTCGCGATGGTCGGCGACGGCCTGAACGATGCGCCGGCGCTGGCCGCGGCGGACGTGGGGCTGGCGATGGGCTGCGGCGCGGACCTGACGCGCGAGCACGCCGGAGTCTGCCTGCTGTCGAACGATCTGGCCGCGCTGCCGTGGAGCGTACGGCTGGCGCGGCGCACCGTGCGGACGATCCGCGTGAATCTGTTCTGGGCGTTCGTGTATAACGTGATCGGCATCGGCCTGGCGATGACGGGACGGCTGAGTCCCGTGTTCGCGGCCGCGGCGATGGTCGTCAGCAGTGTGATGGTGGTGACGAATTCCCTGCGACTGTCGCGCGATCCACCGCCACAACGTTTTAACGAAGGGGTGGCGCGGACAAGCCATCGCGCGAGCGAAACGTAATTCGTGAACCGTCGCCTCTCGCGAGGGCTTGGCCGTGTCGAACGCCACGACCTTGATACTTCGCAAGGAACCGCCCGAATGCTCACCGATCACCTGGCTGTCCTCGCGGGCGGATTCCTCGGCTCGGCACACTGCATCGGCATGTGCGGCGGGTTCGCCGCCGCCGTCGGCGCGGGCGATCGGCCGTTTTGGCCCGTCTTTGCGCGGCAGCTTGTCTATAACGGCGGGCGCATCTTCACTTACGCGTTCCTCGGCGTTCTGGCCGGGGCGGGCGGGCTGTATGTCTCACGCTGGACCGTTGCCGGCCTGACGGCGCCGCAGATCCTCTCACTGCTGGCGGGCGTACTGATGCTGTGCATCGGCGCTGCGGCGCTGGGGATGTTCGGCCGGTCGCGCGGCAACGGTACGTCGCCGGGCAGGCTGTTCGCGCCGCTGTTCGGCTACTTCCTCAACGCCCGCGGCTGGACGGGCTACTTCGCCGCCGGCCTGGCCAACGGCTTTTTGCCGTGCGGACTCGTCTATTCGTTCGTCGCCCTGGCCGCGTCGCGCGCCGCCGTGGCTGACGGCGCGGTGCTGATGTGCATTTTCGGCCTGGGCACGCTGCCGGCGATGCTGCTGATCGGCTGCGGCAGCACGCTGCTGACGCACACGGCGCGGCTGCGCATTTACCGCCTCGCGGCGGTGCTCGTCATCGCGATGGGCTGCGTGACGATCTGGCGCGGCTGGCCGGGCGGTGAGGCGTGCCACGATGCCGGCGCAGCGCCGGCGGCGTGCCATGCAGGCATTGCCGACGCGCGCAAAGGCGATAGGCTATGATGGAAGGAAAGAGCGAGGTCGCCCGGAGCCGTCGTCATGAACGAAACACTTTCGCTGGCGGAGATTTTCAGTCGGTTCGAATCCGAGTGGATCCTGATCGCCGACCCGGAGGTCGATGATCGCTTTAAAATAATCCGGGGTCGCGTGCACCGAAATGTTCGAATGTAACGGGTCGCCTCGAAGCGTGCTCCTCATATACGTTCTGATCAGCCGACTTGCCCGGTGGCCGGTCTTCAGCCGGTCGGTTTTGCCGCCGGTTTCAACCGGTGGTGGATGGGCTGCCATGATTGACTCATCTTTCCGTCTTCTTGGAGCCGGCTTCAGCCGGTCTTGCTACCGGGGCAAGCGACAAACGATGCCTGAGATTCGCCGGACGACCGCAAACCAAGCCCGGCTGAAGCCGGCTGAATGGAGTACTGAGGTAATTGATATATCGCGGCCGGCGTCCCACCAGCTAAAGCTGGCGGCAAAGACTCGTCGGCTGAAGCCGACGCATCAGAGACCAGTTCCGGGTCTCGTGCGGTGAGAGCGCGTTTGAGATGGCTGAACCGAACCGCCACGCAAACAAGGCGGGAGCGTGAACGGAGCGGTGGGCGGTCGAGGCGCAACATGCCCGCTTGCGACTTCTCGCTTTGAGTCGGCCTACTCAAACACGTTCAGAGAGTTTCCTCGCCCCTTGCGGCCCACAGAGACTCTCACAGACCAAGGGTTTGGAGTTTCTGATCAAATCAAATCAGCCGCTGAGCTGAAGAGGCAGGACACGAAACTCTACGCCTCATCCTCGCGCAGCCGCGCAATCACGCTGAAATCCTCCAGCGTCGTCGTGTCGCCCTCGACGCTGCCCTTGGTGGCCAGCTCGCGCAGCAGGCGCCGCATGATCTTGCCGCTGCGCGTTTTGGGCAGCGATTCCGTAAAGCGAATCTGTTTCGGCCGCGCGATGGCGCCGATCTGCTTCGCCACGTGCGTCATCAGCTCGCCCTTCACGCCGTCGTCGGCGGCGTTGCCGGTGCGCAGCGTCACGAAGGCCGCGATCGCCTCGCCGGTCAGCTCATCGGGGAAGCCGACGACCGCCGCCTCGGCCACGCGCGGATGCGACACCAGCGCCGACTCGATCTCGGCCGTGCCCAGGCGATGGCCGGCCACCTTGATCACGTCATCGACGCGGCCCATGATCCAGAAGTAACCGTCCTCGTCGCGCCGCGCGCTGTCGCCGGTGAAATAGACGCCGGGAATTTCGGACCAGTATTGTCGCTCATAACGGGGCCGATCCCCGTAAACACCCCGCAACATCGCCGGCCAGGGCTTGCGGATCGCCAGATACCCGCCGCTGTTGGCCGGCTGAACCGTGCCGTCTTTCGACATGATGGCCGCCTCGACGCCGAAGAACGGCCGCGTGGCCGAGCCGGGCTTGGTCGCCGTGACGCCCGGCAGCGGCGTGATCAAAATGCCGCCGGTCTCGGTCTGCCACCAGGTGTCGACGATGGGGCAGCTCTTGCGGCCGATCACTTCGTGATACCACATCCACGCCTCGGGATTGATCGGCTCGCCGACGGTGCCGAGCAGCTTGAGGCTCGACAGGTTGCAGGCGTCGGGGAACTGGCGGCCCTGCTTCATGAACGCGCGAATCGCCGTCGGAGCGGTGTAGAACTTGGTGACGCGATGCCGCTCGATGATCCGCCAGAAGCGGTCCCACGCCGGATGGTTCGGCGCGCCCTCGTACATCACCGTCGTCACCCCGTTCTGGAGAATGCCATAGACGACGTAGCTGTGGCCGGTGACCCAGCCGATGTCGGCCGAGCACCAGAACACGTCGTCGGGCCTGAGATCGAAAATCAGCTTTGCCGAATAGGCGGTAAAGACCATGTATCCGGCCGTCGTGTGTTGAATGCCCTTGGGCTTGCCGGTGCTGCCGCTGGTGTAGAGCAAGTAGAGCATGTGCTCGGAATCGAGCGGCTCGGCGCGGCACTCGTGCGAAACGTCGCGCATCAGGTCGTGCCACCACACGTCCCGGCCCGATTTCATCGCCACGTCGTTGCCGCAACGCTTGAACACGACCACGGTCTTGATCAGATCGGTCAGCTTCGTCGCCTCATCGACGTTGGCCTTCAACGGCACGATCTGACCGCGCCGCCAGCCGCCGTCGCACGTCACGACGACCTTCGATTGCGCGTCGATCACGCGGTCGGCGATCGCCTGCGCCGTGAAGCCGCCGAAGATCACCGAATGCGGCGCGCCGATGCGGGCGCAGGCCAGCATCGCCACGGCCAGCTCGGGGATCATCGGCATGTAGAGCGTCACACGGTCGCCCTTGCCCACGCCCAGGTTGCGCAACACGTTGGCGAAGCGGCACACCTCGTCGAGCAACTGGCGGTAGGTGAGCCGTCGGATTTCGGTGGGTTTGCCGGTCGCGTCGCACGGCTCGCCCTCCCACAGAATCGCGGTGTGATCGCCGCGACCGCGCTCGATCTGCAAATCCAGGCAGTTGTAGCTGACGTTGGTCTGTCCGCCGACGAACCACTTCGCATCCGGCAGGTTCCATTCCAACACGCGGTCCCACTTCCTGAAGAAGTGGAAGTCAGACGCCACCTCGGCCCAGAAACCGTCCGGGTCCTCGATCGAGCGGCGGTACTGCGCCTCGTACTCGTCCAGCGATTTGATGTGAGCGGCCGCCGCGAACGCCGGCGGCGGGGGAAACTTGCGGTTCTCGCTCATGATCGACTTAATGCTGGTCGCATCGGACATGTATGGTCTCCTCCACTCCCACTCGCGGCCACGGACACCACGGTCGATTATCAGGGATGCGGCCGAAGATGGCAACGGTGGTGCATCGATGATCGGGAAGCGGCGGCCGCGCGTAAGTCACGCTCAGAGCAAGTGTTACGGCGCCACCGGAGGCCTGCGGGGAAGCGTCGGTCTGGTTCGTCCGCCCTCGTACCGCGTTGCGCAGCAATTTGCGCGGACGCGGACCCACAGCCGTGGAGTCCGCTATGACGAATCTCCGGGCGTCGGGCTACGCAGATGCGAACCAGTGGTAGAGCATCAGATAGATCAGGACGCCCGTGATCGACACGTAGAGCCAGATGGGAAATGCCCAGCGCGCCAGCCGGCGATGACGGATGAAATCGCCGCGAAACGCCCAGCGCAGCAGCAGGATGGCGAACCCCGGCACAACCGCCGCGAGCAAGACGTGCGATATCAGCACGGCGTAATAGACGCCCGCCGCGACGCCCGCGCCGCCGAACCGCGTGTGACCGACGCCTTCCTGCATCTGCCGCAACGTGTGATAGGTGACGTACGAGATCAGGAACAGCACCGACACACCGAAGGCCGAGATCATGCAACCGCGGTGCAGCGGGACGTTCTTTCGGCGGATGGCGACATAACCGGCGGCGAGCAGTACCGTCGCGACGCCGTTGAGCGTCGCGTTGACACTCGGCAGCGTCGACACGTCGATCATCGCCGCACCGATTCGCACAACCGCCGGGTATCGCGCTGCAACTGCGTCATTTGCCGGGCGTCGTTGCTGTCGTAAAGGCCGCGAATCCGGCCGCGCTCATCGACCAGCACGAACTGCGTGCTGTGCAAAATGTCGTCCCAGCCCTGATCGGCCCGCTCTTCGGGGGTCGTCACGCGCGCGACGAGGCGGAAACCCTCGCCGATCAACCGGCGGATCCCCCGCTCGTCGTCGCCGGTCAGAAACAGCCATCGCTGCGAATCGGCGCCGAACCGTGCGGCGTAGGCCGCCAGCACGTCCGGTCGGTCGCGCGCCGGATCGACGCTGAACGAAACCAGCCGCAGCGGCGCACAGTCCGACAGCGCCTCTTGCAGACCCGCCATCTTCTGCGTCATCAGCGGGCATGGCCCGGCGCAGTAGGTGAAGATGAAATCGGCGATCCAGACGCGGCCGACGAAGTCTGCGTTCGTCACCGCCCGGCCGTTCTGATCGACCAGGGCGAAGACCGGCGCTTCGAACAGGATCGGCAGCCCCTGCTCGATCGTCGGACCGGCCATTTGAGACGGCAGCACCACCGGTGCACCGCCGCGCGGCCACATGGCGGCGCCGATCACCACCGCGAGCACAAAGGCGAGAATGGCCCAGGCGGCCAGGTGCGCGGGCTTGAATTCCGTCGCATCGTCGCCGGGATCGCCATGCGCTGCCCCTTGTGCGTCGGCAACACCACGTTCGGGCACACGCGCGGCGCCACTGTTTCGATGGCTCGTCTCGGCGCCATGTTGTTCGACCATATGGCTCATCGTGCACGCTCCGCGGTCGGCCGCACCTGCACGGCCGCGAATAGAAACATCACCGACGCAAACAGCAGCGTCACCAGCAGGCACAGCCACATCGGTGCAAATGGATCGGCCGCGCCGTCGCCGAGGAACGCTCGCAACGGGGCCAGACCGTAGGATAGCGGATTCAATCGCACCACCCAGCCCAGCCAAGCCGACGCGCCCGACACGGGAAACAACGCGCCCGATAGCAACCACAGCGGCATCAACACGATGTTCATGACGCCGTGAAAACCGGCCACCGAATCCATTCGCCAGGCGAACGCGAATCCCAGCGACGTAAGGGCGAACGACATCGCCGCGAGCACCAGCAGCGCCCCCACGATCCCGCCCGCATCGAACCGCAGACCGGCCCCCGGGGCCAGCAGCAGAAACAGGCCGCCCTGTACCGTGGCGATGATCGTGCCACCCAGAATCTTACCCAGCGCGATCGCTCCGCGATGCACGGGCGCGACGAGCACGCCCTGAAGGAATCCGGCGTTGCGGTCCTCGATCGTCGAAATGGCGGAAAATACCGCGGTAAACAGCACCGCCATCAGCACGCTGCCGGGGAAGAAGTAGGTGATATAGCCGTAAGTCTCATGCGCGCCGACCGGGCGAAACGAGCGGTTCAGCCCCGCTCCCAGGAACAGCCACATCAGCAGCGGCGTCGCCAGCCCGCTGATGACGCGGCTGCGCTGCCGAAGAAACCGCACCAACTCGCGACGGCAAAGCGACCACGCGGCGGCGGCGAGGGAGGCGTCTGCACCTGCAAAGGTATTCAACGGATTCATTCCGATCGCCCGCTTCGGCAGACGTCTCTCCGCAAAGCGGTGGACGCTTCCATCCAAGGCTCAATCGCCAGCGCCGGCGTTTCACGAACATCGCGGCGTTGACCGCGGCGATGGCGCTTGCGGCTCGGATAGATCCAGCTCGGTTCAATGCGCCTCGGTTCAATCCGCGTCATCATAGAGATGATGCCCGGTTCGACGCAGAAAAACATCATCGAGCGTCGGCTTACCCACCGACACGGCGCGAATGCGGCCGGGAAAGGCCTCCACGAGCATCGGCACGAACTCGTGTCCGCGCGGCCGCTCGATGCGAACAAACGCGCCTTCGAGCGCCGCCTCGCAACCGAAGCGCGCCGCGATATCATCGCGCAGCGCCGCACCGTTGTCGCTCTCGACGCGAATCACGTCGCCCCCGATGCTCGATCGCAGCGCCTCCGGCGCGCCGTCGGCGACCACGCGCCCCGCGTCGAGGATCACCAGCCGATCGGCCCGCTCGGCTTCCTCCATCAGGTGGGTCGTAAAGAAGACCGTTACGCCGTCGACGCGCCGTACGTCGCTCAGCAACTCCCACAGGTCGCGCCGCGCGCCGGGATCAAGCCCGGTGCTCGGCTCATCCAGCAGCAACAGCCGCGGCCGATGCAGCAGTCCCTTGGCGATCTCGACCCGCCGCGCCATGCCGCCCGAAAGCGCTTCGACGCGGGAATCGGCGCACTCCGTCAGCCGCACGCGCTCGAGCAACTCCGCACAGCGCGACTTCGCCGCGCCGCCGGTCAGGCCGTACAAATCGGCCTGATGGCGCAGGTTTTCGGCGATTGTGAGCTTCCGGTCGAGGCTGGGACTCTGGAAGACGACGCCGAAATGTCGTCGCACGCGCGCCGCTTCGCGCAGCACGTCGTGACCGAAGACGTGGGCCGTGCCCGAGGTCGGCGCCAGCAGCGTCGAGAGTACGCGAAACAGCGTCGTCTTGCCGCTGCCGTTGGGACCCAGCAGGCCGACGATGCCGCCCGGCGCGACGTTGAACGAAACGCCGCCGAGCGCGCGACGCCCGCCGAACGCGCACACCAGCGACTCGATTTCGATCGCCGGCGTCGCCACGTCAGCCGCCCGCGCGGTCCACAATCAGCATCACGAAGAGGACCGACAGATAAATAATGGAGTAAATGAACAGCCGCCGCGCCGCCGGCACGTCGCGCCACACGCCGAATCCAGCCGCCAGCGCGATGAACCCAACGCCCAGCAGCAGCGACGACGCGGCGTACCACGCGCCGGCCAGTCCCACCGCCGCCGGCAGCAACGAGACGATGACCAGCGCCGGCGTGCGGCTGAGCACCTGCCGCGCCGTCGCCCGGCCGTCGGGATCATGAACCGCCAGCATGGCAAAGCCGCCTCGCGCGTAGTCGTCGCGATACATCCACGAAATCGCGAGAAAATGCGGGAACTGCCAGAAGAACACGATCATCGCCGGCAGCAGCGCCTCGTACGTCAGGCCGCCGTGCGCGGCGGCGTAGCCGATCAGCGGCGGCAGCGCGCCGGGCACCGCGCCGACCGGCAGGCACAGTTCGGTGACGCGCTTCAGCGGCGTATAAACGGCCAGATATAGCACGAGGGTCAAGGCGGCCAGCGCCGCCGATATGACGTTGACCGCCATCAGCAGGTACAGGGTCCCCACGACCGCCGTCGCGACGCCCACGTACAGGGCCTCGTCGAGCGAGACACGTCGAGCGGGCAGCGGTCGGCCGGCAGTGCGCACCATGAGCGCATCGACGTCGCGTTCGAGCACCTGATTGAGGATGGCCGCCGCGCCGGCGACCAGCGCCGTACCGAGCGTCGCATGCAGCATCATCAGGGTATCGAGCGGGCCGGCGCTGCCGAGGATGAATCCGGTCGCGGTCGACGCCAGCACCAGCAGCGTCAGACGGGCCTTGGTGAGCACGGCGTAGTCGGTCAGCCGCGCGACGACGCCGCGGGCGGGATGTCGAACGCCGGAGCTTAGTACGGCGGCGGGTCGCGCACTCATGTCGCCGCTCCTTCCAGCGAGCCGCGCAACGGAACCACGCGCGGCGCCTCGACGCGTTTCACCGGGTACAAGCGCCGCATCCGCAATGCCAACACGAGGCTCGTCGCCAACAAGCTCGCGCCGACGACCACGTGCGCCGTGTTGATCGCCGGCGTGCGCTGCGACCACACCGTCCATGCTCCCAGCAATATCTGAGTCGGCAACAGCCCCAGCAGAAGCCAAGCTGGCCGCGTCAGCCACTTTTCGCCGCGGCAGTTCCGCAGCACGCGAATCGCCGCCGCGGCAACCAGCAGCGCGACGAGCAGCGCGTTGGCGCGATGCGCAAAGGCCGCCGCAATCTGGCCCGCGGACACTTCCGGCAGATAAGGCGGGTCCCAGCGGCGGTCAACATTGATCTGCGTCAACGAATCGGCGTCGAACGGCGGAACCAGCTTTCCGTAGCTCATCGGAAAATCGGGAATCGCCAGTCCCGACTGGGTGTGCCGAACCACGGCGCCCAACACGATCTGCGCGTAGATCATCGCCGTCGCCGCAAGGCAGATGCCGCGCAAGCCGGCGCCGGCCGAAGACGCCGGCCGCGGTACAGCGCGAACCCAGCCGGGCGACAGAAACAGCGCGATGGCTACCACGGTGCAGAAGAAAATCTGCGCCAGCCCGGCATGGCCGATGGACACCGGCGCGGGCAGCATCAGCTTGACGGTCAGACCGCCGAGCAAACCCTGCGCGATGACCGCGGCCAGTGCGAAATAGCCCAGCTTGCGAATCCACGCCCGCTTTTCGCGCCAGAACAGCAGCCCCACCATGGCGCAGGTCAACATTCCGACGCACGTGGCAACCAGTCGATGGCCGTGCTCGTAGAAGATGCCGCCGACCATCCCCGACAGCGGGAAGCGGAACATCGGCTGGTCGTACGTCGTCGGCCAGTCGGGAACGGCCAGACCCGAACCGGTGCTGGTCACCATGCCGCCGGCCACCAGCAGAAACAGCGTCGCGGCGCACCACAGCAGGGAAAAGCGGAACATCCAGCGGTCGGGAACGACCGCGGACGTGGTGGACGAGTATTCGACGGTGGGCCGTGTGTCGCTCATGAAGGCGATCGCCGAGGCGCTCCCTGGAATCGTTGGTCGTCGCCGACGGCCCCGCCGGTCGCGGCGAGCGATTGTTGGAGGCGATACGCCCGGATGCGCCAATGAACCGCGAAGCCTACGATCCCGAACAGAACGACGTACGTAACAATGACCATGAACAGCACGCCCGACACGGCCCCCTGGGCCATCGCCGAATCACGGTCGCCGAAGCAGACGGCGCACGCGTGCGCGGGTTGCGCGGTGGCAAGAACCAGCGCCGGCACGGAAAGCGCCGCGGCCAGTCGACAAACCGATTTCATGTTGATGGCCGGCGCCTTCATACGTAACTCACGTGCCTCAGCTTGCGAAGGAACCACACGCCGTAGGGAATCAGAATCGCCGTTCCCGCAAACGCGCCGATCGCGATGATCAGCGACGCGGTCGAACCGTCTGCGCGATACTCGCGCACCGCCCACGCGCCCAGCCCCAGGCCGAAGACCGCGGCCGTGATGACAAATACGATATGAAATGCCTTGAGCGACATATCGATCTCTCGGTGACGCAACACCTCGTCACGTCGATACGTTCGTGAACTCCGTGGCCAGCGGCAACAGCAGCAACACGAAGAAAAAGACCACGCAGATCACGAGAATCCCGTACAGCGTCGTCTTCTCTGAAATCAGGTGCATGAAGAAGCTCGCCACCAGCCCGCCCTTGATGCACGCCACCAGCAGCGCCACCGCCACCGCCATCGGCGTCGAGAGAAAATGCATCTGGGCGACCAGCACCGTGACGCCGGTGAGTACGGCCAGCGCGACCAGCACGGCGAGGTAGATGTTGCGGTGTTTTCGGGCGTCTTCGGGCGTCGCGAAACTCATCTCTGATGTCTCCCAAACGGCGTCGAAATCCCTCGACGGACTAGAGCAGGTAGATGCTCGGAAACAGGAAGATCCACACCAGGTCGACAAAATGCCAGTACAGGCCGGCGCATTCGATGCGGTTCGTGAATTTCGCCGGATTGTATTTCCACATGGCCGCCCCCGGCCCGACCAGGTAAGCAAACACGATGATGCCGCCCAACACGTGCAGACCGTGCAGGCCGGTCAGCGTGAAATAGACGGCGTAGAAGTTGTGCGTGCTCGGATACAGGCCGTCGTGAAACTTGTGCGAATACTCGAAGTACTTGATGACCATGAAGACCAGCGCCAGGCCGATGGTCGCCAGCAGGCAGGCGCGGGCCGCCGCGAACTTGTGAAGCTGGAGGTAGTACCACGCGAACACAACCGTCACGCTCGACAGAATCAGCACCATCGTGTTGACCGTCGCCAGCGGCACGTTGAGGTGGTTCGTGCGGTAATCCGGCCAGGCCAGAGGGCCGGCCTCGGGCGCGCCGACGCGCAACAGAATGTAGGACGAGAACAGCGCACCAAACAGCATCACTTCACTGGCCAGGAAGAGCCAGACGCCGAATTTGCCGTTGTACATCCCGGTGACGGGATGCGGCGTGATATCACAGGGAATTTCGATTGAAGCCGACACCGATTATGCCTCCCGCGCCTCGAACTGCGGGCAGAAGTCGCGCCGCTCGCCCGGAACGCTGTATTCGTACGGACCGCAATGCACCGTGGGAACCTGAGCGAAGTTGCCGTGCGGCGGCGGCGACGGCGCCGCCCACTCGAGCGTCGTGGCCTGCCACGGATTCTGGCTCGCCGGCTGGCCGCTCCAGATGCTACGGAAGAAGTTGATTACGAAAGGAATCTGCACCGCCGCCAGACACCAGGCGCTGTAGGACACCATGCGGCTGAGGCCCTGAACGGTCTCGGCGTGGAGCTGCGCCTCGGGGTCGTATTGCCGCCGCAGCGCGCCGGCCATTCCCATGAAGAACATGGGCATGAAGACGCCGTTGATGAATATGAACGAAAACCAGAAATGAATCAAGCCCAGCGTTCGATTCATCATCCGGCCGGTGACTTTCGGGAACCAGTGATAGATGCCGGCGAACATCGCGAAGATCGTCCCCGGCGCCACCACGTAGTGGAAATGGCCGATGACGTAGTAGGTGTCGTGCAGGTGAATGTCCGAGGCCGTCAGGCCGAGCGGCAGGCCGGTCAGGCCGCCGATCGCGAACATGGGCAGGAACGCCGTCGCAAAGAGCATCGGCACCGAATAGCGGATCGACGCGCCGTGGTAACTGATGATCAGCGCCGTCAGCACGATGACCGACGGAATGCTGATGATCATCGTCGTGATCTGGAAGAAAGTAGACAGCGTGGTGCCCATGCCGGTCATGAACATGTGGTGCGCCCACACGATGAATGACATGAATCCCAGGAACAGCGCCGCATAAACCAGCGACTTGTAGCCCCACAGCGGCTTGCGCGTGTTGGCCGCGATCACTTCGGACACGATGCCCAGCGCCGGCAGGATCAGAACGTACACCTCGGGATGGGCCAGGAACCAGAACAGGTGCTGCCACAGCAGCGGGCTGCCGCCGCCGACGGCTTCGTGCAGCTTCTGACTGACGACCAGCCCCTGCGGCATGAAGAAGCTCGTGCCGGCGACGCGGTCCATGAGTTGCAGCACGCCGGCCGCTTCCAGCGGCGGAAACGCGAGCAGCAGCAGGAAGGCCGTGACGAATTGCGCCCACACGAAAAACGGCAGCCGGAACATCGACAGCCCCGGTGCCCGCAACTGCACGATCGTTACGATGAAATTCACCGAGCCGAGCAACGACGAGGTGATCAGGAAGATCATGCCGATCAGCCAGGCCGTCTGGCCCATCGTCGCGATGTTCGAGAGCGGCGGGTACGAGGTCCAGCCCGACGCCGCCGGGCCGCCCGGCATGAAGAAACTGGCCAGCATGATCAGCCCGCCGGGCAGGAACACCCAGTAGCTGGCCATGTTCAGCCGCGGGAACGCCATGTCCTGCGCCCCGACCATCAACGGCACGACGTAGTTGCCGAACCCGCCGACCGCCAGCGGCACGATGGCCATGAAGACCATGATCGTGCCGTGCATGGCGCCCAGGGCGTTGTAGCCCTGACCGGTCAGTACGCCGCTTTCGACCAGGCTCTTGCCCAGCAGTCCGCCGATCAGAGGAATCGGGTCGGACGGGTAGGCGAGTTGCCAGCGCATGATCAGCATCAGCCCGAAGCCGAATGCCAGAAAACAGAGGGCCGTGATGGTGTACTGAATGCCGATGGTCTTGTGGTCGGTGGAGAACACGTAGGTGCGCCACCAGCTCGAATGCGCGTGGTGGTCGTGACCGGAACCGTGCTGATCGTGGCCCGCGTGAGCCTGGGCCGCCGCATGTGTGCTCATGGATGACTCGTCCTATTCCAGATCGATCTCGATTTCGGCCGACTGGGCGGTTTTCCACGCCTCGAATTGCTCGGGCGTGTCGACGAACAACGGCGCCTTCATCGAATAGTGGTTCATTCCGCACAACTGTGCGCAAACCACCTCCATCGTCGCGCGCGGCGCCGCGCGCACCGTCTTAATCCCGGCCGCCAGCAGCTTCTCCACCGTCGCGTTGACCAGCGCATCGCCCTTGTGCGCCACGGGTTCGCCCGAGGCGGGGTAATCTTCCATCAGGATCAAACCGGCCTTTTTCTTGTTGAACAGCGGCGTGGGCTGATCGAGTGAATACTCGCGCGCCATCGCCTCGCGGAATTCGTCCGATGATCTTGTCGGCTTGAACCACACCGGCACTTCCATGCCGGGTACTGCGTCCTGCTTGACGCGCATCGCCGGGATGGCAAACGAGTGGATCACGTCCTTCGAGCGGATACGCACGTAGACGTCCTGATTCAAGGGAACGTGAAGCTCGGGACTGACGATGTCGTCCTCCGCCGCCGGATCGCCGTCCTTGTCCAGACCCAGCAGGTTCGACGAACTGATCAAAGTGGGATCCAGCCGGCCGTACTTGCCGTCCTTGCCGGGATAGTGGAAGTTCCACGCGAACTGCTCGCCGATGGCGGTGACGTCCATGCGTTTCTCGGGCGGGGGCGGGGCGGTCTTGTAGCGGCTCCACAACGGCACGGACAGGCCGAACAGCAGGAACCCCTCGAAAATGGCCACGCCGACTTCGGCGTACTTCGACGCCGCGCCCTTGGGCAACTCATAGGCGGCGTTGCGGCCGGGCTTCTGCCGGAAGCGGACCAGGCAGTACACAAAGAAGATGCCCCAACCGACAAAAAGAATCAGCATAAACCAGTGGATCACGTCGATCAGCGAGTCGATCTGCCCGCCGTGCTCGGAGGCGTTCCAGGGCAGCCAACGTCCATACGGTGCGCCGTTCATCGAATACTCTTTCCAGCCGCCTCACCGGTCGCGGGAGTGCGTCGCGACGGTGAGCGTTTGCCTTCGACCAGCGCACCCCGCGTCGGATGCGCGTGCGGTTCAACAAGGGAGCGTCGCCGGTGTGCGACGCCGGCAATGCAGCTTGCGGCGAGGGGCCGCCGCGCTGTCGCCGCCGAAGCACTCCGGCGAAGCGTCACGGGTTCAGTTCAGTGCAATTCCGGCCGAACGGAAGGACCGTTGCCAACCGAACCGGCTATTGGAGCCGATTCTGTTTCCGCCGACTACCGTTCCAATCCTGAATTCCGCCAGTTTCTTGCAGGCCGCGCCCAATTCGGACTTCATCCTGCATTGACCGAACCGCGACCGCGACGGAACGTCGTGAAACGCACCACACCCGACGCCCGCCGCGCCCGCGATCACGCCGGGCAGCCAATGTCAGCGGCAGCGCGGCGAACGTGCTTCGATCGAACCGCCTTCGACCGCTCCCTCGCGGTCGCGGTTCGGTACAGGACGGCCGCGCCGAGCGCGTTCCGACCCTCGCTGACGCTCGCGGCTCGGTTCAACAAGCCGCCTACTTCGTCGGCTCATGCTCGCAGCAGGCCGCCGGGGCAGCCGTCGCCTCGCCCGAGCCGATCGTCGACAGCGTCACCGTTCGAGGCGCGGGCCGATCGGCCGCCGCCTTGGCGCCGCCGCCGGGCTTGGTGAACTCGAAGTTGATTTCCTTCGTCTCGCCGTCCTTGATCTCGACCTTCTGAGTCACCGTACCCCACTTCTCGTGCCACGCTTCCAACTCGTAGCTGCCCGCCGGCAACTCCTTGATCTCGAACTTACCGCGGTTGTCCTTCTCGTTGCTCGACACGGCGAAGAACGGGTGCGTCACCACGCCGACGTAGGCGCTCATCCAAGGATGGACGTCGCACTTGATGTGGATCATCACTTCCGGCTGTTTGAACGTGTCCTTGCCCTCGCGGACCGTCACCATGCCCTTCTTGGGCTGGCCGAAGTTGAATTCGTTGTTGATCTTGGGGGCGGCGTGAATGTTGTGCGCCGTGTCGTCGCTGTTGGTGATCTTCAGCGCCTGGCCGGCGATCATGCCGAACACGTGCGGATCGTACATGCAGCCATTCTGGTCGATGTGGGCCGGCTCCTTCGGCGCATCGTACTTCTCGCTGATTCCGCTCTTGATATGGACGAAAACGAACGGCAGCTCGCCGTCCTTGCCCACGATCAGCTCGGGGTTGGGAACCGGCTTGTCGTGCTTGCAGTTCGGATCGGCGCTCATATTCACGCCCGTCAGCTTCGGCTTGTCGCCGGTGAATTTGCACATGCCCTTAATGACGGCCGTGCCCTTTTTCCCGTCGGCCAGCGCCTCGCCGCCCGCCAGCGCGGTCGTCACGGCTGCCGCCAACACCCACATGCTCATTTTTCGCGGATTCATCGTTGCACTCCTTCGTTGGCCGGAAGCGCCGACGGAACATCCGCGACGGCTCCGACGCTTGCCTGTGTGTGGCGGGATCCCGGTTTCCCGCGAACAGTCACGATTGGTCTCTCCGGCCCTTCTTTCCGCCCCGCAGTGCGTCCACGGCGCGGTTTCGGTTCGCGGCTGGTGCGGGACTCCCGTCGGGCGCCCAACACCCGCGGAGACCCTTGCACCGTTGCAGAACGGTCCGCACAGCGGACCCTACTCGTCGAGTTCGATTTCCGGCTCGTCCTCTTCGTCCAATTGTATCTCTTCACCTTCCGGCGTTTCAGACGGCTTGGGCAGCGTCGGGTCGATGACGGTGTAGTTGCGCAGTCCCGCTTCGTACATGAAGTCTTCGAGCAGCGTCATCTGCGCCTCATGCGTCGGCCCGTACTTGCCCGCGAACTCGTCGTAAAGTTCTTTGGGATACTGCACCAGACTGCCGCCGTCGCCCCACCACTGCGGCATCTTCGTGCCCGGCTGAATCCGCGCCGGATACTGCAACCAGCCGCGCACCCAGCCGCGCTGAAGTCGCCGGCTGGTCAGATTCAGATTCGGCGCCGTCGGCCGCGAGTTCGAGCCTTCCTTGTAGGGATCGCCGAAGACGTGGCACGCCAGGCACTTCATCTCCAGCAGCATCTGTTCGCCCAGGGCGAATCGCTCATCGGACATTGCGGGCCGCGGCGGCTCCACAAAGGGATATTCGATGTCGTATAAATCGGCGAGGAAGCCGGCGTTGCCGACCGCCTTGGCGTAGCCCGCGACCAGATTCGCCGGCTCGTTGCGGGTCGGATCCAGCTCGACCGGGCGGACGAGCCGATAACGAAGCGTGTACTCCTCCAGGAACTTCCGATGCGCCGCCATCGTTTCGTCGGAAAACCAGTCGTCGCCCGGCGTGCGGCCGTCGGCGTCGGGACGTGCTTGCGAAGTCATGCCCGCGCGCTTCTGCGCCGCATCGACAAAGCGATGTACCGCGCCAAGCCGCTCGTGCACGGCGCTCGATTCCTGCATCGCGGCATTGGCGAAGTAGGACACCAGCGTCGTCGCCTCGCGCTCGTTCAGATGGAACGACGGCATGCGGATCTTCAGCCACGGCCTCAGCATTTCGACGTTTCGCAGGAAAACGTGGAACCAGTTGTGGTTGACCTTGGCGCCCTGGCCGTGCAGCCACGGCGGTGCGTTCAGCTCATCCACCGATCGTCCGCCGGAGCGCTCCGAAACGAGGAAATACTGCTGAATCAGCGGTTCGTTGTCTTCGATCTTGTGGCAGCCGACGCAGTTCAACTCGTCGACAAAATGCCGCCCGGCCGCGATGCCGCCCCAGGTCGTATGCGCATAATCGACCTGCACCGGCGACGACACCAGCGGATGCACGCGCGACAGCAGGTACGTCGTCAGGGCTTCGGCCTCGCCGGGCGACAGATTGAAATTCGGCATCTTCAGCTTTTCGTACGGCTTCTTGATCTTCGCCCGGTCCCAGATGCGCGGGTTGCGCAGCTTGTGATAGGCGAACGCCGCCCGGTTGTACAGAATCTGCTGCGGCTCGTTGCCGTTGGCGTCGATCAGATGCTCGTACTCGGCCGATTCGGGATACAGGTGCGTGAACAACCCGCCGTGCTGCTCCTTCAACTGCTCGAAGCCGGGCGAGAAGAAAGCGAAGTCGAGCTGCGCCAGGCGCTTTTCGCCCCAGAACGTCATCTCGGTGCCGGGCCGCGTCGCCGTCTCGAAACCGGCGATCGTGTGGCAGGCGTTGCATCCGTAGTGCGTGATCATCTTCGCGCCGAGGAACAGCATCTGCTTGCCGTGCAAATCCTGTGACTGGATTTTCGCCAGGGCCTCGTCGCGCGACAGCGACCGCTCGACCTGTTTAAGAATCGCCCGCGACAACGGCCCCATCTCGTCATCAGCGGCGTGTTTTGTGTCGTTGACCATCCGATCGGCGGCCGCCGCGCTGAATTGGCCCTCCAGCAGCGTGCGGATCAGCGATTGCGCCATTTGATGATGACGGTCGTCCGTCGCGATCGGCTCGGGCTTGAACGTGTCGTGCCGCTGCGTCAGCAAATAGGCGGTCACGTCCAGGATGTCCTTGTCGGCCAGGGCGCGGCGCTTGGTGACGTCGGGTTCGCGCCAGTAGTAGTTGTCGCCGAAGAGCCGCGGCATTTTCGTGCCGGGGTGATAGTGCGCCGGCTCGCGGAGCCAGTTGTAAAGCCAGCGTCGGCCGCGTTCGACCTGAACCGGATCATCCGGATTCGGCGCCAGCTTCGTACCGATGCCCGAAAGCTCCGGGGCGAAGCGCGTGAAGTCCGGCGGGATGTACAGACTGTCGGTGTCGCCGCCCGTGCTGCGCAGTCGGTCCAACTCGCGCATGGCCGCGGCGTGTCGCTCGCGCGTAAAATGCTCGATGGCGTAGAGCGACTGCTCGTTGAGCGTCATCTTCGCCGCCCGTGCGGCCGCCTCTTCGGACGGCACGCCGGCGTGGCGCAAATCGTCCTCAACCCACTTCCGGCCGAAGGCGCGACCTTGCTCGTCACGCGGATCCACCGTTCCCAGACTGGCGTGACACGCCAGGCAGCCGGTCTCGACGAACAGCTCGGCGCCGCGTTTGGGATCACCCTCGATGCCCTCCGGAAGCGGCTCCGGCGCATGGGGCCGAGTGAACGTCTGGAGGTAGTGCGTCATCGCCTGCACTTCGGTTTCGGTCCGCAACATCGGATCGGAATCGTGATCGTTGCGGCTCGACGGCAAGTTGTTTTCCTGCATGTAGAAATGCGGCATGCGCGTGGACGGCCGGAAGTCCGCCGGATACCAAATCCAGCGATGCAGGAAGCCCGTGTCCAGCTTGTGATTGACGTGCGTCAGGTCCGGTCCGACGCGCCGCGAATCGCCCAGCCCCTCGACGAGATGGCAGTTGATGCAGCCAAGCTGCGTATACAGCTTGCGACCCTCCACGAGCTTGTCCGCCGTTCCCTCGCCGCGGTACGACGCCAGATCCGAGATTTGGGTGTGACACTTGGCGCACGTGGCCTGAGTGTACTTCGGCGGCATCATCAGCCGATCCCAGAACTCCTCGATCAGATGAAACGTCGCCTGAGGCATGCCCCACGTGGTGATGACGTACTTCTCCGACCACTCATGCTCCTGCTCGCGATTGGCCGGCGTGTGCGCCGCATACATGAAATCGGTCTCCTGCCCGTTGCCTTCGTGGCAGGAGGTGCATCCCATGCGCGACATCGGATGCGGCGAATTGGGCGAGACGAACAGGTCGAGTCGAGGGTGCGCCAGCAGCGGTTGTTCGAACCGGATCGGCTCGCGCCCTTCTTCTTTGAGGTGCTCGTTCAACGTGTCGACCAGCGCCGCGGCGTAGCGCTTTTTCAGGTCCGGCGACATCTTGTCGAACGGTGGCAAGTCGCGTGCTGGGATTTCCTTGTCTGCTTCCGATTCGCCGTGAGTCGCATCGACTCGACTGGCGGGCCGTTGTTCCGGCGCGGCCGCGTAGGCGTCGCCGGATGAAGGCGTCGCCGCCCCGCCGGCATGAGGCTGGCCGTGCCCGCCGTGTGCCGACGAAGCCTTCGGCCGGATCACCACCTCCAGCGGCGGCAGATGTGCCGCGACGCGCTGCGCGTTGATCGCACGCAACGCCGCCTCGGACTGGGCCACCATCTTCTCCAGCGAAGCGCCCGACTGGTCGATCGCGACGTGGCAAGTCGTGCAGCGGTCGATCGAATAGCTCTGAAGGAAGCTGTAGTCCTGACGCACGTCCGGCAGCACGACCTGCTTGATTTCCTGCCGGCCCGGCACGCCCTTGGGCGGTGCGAAGTCCAGCCCGGGCAGATTGAACAGGGTTCGCGTGATGCCTTTTCCGTACATCTGCTCGCGGCGTTCGGCGTCGGCGACGCGCTTGTCGAAGTCGCTCAGCGCCTTGCGCGCCGCCTCGACGGGGGCACGCAGGCGTCGCAGCTCGTTCTGCACGTCCTGAAGGGCGTCTTCCAGGGTTTCTTTGTCCTTGCGCAGCTCGTCGAGCTTCGCCTCGTCGCGCTTCATGCGCTCGAACACTTTGACGGTGGCGGGATGTTCCGGCCCGTGCAGCGTCTTATGTTCCTCGTATTCCCAGATGACGACCTGGTACTCGGCGTTGAGATTGCCGAACCGCGCCGCGGCCGCCTGAAGCTCGCCGTTGAGTTTCGCCTCGCGCTGGGCCAGCGCCTTTTCCAGCGGTTCGTGCTCGCGCGCCTTCTCGAGGGCCGCGTCGAGCTGCGCGGCAAGCTCGGTCCGCCGCGATTGTGATTCGGGTGACGAAAGCTCGAGCCGTTCGAAGTGGGCCAACGCGGCCTGAACGTTGAAATAGTCCGTCTGATGTTCGCGCCACGGACGCTCGTGATCATCCTTCAGCATCCACAACATCGAGGCCAGCGCCGCCAGCGCGCTGGCGGCGAAGATGATGTTGAGGGTGCGGATATTGCGATACGTTTCCGTGACAACTGGCATGTCGGTCCGGCCCGGCCCAGAAGGTCCGTGATTTTCTTCACAAAGTCTACGGCGGGATTGTTGGCGAATGCGCCGGGTATGTCAAGCAGTTGCCAATGTTGCGAGAATTTCAACTACGTTTCGTTCGATTCAGCAGACCGGTCGGTTCGATTTGTGCCGAGCAAATACCCCATCGAAAACGTCACCACGGTGCCCAGCACGATGAGTCCGGTCCAGGCCCATTCCGGCTGCGTTGCCTCCATGTACAGCAACAACCCACCGTTGAACACAGCGCCGTATACCATAGCCCACGCGTTGCTGCCGTCGCCCCGACGCCGAGTCAATAGACCGAGCAGGAAAACGCCAAGCAGACTGCCGCCGGTGACGCTCAGTATCTTGAACGCCCACCACAACAGACTTTCCAGTCTGCTGAAAACCATCGCCACGCACGCCAGGGCCACACCGAAGACCACAACGCTCAGACGCGACACACGCAAGTAATGTCGCTCATCCGCGCGTGGTCGAATCAGCGGCCGGTACAGGTCGGTCACGAACGATGTCGCCAACGAACCCAGGGGCGAGTCGATGCTGGCCATCAGAACGCTCAGAAGGAAGACGCCCTTGAGCAGGTCCGGCAGCACGGTCGCCGCGAAATTCGGAAGCACTTCATCGGGCCTCGACGCCGGCGGCGGCGCCCCTTGCTGTGCATAGAAAAGCGCGAGCAGCGTTCCAATCGTCAGAAAGAGCATCGCCACCGGCAGGCCAACCAGGATCGTCGCCAGCAGCGATCGCTGGCTCGATCCGCGCGTCCTCACGGTCAGCAGCCGCTGCATCAGGTCCTGATCGGTGCCGAAGACGGTCAGGCTGACCAGAAAGCCGTTCGCGGCCATGAGCCAGAACATGCGCGGGTTCGATACGTCGAACGACCAGTCGAACACGCGCAGCCGCCCCTCGGCCGACGCCGTCCGCAGTGCCGTCGCGCCGCCGTCGATGTTCTCGAGCAAATACGTCGCGATGGCCAGCCCGCCGACGGCGAACACTACCGCCTGCACCACGTTGCTCCACACCACCGCTTTGATGCCGCCAACGCCGATGAACACGATTCCCACGATCGCAAATCCCGCGATGGCCGCGAACACGCCGCGATGATCATCGGACCCCGGCGCGTACAAGCCCAGCATGATCGCCGA
This sequence comes from Planctomycetaceae bacterium, assembly GCA_011525745.1. Taxonomy (GTDB): domain Bacteria; phylum Planctomycetota; class Phycisphaerae; order UBA1845; family UTPLA1; genus PLA4. Next base: position 126,840 of record WYBU01000068.1, on the reverse strand, counting down.
CGCCATCGCCGCGACGTACAACCGCAGCCCGGAGGCCAGTAAACGCGTCACGAAAAAAAACAGCCCCGCCGTGTGATGCGTTGCCGGGCCGAAGCGATGGCGCAGGAACTCATAAATCGTGGTGCAGTCGTACTTGTAGAAGACGGGGATAAAGAGAAACGCCACGGCCGCTCGCGCCGCGGCCGAACCGACGAACATCTGAAGATAGGTCCAGTCGGCGTTATATGCCTCGGCCGGCACGGCGACGATCGTCATGGCCGAGACTTCGGTCGCGATGAACGAGAGGCAGACGGCCCAGGCCGGAATCGATCGACCGCCGAGGAAGAAATCTCGCGTGTCGCGCTCGACGCGGCCGGCCCACAGCGCCACGCCGATCATCGCCGCCAGCCCGAGCGCGACGACCGAGAGCGCTGCAACGCCCAAGCCCGAGTTCGCGGCGGCGATGAGGTTGACGATCATCCGTGATTCGGCCGGCGCAGGTGCGGATCGCTATGGGGCGCGGCACAAGCGAGCCGCGTGGATGCTGAGTAGCGGCACGCCGACGCCCTCGCGTGCGCCGGAGGTCTGCAACTTCGGCTGATACGGGCGTCCGACTCGAGCGAACGGGCTACAAGCCCGTTCCACGCGACTTTCGAAAGGCGCGCCGACACTGACTCGGACCACTACCGCGTCCCCGAGAACGAATCCCGTGCCGACACCAGGAATATCTCTACGCGCCGGTTTTTCTCGTTGCCGCCCGACGGCGGGTTCGGCTCGCGCGGCCGGTGCTCGCCATAGCCCATCACGCCCATGCGATCGTACGGCACGCCGAAGTTGTTCAGCGCGAACATCACGGCGATGGCCCGATGGCTCGACAGATGCCAGTTGGTTTTGTGCTCGCGCGAACTGGCCCGAATCGGAACATTGTCGGTGTGGCCGACGATCACCACTTCGAACGCCGCGCCGGCGGTGTTGACGATTTCGGCGAACTCGCGCAACGACGACGTGGCGGTGTCCCGCACCACGTCACTGCCCAGTGCGAACGTCAGATCGCTCTTCCAGCGCACCGCGCCCTGCTCGGGCAGGTACTCGACCGCATTGGGATAGTGCGACGCGAACTCTTTCAGCATTCGGTCCAGTTCCGGCGGCAGCTTGGTGATTTCAATCAGTTCCGGCTCGGCCAGCCCCTTGGCCAGGACTTCGTCTGTGAACCTGCCCAACTGTTTCAGCGTCGCGGCCAGCCGGTCGTTCTCCTGACGAAGGTTCTCGGCAAGCGCGGTCTTGGTGTCCAACTCGCGCCGCAATGCGTTGCGCTCGGCCTCGACCACCTGCCGCTGCGACCGCTCGGCGCCCAGTTCCGCCTCGCGCTGCGCCGCCTGCTCGGCCGCGACGCGCCGCGCGAATTCCACGCGGTCGTACTCCGCACGCGCGATGCACCCGCTGAATGCACACGCCGCCGTCAACATCACGCCGCCACGACCGAGGAACGCCAACCGGTTCATCCGACAGCCTCCGACAACAGGCGCGCCGATGCGATACGTCCGAGGTATATCGGCATTGGATGCGCCGCGACGATACGGTCCGCCGGCCGGAACGCCGACCGGCAAGTCCCGCGCGTCGGATTATGCCCGCGCTGCAAGCCCTTGACAAGCAAGGCTCTTTCCGGCGTGACGATCGCTTCCCGAGATGCAGCGCAGCCGTCCCCGGCCGCGTCGAGCGCGGCTCGGCCGATTTCTTCGATGAAGCGTCGAATGACCGCGGCGACCGGGATGGGGAACGCTGAGGCATCGGGCGGACATGAAGTAAATCAAATGATGAGACGTGGCACGGTGGTTCGGCGCGTCCGGAACGGACAAGATGCGCGTACCGACCTGGGTGATCGATCGCCGTAGTGCTAATACACGGCATCCACGAACAATTGCACATCGTCGGCATCTACGGAGTTGTCGCCGTTCATGTCGGCCGCGTCGAAGTCGCATCCGCCGAACTGGCTCGGATCGATCAGCGCCTGCACGAACAACGGCACGTCGGCGGCATCGATCTGGCAGTCGCAGTTCAGATCGCCCGGCCCCGCCGAGCCGGAATCGAACCGCAGGTTCAGCCCCGTGGTCGTCAGTTCCAGGTGAAAGGCGCCGCAGCCGATGTTGTTGTGGTTCGTGAATCCCGTCGTATTCAACGCAAAATCGCTCAACGACACATTTGCGTCGACGCTGCCCGCCACGATGATCGGCCATAGGTAACTCTGCGACGGATCGAATCCGGCCAGTGGCCCCGCGGCGCCCCCCGGCGTCAGAGAGGAAACGAAAATCGTCGTCACGCCCGACGTGTAGGGCGCCGACAGCACACCGGAAAGCGTCAACACGTCATGCCCCGTGCCCGGCGAACCGGCGGGATCGCTGATTTCCCAGTCGATCCGCGCCCCCGCGCTGAGCGTGGCGGCCGCGACGGCGATTTGTCCGACCGAGCCGCCCGGCTGCAAACGCCCGGCCAGCGCCAGCGGCGCCGCCGGCGCGGTGCAATGGCCGCGCAGCGTGCCGAGCGACTGGACCGAAATGCTGCTTGTTTCCAGCGTGTTGTTCACTTCCAGCACGCCGCGTTCGACCACCGTCGAGCCTGTGTAGGTGCAGGGTGCGTTGATGATCAGCGTCTCATTCGTCGTCACCTTTCGCAGCCCGCCGCTGCCGGTGACGCCGTTGTTGTTGATGACGGTCGTGCCCGAGAAATAGGCATGCAGGAGCGTAAACCCGTTTGTGTCGATGCCGCCGGTCAGTGTGAACGTCCCGCCCGCCGTGCCGAAGTCGCTGTCGGCCGTCAGCGTAATCGGCCCGGCAAAAGAAGTGGTTGTTCCCGAGGCGGCCAGCGCCGCCGTGCCGGTGTTGTTGCCGTCCAGCGTGAGCGGCTCGGGCATCGTGTAGTTCGTGTTGACAAACAGCGAGCCGCCGGCTTCGACCACCGTTCCCGTCGTCGTGTCGCCCAGCGCGCCGTTGGCCTGGAGGAAAACCGTGCCGCCGCCCTGGATTCTCACCAGACCGGTGAAGTTGGGATTCGATGCCGTGAACTGCGTCGAACCCGGCCCCTTGATCAGTTCACCGCCGCCGTTCAGCCCGCCGACGCTGCCGCCGCCCACACCGGGGTTGATGCCCAGCGTCAGCCGCCCGCCGTTCAGCAGGATCGGGCTGCCCTGGAACCACATCATTGCGAAGGTCTGATCGCGGCCGTTAAGATCGAACGTGCCGCCCTGAAGGAACAGGTGCAGCTCGGGTGCGATCAGGTTGTCCCCCAACACCCGAAACATGCCGCCCGTTAACGTCAGCGCGACCGACGAGTCCTGCGAGGCTGACAGCACCGCGTCGAGAATCAGAGTGTGGCTGCCCTGCTTGCGGAATATGCCAGATCCGCTGACCGGCCCGCCCAGCGTCAGCGCGCCCGTCCCGTTGCCCGTGAAGTCATAGAACGTATTCGTCGTTGGAAGGATGATCTCGTTGTTGATTCGGTGCGGCAGCGACGATTCCTGCGAGATCGACGGCGTCGTGCCCGCCATCCGAATCGGCAATCCGTTCAGCGTCAGCGGCACGTTGCCGCCAACGAAGTTCAACTGGTTGAAATCGAACGGACTGGCAATGTCCTGAAACGGCTGAAACTGCAAACCGGCGTTGCCGAAGGTGAGGATCGTCGTCGGACCCGGGACCGGCACCACGTTGCCGACCCAGTTGCCGGGCGACGGCGGAAACGGATTGCCGTCGTCGCTCCACAGGTTGCTGAACAGACTGGCGCCCGTCCAGGTCTGGGCGGCCGCCGGGACAGCGGTCGAAGTCCCGGCCAGCATGACGGCCAGCATGAGCCAAGTCGTGGACGGATGACGTGATGCAGGAAAAGGGTTTCGGCGCCGGGTCATTTTGTGTCCCTTCGATGCGCGGACCGCCGACGGTCCACGCGGTGCGCGTAGTTTGTCTTTTCGTGTGAGTAGCGGCCCGCTACGTGGAAATCAGGATATCGTCTTGCGGAATTGTGCGTCAATAAGAATCGAGCAACTCACGGTGCGCCCCGGGATTCAGCGCGGGCCAATGACTCAATTTCGGAGGTTTGCACATTTCTTGCGGCGGCACAGGAGTCACCGCGGCGGCAACACCGCCTGGCGCTATCGGCAACGCGGTGCGTGTCCGCGTTGCGACTGTATTGCGCAGCTTTCTGAGCACACGCAACTGGCAACAAAATCCGGTTTGGATTGACCCCGGCGGCCGCCGTTTGGTACCATAAATGTTCACACGCGCGCCGGCGCGGTCGGGCCGTCACATCGACTTTTCAAGCGGAGGAGTGAACATGCCAGCAACAAATCTCATGGTGTTTGTGGCGTGGTCGAGCGCCATGTACGTTGCCGCGGGATCGACCTGGGCAGCCCCGGATTCCTCGGCCGGAGGATCGCCGCCTGCCTGGGCTTCGTGCGGCACGGGCATCCAATTCGTGTCTGAGAATTCGCGCGGCACGGGCTTTCAACCCGTGTTTCACCAATCGACGGCCGCCGCGCAAGAACGCGTCCCCGAGGGGCTGAGCGCCTCGGGCTGGTCGAGCATCCGCGCGGCGTACGAGGCAAACCGTCACGCGGCGTTCGCGGTCGAGGGCGGCTACGTGGCCCGCAATCCGGGCCAGCAGTGGCGGACAACATTCGACGGCCGCGGCTTCGTCACCACGCCCGACGCGGGCGGCTGGTCGTGGGGGCTGGAACTGGTCGGGTACGGCCGCGCCGCCGCCCGGCGAGCGATCGGCCATCCGAACCGCGACCGTGAGGGAGCGGTTTTGCAGCCGGCGCGCGTGAAGGCCGATGGCGGCCGTGTGTCCTACCGATGGGACGACACGCTTACCGAATGGTACGTCAACGACCCGCGCGGCCTGGAGCACGGCTACACGGTGCATCGACGGACGGATGAATCAGGGGTGGTACGGGCGTCCCGCCCGTCCTGCCTGCAATTCATCCTGGCCGTGCGCGGCGATCTGCATCCGCGGGTCGGCGGCGACGGGCGGAGTGTGGCATTCGTCAACGACGCCGGCGCGGCGGTGGTCAATTACGCCGGCCTGACGGTCTTCGACGCAACGGGCGCAACGGTGCCGGCGTGGTTCGAGGTTGGCGATGTTGACGGGCGAGATCCCGACGCCCGTCGGGATACCACCCATTTCCATCAAGACTCTCATGCCACCCAAGTTGCCAGTTCCACGCATCTCCAGAATGACGACGGGCGGGACGCCCGTACCACCCGGAACGCCCGCACCACCCATTCTGTCACGCCTCCTCGGTTCTTCCGCGTCGTCGTCGATGATTCCCTCGCGGTCTATCCGCTGACAATCGACCCCATCGCCCAGCAGGCCTACCTCAAGGCCTCGAACACCGGGGTGGGCGACCAGTTCGGCTACTCGGTGGCCGTCTCGGGCGACACGGTGGTAGTCGGGGCGCCTGGCGAGGACAGCAGCGCCACCGGCGTGAACGGCAACCAGGCCGACAACAGCGCCTCCGATTCCGGTGCGGCCTACGTCTTCGTCCGCAGCGGCGGGGTCTGGAGCCAGCAGGCCTACCTCAAGGCCTCAAACACCCAAGCGGGCGACGCGTTCGGCATCTCGGTGGCCGTCTCGGGTGACACGATCGTGGTCGGGGCATATCTGGAGGACAGCAACGCCACGGGCGTAAACGGCAACCAGGCCGACAACAGCGCCAACAATTCCGGCGCGGCCTACGTCTTCGTCCGCAGCGGCGGGGTCTGGAGCCAGCAGGCCTACCTCAAGGCCTCCAACACCGATGCGAACGACCAGTTCGGCTTATCGGCGCGCGTCAACGGCGACACGGTGGTGGTCGGGGCGTGGTTCGAGGCCAGCAGCTCCACGGGGGTGGACGGCAACCAGGCCGACAACAGCGCCAACAGTTCCGGCGCGGCCTACGTTTTCGTCCGCAGCGGCACGATCTGGAGCCAGCAGGCCTACCTCAAGGCCTCGAACACCGGGGCGGACGACCGGTTCGGCTTCGCAGTGGCCGCCAGCGGCGACACAGTAGTGGTCGGGGCCTGGCTGGAAGACAGCGGCGCCACGGGTGTGAACGGCAACCAGGCCGACAACAGCGCCTCAAATTCCGGCGCGGCTTACGTCTTCGTCCGCGATGCGATGGGCGACTGGAGCCAGCAGGCGTACCTCAAGGCCTCGAACACCGGGGCGAGCGACACCTTCGGCTGGTCGGTGGCCGTCAACGGCGACACGGTGGTGGTCGGGGCGTTTCAGGAGGACAGCAGCGCCACGGGCGTAAACGGCAACCAGGCCGACAACAGCGCCAACAATTCCGGCGCGGCCTACGTCTTCGTCCGTAGCAGCGGCGTCTGGAGCCAGCAGGCCTACCTCAAGGCCTCGAACACCGGGACAAACGACCAGTTCGGCTACTCCGTGGCCGTCTCGGGCGACACGGTGGTGGTCGGGGCGATTGACGAGGACAGCAACGCCACGGGCATCGACGGCAACCAGGCCGACAACAGCGCCAGCGGTTCCGGCGCGGCCTACGTCTTCGTCCGCGGCGGCGGGGTCTGGAGCCAGCAGGCCTACCTCAAGGCCTCCAATACCGGGGTGAGTGACCTGTTCGGCGTCTCGGTGGCCGTCAGTGGCGACACCGTCGTTGTCGGGGCGCATCGGGAGGACAGCAACGCCACAGGCGTGAACGGCAACGAGTCCGACAACAGCGCCACCGATTCCGGCGCGATTTACGTTTTCGTGCAACCACCGGCGGACTATGACGGCGACGGCGTGCCCGACGAATCGGACAACTGCCCGCTCATCGCCAACCCCGATCAGGCCGACGCCGACGGCGACGGAGTGGGCGACGCCTGCGACGTCTGCCCGAACACGCCTGCTGGATTGCCCGTCGACTCCACCGGTCGCCCGCTGCGCGACTGCAACGGCGACTGCGTCGTGGATGGCGACGACATCCAGTGCATCGTGGCCGAGTTGCTGGATCAATAGCGTACGAAACGGTCCGCGGGACAACGAAGCGACGAACCGCCGGAGCGCGCCGGCGATTGCGCCCGCGCCGGCCATGGCTGCGCGAGTCCCGCGAAAGTGGGCGCCGTGGTTCGGCACCACAGCGCCGGATGTTTGAAAGTCGTCCCTTCGGGCCGGTCCCCCCGCTTACACGCGGGGTTCTGATCCGGCTCGGACTCCTGGCGTCGGCGTTGCCACTTCATGGCCCGGATTCTTGGCCACACCCGATTCCGGCGGCCGTCGGACGTACAATTCGCTCCGGGCGTTGATTTGATACTCCGGAGAACGGGACATGCCGACATCCATTGCCATACACGGCGCGGCCGGCCGCATGGGGCGACATCTGATTGCGCTGGCCTCGCAGGATCGCGCGTTTTCGATCGCGGGGGCGCTGGAGTCGCAGCAATGCCCCATGCTGGGTCGCGACGCGGGGGAAATCGCGGGTTGCGGCCGCATCGGAATACCGATCGAGTCAAGCTGCGGCGTGCCGTTTGACGTCATGATCGACTTCAGCGCTGCATCGGCAACTCCGAGGGCGCTCGACGTGGCGCTGAAAGCACACCGCCCGATCGTAATCGGCACGACGGGCCACGACGCGTCGGGGCTGGAGCAGATCGAACGGGCTTCCGAGCGCATTGCGGTATTGCACGCGGCGAACATGAGCATGGGAATCAACGTGCTGTTGCGCATCGTCGGGCAACTTACGGCGGCACTGGGCACTGATTACGACGTTGAGATCGTCGAAGCGCATCATCGATTCAAGATCGATGCGCCCAGCGGCACCGCGCTGGCACTGGTCGACGCGATCCGGTGCGGGCAATCGACTGGCGCGGCCACCAGCGATGTCGTACATGGCCGACACGGCATGACGGGCGGCCGGCCAGGCGGGCAGATCGGCGTACACGCCATCCGCCTGGGTGATACCGTAGGAGAGCACACGGTCTGCTTCGGCGGTCTCGGTGAAACCATAAAGATCAGTCACACGGCTCATTCGCGCGAGACATTTGCGCGCGGGGCGCTGCGTGCGGCGAAGTGGATCGCCGGTCGGCCTGCCGGCCGCTATTCGATGAACGACATTCTCTTTGGGTCGCAACCGATAACGTAAATCCGGTCAGAATCTTGCGGTCATCTGTCTCAGGAGTGACCGCGGCGATCCGAAGGCACTTGAACGATCGCTGCCCAAGGCGATAGGATGGAAGACCATTGGGCGGCTGCGAGCGCCGCCCGACGGCCTACTGCCTTGGGGGAAAATCCGTTGTATTATTAGGAGACCAACGGATATATTGATGTTGTTGTTTTAATTCAGAGGGGAACTCATGTCCCGATCCACCGGCACCGACCTGCCGAATCGCCGCTTCAAACTCCGATTCTCTTCGAGCCTGACTGCGCAGGCTCGACAATGGACCCTGGCGATCATCCTGACGTCGTCGCTGCTGCTGATTGTTTCCGGGGCGCTGATGGCCGGCCCCGGTTCGCCGCCCACCCCGCTGCCCACCAACGCGGGCACGTTCTACCTGCGCGGCACGCAGCCCAACACACTGACGGAGCCGATCCTTCACTCGCTGGAGTGCACCGGCTGTCACGGCGATCCGGAGCCGCCGCCGACCGCGGGAGTGCCCATCTACGAAGACTGGTCCGGCAGCCTGAAGGCTCAGGCGGCGCGCGATCCGCTGTTCTACGCCTGTCTCGATATCGCGGAGCGCGATGCGCCGGGCATCGGCGAAACCTGCATCCGGTGCCACGTACCGATGGCGTGGCTGGACGGACGTTCGCAGCCCAGCGACGGATCGGCGATCACGTCGTTCGACCGCGACGGGATCAACTGCAACTTCTGTCATCGCAACGTCGATCCTTTCCAGTACGCCGGCGCGCCCCCGGTCGATGCGGCCATCATCGCGGCGCTGGGGGCCGACGCCCCGGTGCAGTCGATGGACCTGGGCAATCCGTCGATGCCGGGCGACGGCGGCAACGCCAGCTACGTCATCGATCCGCTGGACCAGCGACGCGGGCCGTTTCCGGTGACGCCGCCCGGATCGACGCCCGTTCCGCCGGAAGCCAACTGCGATTTTTTCCATCGCTTGTTCACCAACAATCGCGACACGTTCCAGTCGCCGTTTCATCTTCGCGCCGATTTCTGCGCCACGTGCCACGACGTCAGCCCGCCGCACTTTCGGCTGGACAACGGCGTGCTGGTATTTAACGGCGGGAATCCGCATCCGACGGGCAACAAGTACGAGATGGTGCCGGAGCAGCGCACGTACAGCGAGTGGCTCAAGAGCGACTTCGTCAACGGCGTTGACATGGGCGGGCGATTCGGAGGAGAGGGACAGACCGTGGTGTCGACCTGTCAGGATTGCCACATGCCGATGGACTTCCGGCAGGGCTGCGCGTTCGAGCCGGCACGGCCGGACCTGCCGCGGCATTTCTTCAGCGGCGCGGGCAACTGGGTGCTGGACGCCATCGGCCTACAGTACGGCCCGGGCGACGGCGGACCGCCGCAGTGGGAATTGGATCAGGCGCAGGTCGACATGCTTCAGGCCAACAAGCTGCGCAATCTGAGCATGTTGGCGCGGGCGGCCACGCTGACCGCATCGCTCGACGACGGCCAGACACCGGGTCAGTTGCAGCTTCGCGTGCGCGTCGTGAACGAAACGGGCCACAAGCTGCCGACGGGCTATCCCGAGGGCCGCCGCATGTGGTTAACGGTGGATTTCTACGATTGCGTCGATTACGTGAACCCGATGTTCACGTACGGCGCGTATGACTTCGGCACCGCCACGCTCGACGAAGTTTCGACGAAGGTGTACGAGGCCAAGTTCGGCGCCGACGCCGCTTTGGCGGCGCTGACCGGACTGCCGGAAGGACCGCACTTCCACGTCGCGCTGGCCAATGCGATCTACAAGGACAACCGCATTCCGCCGCGCGGATTCAACAACACGAATTTCGCCGCGATCAACGCCGCGCCGGTCGGCGCGTCGTATGCCGACGGCCAGTACTGGGACGACACGTGGTTTGCCATTCCGGGCTACGCGGTCGGGGCGCGCGTGCGGCTGTACTATCAGACAAGCAGCCGCGAGTACGTCGAATTTCTGCGCGACAACAACAACCCCGCCACCAACCGCGGTCAGATGGCGTACGACCTGTGGTTGCAGACCGGCATGGGCGCGCCGGTGCTGATGGCCGAACTGGGCGACGCCCAGCCTGTCGACGTGTCGCTGAAGGGCGATGTCAACGGCGATCGGCGTGTCGATGGCGAGGACATCCGCCGCTTCCTCGACGTGCTGTACGGGCTGGAGACCGATGCGCGCTGCATCTGCGCGGCGGACATGGATTCCAGCACGGCGGTTGATCCGGTCGATGTGCCGCTGTTCGTGGAAGCGTTGCTGGGCCTGTAACACAATGCAGCGCAGCCGCCTCCGGCTGTGGATGCGGCACCGCCACCTCGGGCTGTAACGTTGGCGTCGCCGCGCAACGAGACGCGCACGTCAGTAAGCGTTGCGCGTCGATCGCGTAGCCGACGTTGCGGCGCGCCCTCCTTGCCGATTCCGTTCACACACATTCAGCCGACCCGTTAACATGCCCATTCATCTGATGCGAGGACGTTTCGACGGAGTGGCTGCTCATGCCCGCACGGATCATCGACGGCCGCGCCCTGGCCGATGACATCTGCCGCCGCATCCGGCACGACGCCGAAGCGCTGGCGGCGCGCGGCCGGCGTCCCTGCCTGGCCGGCGTGCTCGTCGGCGACGATCCCGGTTCGCACATGTACGCGGCGTCGCAGGCCGGGCAGGCGGAACGCGTGGGGATCACTCATCGGCTGATCCATCTTCCGGAAACGACGACCGCCGAGGGCCTGGGCGCGGCGCTGGCAACATTGAACGCCGATTCCACCGTCAGCGGCGTGTTGCTCTACCAGCCGCTGCCGCCGAGCCTGTCGCCGCCGCAACAGCGCGGGGCGGTGGGTTCGCCGTTTTCGGCGCTGATCGCGCCCGAAAAGGACGTCGAAGGCCTTCATCCGATGAACCTGGGACGGCTGGCGCAGGGACAACCCGCACTGGCGCCCTGCACGGCCGCCGCGGCGATGGCGTGTTTGAGATCGACGGGTGTCGACCTGGCCGGCTGCGAAGCGGTCGTCATCGGCCGCAGTCCGATCGTCGGCCGTCCGCTGGCGATGCTGCTGCTGGTCGAACACGCAACGGTGACCCTGTGCCACACGCGGACGCGCGATCTGGCCGCACACAGCCGCAGGGCGGACGTATTGATGGCAGCCGCCGGCAAGCCCGGGGTGATCGGACGCGAGCACGTTCGAGAGGATGCGATCGTGATCGATGTGGGGACGCACCGAGTGTCGGTTGATGACGGTCGCGGCGGTCGCCGGACGCGCACCATCGGCGATGTACGTTACGACGAGGTGGCGGAGGTGGCCGGCTGGATCACACCGGTTCCGGGCGGCGTCGGTCCGGTGACGGTGGCGATGCTGTTGTCGAACGTCGTCGCGGCGGCATCGCAGACGGGGTCGTCCTCACCGCACCGCTGATTTGATTACGATGCCACGATTCGGCGGGCTGTGTCACCTGCATTGCAGGGCCGTGCGGTCGGCCGGCGGGCAGACCACCACAAAGGGCCGACACGAATTCAGCCGTGACGCAACAGACGCAAACGATTCCGCTCGTCAAGGAAGCCCGAAACATGGTCCATGCGGTCATCGTCATTCGCCGTTTCGTGTTGCGATTCGATTCACACTTTCGACTCGCCCGTACAGCGGGTCCGCTCCTTGCGGCGACGGGTTGCTGCTTTTGTCTGGCGACGCTGACCGGCTGTGCGCGGGTGGAGACGAGCCGCGACTACGGCAACGTGGCCGAGCGGGTGTCCGAGGCGACCGGCGCGCCGGCCGAGGTCTGGCCGGACGACGACACGGTGCTCGAGCGGCAGGTGTCGGCCCTGATGGAAGGCGGACTGACGTCCGACAACGCCGTTCGCCTCGCGCTGCTGAATCATCCGCGCCTGCGTGCGGCGTACTATCGCGTCGGGATTGCGCGGGCCGACGTTGTGCAGTCAAGGCTGTTCAGCAATCCGATGCTGGCGATGTCACTGCGATTTCCCGACAGCGGCGGGCTGGCCAACCTGATGCTGGACGTGACGCAGAATATCTCGGATTTGTGGCAGCTACCCATTCGGGCGCGCGGCGCCGAACATGCCATGCAGCAGACGTTGCTCGATGTGGCGCGCGAGCTGAGCGCCACGGCGCTGGAAGCCAAAGCGACCTACTATCGCGCCGCCGCCTCCGATCGGCTGGCTGAACTGGCGGCGGAGAACCTGGCCGTGGCGCAGCGACTGCTCGACACGGCGCAGGCGCGGCTCGAGGCGGGCGCAGGCAGCGCCGTCGAGGTGTACCTGGCGCGGTCGGAAGTTTACGACGCGGAGCTGGCCCTGAAACAGGCGCAGCTTACGGCGTTCTTATCACGGCGCGATCTGGCCGTGCTGCTGGGGCTGACCGACCGACCTGCTGAACTGCGGCTGGCCGAAGCGCTTCCGACGGGCGCCGTGACGATTCCGGGGGTGGAGGCGTTTGAGGAGGTGGCGATGAAATCGCGCCTGGATCTGCTGGCTGCCGAGCAAGCCGTGCAGGCGGCTCGCGAGGCGGTGGATTTGGAGCGCGTGCGCGTCGTGCCAATGGTTCAAGCCGGAATGTCGTTAGAGCGCGAGGCGCGGCGGCGCGGTGCGACGAGCGATGCCACGGGCTTCGGAACCGGGGGGGCCGGCGGCGCCGTGGAGCGCTGGCGGATGAAGGACAAAGGTGAAGGACAGGCCAGCGTCATTGGTCCGAGCATCGGGGCGACGCTGCCATTATTCGATCAGAACCAGGCGGGCATTGCGCGGTCGGAGTTCATGCTTCGCCAGACGGAGCTGACGGCCGAGTCGCTGCGGCGACAGGTCGTACAGGATGTGCGCGGTGCGTATGAATCGGTCGATGTGGCCTACTTCAACGCCGGACTGTACCGCGATCAGGTGCTGCCGCTGCGCGAGACGAACCTGGAGCTTTCGCTGGAGGGCTATCGCGCGGGCAAGATCGGTTTTTTGTCGGTCGTCGAAGCGCAACGAGCGCTGCTGATGGCGCGCGGTCGTCACATCGAAGCGTTGCAGGCGGCGGCGACCGCAATCACGGAACTTGAGCGCGTCACGGGCAAACCGCTGAAGGAAGTGACCAAGGGAGAAAGCGGGGAGTAGAAAGTCGAAACATCTAGACGTCGAAACGAAGGCAGCGCGTAGGCGGCGCCGACGAGTCAACTTGATCGCCGCGGCAACAGGCCACCAAGCGATGCACGCTGAACATGCAGGTCTGAGGGCCTATGCGCGGCAGGCCCGGATCAACGTCCACTACCGGGCTACAATGATCCCAAACGACAATGAATCGAATCCTTTCAATTGCCGTCGTCGTTGTATTGGGTGGCGCCGCCAGCGCCTATTGGTATGTGCAGGGTGCTGGGCGAAACGCCCGGCCTCGCGCCGATTCCGCTTCTGAGTCGACGCAGACCGGTGCGAAGGCCGCCTGCAAGAGCCACGGCCTGGCGGCCGACGCCTGCCCCATTTGTGATCCAACGCTGATCGCACGACTGGGCGAATGCCTCGAGCACGGCGTTCCCGAGGCCGTGTGCTGGATCTGCCGCCCGAAGCTCGCCGCGGCGTTCAAGGCCGAGGGCGACTGGTGCGGCGAACACGCCCGGCCGGAATCCGCGTGCGATCTGTGCGCGGGCAGTCTTCAGGAATTCCGCGAACGCTACGCCGCGCGGACCGCCGTCGGCGATGACACGCAGGCGCGCGTCGATCTCGATTCCGGTCATGCACACGATCGCGCGTCGCCGAGCGTCAGCAGCACGGCCACGCCGCGCAGCCAGCGCCCACCCGCCGAACAATGCGACACCGGCAGCCGGACGGTGCGGCTCGCATCGACCGACGTGGCCCGACGCGCGGGTCTGCAATTCGCACGCGTCGGCCGACAGGCGGTGACGCATTCCCTCACGTGCAACGCCGAAATCACCTACGACGCCGGGCGTTACGCGCGACACGCGCCGCGCGTGGCCGGCGTGATTCGCGAAGTGCGGGCCGATCTGGGGTCGCGCGTTTCAAGGGGCGACGTGCTGGCCGTGCTCGACAGTTCGGAACTGGCGGCGGCCAAGGCCGACCTACTTCAGGCGACGGCGCTGGTGGCGCTGTGGGAAAAGAACCGCGAACGCGAAGACGGCCTGTTGCAGCGCGGCATTTCTACCGAGCGCGATTTGCTGGAGGCCGAGTCGAAGCTGACCGAGCAGCGCATCGACCTGTCCCGCGCCCGGCAGCGCCTGCATACGCTGGGAATCGATGAAGCGGCGATCGAAGCGCTGACGGCGCGGCAGGACATCAGTCCGGTGCTGAACGTGACGGCCTCGTTCGACGGCATCGTGGTGGAACGCAACGCGGTCATCGGCGAAAACGCCGATCCGTCGCGCTCGCTGTTTACGATCGCCGACACGCGCGCGATGTGGGCCATTCTCGACGTATATGAGTCCGATCTGCGGGAAATCCGCATCGGGCAGCCGGTCACTATTGAGGTCGAGGCGTGGCGCGGGCGCGAGTTCGCCGGTCGCGTCACGTGGATCAGCACGGAAGTCGATCATCGCACGCGCACGCTCAAGGTGCGGGCGGAGCTGGACAACGCCGACGGGCTGCTGCGCGCCAACATGTTCGGCACGGCGCGGACGGCGGTGATGGAGTGCGAACCGATCGTGGTCGTGCCGCGCACAGCCGTGCAGTGGGACGGCTGCTGCAACATCGTGTTCGTTCGGACGGGGGAAACCACCTTTGAGCCGCGCAAGGTGCGGCTGGGCCACGAGACGGGCGAGTTCTACGAGGTACACGAGGGGCTTTCGGTGGACGAGACGGTCGTCACGCAGGGCAGCTTTCTGCTGAAGACCGAGATCATGAAAGAGCGCATCGGCGCGGGGTGCTGCCCGGACGATTGAGTTCGCCGCCGGCGACCAACTATCAGCCGCCGGCCATCAGCTACATGCCATCCACGGACAATCGAGCGCGGAGACGGCCGCTATTGGGCCTGTGGACGGTTGGCGCGCGAAGAGTACGCGAATCGCGGACTGTAAATCTGAGATTTGATATTTGGGATTTATCATCGGAAATCCTGGTTTTCCGACGCCAGTCGGGGCTATCACAGCCGACTTTCGACTTTTGGGTTTCCAGTTTTCAGCAGTTGTCTTCAATTTCATGTCTCCGCGCCGGGCGGGCGCAATAAGGCGCGGCGCGAGGCGGGCGGTTCCGCGGGCGGCGATACGGCCGGAAGCGTGGTCCATTGCGGATCGGGAACCGGGTCGAGCACCGGACGGTTGACTCGGATGCAGGCGCCGGTGACTGATATCGCCGCGATCAGGATCGTGACGGCCGTGCGCGGAAAGTCGCGATGGGCGCGGACCATGACATCACCGCGACGCCGCGCGTACAACCGGAGCGCCCGAAGCGGCGGCCAGGCGGCGCTTAAACTGGGCCGCGGGAAAGAGCTTTCCGGGACAGGCGGTGAAGCGGTCGACGTCGCCGTGCGTGTAAATCTGGCTGGTCGCGATGTTGCACTTGCGGCACAAGAAGGCGACCAGCTCGGCCAGCGCGTCGAGCTGCCGGGAGGTCGGCGGCGTGTTCTGGAAGTTGCCCACGAGGCAGATGCCGATGCCGTGCTCATTCCAGCGGTTGTCAGGGTAGTCGGGCGAGCGGGCGTGAGCGCCGTGCTTTTGCGAGGTCCAGCGTTCGCCGACGAACACCTTGCCGTCGGGATAGCCCACGCCGTTGCCGACGACGAAATGATACCCCAGCCCATCCCAGCCCTTCTTAAGATGCCAGGCGCGCATGCCGTCGGGTGTGCTGCGGTTGTCGGCAGAGTGGTGAATGACGATGTAGCGCCAGCGGCGCGAGATGCCCTTGGGCGGAATCCAGGCGGCCTCGGCGGGCTGCTCGACGCGCGGCGACGGCCTGACGACCGGCGGCGGTTCGCGGCGCGGCAGCGGCCGGTCGGCCGGGCCGACCAGCGGTTCGGGCAGGTCCTTCACGACGTGCGCAGGCTGCTGGCAACCGGCGGCGAAGAGAAGCGGCGGCACGATGCTGAGGAGTGTGTAACGTCTGGGGAACCGCATGGACTCGCCCGCCCCGCTCGCTGAACCGGCCGCGCGTCCCTGCATTCGGGCGGGGAAGCCGCGCGGGCACACGATTCTAATCATATCGGCGTGCAAGGAAACGAGGCTGGAATGAAAGGGAATGTCGTCAGACGCGGGCCGGCTGCATTCGTCTGACCCGAACGGTGACCGCGCGTCCTTCTGATCCGAACCGCGACCGTCAGGGAGCGGCGGAAAACGCCCCTGCCACGTGGAACGCACGTATCGCCGCAGCCGGCCCGTGCGCGCCGACCGAACCACCGGGCCGTTTCACGCACGCCGGCACGCCGCTCCTCCACGACGCGACTCCCGGCGCTGACTTCACGCTCCCGCCTTGGTCGCGTTCAGGGTCGCGGTTTGGTTCCGGCCGCGCGTTGCGACCCCGGACGGCCACCGCTAGGCTGACCGCGTGGCGCGGAAGACGATCAGCTATCGCGACGCGGGCGTCGACATCACAGCCAACGACGAGATGGTCGATCGCATTCGCACGGCCGTTCACGGCACCTACGGACCGCGCGTACTCCCTTCCCACGGCGGCTTTGCCGGCTTGTTTCGACTCGACTACGACGAGAAGCTCTTCGAGCGCAACTATCGCAGACCCGTGCTCGTCGCCTGCACCGACGGCGTGGGCAGCAAAGTGCTGGTGGCGGCACAGGCCGGTCGGTTGGACACGGTCGGCATCGACCTGGTGGCGATGAGCGTCAACGATCTGCTGACCGTCGGGGCCGAGCCGCTGTTGTTTCTCGACTACGTGGCGCTGCACAAGTTGGAGCCGGCCAAAGTGGCCGAGATCGTGGAGGGCGTGGCGCGCGGCTGTCGCATGGCCGGCTGCGCGCTGCTGGGCGGCGAGACGGCCGAAATGCCGGACGTGTACGCGCCGACGCATTTCGACCTGGCGGGGTTTGCCGTGGGCGTGGCGGAGCGTTCGCGGCTGATGGACCCGCGGCGCGTGCAGCCGGGCGACGTGCTGCTGGGGCTGGCTTCGGACGGTATCCATTCCAACGGCTACGCGTTGGCGCGCAGGCTGTTCTTCGAAGTGGCCCGGCACAAGCTGGACGATCACGTCGAGGCGCTGGGTGAGACGCTGGTCGAGGCGCTTCTGCGGCCGACGCGCATCTACGTGCGACCGGTGCTGGCGGCGCTGCGGCACTATCGCCGCAAGCGCGTGGTGACGAGCATGGCACACATCACCGGCGGCGGGCTGGAAGGCAACGTACCGCGGATGCTGCCGGCAAACTGCGACGCGGTCGTGCGACGCGGCTCGTGGACGATCCCGCCGGTGTTTGAGTACATGCAGTCGCTGGGCGTCGAGGAGGAGGAGATGTACCGCGTGTTCAACATGGGGATCGGCTACGTGCTGGCGGTGCGGCGGGCTTTTGCGAAGTCGATTACGCGGCGGCTGGAGAAGCTGGGGGAGCGGGTGTTTTCGATCGGAGTGGTGAGGCGCGGAAGCGGGCAGTTTCGCTGGGCGTGAATCATGATCCCTCGGTGGGCGCGGCGGCATCGAGCCGGACGAACGGCCGCGGCGTTCCGCATTCCGGGCAGCGCTGCGGGCTGGCGCGCAGGTCGTAGCCGCAGACGAGGTAGAGGTCTTCGTTGACTTCCGGCGGCTTGCAGAAGAGCACCTGGACAATATAGACCAGACCCATGAATGCGCCGAGGATGATATTGAGCAGGACGCCCTGAATGCAGGTGATCAGCAGCGTTCCCACAAAGGAGTGCTCATCCGCGACGAACCGGCGACCGAGTTCCACGCTCAGCATGCCCGGAAATATGTCGATAAAAAATCCCGGTATAAAGATCGTCGAGGAGACGACGCGAAGACCGTAGCCGATGATCAGCGTGCGACGTACGAACGCACGGGGATAGACGCGTTCAAATGTCGCGGTGCAACTTGCGATCGTGTACGCGACGATGAACAACGCAACGCCCAGAAACATGCCGGCCTGGTCGAATTCCTCTTGTATCGCCACCACGTAGCTCGGTATGGCGCTGGTGACGCAAAGGAACGCGCAAATCGCGGCACGGCGGCCGACGCTTGGCGGTTTCGGGGGCATACGGGATATACGATACGGCCGCAGCCCGGTGCGAAGAAAGAAATCAGTAGAATCCGCCGTGCGGACCATCGACCATCAGCCCTGAGCTTTGAGCCATCGGCCGGCGGTCGTTTGATCGGGTCGCTGAATGCCGAGTTGAGCATCGAGATCGGAAAAACTGGAATTGAGATTTGAGATCCGTGAATTGCGATTCACGATGCAGGATGTCCGATTTCAAATCTCGAATTGCGCATCTTCGCCGCTCGCTCACTCGGCCATGTGAGGACTTCCGCGCGACGGCCCATCCGCGGATGAACCCGGGAAACCGTCACGGAGCGGTTCTGAATCGTTCTGGCGGGGCCGCGTGGTTTTGCACGGCGCGAGGCGCTGATATCATGCCCGCATCGAAAGTCAGGAGGACGTCATGTCCAGGGAGTGGATCATCGAACCGCCGCGGGCCGAGGCGCGCGATCTGGCGGCGCGGCTCGGCGTGTCGCCGCTGACGGCGCAGGTTCTTCTTAATCGCGGCGTCGAAACGCTCGAGGCGGCGCGGATGTTCCTCAATCCCAAACTCTCCGATCTGTTTGAGCCCGATCGCATCTTCGGCATGGAGCGCGCCGCCGAGCTGCTGGCCGCCGCCGTCCGAGACCGCCGCCGCATCGTGCTTTACGGCGATTACGACGTCGACGGCATCACCGGCGTGGCGATTCTGTGGCACTGCCTGACGCTGGCGGGGGCGTCGCCCGATTTCTATGTGCCGCATCGCCTGGAGGAGGGATACGGCCTCAATGCGGCGGCGATCGAGAAGCTGGCCCGCGACGGGGCGCGGGTGATCGTCACGGTCGATTGCGGCGTGACGGCCGTGGAGCCGGCCGCGATGGCGCGGCGGATGGGCGTGGAGCTGATCATCACCGATCATCATAGGCCGCTGTGCGGTCCCGACGGCCGCCCCGAGCTGCCGGATGCGGCGGCGATCGTTCATTCAGGTCTGGGCGAATCGCCGGTCAATCCCGATTTGTCCGGCTCGGGCGTGGCGCTGAAGCTGGCGTGGGCGCTGGCGCAGAAGCTGTCGGCGGCGCGGCGCGTGACGCCGGAGTTTCGCGAGTTCCTGCTGACGGCGACGAGCGTCGCGGCGCTGGGGCTGATCGCCGACGTGGTGCCGCTGACGGGCGAGAATCGGATCCTGGCACATCAGGGGCTGCGCGGGCTGCCGAACTGTCCGCAGCCGGGCGTGCAGGCGCTGATTCGTTCGGCACGGCTCGACGGCAAATCGCTGGACGGATACGACGTGGGGTTCAAGCTGGCGCCGCGGCTCAACGCGATCGGGCGCATGGGGCATGCGCATCTGGCCGTGGAGATGCTGACGCGGGCCACGCCGGAAGAGGCGGAGCGAATCGCGAAGAATCTTGAGGATCAGAACAGCAAACGGCAAACGCTGGAGCGGCGCATCCTGGTCGAAGCGCGGGACATGATCGCCGAGCGCGGGCTGGACGGCGACGGGACGCGTGCGATCGTGCTGGCCAGCGAGGGCTGGCACGCGGGCGTGATCGGCATCGTCGCGTCGCGACTGGTCGATGAGTTCTGTAAGCCGGCGGTGTTGATCGCGCTGGAGAACGGCGCGGGACAGGGTTCGGCGCGGAGCGTGCGGCATTTTCCGCTGTATGACGTGCTGCACGAGTGCCGCGAGCATCTGGTGTCGTACGGGGGGCACGCGATGGCGGCGGGATTGCGGATCGAGTCGGCGCGATTTGCGGCGTTCGCGGAGGCGTTCATGGCGCGGGCGGCGCAGCGGCTGACGGCGGCGGACTTGCGCCCGCGTTTGCGGATCGATGCGCTGGCCGATCCGGCGGAGCTGGTCGAGCCGCTGATGCGCGATCTGTCGCGGCTGGAGCCGCACGGCATGGGCAACGCATCGCCGCGATTCGCGACCGACTGGCTCGACGTGTGCGGCGAACCGCGGCTGGTCGGGGCGCGGAGCGATCATCTGCAACTCAGCCTGGGTCGCAACGGCGTGCAGCGCAAGGCGGTGGCGTTCGGCATGGCGAAGTATCGGGATCGCCTGTGCGATTCGCGGCGCTGCCGCGTGGCGTTCCGACCGATGATCAACGAATGGATGGGCCGGCGGACGGTCGAGATGCAGGTGCTGGATTTTCAGTTTCCGTGACGGCCGGGGCAGGTTGCGGATGGAGGCTGCACGCGCGGAAAGCGAGGAAGGGGAAAGGGAGTTGAAGATTGGGGATTTCGGATCTGGGATTTGAGATCTGAGCTTTGAGATTCCAGATTTACGACACATGATATCATGTGTCTCTCTTCCAAGCGCGATCCCAATCCGCCGGCGCTTGTCCCAGCCCGCGTTTCTTCCCTTCGTGCCTTCGTGCCTTTCTTCTGATTCCTGTTCCCTGCGCTTGTGCAACAAGGCATGATACGCTCCATGCCGCCACCTTCGATGAACCGCTCGCGCTCGACCGTGCACCTGCCTCTGCTGGCGGGACTGGCCGCGATTGCGCTGCTGATCGGCGGGCATGATCTGTCGCGCGGCGGGCTGGGCTGGTCGGATGCGCCGCTACATGCGATGGATGGCGCGTTCGTGCTCGAGTACGTTCGCGCGTGGCCGGCCGATGCCCCGGCGTGGGCCGGCGAGTTCTTCGTACGCCATCCCTGTCTGGGGATCATCGTCTATTACCCGCCCTTGTTCGCCGCGGTCGAGGCGGCGATGTTCGCCGTGTTCGGCGTTCACGTCGCCGTCGCACGGGCCACGGTGCTGCTGTTCGTCGTCGGCGCGGCGTGGCTGATGTACGTGCTGGCGGCGCGGCACGGCGGGCGCGGCGGCGGATTCGTCGCGGCGCTGTGGCTGTTGCTGGCCGCGCACGGCGTCACCTGGATGCGCGACGTAATGCTGGAGTGGCCGGCGCTGTTCTGGCTGCTGGCGGCAACCTGGGCGTACACGTCATGGCTCAGGCGGCCGGGCGCGACACGGGCGGCGCTGCTGGCCGGCTTCCTCGTGGCGGCGTTCTTGACCAAGCAAACGGCGGGATTTCTGGTAATTGTGCTGACGATCGATGTGCTGGCCGATCGCCGCGGGCGGCTGCTGCTGAGGCGGGCGTCGACGATCGTGTGCGCACTTTCGACGGCGGGCGCTATCGGCGCGTATCTGACGTTGACGTCGGACTACGCGAACCTGCCGCCGCTGCTGCTGAAAGGTACGGACGCGTGGGCACACCTGCTTACGTGGTCGAACTACACGTACTACGTATCCGCACTGCCGCAGGTGCTGGGCTGGCCGCTGCTGGCGTGCGGGCTGATCGGCGCGTTGCCGCGGCGCGGGATGCCAGGGGCGACCGCGACGGAGGCGATGGCGGAGCCGCCTTCACGCTCCAGCCTTGGTCGCGTTCGTGCCGGCCGTTCAGTGACCCAGGAACCGCTCCCCGACGGTCGCGGTTCGGTTTCGTTGGACCGCCTGATGTGGCTGTGGCTGGGAGCGTGGTGGCTCATCAGCACGCTGATGGCGGCGAAGGAGCCGCGATACTTCTTTTACGCGGTCGTCCCGGCGGCCTGGTGGGCGGCCGCGCCGTGGCGGAATCATGTGCGCGGCAGCGAAGCAACTTCGGCCGATGCGAACCTCAGTGCGCCGGCATCGACTCGTTTGAGTCGCGCGATCGTCCTCGTAGCGCTGATCGCGCAAGCAGCGCTAATCGTGCCGCTGGCGCGCGGCCGACTCCCCGATCTGTCGGGCGCCGCGCGGGCGCTGGCGGCGCGACCGGACGCCGACATCGTGCTGTACGACGGCGTGCGCGAGGGGCAGTTCGTGTTCGATGCGATCGCGGACGCGGCGGCGCGCGAGCGACTCGTCGTGCTGCGCGGCAGCAAGCTGCTCTACTCGCGGGCGGCGCGGGGACGGTATCTCTATGCCGAGCACGTGCGTCACGCCGCCGACATCCTCGCGCGGCTGGACGAATACGGCATTCGTTATGTGCTCGTGGAAAGCGGACTGCCGCTCGGGGCGGACGCGTCGTGGGATCCGCCACCGCGACGGTGGCTGCGCGATTTGGTGCTCGATGAATCGCGATTCGCGCTGCGGGGCGCGTGGACGATGGGCGATGACGATCCGGCGTGGGCACACATCGAGCTGCGGCTGTATGAATATGTGACGTGTCCGCCGCGGCGCACCGAGAGGATCACGCTGCCGTTTCCGTCGATGGGGCGGGATGTGACGCTGCGGCTGCCCGGCGTGACGCGCGAGTCCGGCGAAAAGTGAGTGCGAGATGGGAGACTTGGTCGAGCGGCAAAAAACCGAGCGAGCATACGAGTTCCTATCATCGTGAACCCACCGCAACGCGGTGGGCCATCCGGCATCGTCCGAGCCGCAAGCGCCGGCGCTGCGGTCTCGCCGCGCTGCGAGGTTGACCCCGGCGCTTGCGCTTGGGGCTCGGTTCAGAGATGCAATTCGAGCCGCGGCCCCGGCGCTTGCGGTTGGGGCTTGGATCAGTGACCGGCGGCATCACGCCGCACCGCCCGTGCGGTGGCGAGCAGCGTGGGGCGGTGCTTGCGGAGCAGAGAATCGAGCCGCTGATCGAGGCCGGGATGCGAGCCGTCGAAAACGCGGCGCGTCGTGGCCAGCGCCTCGAACCACGCGACGAGATTGTCGAGATCGTCGAGATCGATGATCTCGGGGGCGATCCGCCCGCGCTCAACGTCCATGTTGTGATAGTTCAGCAGCGGCAGGCAAATGCCGGTCGCGTCGTAGCCGTAGTGGCAATAGACGGTCGATTCGCACGTACCACCGTCCATCAGCTTGCGCTGGAAACGGAAGGCCGAATCGGCTTTCGCCAGGTCCTCAGCGACGGTCTGGCAGAACGCGGTGGCCGCCGGCGTGAACACGGTGGCCTTGTCGCCGACGCGCAGGACCGGCCCGTCGCCCAGCAGCACGCCGGCGATGGCCTTGCTGCACTCGATGGCGACGACGATCGCGTCGCGCGGCACGGCGCCGTCGGCGCAGGCCGCCAGCGCGCCGCCGAAGCCGACTTCCTCGGCCCGTGTGAAGAAGGCATGACATCGCGCGGGTGTCTTTTTACGACACAGGTTATCGAGAAAACAGAGGATCGCCGCAACGCCGACGACGTCGTCACAGGCCCGCGCGTGCAACCGGCGGCCGATGCGGCGCGCATCGGGAAAGTCCCACATGCCCGGCGCGCCGAGGGGCACGTCGGCCGCGGTGCGCACGACGACGCCGGACGGCGGCGACTCGGCGCCGAAGGAGCGGGCCGAGGCGGCGGCCGCGCGGCGGCGCGGAGCAGGCGATGTGCTCTCGATTGACGCCGAAATCACTTCAACAACACGGCCGCGCACCCACTGCGCGCGATTCCAGAAGCGCACGCGGGCATT
The DNA here is from genome assembly GCA_011525745.1 of Planctomycetaceae bacterium. GTDB lineage: Bacteria > Planctomycetota > Phycisphaerae > UBA1845 > UTPLA1 > PLA4. Next base: position 103,250 of record WYBU01000068.1, on the reverse strand, counting down.
CGAAAAGAACTCCGGCCGGACCCAGCCGCGCCATGAGGCGCGCAGCGTTCGCCGGTCGAGGATTTCTTCGACAATGAACCCGGGATGATCGAGGTGGCCGGCCAGCAGCACCGGCCGCGAATTGCGGCGAAGCGGTCCTTGCGCATAGGTCACAAGTAGATTGCCGTAGCGGTCGGCGCGGGCCGAGAGTTGCGGGCGCGCGGCGACGAAGCGGCGGATGAAGTCAAGCGCGGCCGTTTCGACGAACGGCGCCGTCGGGAGGTTGACGAAGTCGCTCAGCAATTTCCAATGGCGGGGAGACATAAGGGAGTAGCGGCCGCCGTGCGGACCGTTGATCCGTCAGCATTCAGCATTCAGCGTGATGCGGTCATTCCCGCGCACGCGGGAATCCAGTCCTCCGCGGCGCCCGCGCACCTGCGTAAGCCACGTAGTTTTGACTTTCGACTTTCGATTTTCAATTATCGCCTTTTCCTTCGTCGCTCCGTCGCTTTCTCCGATCCCGATCATGTCAATCTCGCCCCGTCGGTCGCGCGTGCGCCGTTTTCAGCGCGGGAGCTTCTGCGATTCGGGGGCGGCTTCGATGACGGCCTGCACGAACGGATCGAGCGGGCTGATGTCGGCCTGTTCCAGCAGCGATTGGAGGTACTCCGACTCCATCGCCGACAGCCGCTGCTGCCGCACCTTTTCCATGATGCGCGGCTGGGCCGCTTCGAAGCCGGTCACCCGCGGCGGATCGACCCCGCCGGCTTTGACGATATAGACGCAATCCGGGCCGTCGCAGACCTCGGACATCTGACCGGCCGAAAACGCCAGCACCTGTTTCGATGGCGCCTCCCAGTATCCCTGTAACGGCTCGGAGATGAAACCCCACTTGCCGCCTGACTGCGCGTTCAGCCCTTTTGAATATCGTCGGGCGGCGTCCTCGAAGCCGAGCGTTCCGTCGCGAATTTTCGACAAGGCTTCTTCCAGCGTGGCGCGGGCCTGGCGGCGGGCGTCGTCGAGCCGGGCGGCGTCGTTCAGCTCGCTGGACGAAAGCAGCGATCTCAGCGGAATGTCGATCAGAAACATCTCGACGCGGCCGCCTTTCGTGAACTCGTGCTGGTTCTGCTGGTAGTAGCTCATCAACTCGCGACGTGTGATTGAGACGCGCGGCAGCAGCCGGTCGCGCACCCACTGCTGCACGACGAGCCGGCGACGGATGCGCAGGCGGGTCTTTTCGCGGGTGGTGCCCTCCTCGACGAGCGCGGCTTCGTAACGCGATTCGCGTCCGCCGAACTCGCGCTGAATGCGGTCGCGCTCGATGCGTTCAACGGCGGCGTCGATCTGCTTGTCGGTGTCCTCGGTCAACTGGCGTTTCGCTTCGCGCCACACAAGCCGCTCGGCGACTTCGGTGATGATCTGATCTCGCACCGCCTTGACCAGTCCTGCGTAATAGTCGTTGGGCGACTGGGTCTGCGCGTTCTCGACCAGCCGGGCGCGAATCGGCTGCAGAATCTCCTCGACCGTGATCGTCTCGCCGTTGACAGTCAGCAGCCGACCGCTGCCGCTGGTCGACAGGCGCACCGGCTCGCGCGGGCCGGCGGCGCCGTCCGAGCGGGCGGCGGCGGACGGCGCGGGCTGTACGGCGGGCGCCTGGGCCGCGGCGGCGCCGGATTCGGGCGCCGCGTCATCGCCCGTTGTCCGTGAAGGCGCAGGCGCGGCGGCATGATGGGCCGCGTCATCGCCGCCCAGCGCCTTTTCGCGCCAGCCGCGCAGCGTGTCCGGCCGTTGACCATCATTCGTACAGCCGGTCAGAACGCACAGGGCGGCGATGCGGACGAGCGAGCGGATCATGGACGGCAATATAACGGCGCAGTATGGAGTGGTGTAGTTGACGGTGGCCATCGGCGGACAACCGTCAGCTTTCAGCGCTCAGCGGTCGGCGATCAGGTCTCGGCCCGCCGCCGGCAGTATGGGGTGGGGCGATCGGACGTTAAATCTGGAGATGCGGGATTCGAGATCTGAGATTTGATGTCTCAAAATGAAGATATTAAAAAACGCATTCATCATGTTTTACTATTCTCAAATCTCAAGTCAGATTTCGGCGCGCTCATTCCTGGCGCGTGCGTGCGTCGCGCGTGGCGCATATGCACTGATGTTTCGATCGGATTCGAAGGGCAAGCGCAGCCCGTACCGGCGGCGGGTCACTCGGCCGTGCCGGGGGCCGGCTTCGGTGTAACTGCCGGTGGTGGTGTGGCGGGGCTGCTGGCGGCGGGTCGCGTCGCCGGTTGCGACTGCGACAACTGCCGGCCGGTCTGCTGCCAGCGCTCGATATTCTCGTCGATGGCGTCCTTGCGGCCCTTCTTCTTGGATTCGTAGGCGGCCTGCTGCTCGCTGGTGGCCAAGGCACGAACGCGCTGGATCAGTTCGTTGAAGATGTCGCGGCGAATGGGCCGCAGCAGCTCGTCCATGTCGGTCTGGAGCTTCTGAAGCTCGTCGCGCCGGTCGGCCTGGGCGCGCAGCGCGTCGATGCGTTTGAGCAGATCGTCCAACTGGTCGCGCTTGGAGGTGCGATAGGTGGCGGCCTTGTTGCGGCACTCCTGGAGGATGCCCTGGGCGCTGGCTTTCTGCTCCTTGGTGAAGCCGTAAGCCGACGCCAGTTGATAGACCATGTTCTCCCAGAAATCCTCGGGGCTGCTGACGGCGGCTTCGGGCGAGAGCCCCCTGCCGCGGACTTGGGCCGGCGAGCGATCGACATCGTCGCCGGGGGGCGCGGCGGCCCTGGGCGGCGTGGGGTAGAGGTCTTCGACCTTAAAGCCACCGTGAGACCAGCGCGAGAACTTCTCGTCCATCATGGTGAAGTTTACATGCATCTGGTCGAGGTCCAACTGGTGGATGCGTTTCTGGTTCTCGTTGAGGATCTTGCCCCATTCCTGATTGCCGTTGAGGATCGCTTCGCGGGCGGCGTTGAAGACCGGCAACGCGCGCTCGGCCCATTCCTGCATGCGCTGCGAATTGACCGAGTGAGGGCTGCGCTGAAGCTCGATGGCGTCGACCAGCAGGGCGCGCAGTTCCGGCTCGTAGTCCTTAAGGAACGCCCGGACCTGCTTCTTGAGATACTTGCGGGTGAACTCCTCCTGCTCGGGCGTGAGGTCGTAACGGCGCGCCAACTGTTTGACCGCATGCTCCATCATGAGGTCGGCGTTCCAAAGGCCGGGATTGTGCGGATCGTTCTCCGGCGTGCTCGGACGTGTCGGCTGCTCCTGTGCCGACGCCGGCGGCGCGCACATTCCAAACATAATACAGACAACCAACAATCCGCCCAATCGAGGCATGTTGCGTAACTCCTTGCGCGGACGGGACTCGCAGAGCGATCCCGCCCTGCCGAATTATACCGATGGGAAAGGCCGGCGCTGCGGCAAAACGGTGCAACGAACGGGGTGCGGACGATCGTCGTAACATGCGGCCGATACGCATGTTACGTAAACGAAGCAGATCTACTCCTTGCGAAACACGGCCACAACGTCCTCGATGGGAACCACAAACAGCCGGTTGTCGCCCTCGAATTCGACCGGGATGGCGTGCTTGGGATTGAACAGCACTTTGTCGTATTGCTTCAGCGGAAAGTCGGCGTCGCGTTCGACCTGTGCCGAGACGGCCACGATTCGCCCTGTAATCGTGGGAATCTCGATGCTGTCGGGCAGCCGAATGCCGCCGCGCGTCACCTTGCGGTCCTCATCCTTGCGGATCAGCACGCGTTTGCCGACGGGTTCGACGGTTTCGATCTTGCTCATGCGGGGTTGTATTTGGCCGGCCATTCGGTTGTTGCTCCGTGGCTGTCGTTGAGGCGCCGCGGGAAGCGTGCGGTTCCGCTCGTCATCGGCTGAGGACTTATCCACATCAGACCGGCCCACATTGCCCCGTTTGCGACCGGCGGCGCTCAACGCGGCCAAGCCCTCGCCGGACACCTTTTTTCGAATTCGCCAAGCCCCCTCAGCGCGAAGGCTTGACCGTGCCGCCCTGGCTTCATGCTGAACCTCGTATCAGCACGTTTCCGCAAGAAGTTGACGCTCCGTTGAACTTCCTCGGAACCAAGGCTCGTGTTGCTCATGAGAGATCATAGCGTCGGCTGCACCTTGCCGAAGGCGATAACCTCGTTCAGGCTGCCGCTGCGCAGGCCGCGCAGGTCCAGCGACACATAGGCGTAGCCGATGCCGCGCAACTCGGCGTCGATGCGGTTTCGCATGGCCGGCTGAATCAGATCGGGCAGCCGGTGTGGGGGCACTTCGATACGAGCGACCGCACCGTGATGCCGGACACGGCACTCGCGGAATCCCAATTCATGCAACACGCGTTCGGCGCGCTCGACCATCCGCAGCTTCTCGGGCGTGACCGCCTCGCCGTAGGGCAGACGGCTCGACAGACAGGGGCTGGCCGGCTTGTCGTGCGTGGGCAGGCCCAGGTCGGCGGACAGGCGACGGATGTCGGCCTTGGTGAGTCCGGCCTCCGCGGCCGGGGCGCGGACACGGTGTTCGCCGGCGGCTTTGAGTCCCGGTCGCCAGTCGGCCAGGTCGTCGGCGTTGACGCCATTGATGATGACGGCATCGCCGCGCTGCGCGAGCAGGCTTTGCAGCCGGGTGTACAACTCGGTCTTGCAGTAGTAGCAGCGGTTGGTCGGATTGGCGAGATAGTTCGGATCGTCGAATTCGTTGGTGTCGATGATCTCATGCGTCGCGCCTAGTTCGCGGGCCAGGCGGCAGGCGTCGCCGAAATCGGCCGCGGCCACGCTGGGGCTGCGGCCGGTGACGGCCAGGACGCTGCCGGGACCGAGGACGTCGAGGGCGATCTTGAGGACGAACGTGGAGTCGACGCCGCCGGAGAAGGCGACGATGACACGATTCATCTGGCGCAGCAGGTCTCGCAGGCAGTCGAGGCGCGCGTAGGCGGAGTCGGCGACCGAGGACGGAATCTGATGTTCGCTGGCGGACACGAAGAACATTATAGCGGTCGGCCATCCGCCATCGTCCATCTGCCTTCGGCCTTCAGTCGAGGCGGCTTCGGCTGCGCCGCGCAACGGTTCGGCGCGGTGAGCCGGCATGGGGCGTTGCGACGTCGGACTACGCCGTTGGCGCGGTCTCGCCGGATTTTTCGGCCCGGGCGCGTTTGGCGGCGCGGCGGCGCAGTTCGGCCTCGATGAAGGGTTGCAGATCGCCGTCCAGCACCTTCTGCGGATTGCCGACTTCCAGCCCGGTGCGCAGGTCCTTGACGCGCGGATCGTCCAGCACGTAGTTGCGAATTTGATTGCCCCAGGCGATTTCGCCCTTCGTCCCGACGATGCGGGCCAACTCGGCGTCGCGTTTGGCCTGCTCGATCTGCTCGATCTTGGCGTGAAGGATGCCGAGCGCCACGCGCTTATTCTGCGCCTGGCTGCGCTCGTTGACGCACTCGACGACCAGCCCCGTCGGAATGTGCTTGACGCGCACGGCGGTCGACAGCTTGTTGACGTTTTGCCCGCCGGCGCCCGACGCGCGGCGGAAGAAGACGATGTCGAGGTCCTTCTCGTCCAGCTCGAGCTTGTCGTCCTCGAAGACGGGCAGCGCCTGCACGGCGGCGAAGCTGGTCTGCCGCTTGCCCTGGGCGTTGAACGGACTGATGCGAACCAGCCGGTGCACGCCCGTCTCGCACTTGAGGTAGCCGAAGGCGAAGGGGCCGCTGACCTTGAGGTCGACGGATTGAATGCCGGCGCCGTCGCCGTCCTTGCGGCTCATCTCTTCGGCGGAGTATCCGTTCTTCTCGAAATACATGAGGTACATGCGCAACAGCATGTCGGCCCAGTCGCAGGCCTCGGTGCCGCCTGCGCCTGCCTGAATCGAGAAGTAACAATCGCGGGCGTCGTTGGGATCGGACAGAAGGGCGAGCAGCTCGACCTCATCCAGGCGCGCGGCGAGCGCGGCCTGCTCCGCTTCGGCCTCTTTCTGCATGTCGGCGTCTGACTCGGAGCGAGCCAGCTCGACCATGACGGTCAGGTCGTCGATGCGGCGCAACAGTTCCTCGATGGGGTCGATGATGGCCTTGAGCGCCTTGAGCGAAGCGACAACCGAGCGGGCCTGCTCCGGGCTGTCCCAGAAACCGGGGCGGGACATGACGTCTTCGATTTCCTTGCGGCGCTGGATTCGGGATGGCAAGTCAAAGAGAGTCCCGCAGCGCGGTGATGCGGGCGGCGAGTTCGTCGACCTTCGGCAGTTCCGAAACTTCGGGCATGAGCGTTCTCGCAAGTCCGAACCGAGCAAAGCGACAACTTTCGCTTGATGGACAGAGTATAGAGCCGATCGGTCGGGCCGACAATGCCCGGCAGGGCGCAGCAGGCGGCGCCGAACATTCCAAGTGGCGAAGGAAATAGACACGGCGCGCGCAGCACCGGCGACCGGATTGTCGTCGAGCGAGGGCCAAAGCGATGAAGGGATGGTTGAGAATCGAAAGGCGAAACAAAACGTCGAAACAAGCGTTTCACGCAGAAGCGCGGTGGCCGCGGAAGACTGGATTCCCGCGCGTGCGGGGATGACGTCATCAAGCTGAACGCCGATGGCTAACGGCTGACGGCTCAACGGTCCGCACGGCGGACCCTACTTTACGAAGGCGGCCACGTAAATCAGGCATGAGACGACGCCGGTGACGATGCCGATGATCGCCGGCCGCGTGTTCGCGCCGCCGACAGGCTTGCTGACTTCTCGCAGCAGAGCCGTCGCGCCCATGACGATGGCGACCGCCCCCATGAACGGCACGCAGAATGACGCGATGCCGACCAGCGCCGCGGCCGATGCGAGGCTGTTGGCGGCCTGACCGGTTTGTTGGGCGACGGTGGTCGCGCCTTCCATCGTAAACGGCAGACCGCACCGGCCGCAGATGTTGGCGTCGACGGGCGATTCCATGTCGCAGCGCGGGCAGACGATCACGAGTTCGTCGTTGTCGCGGCGGCGGATCAGCGGGGCCTTCTCGCCGGCCGCCGCGTAGGCGTGCATGGGCGTGGGCAGTTCGCCGTCGTCCTCGACGACGGCCGGTCCGGTGGGCAGGCCGGTGCGCGGATCGACCTGCGGCACGCGAAAGACCGCGCCGCAGGTGGGACATCGGCCGAGCTTGCCGGAAACCTGGCTGTTGCCTTCGAGGGCCGAGCCGCATCGCTGACAGGTGAAGGTGAACCGAATCAGGGGGGGCGACGCGGCAACGGCGGCGGGGCGTTCGTCCGGGTTCGGAACGATGAACTCGCCGTTGCAATGGGTGCAGCGTACGCGCGTGCCGGCCCACTGCGGCTCGGCCGTCACGGGCAAGCGGCACAAGGGGCAATCGAACTGCCAGGTCATCGAAGTGAAATGATAAGGGCTGTGGGCGCGGGGGAAGGGGCGAGGGTGAAGTCGAAAGCAGAAAGTCGAAATGAAACGCCGAAACGTTGAGAACAAAAATCGAAACGTCGAAACAAGAGACAAGGGAACGGGGAACTGAAGAGAGGCACGAAGGCACGTAGGCGCGAAGGCACGAAGGGGAGGGAACAGGGAACAGAGAGCAGGAGAGCGACGGAGCGACGGAGGGAATGAGTACAAGACCGGGGTGGATGGCGCCAAGTGCTGCCCGATGACGCCGGAGGGGCTGACCGGAGGTCCGATCGGTTTTTATTTCGCGTGTCCACGCAGCCGATAACACTTGCGGGCCGTTTGTCGATGCGGACGACGTCCCTCCGCGACCGGCTGACGGCCCCGGGAATCGCCACCATGTCGCAATTGCTTATTTTCGGCGCGGGCGACATCGCCCGGCTGGCGTGCCATTATTTCTCGCGTGACAGCGAGCACGGCGTGGTCGCGTTCGCGGTCGACGCATCGCACCGCGCGGCCGATGCATTCGAGGGCCGCCCGCTGATTGATTGGGAAGATGCTCCGCGACGTTATCCGCCCGACGACTTTCGCGTGTTCGTCGCGCTGAGCTACGCGCGGATGAACCGCACCCGCGCCGAGAAGGTCGCCGCCGCGCGCGCGGCGGGCTATTCGCTCGTCAGTTACGTCAGCAGCCGGTGCACGTACCTGGCCGACGAACCGCCGGGCGACAACTGTTTCATCCTCGAGGACAACACGATTCAGCCGTTCGTCCGCATCGGCGAAAACGTCACGCTGTGGAGCGGCAACCACGTCGGGCACGATTCGGTCATCGGCGATCACGTCTTCGTCAGCTCGCACGTGGTGATTTCGGGTCACGTCAGTATCGGGCCTTACTGCTTCCTGGGGGTCAATGCCACGCTGCGAAACGGCATCGCGCTGGCGCCGTGCACGCTCGTCGGCGCCGGGGCGGCGGTCATGCAGGACACGGTCGAAGGCGGCGTCTATCTGCCGCCGCGCGCGATGCTGCATCACAAGCGCAGCGAGGATGTGCGCCTGTAATGGCCGCGCAGAATCAACGCACACTCATTGCCGCTTTCGCACGGGTCTAAGCGCGCCATGGGCTGAAAGGCCGTGTCACACGGGACAACACCGCCGGGGGCGGCTGGCCCCCATCGAGCCGTCACGCGGCCAAGCGCCTCGCGAGACGCGTTCTTCCGAGGCGCCATGTCTGTCGAGCGCGAGGGCTTGACCGTGACATCCCATCGGAATGGTGCAGCGCAATACTGGAGGGTTCCTTCGCCGAAACGTATCGCACAGCCGCCGGCGGCAGCGCGTCGGATCAATGGCGCGCGATGCTGTTCAACACGCCACCTCGATCAGCTCATCCTTGGGCGAACGCGTGATGTTCTTCGGGCCGCTTTCCTGCATGATGACAATGTCCTCGATACGGATGCCGCCCCAGCCCTCTTCGTACAGCCCCGGCTCGACCGAAAACACCGTGCCCGGCGACAGCGGGTTCTCGAACGTCTGTTTCAGCCGCGGCGGCTCGTGGATCGCCAGGCCGATGCCGTGGCCGGTGCCGTGCAGATACTTATCGAGCACGCCGTGCTTTTCGAAGACGTCGCGGGCGAGCTTGTCGGCGTCGTGGCCGCGCATGTCGGGCCGCAGACCGTTGAGCACGGCCTTCTGCGCTTCGAGCACGATGGCGTACATCTTCTTCATCTTGTCGGTGGCCTTGCCCATCACGGCCATGCGCGTCATGTCGCCCATATAGCCCTTGAACACCGATCCGCAATCCATCAGCACGAGATGTCCCTTCTCGAGCTTGCGGTCGTAGGACGGCTCATAGTGCGGGGCGGCGGCCGTGGCGCCGAAGCCGACGATCGTGTTGAACGAGGTGCCCTCGGAGTGCTTGCGCAGGTAGGAATTGATCACGTCGGCCAGGTCGTGCTCGCTCATGCCCAGCGTCATGTTCTTCAGTGCGTGGGCGTAAGCGCCGTCGGTGATGGCGGCGGCCTGTTCGAGCAGTTTCTGTTCCTCGGCGTCCTTGCGGATGCGCATTTCGGTGAGCAGTTCGTCGGCACGAATCCACTCGACGTGCGGGACCGCTTCCATCAGGGCCAGGGCATCGGCATGCAGCAGGGCGCCGGCCTCGAATCCCAGGCGGCGAACGCGGTTTTTCGTGCGGTCGGCGACGATCTCGGCGATCTTGCGCAGGCCGCCGGGCGACTTCACCTCGGCGTGCTCGGCGCCGGCGGCACGAGTGGGACTGGGGTCGTAGCGGCCGTCGCAGAGGAACGTCAGACGCTGGGGTTCGACGAGCAGCGAGCCTTCGGGATCGTCGAGCGGCTGGACAACGTTCCACATCGTGGCGCGGAAGCTGGTGAGGTAATAGACGTTGAGCGGATGGGTGACGAGGTAGCCGTCGAGTCCGCGCTGCTTCATGGCGTCGCGCAGCCGTGCGATGCGAGCCGATTGAGACATGGTGCAGATCCTCCGAAATACGCCCCTCGGGCGACGTAACAGGATACTCGGAGGGGGCGAGTTTTGCGACGGGGCCGATGCCGGGAAACCGAGCGAGGGGATGCGGCCAGGCTTCGGTTGTCAGTTCTCAGTTGCCGGTTGTCAGACATCGCCGCCAGCCATCAGCCCATTTGCGTCATTGCCGCGCACGCGGGAATCCAGTCCTCCGCGGCCGCCGCGCATCGGCGTAAACCGCTTTGCCTCGACGTTCGATTTTCGACTTTCCCTTCGTCGCCTCGTCGCTGTTCTCGCTACCCTGTTTCCTTTTTCGTTTCAAACTTCGGTCAACCCATCCGCCGCTTACTCTTCGATCCATCGCCGCAGGTTCTCGTCGGGGTCGGTGCGCGGCGCGCCGGCTCGCGCGCCGAGGCGCTGGAGGTTCAGCGACGTGATCGGCTCGGGGTCGATGTGCCGGCCGACGCGCTCGACGAACGCGCGCCAGCCGCCGCCGTTGAGCATGTCGTCGCGGCCGCGCAGGGCGACCAGCGCTTTGAAGGCCTCCATGCCGGCCAGCGGAAACGGCGATTTGAAATCGCGAATCGTGCCATCGTCGGCAAGGTAGCGGCCCAGATCAATGTCGCGACAGGCTGAGAGAAACTCGCTCAGCGCCTTCGAGACGCGCCGATCCGGCTCGAACATGCGCAGACACCAGACGGCGATCGTGCGGTTGTAGGGGTCCGGCTCGTTGTAAAGCGCTCGGATCAGGTGATCGACGCCCGCCGCGGTGCGCGCGGCGGCCAGACCGCACAGGCCGTTGGCGCGGGTGTCGGGATCGGGACTGCGAAGCTGGGCGACGAATTCGGACACGTCCAACTCGGCCACGACGATCTGCCCGACGGCAGCCTTCATTTGGTGGTAGCCCATGTCCAGGCGCCGCCAGGCGGCGTCGTCGGCCCGCAGCAGTTCGTTACGAAACGCGGCAAGCTGCGGAGACAGCGGCGGCGGGTTCGACGTCGCGACGTTGCCTCGCGGCGCCGCGGCGGTCGCGTTGTCGCCGTCCGGTGCGGGGCGATGGGCAGGCGCGTTGCAGGCGGCGATCGCCGCCGCAATCAACGCGATGAGATACGAGACGTTTTTGCGTCTGCAACGAGGCCGGCGCGCGACGCAACCGCCGGCAAGCGTATTCGTCAGTTTGTCGCAATCGCTCATACGACAAAGCGTATCGCGCCTGTAGTCGCGTCGAAAGGCGCAGCAGGCGGCATGACGTCAATCCGATTCAGCCCGGCATCACGCGACTCGTGAGGCGATGTCAGCGTGGCGACCCATCCGATTCTCAGACTTGCGGCAATGCGCAAATGAGCGGTGCCGTACTAAAGTCGCAATTCACTGCTGACTCAGCGCGCCCAGGAAGGGCGCGATATCGTCTCCATCGACGATTCCGTTCTGATCAAGATCGCCGAGATGCCAGCAGTCGCTTGAAAGGGCGAGCAGCAGTTCGATCATGGCGGGCATGTCATCGACATCCACGAAGCCGTCGCCATTGAGGTCGCCGAGCCGCTCGCACACATCCGGGATGGCGTTGCCGTTGCAGTCAGGCTCGCATTCATCGGGGAGGTTGTTATTGTTGCAGTCGAACTGATTCACGAGCAAGTAAGCCGAGCCTGCACCAATGCCTGCGCCGTTATCGTTTCGCGCACCCACCCAGAATTCCGGCCCTGCCAGCGCCAGACTCGTGCCGGACCACAGAAAAGACTGCGACGTCCAGGGTCGGTACTCTTGTTCCAGAATCCAGGAATCACCGTAACGCAAGTACAGAAAAACGGCGCCAATGCTCACGCTGCCGCTTCGACGCGAATAGTCAGCGATGAGGAGCCGATCATTGTCGATCGCAATGCGCGATCCAAAACGCTCGCCGCTTTGCGAGGCCGGTGCTTCGAGCTTTTCGTGAAACGACCACACGCCGTTCGCGCGCCGGAACACGTAGGCGGCGCCGCCCTGCAACTCGTTGGGCGCTCCCACAATGGCTTCGTCGCCGTGGATTGCCACGGATTGTCCGAAACCGATATAGACGCCGACAGGCCCGTCTGGCGAAACCAGCTTCTGCTCAAACTGCCAGGCGGATCCGTTCCATCGAAAAACGTATGCCGCGCCGAGGGGATGTCCCGGCGTAAAGGTAAACAGCGAGCCGACCAAAATAACATCGGCGTTCACGCTTAACGCTGCTCCATAACGGTCGCCTATCTGATTGTCCTGCGGCCACACGTTCTGTTCCCAATTTCATGTGTCGCCCGTCCGGCGATAGACAAACACGCTTGGGTCCGTGACGACCGACGAATGGTCCGAATCAAAAGTGGCTACCAGTGCGGCCACGTCGCCATGAATGCCGACCGTGTAACCCAGCATCATCCCCTCGATCAGGTTGGGTGGGACCAGCTTCTGCTCCTGGATCCACTCGCCGTCGACGCGGCGGAAGACGTAGCCGGCGCCGATGTCCAGATACCCAGCATGATCTTTCCAGGGAGCGCCGATGAGGGCAACGTCGTCGTCCATGCCGATGTCATGGCCGAACTGATCCGCGGCCGCCGGATCGGAAGGGCTGAGTGTGCGCCGATGTAGCCAGACATTGTTCGCGCGACCGTAGAGAAACACGGCGCCGGCGTCGGCGCCCGCACTCGTGTCGCGCTGCGGCGCGCCGATGAAGACCTCATCGGTCCGCGCGGCGATCGCGTGTCCGACGCGATCAGCCAGTGCCGTGCCGGCGGGCACGAAGCGCCGGTGCTCGCGGCCATTCGTTTCGCAGACATCCGGTATGTCGTTGTCGTTGCAGTCGGCGCCGGCGGCGGCGTCGCAGGGATCGGCCTGATTGTTCGTGTTGCAGTCCGCCTGGCACACATCCAGCACGCCGTTCGTATCGCAATCGGGCGCGCCGCCCAGGATTTCGCACTCATCGGGGATGCCGTTGGTGTTGCAGCCGGGTTCACACACATCGAGCGTTTCGTTCGTATTACAGTCCTGGGTCACCACCCTGAACGCCTGGATCGTCCCAGAATTTGTAACGCCGACTTCGTCGAATCGGGCGCCCACCAGCAAATCGGTCCCGCCCAGCGAGACTGAGAAGCCAAACTGATCGCCGGCCGCCGGTGTGTGCGGGGTAAGCCGCTGAGTTTGGTACCAGGTCGATCCGTCGCGTCGGAACAGATAGGCCGCGCCCGTATTGCTCGCGCCGATGTCCTTGTTTGTGGCGCCGACCAGGGCAGCGTCACCGCGCACGCTTACAGCGCGGCCGAAACGGTCATCGGCCGCTCCGTCCGAGGCGAGCATTTTGGCCTCCTGGACCCACGTTGCGCCGTCAAACCGAAAGGCATAGGCCGAACCGCTGTCGAGTCCGCGATCATCGTCGGAACGCGCGCCGATCAGCGCGGTGTCGCCGTTGAGGGAAACGGCAAAACCGAAATTGTCGCCGGCAGCACCGTCCGAAGGAGTGATCTTTTGTTCCTGGACCCACTGCGCGCCTACGTAACGGAACACGTAAGCGGCGCCGCTGTCGGCGCCGAGATCGTCATCGAAGGGAGCGCCAACCAGCGCTACGTCGCCATTGACGGCTACGTCACGACCGAATTCGTCGCCGGCTGCCGCGTCGGCCGCCTGTAGTTTCTGGTCAAAGGCCCACGTTGTACCGTTCAGCCTGAAAACGTATGCCGATCCGCCGTTCGAACCCCCTACGTCGTCCCAACGAGCGCCGACCAGTGCCACGCCCGGTGTGATCGAAACGCTTATCCCGAATTCGTCCTGAGCGGCGGCGTCGGGCGCCGTGAGCTTTTGCTGTTGCACCCAGCTACTTCCGTTCCACCGGTAGACGTAAGCCGCACCCGCATCGACGGCCGGCCCGTCCTTTCTGGGCGCGCCGATCAGGGCGTAGCCGTTCGTCAGCGACACCGACGTGCCAAGCTGATCGTTCGTGCCGAGATCTGTGGGAATCAACTTCTGAGCCTGAACCCAATTGGTTCCGTTGTAGAAGAAGATGTAGGCCGCCCCGCTGCTGGTTCCACGGTCGTCATCATGCGGGGAACCCACCAATCCGACCGGCCCGCTCAGGGAGACGGCTGCGCCGAATTCGTCGTCCGTCGCAGCGTCATTTGGCGCAAAGGTCTGACGCCAGGCGAAGGCATCCATCTCGACGTGGTCGGGAACACCGCTCGTGTTGCAGTCTGTTGACTGAGCCGCGGCGAAACGGTTTGCTGCCGTAAAAATTGAGAGAACACAAGCACCTATTCGAACGATCCTTCCGGACGACCGCGCCGATTTCAACATGCCCGACTCCTGTGAAATTACGGCGGTTCATACTAGCTGTACGGCATAATAGAGTCAATACGTGCTGCTAACTCTCTGCTACCGCACAATGATCCACCCACGGGACGCGAGTGTTTGAGATCGCAGGGGGTCGACGATTCAGGGGCCAGCGGATGAAGCGGTCGCCTGATCGAGGCCGAGATGCGCGCAACTCGGCTTCCCCTCACTCATTGCCCGCGATACTCCGCGCAGGTCTTGGCCGTTTCCCAAACCCGCACGCGCGACAGTTTCGCGGGCGCCACGTGCGGGGCGAGCATGCGCCAGATGGCGCAGGCGATGTTCTCGACCGAGGGGTTCAGACCGGCGAACTGCGGCACGTCGTCGTTGAGATGCTTGTGGTCCAGCGCGTCGATGACGTGCGTGCGAACCAGCTCCTCGAACCGCGGCAGCGGCATGACGCTGCCGGTGCGCGGGTCCGGCTCGCCGGCGATGCTGACATCGACCTGGTAGTTGTGCCCGTGGCCGCGGGGATTGTTGCACTTGCCGAAGACGGCGCGGTTCTCGGCGTCGGAAAGCGACGGCACGTGCAGGCGATGGGCGGCGGAAAACTCGAATTGTTGCGTCACTTCGACCATCGAATCGTCTCCTTCGCGCACCGCGAACGTCAGATAGGGCGTCGTGAGCAGCTCCAGCGCAACTAGCCGGCCTTCGGGCGGGCACTCGGGCAGGATGTCGCGCCACAGGTCCAGCACCAGCCGCTCGCCGGTGACGTGCACGCCCTCGCGCGACAGCCGCCGGGCGGCGGTGGGGATGGCGTGTTCGCGAAGCAGGGCGTCGATGCGGCGGATGTTGACGAGGTAGCCGGTGACCGGATCGGGCGGTCCTTCGAGCGTGGCCCGCAGAACGAGGTAGGGCGCCACGCCGACGGCGGAAGGCCAGCCGCCCCACGAGTTGCTGACCGGCAGCGCGCCGACAAAGCCCTCTTCGCCGTGAGCGCCGCGGACCCAGTCGCGGTCGATGCTGAATCGCACTTCGCGCGTCAGCCGAATGGAAGCCATTCTCGCGATTATAGGGAGGTGGGGACGTGGAGGTGGAAGCACGAAACGGCCGAAAGGCGCGAAGGCACAAATGCACGAAGGGGAAGCAAGAAAGGGGACGATGCGACGGAGCGACGAAGGGGAGAATGGCGAAAGTCGGGAGTGGAACAAGAAGGGGAAGAATCGGCGCGGTGGGGCAACTCAACCCTGGGAACACCGGCTCGCGGTTGAGAGGCTTACGGCTGGGCGCGAGTCAGAATGACCGAAGACGAGGCGGGACGAGTACGAAGTGGATTATTGCAGAGAAAGGCGGCTGGTGGTGAGAAGACACAGCCGGGGGCGGCTGTGCCCCATTCACAGCCGAGGGCGGCTGTGCCCCATTCACAGCCGAGGGCGGCTGTGCCCCACTCACAGCCGGGGGCGGCTGTGCCCCATTCACAGCCGGGGGCGGCTGTGCCACATTCACAGCCGAGGGCGGCTGTGCCACACTCACAGCCGGGGGCGACTGTGCCCCATTCACAGCCGGGGGCGGCTGTGCCCCATTCACAGCCGAGGGCGGCTGTGCCCCATTCACAGCCGAGGGCGGCTGTGCCACATTCACGGCCGGGGGGGCTGTGCCACATTCACCACCGAGGGCGGCTGTGCCACATTCACAGCCGGGGGCGACTGTGCCCCATTCACAGCCGAGGGCGGCGGTGCCCCATTCACGGCCGGGGGCGGCTGTGCTACAGGTGCGACGGCACGTCAATCTTCCACGACGTGCGTGCGGAATTCATCGCGGTATTCGGACCACTTCGCGGCGTCGAAGCGGCCGTCGGCGCTGAGGCAATCGACCGCGCCGTAAGCCATCGCCAGTGCGTGGTGCGTGTTGTCGTGCGCGAACAATCCCTGCCGGCCGTAGGACAGCACGTTGGGCAGGCTGCCGGCCCACTCATCCAGACGATCGAAGCAGCACTCGTAGCCGGTCGGATAGATCGGATAAGCATATGGCAGTCGCCGCGTGACCGTCCTGAGCACGCGCGCACGGACCGGCAGATCACAGGCGGCCAGCGCGTCGCGCACGAGACGACCGAGTTGTTCGTCATCGGCGCGCCAGATGTCGTCATCGACCTGGCACGGCAACTCGCCGCACAGGATCGTCTTGCCGGGCGGATCGCTGCGCGCGGCGTAGTTCTTCGGCTCCGACAGGCGCGTGAGCGGGATGTGCGTTTCGGGGAAATAGTGTGCGTCGTACTCGCTGAATTGGGGTTGATCGAGCACGAGGTAGATCAGCACCATCGCGCGATACTCGGTTCGGCGGGCGGCCTCGATTACGTCGGGCGGCGCGGGCGGATCGGCCAGCCGCGCCAGCACAGTAATCGGTACGGTCGACCAGACGTGGTCGCCCTCGAGCGTTTCGACGCGGCCTTCGCGCACTATCTCGACGCGATGCGGACTGCCGAGCGTCAGGCGGCGGACGGTCGTATTCAGGCGAACGTCGGCCCCTTCGCGCTCGGCGGCATCGCGGATCGCGCGGCAGATCTGGCCGTAGCCGCCGCGCGGATAGTAGAACCGTCCCGCACCGGGCGCTTTTAATCCGGGCACGATGCCCATGATCTTGCGGAAAATCTTTCCCAGCGAACCGGCGGCGACGCGGCGGCGGGCCTGAGTAGCCGACAGCGTCTCGGGGGGGCGGCCCCAGATTTTCACGGCGTAGGGAAAGTAGAAGTCGCGGCAGATCGTGCGCCCCAGTCCGCGCTCCAGCACACTGGCGAATGAGTCGCCGTTGGCGGGCGTCACGGAGAAACGCTTGCGGACCGTGTCCAGCGCGACGCCCGCCACGAACGATTTCGGACAATGAAGCGCCAGATCGAGCGGCTTCAGCGGAAAGTGCAGCCAGCGGCCGCGAAGCCGAATGCGGCCGTGGCGCGGACGGTCGAGCAGATCGTCACCGAGCAGGTTGCGCAAATCATTCAGGATGCGCGGATGGCAGGCCGGATGAAGGCGGTGGCTGCCGTAATCGACCGGCAGACCTTCCAGTTCGAAGCCGCCGGCGTTCCCGCCGACGTCGTCGCGTTGATCGAGAACAATGGCGTCGGCTTTTTGCTCGACGCGCAGCCGCCAGGCCGCGCCCAGTCCGGCAGGACCGGCGCCGAGAATCAGGACACGGGGTTGGGGCATCAATACAACCTCGGGGTAATGTTCAGAGCCGCAAGCGCCAGCGCTGCGGCCATCAGAACCCGCCGCGCAAGCAGCGGGAGGACCACGGGCTAAAAGCCCGTGCCACGCGGCGGGATCAGTACCGCGAAGACCCCGCATTCGCGGGGGAAGGCGTCAGTGAGCGGGATCGGGCGCCTCAGCATGGCTTCTATCGCGCAATACTCGCGATGAGCATCCCGCGCGCCGTCAGGCTCCGCACGTACTCTTGCGAATTGAGCGCTCGCCCCGTTCCGGCCCGCGCATCCCGCTTGCTTACGCGGCGCGGCTCTGATTCGCACGGGCTACAAGCCCGTGCCGCCCGTGCCACGTTCACAAGTCAGACTTATTCCTCGATCACATCCTTCGGTCGCACGCCGACGACGACGTTGGGGTTTACGTGGCCCAGCCGCGTGGCGATGGCGTCGCCCAGGGCGCCGACGAGCAGCGTCAGAAGGCCGCTGACGGACGCGAGCACGACCGTGTCAGATATGCCCCCGGACGGATTGTGAACAACGTCGTAGATCATCTTGATCGCCGCGTAGCCGAAAAACAACATCACGAGCGGCAGGAACACGCGCAGCGGTCGGAAGAGCATGGCCGTCCGCAGAATCAGAATGGCGAAGTTCATCGCATCCCACGGCACGATCTTCGAGCGGCCGGTGCGTCTGTGGTAGTCGATCGGCACGTATTCGATGGCGTAGCGATCGCACAACATGGCGAGCGTAATCGTAGTGGTCCAACTGAATTGATCCGGCAGTATCGGAAAATACTGCATGATCATGTCGCGGCGGAAGACGCGCAGGCCGCTGTTGAGATCGGGAATGCGCACGCCGGTGACGTAGTTGGCGAGCATGTTCAGTGCCCACTTGGCCGGCTTGCGCACCAGCGGAATGTTGACGTTTTCGCCGGTGCGGGCGCCGACGACCATGTCGGCGTGTTTCAGCTCCGCCAGCATCGTGGGCAGGAATCGGGCGGGATAGGTGCCGTCGGCGTCGGTCATGGCGATCAGCTCGTGAGTGGCGGCGGCGATGCCGGTCTTCAGCGCCGCGCCGTAGCCGCGGTTGTAACGGTGGCGCAGCACGCGCGCTCCCGCGCGGCGCGCCGCGGCCGCAGTGCCATCGGACGATCCGTCGTCGACGAGGATGATTTCCGGTTCGATGTCGTGCTGTTCGAGCAGGCTGCGCAGCTCGCGCAGAACCGGCTCGACGCCGTGCTCTTCGTTGTAGGCCGGTATGACGACGCTGAGTTTTGTTTTCATGCGTGACTCATCGTTTGCGCGCTTCGATTGACGGACGAACCGCACGGGCCGGGCGCATCAGCGCGCGCCCGGACGGTAGCGACAGACGTAAACCTGCCCTTCGCCCAGGGTGCCCCGGAATTCCTTGTCGACGGGGCATTCGCTTTCGATCAAAGCCCACAAGTCGGGAAATCGCGGTTTGATGTAGTCGGGCTGTGAATAGACCAGCCATACGTTGTCGTGCGCGCGCGCCAGTTCGCGCACTTCGCGGGCCGAGCGAACCTCGCTCCACGATGGGGCGACGTAGTTGCGATACTGTTGCGCCGCCAGACCCACGGCGACGATGATGTCGCGCGGGCCGCGCCGCGCCTCGACGTAGTCGCGCGCGCCGATGAAATCCTGCTTGGGCAGGGCGTAACAGCGCGGCAGCGTGCCGGCGAATGCAACGATCATCAACGCCACGCCCGTCACGCCGGCCGTCCGGCCCCATGCCCGGGCGCGCGGATCGCGCCATGCCAGGGTCAGCGCCAGTTCGGCCGCCGCGATCATTCCGCGAACGATCATCAGCAGGCCGAATCCCATGCAGAAAAAATAGAACCGCGGATAGAGGTTCTTGTTGATCGACAACATCAAGGCCGTCAGCAGAACGCCCGGAAGCACCATCGCCAGTCCCGCCCAGAGGTTGCGTCGCAGAATGCTCATCCAGCCGATCAGCAGAACGACGCCGCCGACCGCCCCGAGGGCTGCGCCGGCCAGGCCGACGCGCGCATGCTCGAGCATCGACCGCACCAGCCAGAGGGGGTTGTTCCAGTTCGAGGGCAGCGAGTACTCCTTGATCGCGGATCGCAAAAATTCAGGCAGCGCCGGGGCGTAAAGCTGCAATGTGAACGTGACGCACAGGACGAAGGCCGCCAAAGGGCGCCACAGCCGCACGCGCCACGTGCCAGGGGACGCATCGCGCGACACAAACAGTCGAACCAGCCACAGCAGACCGTGCGCCGCGACGACGAACTGCATGTTGAGCTGCGCGTACATGCCCAGCGCGGCGGCGCCCGCGTAAGCGATCCACGATCGCCACGTTCCGCTGCGGAGGGCGTTCATCCAGCACAGCGTCGCCAGCATCGTGAATAAGAGCAGCCCCGTGTAGGCGCGGGCATTTTGCGAAAACCAGACGTGGTGGTACGACACGCACATCAGCGCGGCGGCCAGCAGCGATTCGCGCGGACCGATGAGGCGCCGGCCGAACAGGAAGAGCATCCACAGATCGGCGACTCCGAACAGCGCGGCCGGCAGCCGCAAGGCCCAGGCGCTTTCGCCGAAGACCGAGAACGAAACGCGTGCCAGCAGCGTGAACAGCATGTGCTGGTTCTGCGTGGGAAAGCTGCCGGCGATGTATCGCAACGACCGATGGACGGCGCGCGGGTCGCCGGATTGCTCGTAGGTCGGCAGAAAGTCGCCGGGCGCTTCGGTCGGCGGCGCGCGGAGCAGATGCAGCAAGGTCACCGATTCGTCGTACCACAGCGGTGATTCGAGCTTGTACAGCCGCAGGCCCGCGGCTGCGAGACTTAGAGCGATCAGCAGAATCCAATGCACGGCTCCTGTGCTCGGCGATTCGACGACCGGCGCCGTTGTGCACGCACGCGGCACAACGTCGTGCCGTGACTCATTCGCCGGGGCCTTGCGCACCGCAAACAGCAGTAGCACCAGGCCGTGAAACGCCAGTACGGCGCGGAACAGCGCCGGTCCCCAGCTCATCGAGCCGACGCGGTGATCGAACAGGAACGTCTCGATCGCGCCGCTCGACGTGAACGCTGCGAACGTCAGCGCCGCAAGACCGGCCAGCATCATCCCGGTGTTTACAGAGCGTGGCGACGTGGTTGGCGTGGCGTTCATTGACGGGGTTCTACCTGCGCTCTTCCATGTAGCCCAGATCGATGATTCGTCCCATGCCGCGTCCGCTGCGCTTGCGGTCGCCCTGCGCGCCGGTACGCGGCCGATACGGCGGAAGCTGCGACCACCAGCTATCCAGCTCAACTCCGAGCCGCCGTGCCATTTCGGGATGCCGGTCGATCACATTCGACTCTTCGCGCGGATCGGCGTTCAGGTCGTATAGCTGATGGGCGTCGTCGGAGGACCACACGAACTTGAAATCGGTCGTGCGTACCACTCGCAAATGGCTCGTGAAACGGCGGATGTCCTCCTGAAGCCCGGTGATCGCGGACATGCGCTCCAGATGCCCCCAGTACGGATGAACCTGGGAGTAGGCGTATTCGTGCGGAGTGAATTTATCCGGAAGCAGTGATCGTCCGGGCAGGTCGGTCACCGGGCACGGCCGCCCGATCACGTCGAAAACCGTCGGCACCACGTCGACAAGCTGAGCCTGCCCGCTGACGCGCAGGCCGGCGGGGAACAAACGCGGATAGCGAACGATCATCGGCACGTGAATCAGCACGTCGTTGAGGCTGAAGACGTGCTCCCACAGGCCGGCCTCGCCCAGACCCTCGCCGTGATCGGACGTGACGATCAACATGGTGTTGTCGCGGCCGAGACGCTCTTCGAGCAGGTCCAACATGCGACCCAGCATCTCGTCCTGGTAAGCCACGTCCGCCGCGTAAAGCCCGCGCATGATTTCTTCGGCCCGCGGCGTGCGCGGCTTGCCTGCCGTCCACAGCACGCCGTGAAATCCGGCCGAAACGCGCGATGCTTCGACGTAGCCGACGTCGGGCGGCAGATAGCGCATGCGCCAGTCCATCGGCGGGAACTGCCGCCAGTGGGCCTCCATCAGGTTGATGAACAGGAACACGGGTTTCTGCGGCCTGCGGCGGTGATCGAGCCATTCTTTCAGCGCCGCGACGCCTTCGGCCGCACCCTGATCGCACCACTTCGACGGCGCGCCCAGCGCGTGCAGTGCGCGATACAACTCCACGTGGTGCCAGCGATCGTTGAGCACTACGAAGTCGCTGAATCCCTGCATGAGATTCGCTTCGGCCAGGTAGCTGTTGGCGGTCAGGCCGACCGTCTGGTATCCGACGCCGGCCAGCATCTCGGCCAGCGTGTGAAAGCCGTCATCAAGCCAGCGATGTTGCTGGCTGCCGCAGCCGTGCGTATGCGGGAAGTAGCCGGTGAACAACGAGGCGTGCGTCGGGACGGTCCACGCCCCCGGGCTGATGAAATCGAGATAGACGGCGCCGTCGGCCGCGACGCGGTCGAGCCGCGGCGTCAGACCGCGCGTTTCGCCGTAGCAGCCGAGATAATCGCGGCGCGTCGTGTCGAGCACGATCATCACGACGTGCGGCGGGCGGACGGGCGCGTCATCCGACCTCGTCGCGGCGGGCTGCGTGGAGACAATGGCGTCGATCTCCTGAAATTCCCAGGCGCGCGAGCCGTCGGCCAGCGATCCTACTGCGCCTGCCACGACCAGCAATGGCGTTAACACCACGATCGGTCGCCGGGCCGCCAGCCGCTGCGCCGCGATTAGCATGCAGAGCATTGCGGCGGCCGCGATCAAGTGGACGAACAGCCATGAGACGGCCGATTGCACCGCGAGCAGCGCCGCGGTGCACAACGATCCGGCCAGCAGCAACGCGACCGCCCGCGACAGCCATTCGCCCGCGCCGGCGGGACGCATGACTTGGAGCGCGGCCATCGCCAGCAACCAGGGAAGCGGGAGCGTGGCCAATGTCCACGTCACATTTAGTATGTAGATCAGCACGGCTTGCGTCACCGCGCCGATCAGGACCGCCAACACCACAGTTTCCGGCAGGCGGCGCAGGAACAAGCGGCAGGCCAGCACGACCAGAAGGCACAGCGGGGCGCATGCAGCGGCGGAAAGCACGCCGACGAAGGCCGCGAGTTGTACGCTGTCGGAGTAGGTCAGAAGCGAGCGGGCCGTGCCCAGGTCCAGCCCGACGCACAGCACGCCGGCCCAGGCGCCGAGGGCGAGTCCGAAGGCGGCCAGTTGGACCGGCGAGGACTGAGCGACGGGCGTTTGAACCGGCATCGATTCTTTCGAGTGGATCATTTTGTTCAGTGAATATATCCGAGGTGCTTCAGGCGCAACTCGTGTCGATCATCAAGCGGCGCCGAAGGGGCGTTTTCGCGAATCGAATACTGAGGCAAGGCGTCGCGTAACTTTTCCATGGCGAATTCCATCGAGCGGGAGATCTCTTCGTTGACGCGGTACAGGTTGTGCGACTCGGCTGGATCGGACTGGAGATCGAAGAGCTGATGATCGCCGCCGGATGACCAGACGAGCTTGAATCGCGTACCTCTCAACACGCGCAGATTCGAGAGCTGCGACTTTCGGAAGGCGCGCGGCGTGACGCGACGGACCATTGCGCCGGGCGTCCACTCGCTGTACGCGTACTCAGCGCCGCGGAATTCGTCCGGCGCCAGGCTTCGGCCCGGCAGCGAATCTTGCGGGCAAGGCTCGTTCAAAACGTCGAATATCGTCGGCACGATATCGGTCAGATGGCAGATTCCAGTGATGCGCGAACCGGCCGGAAAACGCGACGGAAACCGAATCAGCAACGGTACGCGCAACACAGCGTCATTCACAACGAACAGATGCCCCCAGCGTCCATTCTCGCCGAGACTTTCTCCATGATCGGCCGTGACAATCAGCAGCGTCTGATCCAGTTCGACTCTGGCGGACAGGTCCTCAATCAACTCCGCCAGCGCATCGTCCTGATAGCGCACCTCGGCTTCGTACATCTTTCGCGCCAGTTCGGAATTACGGCCCGGCCCGACACGCCGAATGTCCCACTCGGTTGATTCGTACTGGTTAGCACCCAGCCAGGAGGCCGCGCTCAGGTCGGCGATGTTGTCGATCACGGCAGCGCGATGTCGCAGCGGCGCCAGATAGGGCTGATGAGGCTCCAACAGATTCACGAATAGAAAGAAGGGTCGCTCGCGGTCGCGTTCATGATCCAGCCAGTTCACGAGTTCGCACGTCGAACGAACCGATCCCTTGTCGATCCAACCGTCGGGCAATCCGAGCAATTGCAGCAACCGAGTGATCCGCATGTGCTCGAGGCCCATGGGAACGTCGACGCATTCGAAGCGCTCGAATCCCTGCTCGAAGTTTGCGCCGTCGAGGACCGCGTTGGAGCAGATCGCCGCAGTCTGATAGCCGTGCCGCTGGAGCATCTCCGGCAGCGTGATCATCTCTTCATCGATCCAGTGATGGATGTCGGCGCGACAGCCGTGTGTTCGCGGAAACAGTCCCGTGATCAACGAAGCGTGTGCGGGCAGCGTCCACGCCGCCGGTGAATAGGCGTCGTCATACACCGCCGACTCGCGAGCCAGTTGGTCGAGACAGGATGTCAGCCCGGGCGGTCCGCCGTAACACCCCAACACATCGCGCCGCATCGTGTCCAGCACGATCAGCACGATGTTCGGACGCATGAGCGATGGCGCGGGTGTATTTATCTGGCCGAACGGCCGCCACGACCACGCGCTGCCGACCGCGACGACGACAACCAGTGCCGTCGATACCGCCAGCGTGCCGCGTTTCAGAAGTCGGACCAGAAGTACGGCGACCGTGAACACGGCAACGGCCGTCAAGGCTGCGCCAAATTCGTCCGTCACGCCCCCGCCCGTCGAGCGCTTCCAGCCCAGCACGTCGGCCGCCAGCAGGCAGGCGGCGGTTGCGATTGCGCAGAGGCTCCAGGCCCAACGCATGTCGTTCAAAGCGCGACGATTAGCCAGCCAGGCACAGGTCAGCCAGGGGACGGGCGCCAGCAGCAGAACGAGCATCGGACGCAAGAGAAGCACGAGCAAGAGCTGCAGCAGCAGAGCGGCGTGAACGGCCCACTGTTGCCGGGCGCTCAACCGCCAACCCAGTAACGATGCGCCCCCCCACACGATCAGGCCAAGCGGAACGGACAGGAACAACACCAGGATGCCGTAAATGGCCACCGAGGCGACCGGGAAGTAAAGATCGGCGTCGGTTGCGACGAACGCGACTTCGCATAGTGCATAGACGGCGCCTCCTGCAAGGCCGAGCAGGGCACTGGAAACGACTACGCCCGGCCACGTGGCGCGGAGCGCCGCGCTGCCGTCAGCGCCGTCGGAGTACGCACTCGTTTGCATGGCTCGCCCCTTGTCATAGTTTCGCGTCGACGTACCTTGAGTCGGAAGTATGCCACGCGTGTTCAATTCGGCTGCGCGCGATTCCCCTCCACCTTGTCGCGTGCGGCCGCTCTCCACTGCCACACGAAAACGGTCGCGGCGCGGAATCGCGCCGGTCCCAGCCGCTGTGATATCAGACTTGCGCCCGACGAGTCATTGTCGGATTGCAGGACCACGTAAACCGGCTGGGTAAGCTCCGCGAGCGCGGCGTCGTCCTCGGGCAGCAGCCTTTCGCCGGACAGCAGGCGCGTGGCGATGCGGCGGCGCTGCGCGGCGTCGGGATAGGGATCGGTCATGTAGCCGTCGTTACCGATGAACAGCACGCGGCGCGTCATGGCGGGGAACTCCTGCATGTTCCCTTCGACGGCGATCTTGCGGCGCGGATCGGTGATGAAAACGGCGTTGGATTCGGTGTTGGCGTCGATCCACTCATAGAGGCGCGCGAGATCGGAGTCCCCCGGCGTTCGCACGATGCGCTCGCCGGCAAAGTCTGCGTCGATCGGGGCGCGACCGGAATAGGACCGCACGATCAGCAGCGCCGCCGGCAGACAGCACGCGGCCAGCCACAGAATCCGGGGCGGCGACGCGACACGCGCACCGACAGGCGAACCGCTTGCTTCCTTCGACGGCGGCATGACAAGTCCGGCCGCCGGCACGGCCAGGAAGACCATGGCGGCGTTGAAGAAGTTGTGATTGTTCTCGACGGGGAGTTGGAAAACCATCGACAGCGTCAGCAGCGCGCACGCCGCGAGCAACATCATCCCGACGAAGGGCCGATGCGAAGGCGCGAAGCGACGCAGGCCGATCAGTGCCGCGACCAGCAACGGTCCGCCGCAAATGGCGACCGCAGATCCGTACATGAAGCCGACGCCCGAGAACAGAACAAACCGCGCGCCGCCGTGTGCGTGTTGCAGCATCGTCAGGAACGTCGGGACCGCCAGCGCCACGCCCAGCGACAGCGCGATCAGCAACGGCAGGACTCGCGGGCGACATGCGTCGTCCGGGGCAATTCGTCGCCAAAGCGACGCGCCGATCAAGCCCGCGCCCAGCGCGGCGGCCGACGCCAGGCCGATGAGTGGATTGACAGCCGTGCACAGGGTGGTGAGCAGCGCGAGCCCGATCACCGATGTCGAAAAATGCCTTTCGCTCCTCGACGCCGCATCCCCGTTTGACGAACCTGACCGCGCCATCAAGCTCAGGCAGCAGGAAGCCATTCCGAGCAGCATCGCCAAGGCGATCGGGCGGGACGTAATGTGGATGAAGAACGGCAGATTCGGTCCGTACAATCGCGCTCCGACCTGGGCGCTGTCGTACATGTAGGGGCCGAACGGAGCATCGGGCGCGTTGTCGAGCAGCGACTGGCCGCGCGACCAGCAACGATACAGGTACACCAGCGGCCCGAGCGGATTCGCGCCGACCAGGGCAAGCCATGCGATGCACAGCCCCGCCGCCGCGCTGTTCAGCAGCCGTCGCCCCAGCCGCACCGCGAATGCAAACAACGGCACGAAGGACGCGACGATCAGATGCTCGAACGCGTGAAACGGATCCAGCCCGGTCAGCCGAGCGTACCCCGCCGCCATCCAGTGGATAAACCAGTAATAACACACCGGTCGGCCGGTGAAGAAGGGGTTCTCGGGCGGAACGCCACGATCGCATTGCTGAATGATCGCGGCGTGCAGCAGGCCGTGCGTCGACACGAGCGTGCGCGGATTCGTCGCGTGAATGGCCAGGACCAGCGTGATGCAGACAAACGAAGCGATCAGCACCGCGGCGAGGTCGCCCCATCGGCGCCCCATCATGCCCGAGCCGATCGAAGTTTCCGGCGCCGTCATTGCGGCGCCCTCGCCCGACCGACGCGCCAGGTGCACGCCACGGCCGCCGCCAGAGCCAGCAGCAGCGCAGATTTGCCGATCCAATTCGACACAAATTCAGGAAACTGCGGCCCCATTTGCCTGACGGTCCGCATCCAGAACGGCTCAAAGCCGCGCGACACGGCCTCGCCGATGGCCGTGAAAATGCCCCAGCCCGGCTCGACGTCGCGATATTGCGTCAACTGCCACATCCACCACGCGACAACGACGCCGACCACGACCGCCGCGGAGCGCGGCATCCGCAGCAGCACTCCCGCCGCGATCAGGAACACGAACGGCGTCACCGGAACCTGATGGCGCACGCCGGTGTTGAACTGCATGTAGCCGTACTGATTCGTGCAGCAGAACAGCAGGAACAGCAGCGTGAACGCCACGCACACGGTCCACTCGCGTCGTGGCAGCAGGGATGCCCCCGCGCGATCGCCTGCGCCCGCCTGCGACGCCGGTTGGCCGCGTGCGGCCGGCCGCGCCGCGAACGCCAACAACAGCAGCGGCGCCGAGGTGAACAAGCCGTATTGATAGCCGAAGGCGTTGCGCCAGAACAGAATCGGATCGGGCAGCGTCATGCCCGCCTTGTAGGGATGATTCGGCGGCGGCATGTAATGCTGCGCCGGGTACAACGGGTGTCCGAAACAGGCCCACTGATAGCCCGCAAGGACGGCCGCCGCGATCGACAATCCGGCCAGGAATCGCAGAGCATCGCCCGGCCTGCGGGCCTCGGTCGGCAGCGACGCGCGGCGCACCAAGCCATAGATGCCGAGCACGGCCACCACCACCACGCCGCTGTAATCGCACACGACCGACCAGCCGCACAGCAGTCCGGCCCAGAAGTAGCGCGGCGGGCGCGGCACGGCCGGATCGTCCCACGGCCGCCACAACAGCGCGAATGCCGCGAACGCGCAGTGGCACACGAGCAGGTTTTGATTGAGCTGCGCGGTGCGGAAGAATACCGGCGTCGCGAAGGCGTACAGCAGTGCCAGCCACGTCGCGGCGCGAATCGATGCCGCGCGATGCCGCAGCACGTGGAACATCAGCACGACGCTCGCGGCCGACAGCGGCGCCATTGCCAGCGCCTGCATGACCGCGGCGGCCAGGCCGAATTTGACGTCGTAGCCGCGCTGCCAGCTTTTGCGGAAGAACTCGCGCCGCAACGGAAAGGGCGAGTCGAATTCAGGCGGCGCTGCGCCGGCCGACTGCCGTTTCGCAAGCACGCGCCGCTGCACGGCGTCGATGATCGGCCGCATCAGGACGTAGGGGACGGCGCCGATGATCGACGCCCCGGGGTTGTTGTTGATGAACGCACCGCGCCCGGGCATTTCGAACAGATCGGGATGAAACCCGACGTATTCCGACACGTCGAACGACCGCTTGTCGCCCAGCGTCAGCGCCGGGAAGATTTCGCGCACCGTGTTCGTGGCAAAGTGCGCGGCGAAGATGAGCCAGCACGTCAGGAACAGACGCACGGATGTGCCGCGAACTGTATGTGGCCAGGTGGGCAACAAGGCGTTCGAAAGTTTTCGGCGTTCCGACACGCAACGCGTTTGAATGAACGAATGGTGTCCCACGCGCGATTCGACTACGGCGGTGTCTTGGTTCACCCGGAAATGGAATCTTTCCCTCGTCGACTAAAACGCATCACGTCGCCACGCGCGACTGCGGAACCGATCATGACCAGCATGTCGGCCGGCAACGTCATGCTGATTTCCTCGACTGTCGCCATCAGAGCACTCTTTGGACAATATTGTCACATACCATACCTTGCCGCTACGCTCGCCGTTGGAACGTGGCTGAAACGCCCGATTCAAGGCGAACAGTCGCATTCAAACGCATCGCTCCCATCGACGACAACCTGTCGCTCCCTCACGGTCGCGGTTCGGTTCAGACTTCTCAAACACGTTCTCACGAACGCCAGAGCCACGCCGCTCCCGCGCCCAGCAGCACCGTTGCCGTCGCCGGACGCCACAGCAGCCGGCCGTGGCGCGTCAGGTCGAGCGACGTCGCGCTCAATCGCCACGTCACGAGCCACACCACGACTTCCGCCGCGACCAGGCCCATCGCCGCGCCCTCGACGCCGCACCACAGATAACCCAGCGGCACGGCGGCGAGGCCGACAACCGCGCCGCCCGCCGCGGTGCACATCTCCGCGAACTGCCGTCCGGCCGCGAACAGACCGTAGCGATAATGGCCGTTCAGCGCCGCCAGCACGCAGACGCCCGCCATCCATTGCAGCGCGCGGCCGCCCGCGACGAACTCGGCCCCGTACAGGCGGCGCATGACCCAAGGCGCCATCAGCACCCAGATCAGCCCCGCGGCGCACGCCAGCCACGCCACGCCCTGATACGAGGCGTCCACCAGCGATCGAAACGAACCGTCGGCCTCGTGCCACGAACGCGTCAGGGCGGGCAGCAGGTTGAAGAAATAGAGCCACACGAACGTGTGCAGCGCGATCAGTATGCGATGCGCGCCGCCGAACACGCCCACGTCCGCGTCGGCCGCGACGAATCCCAGCAGCACCGTCGCGCCGAACATCCGCACCGACCAGAACACCTGGCTCAGCCCGATCGGCACGCCGTCGCGGAACAGCTCGCGCGACAGCCGCCAGCGCAAGCGTAGCGAAACGCCCGTCGCGCGGCGATAAGCCCACAAGCAGAACGCCCCGGCGGCCAGCACGGCCAGCGTCTCGGCCAGGCCGACGCGCCACACGTCGGCCGGCTGTGTGACGAGCAGTACGGCGAACGCCGCGAAGACGAACTGCCGTGTCATATTGGCCCACGCCGCCGCGGACATGCGCTCCAGCCCCTGAAAGGCGAATTGCAGCAGCAGCGGCATCAGCAGCAGGCTGAGGCCGAAGACCAGGAGCAGCGTCGTCAGCAGCGGTGTGCCGCCGAACCAGCGCTGCTTCGTCCAGGCGACGGCCGCGAGGCCGGCGTAAGCCAACAGTGCGAACAGCAGCCGCGCGAGCGTGACTTCGGAAATCAGCTCCTCGGCACGGTGCGGCGCGCGGGCGATTTCGCGCGCTCCCCATGGACCGAAGCCCAGGTCGACGACCAGGCCGGCGCACATCGCAGCGGCGACGGTGAACTCGACGTAACCATAGGCGGCCGTGCCCAGCCGCCGCGCCAGTATGGCGTAGGCGGCGAGCGTGACGATCTTGCACAGCACCTCTGCGATCGTGAGGACGCTGAGATTGGCCAGGAGCGTGCGGCGGCGCTGAGTGAGCGTCGTCAGGTGCATGGGATGAAGGATGTCCGAAAAGTGCGCCGCGCTTCAGCGATCGAGCCGCCGGCGGCCGGGCGGAACCCCCATCTCCTCACGATTCGGCCTTAATCGCAAAGCCGAGCAGTCGCCGCAGCGGTCCGAGACCGCGCCGTGCGCCGACGAAGCTCGGCGGCGGCGTATTGAAGCGCCTCTGCCACCAGGTCGCGTCCTCGAAAGGTTCGATGACCGGCGGTCGATCGGCGTCGTGCACGAAGACCCGGCATCCCGGCTGCACGCCCTTCCACAAGTGCTCGATGCAGGTGCGGATGGACTCCTGCAAATCGACGTCGAGAAACGCACACGCAATGCGCTGACCGTTCAGTCGGGGCAGCGTGTCCTGGAACCAGCCGGGGACGAACTCGACGACCGACAGGCTGCCCCAGCGGCGGACGTTCTCGCGCACCAGATCGAGTCGCACGGCGAAATCGCCGGGGCGGAACGGATCGGCCCCCGGCAGATCGTCGGCCGCCGACGTCTCGGGAAGGCCCTCGAACGAGTCGCACACGATCAGTCGCCGGCCGGCCAGCTCGACGGCCAGGCTGAGCTTTGCGGAGCTGCCGCCCAGATAGCAGCCGCATTCGACGACGACGCCATCCACCGACGGCGGGACGCGCAGCACCTCCTCAACAATCGTGAGCAGCTCCATCGGCGAATGGGCGCACTGAAGCGACAGGTGGATGCGAATCAGTCGCCAGGCCAGTCGCAGGCGCCGCCAGATGCCGGCCCGCGCATCGCCCCAGCCGCGCAGCGCGAACGCCAGATGACCGGGCGCGGAGAGAATCACGAGCCAGAGCTTCCAGCGGATAAAAAACAGCAGATTCTGAATCGCGTTTCGGCGTTCGAGGAGGCGCATGGGAAAATCAGGGGGCCGGGGAACCGCGCACGAATGACCTGCACCATCACATGAAGGTTGGCATGGTCAAGCCCCGCGCGAGAACGGCCTGGTTTTTCCGATAATCGTGCCTCGCGAGGGCTTGCCCATGCCACCCGCTTTGAAGGGACAGTCACGCGACTGCCTCAGGAAAACACCGGCAGCGGGATTGAGCCGATGGCGTCGCGCCATTCGGCTCGCTCGTCGGCGTCCAGCGGAGGCGGCGCGGTCCACACCTTGGCGCCGATCAGGGCGCGGGCGAGCTGCGCCGGCTGAAAGACGATGCTCGGCCACATGAAAATTTCGTTCGTGCAGTAGCACTCTTTCGCCGCGATCGACGCCCGCAGCCGCCGCGCCTTTTCCGACCACCAGATCTCGGTGAACGACTGATGCCGCAGGTTGCCGAGCGGCGCGTGCTGCTCGCACATGGCGACGTCGCCGTTGGCGTTGATGACCGCCGACAGCACGCCGGCGCGGCAGGGGATGACTTGGCGCTTCTGCTGAGCGGTGCGCACCTTGGCCCACTGGAGCATCGGCTCGACGACGCTGCCGTATCGACTCTGCTCGCGCGGCGCCCACAGACGCTGCACGTACTCGTAGAGCTTCTGATACTCGAGCAGCTTCGGCCCGTGCAGCGACGGATTTTTCCGATCGCCGCGGATCAGCGCCAGGTTGTGATGCGACATGCGCGGGCAGCGGTCGTACAGGAACGTGGTGAGCTTGCGAATCTCGTCCATGTTCTTGTCGGTCGCGGTCGAGATGGCGTGGATTTGCAGCCGCGGATCCTCGTCCTGAAGCTTCGCCAGCGCGTCGTAGGTCTCCATCGACTTCTTGAACGAGTCGCGGGCGACGCGGAACGTGTCGTGGAATTCGGGCATGCCGTCCAGCGACAGCTCGATCGCAAACAGCCGCAGGCCCGGTTCTTTGAGCGACTCGCGGATTTGCGTGATCGTTTTCTCGGTGTAGTAGCCGTTGCTGGGAACGTAGATTTCCTTGACGCCGTTGCAGCGAATGAACTGCCGGCAGATGGCGCCGAATTCCTTGCGCAGGAACGGCTCGCCGCCGGAGAGATTGAGATTCTCGATCGGCCCCAGTTCATTCGACAGTTTCACCAGCTCGTCGAACGTCAGATCGTCGGGACTGTTGAGCTGCCGCCAGTAGAAACAGTGCTCACACTTCATGTTGCAGATCGAGTTGATGAACAGAATGAGGAAGGGCGGACTGGGTACGTCCGGCACTCCCAGATTCTGTACCTGCAACCGCACGTGCTTGGCTACGCGGCTGACGAGATTCTGCATGATCGTTGCTCCCTGGTCCCCTCGTCGCGAAGCGGCAAGCGCTTCAACGGCGCTGTTTCATCGTACGATGCGTTGGGCGGCGGCGGCCGGCACACGATCTGAACGTAAAGCGCCCCCGTCGCCCGACGACAACACGGCGTTTCCCTGAAAAGATCCGGCGCCCGAAGATCGAACCTATTGTAGCATATGCCGCGCACGGCGGCCCCAGCGACGCAGCGCCAGATATCGGTCCAGTCGCCCCGCAATCAATCGCTCCAGCAGGGCGACGGTTTGAACATAGAACATGTCCACGCGCGGCAGGGCCGTCAGCGGCTCGTCGCCGGCGCGTTTCAGGACCGTCGTGCAGGCCGTCCGAAAGTGTTCGCGCGCGATGCGCCGGGCCGTCGGGCTGATCAGGCCGTAGGGATAAGCGAAGCCGCCGATCTCGCATCCAAGTCGCCGACGCAGTTCATCGCGCGAGAACAGAATCTCCCGCTCGGTTTCGTACTCGCCGACGCCGCGCAGGTCCGGATGCGTGTGCGTATGCGCGGCCGGTTCCCAGCCGGCTTCGACCAGCGCCGCCAACTGTTCCCACGAACAGAGCGGCTGTGTCCCGATGCGCGGCGGCGGCGGCGCCCAGTCGTTGCAGCGGCCGACGTAGCCGGTGATGACGAAGACGGTCGCACTGAAGCCGTGGCGTACGAGGACCGGCAGCGCATTGACGAACAGGCTGGCGTAGGCGTCGTCGAAAGTCAGCACGACGCGCTGTGAGGGCCAGTCGCCCTGTTGCTCGCGATATTCGACCGCCTCGCGCAGCGTGATGCCGACGAATCCGGCGCGAGCCAGCGCCTGCATCTGTGCCTCGAACGTCCGCGGAGCGATCGAGACGACCGAGCCGCTGTCGTCGAGCGAGTGATACGTCAGAATCGCCAGCGGTCGCCGCGACATGAATCAGCGAAACGAAAGGTCAGTGTCCTGGATACCGGCTCGGCATCGCATCGCGTCGTGCGTGGTTCCTGGGATTCCCGCCGAAATAACTTGCACGATCCACGAGGCGTGGCATAGTCAAGCCCCCGCGCGACGTGACTCCGGCCATACGGAAGAGCTTGCCTCGCGGGGGCTTGGCCATGTTGAGTCTTGTGCCGCTCCGGTGGCGACCAATAGTGCAAACAACTCTTGTGCACATCGTTCCGAGTCGCCGCCGCGCCATGCAGCCCCGCCGATCAGGGCACGGACGGTCGTTCCGCGTGCGAAACATTCGAATCCCGCTCGCTTACGCTTCGCGGCCCTGAATGAGGCGCGCCCGGGGCGACAAATATCCCAGCAGTTCGCCCCACGTCCACGAGACCGCGAACAGCATGACCAGCGCGGTCGTGGCGATCAGCCGTCCGGCGCCGCGCGTAGCGCGGCGCATCGCGTCGAATCGGCGCTGCACGAGCACCAGCGGCGCCAGCGGCGTCAGCAACATGCGTTTGATCCGTTCGCCGCCTGAGGCGTTACGCACGCGCGTGCGGCCGTAGGTGCGGCCGTTGCGGCACACCTCGCGGCACACGCCGCCGATCGTGACGCTGCGCCGCTGCCGCACGACGATGCGCGGCGAGAGGCGCATAAGGTGACCCGCGGCGGCGATTGCGTCATTGATCGTCGGAATATAAAATCCGTCCTGCCACACCAAAGCCAGCGCTCGGATCACGTCGCCGCGATAAGCCACGTTCGTATCGGTGAATTGCCGCGTCGCGGCGTCGGGCACGGGCTGAACGTACAGGCCGTAGTCGTAGAGAAAAAACGCCCAATCGACCAGGCCGATGCGATCACCGTGCATCTCCATTCCGCCGCCGACGGCCGCCACCGCCGGTTCGGCGAACGCCGCGACGATCTGCGCGCACCAATCGGGATCGCAAACGCAGAAGTCCTCGGTGATGGCGATGATGTCGCCGCCGGCCGCGCGAACCGCCGGCACGCGCTGCCGATCGGTGCCGCACACGCCCGCGACGCGGATGAACGTGGCCTCGGGGAACTCGGACGAGAGCCGATTTGCATCGGGAAAGCGATCATCATGCGTGACGAGGACCTGCGCCGGCCGCACGTCGCGCTGGGCGTAGAGCGCCGTGAGGCATCGTCGCAACGGCTCGACGCCGCAGATCATCGTCACGATGACCGAAACCACAGGCTTCGGGCTTGTCACGGGCGCCTGCATTTTTGAGCCGTCGCGCTAACCTCATTTCCCCCGCCGACGGAACTCGCCGCCGCACTGGTTTCGACGTTTCCGCTTCAGTGCCCGCGCGCCTCGAAGAACCTGTTTCACAACAACGTGAAGGAAGCAGACAAAAACTTTCCCGCCGCTCGCGCGGCGGGTCCTGAAACAGTCTCTAATTCTCGTCGTCTCGACGTTTCAACTCTTCGTGCCCTCACTCGATGCGTTCCCAACTCCTTCCGGGGCCGAGCAGCAAGCCGACCCATTCGCCCCACACATACGCGATGGAAACGGGGACGAGCACGGGCAGCGCACGCAGAAACCGATCGAACCGCGCCTTCTTCGCCCGGACGCGCCGTCCGATTCGCCACAGCAGCACCGGCGGCACGATCGGCGCGAGAATCAGATAGGCGAGGACGAACAACGGGGACGCCGTCCGCCGCCGATCACCCGCAAACGCCCGACTCACGAGATAGCGTTGTCGCAGGTAGTACCCAAGCGAAAACGGGCCGGTCTTGTACACGACCATCTCCGGCTCGGCGACGATCCGCTCACCCGCGGCCGCCAGCGAACGGTTCAGTCCCGCTTCCCAGAAACCGCCGCCGGGCGGGGGCAGGTGTCGCAACAACACGTCGCGGCGATAGACGCAGTTGACCGCGCAGATGTCGTTCGCCGGCCCGCGCTCAAACGGCGGCATGTAGACGTTGTACTCGGTGAAGTACATCGCCCAGTCGGTCCGCCGATCGTAGTCGGCGTGGGACACGGGACCGCCCCACGCCGCCGCGTCGGACCGCGTACATCGCAGAATCGTCGCGATCCAGTCGTTTCGCGCGACGCAGTGTTCCTCGATGATCGCGACGAAGTCGGCCGTCGCTTCCAACACGCCGGCGCGGCGCAGGTCGGGAATCGACGTGCCGGCCGGCGCGTCGATCAGGCGCGCCCACGAATAATCGCGGCGAATGCCGGCCGCGACTTCGCCGCCTGCGCGATCGACGACGATCACTTCCACGTCGGCCGCGTGCCGCTGGCGGTCGATCGATTCGAGGCATCGCGAAATAAAGGGCGGACCGACGCACGAGGCGATGACGATCGACAGACGGGGTTTACTCGGCGCGCTTCCGCTCAACCATCGGCCCCTTGCCGCGATCGCCGGACAGATAGTACGAAAGCGTCCCCAGCACGAACGACAGTCCGCAGTACCACAAGTAGAGCCAGTGCAGCGGCGCCGAGCGAATCGCAAACCACGCGCCGCGATGCCGCGCGAAATAGCGATAGAAATCGACGTTGAACATCGTCAGCAGCGCCGCGCCGCCTGCCGCGATCCACAACGCGGGCCGATACCAGATGCCCACCGGCAGCGCCAGCACGGCCAGGCACGCCAGCGCCACGCTGATGCGCTGACTTAGCGTCACGTTCAGCGTATCGGCCAGCGCGCCGGCGCGTTTCATCAGCCGTGTCCACGGTATGCCGCGGTCGAAGATGTCGGTCTTCAGCAGGTTCATCAGCGTCCAGCGCTTCAGGTGTTGGCACTGCACGCGCCGGTCGAGCACGATGCGATAGCCCGCCGCGTGCATCCAGGTGCCCAACTCGATGTCCTCGATGGCCGGCCGGCGGTAGCGCACCTCGTCGAACCCGCCGAACTTGAGGAACACGTCGCGGCGGATCGCGCCGCAGCCGGCCCAGAACGTCGAGGCGTCGCCGTCGTTGGCCTGATGCACGTAGTGATGGAAAAGATTCTTGTACTGCGAAACGAAGCCCGGATCGGCGGGATCGTTGTCGTAGGCGCCCATCACCGAGTCGATCGACGGATCGGCGGCGAACGCCTCGGCGAAGCGCCGCAGCGTGTCGGGGTGGACGCAACAATCGGCGTCGACGAACACGACGTACCGGCCGCGGACCCGCTCGACGCCGCGGTTGCGCGCCCGCGCCGGTCCGCCGGGACCGTCGATGCGCATGTAGCCGTATCCGAATTCGCGCACGATCGACTCGATGTCCTCCGTCGAGCCGTCGTCGACGATGAGCACTTCGTAGTCGTCGTAATCGGTGGCCCTCATCGCGGTCAGGCAGCGCCGCAGCATCGCCGAGGAGTTGTAACAAGGGACGATGACGGAGAGGTTCGGCGCGCCGTCTCGCGTCGCGGCGTGGGCTGTCACGGGCGCGACGATCGTGCCCGGATAAGCGTCGGCATGTTCACTCATGGGGACTTTCAGCGGGTCTGGCAGGCTGGCCCCGATGGGCGAATCGGACTGTGACGAGGGCGTCATCGCGGGACGGGTTCACTTCGTGCGGGCCAGCAGAATGGGCGATCGCCTCGACGCTCCCTCACGGTCGCGGTTCGGTTGAGCCAGCGTGCGCACGCTTGGGATCGGATTCGAGCGGCACGCAGGCATCCGCAACGTTCCCCGACGCTCCCTTACGGTCGCGGTTCGGTTGAGCCGAAGCCCTGACGCCTGGGATGGAAATTGAGCGGCCCGACTGTTGCCGCATCCGCGCTCATTCACTCGAACAATGGTCGGCCGGCCAGCATCGCGACGCCGTCGCGGGCCTGCGCCGCCGCGCTGCCGGCGCGCTTTTCCTCGAGCAACGCATAGACGACGTCCAGATAGTGCGAGAGGAACGGCTCTTCGCCGAATTCCGCGTCGTACGCGGCGCGCCCTTCGCGGCCCAGTCGATCGCGCAGCCCCGGCGTTTCGCGTAGTCGATTCAGCGCCGCGCGCAGCTCTTCGGGCGTGCGGTACATCAGTCCGCCGCCGTGCGTCCGTACGATCTCTTCCAGCGAGCTTTGCGCATAAACGATGACCGGCGTCGACGCGCAGAACGACTCCGCGACGATGATGCCGAAGGTCTCGTAGCACAGCGACGGCACCACTGTCGCTGTCGCATCGCGGTACAGCGCCTCCAGATCGGCGCGACTGGCGCGGCCCAGAAAGCGAATGTTCGCCGCCCCCTCGGCCAGTCGGCGCAGCTCGCTTTCGTAGTTGCCGGTTCCCGCAATCAGCAGTTCGATCTCCGGCGTTTCGCGGAACGTCGGGATGATCGTCTGCACGCCCTTGATTTTCTCGAGCCGCCCGACGAACAGAAAATACGGCCGGCCGTCGTTTTGCCGCCGCGAGGCGGCCGGCGGCACGCCTTCGCGCGAGTCGAACAGCGGCAACTGCACCATCCGTCCGCGGATGCCGCGCTCGCGGTGCATGCGCATCGTAAACAGGCTCGGTCCGATGAAGGCGTCGATGCTTCTCGTCGCGCGGCGCATCAGCCCCGTGTAGCGCCACCACTGCGGCGGGCGGCGATGGATGAGTTGACACCGCACACAGCTCGGCCGTGTGCAGACTTCGCGGTTGAACTTCCACAGCACGTGCGTCGGGCAGACCAGCCAGTGCTCGATCAGCGTGCACAGCTTCAGCCCGCGGCCATAGCGGAAGACCTGCGGACCGCCCAGCAACGACACGTTGTTGTAGTGGATAACATCGTACGCGCCGTCGTGCAGCATCGATCGCAGCGCCGGCGCTTGCAGACAGGGATATCCAAGCTGCTGCGTCAGCAGCAGCCCCAGCGAGCCGAGCGGTGTGGGAATGCCGTGCACCTCGACGCCGTCGCGATCGTGATACGCGCCCTTCGGTGGACCGCCCGCCAGCATTTCGTACGCGCTGGGGCTGTGCAGCACCGTCACGCGATGACCGCGCCGCGCCAGACCGTTGGCCAGCCGATGCGCGTAGATGCCGTCGCCGCCGAAATTCCACGGCGGATAGAACGTGCTGACGATGCAGAATCGCAGGGGTGAATCGGACAAGCAGCGTCACGTGTGTGCGGGTCGCCGTTCCGCGACGCCGACGCGGGCCGCCGGATCGAACTCGTGAAAGACCTCGATCGCCCGCCGCGCCGAGGCGTCCCAACTGAAATCCGCGGCGCGCCGCAGGCTGCGTGATCGAAGCTCATCGCGCCAGGCCGGATCATCCAGCAGTCGTGCAAGAGCCGTCGCCAGCGCGTCGGCATCGTGCGGATCGAACATCGCGCCCGCCCCGTCCAGCACCTCGGGCAGCGAGCCGCGATCGCTGGCCACGACGGCCGCGCCACATGCCATCGCCTCGACCGCCGGCAGGCCGAAGCCTTCGAGATACGACGGAAACACGAATGCCTGGCAGGCGGCGTAGAGATGTCGCAGATCGTCGTCGGAGACGAAGCCGGTGAACAGCACGCGTTGCGTGATGCCCAGCCGCGCGGCCTGCGACGCCAAATCTTCGTGGCACGTGCGAAACGAGTCGCCCTTGTAGTCGCCGACAATAACGAGCCGAACGTCCTGCCGAGCGGCGGTGTCGGCGATGCGCGCGAAGCCGTTCAGCAGCGTGTCAATGTTCTTGTGCGGACTGATGCCGCCGACGTAGAGCAGAAATCGCTCGCCGATCGTGACGCCGTGACGCGCCAGCGCCTCGCGATGCGCCGGATCGTCGCGATCGGCCGGCCGGAACGCATCCGACGCCGCCTCGGGCATGACGCGGATGCGATCGGCGGCGAGACCGAAGTGCTCCATCAGCCCGCGCTTCGACGCCTCGGATACCGTGAGCACGCGCGTCGCGCGGGCCAGTGCCAGGCGGCACTTGGCGTTCCAGAACCAGCGGCTGCGGCGCGACTTGAAGATCAGGTGCGGCAGCGTCTCGGCGATCACGTCGTGAAACGTCACCAGGCAGGGCACGCGCCCGGCGACGGGAAAGTACGAATAGACCGCGGGAAAGAACATCAAATCCAGCGGCTCGGAGGCGACCAGGCGGCGCAGCGTCCACATGTCGCCCAGCGAGCGGCGGCTGTCCGCGGCCGCGGCCCTGGTCGGCGCTTCCCGCGTGCCGGCCACGCGCAGCAACCAGCCGGGCGGAACGATGACGCGCGGCGCGGTCTGTTGATCGGCGAAGAGGATGAACTCGTCATGCTGCGGCACGCGCGCCAGTGCACCGAGCAGTTCACGCAGGTAGCGCCCGAACCCGCGGTTGTTCGACCAGCACGTAACGTCTATGCCGATACGCATGAAGGATGGAAAAGGAAATCGCGAGCCGTGCGTCGAAGCGGCCGCGCTTCTCCGCGGCCGTCGTCCTACAGCAGGCGCGAATGCGGGGCGCGCATTTGCGCCAGCACACTCAACCGCATGAAGCCGGCAACGTCCAGTGGTGCGTCGCACGCGGGCGCATGATCCCGCGTCGTGTCACGGGGCGACGTTGCGAAAGAAGAGGCATCCGTGCACAAACGTTACCGCGTTCGCAATCCCGCCACGGAGTTGTAGATCAGGCCCAGCGTCCAGCCGATCACGGCGCCCGCCAAGGCGCCCCAGAAAAGTCCAACCACACTGCCGCCCCACGACACCGAATAGCCGATGAAGAAGTGCGACAGCAAGTTGAGGTGTTCGCCCACGCGCGGGCCGCCCTTGATCAGCAGCCACACGGTCGCCAGAAACAGACCGCCTCCGCAGATGACGGCGAAAATGATCGCCAGTACACCCGCCTTCATCCGAGCCACCGCGTGGCTCACTTCGTACAACGGATCGGTTCGACTCGTCATGATCCTCGGCTCTCCGCTTTTCTCGCACTTCGGCGCGAATCTGATCTGATCGTCAACCCCGAAAGGGGTCGAAACGCGATCAGCGAACCTCTCCGCCCCCCTTGCTCGAACCCTCCCGGGCAACTCAGCCCGGAACGTACCGCGTGCCCCACGTTGTTGCGTGAAGCCGCCGCATGTCGCCGATGCCGGCCGTTCCCGCGGCCGTTGCTCGATAGCCGCACGTGGCAACCTGCATACCAATTCTTGGAATGAACCGGCGTGTCGGCTACACCTTTTCGAGGATTTCCTTCTCCTCTTCGCGTACGGCTCGGCGACGAATCATCGACACGTACCTGCCCAGACCGATATTGTGGAGCCATGCGATGACGTATCCCAGAATGAAGCCGCCGATGCCCGCTTCAACAAGCCCGATAAACGCCCCGCTCCATGAAGACGCCTTGTAACCCAACAGATAGTGGCTGAGCAACGACAGGTTTTCCCCGACACGCGGCCCGTGCTGGAGCAAGAGAATGGCCGTAGCCATGAAAAGCCCCAATCCGGTGAGCGTTCCGACGGCCGTACCCAGTGCGATGGGATCCAGCCGCGCAAAAGCCGCCTCGATGAGTTCGTCGGGAGAGGGCACAGGCGCCGCCGGCTCTGGCCGGATGATGCGCGCCGGCACCAGTCGCTCGCCGGCGGCCGGCGTGGCGACCTTCGCCTCTTCGTGATATTCCTTTTCCACGTTGACGGACCAGACGTCGTGCCGTTCGCCGACGATGTTCCGCGCGGCGAACACCGCGGTGAGCATGGAGTGATCCTGATTATTGTAGCGGTGCTGCCCGTTGCGGCCGACGCACTGGATGTTGACGATCGTATCGAGCCAGCGTCGGACGACGGCCAGGTTTTCCTGGTAATGCTGATCGTAAATCGGGTAGGCCTTGCGCATGCGAACGACGGTGCCGTCCTCGACTTCGCTGCGGCCAATGATCTTGATGCGCTCGCACTCCTGTATGCCCAGCTCGATCAGCCGGTCGTCGGACCAGGTCCACTGATCGTCCTTGTCCCACAGGAAATACTCGAGTCCGAGCGACGACTTGCGCGGGTCCGGCACCATGTCCGGGCTCCAGCTCTTGTAGTTCTGAATGCGCCCCATCATCACTTCGGGCGAATGGATGTAGATCCAGTTGTCGGGGAACATCTGCTCGCGGTTGACGATCAGAACCACCGTCAGATAGTCGCGGTAACGCAGGCCGTCGGCCGCGCGCAGCACTTCGTCGGGCGGCGGAGGATCGAAGGCGTGGATCAACTCGCGAATCGGCATCGATGAAATGAAATGGTCGCCGGCGAACTCTATTTGCTCGCCGTTTGTGCTTCGCCCTACCACGTACTCGACGCGGCCGTTGCGATGCCGGATGCGATCGGCCTGAACGCCGCGGACGCATTGGTTTCCGGATTCGTTGACGAGTTTCTCGCACCGCTCCCACATCTGACCCGGACCGAAACGCGGATAGTGGAAGGAGTCGATCAGCGTGGTAATGACTTGTCCGTCCCGACTCTTGCCGCTGCCGAACAGCGCGTTGCGCACCGCCTCGGTCAGCGACAGGTTCTTGATCCGCTGGGCCGCCCAGTCGGCGGAAATCTCGGTGCAGGGGATGCCCCAGACCTTCTCCGTGTACGTCTTGAAAAAGATGGAGTACAGCCGGTGTCCGAAGCGGTTCGAAACCCACTGCTCGAAGTTCTCTTCATCCCGGCTAGGGAACACCTTGGCGCGGGCGTAGCTCAGCCCGACGAGCATGGACTCGATCGGGCCGAGGTTCTTCAGCGCGTTGGCGGCCTTGAGCGGATAATCGAAGAACTTTCCGTTGTAGAAAATCCGCGACATGCGCGGCCGATCTAGAAAATCCTCACCGAGAATCTCTCGCCACAGCTCGTTGATCAGCGGAACCTTGGAGAAGAATCGATGACCGCCGATGTCGAAGCGGTATCCCCTGTAATTGACGGTGCGTGAGATGCCCCCGACAACGTCGTCTGCTTCAAGGACGGTGGATCTCAGACCGAGCTTGTTCAGCTCGTATGCGCCGGTCAGTCCGGCAGGTCCCGCCCCGATGATGACTACCTGCTTC
The DNA here is from genome assembly GCA_011525745.1 of Planctomycetaceae bacterium. Classification (GTDB taxonomy): domain Bacteria; phylum Planctomycetota; class Phycisphaerae; order UBA1845; family UTPLA1; genus PLA4. The sequence goes on along the minus strand of WYBU01000068.1, from coordinate 61,453 downwards.
GACATATGTCCTCAATGACTTTGGCCGGCGACGGGCAGACTCCGTCCCCGTCGATTGCGCGGGCAATCGACATCAAGCCTTTATTTGACAAAATGTTACGACCCGTAAAGCGGTGCGCGGACGGCACACCCAGGCCCGGCGAAAGGCGGTGGCCAGACCGCTTGATTTCCGCTTACAAGCCCAAACCCCTATCGGAAATCGTGACAGGCCGGCCCCATCAACTTTCCCCGGCGCCCTGCGCGAAACCCTTATACCGTTTGCCGACCGATTTGGAAAGCGACCATCCCCAGCGAGGATTAATGTTGTAAACTCATGTAATTAAAAAAGTTAAACGGCATTACGGGAGAACCGGTTATCGGGTGTCCGCGGCGTGTCCACTTTGCCCCGCTCGGCCTGCTACCGCCAACTGCGCTGCTATCCACGACAGGCAGCTCACCATCAAGGCGGCGCCGAGCATCCAACGCGGCCAGGCAGCCGGCGCGACGAATGCAGCGGCAATCATGGCATGGAGGCCCAACGCGAAAATGCTCATGAAGAGGGCGCCCAGAAAGGGGCGACCGACACGAAAGAGGGCCTCGCCGGGAAGCACAAGGTTCAAAGGCCATCGAATCATTTGATGACCTGAAGCTTGAGCTGGGACCACGCGACCAGATTTATCACCGCCGCGGCCGCGAATAACGCGCCCGCCAACATGCTGATCCATGACCAGGATTGTTTTGAGTTGCGCTTTTCGCCCAGGCTGTTGTAGCCCAAGCCGCCGGCCACCAGACTGAGCAGGACGGCGACGGCTGCGGTGACGTTGACCAGCGCGGGCCGGAATCGCCCGAGTCCCTTGGAAGTCGAGTCGAACGGAATGTGCATGGTCTGAACGTTGAAACCCTTGAAGACGAAATATGTCAGCGCAACGACGGTCAGGCCGGCCAGCACAGACGTCCACAAGCCCCAGCGAGCCTGCGTTTCCGGCAGGCGAAAGTTCAGCTTAGCCATGCACGAGACTCCGCTGTTTCATCCCTGATCTGAAACGATCGGCACGCTCGCACGCTATCTTAAGGCCGACCGTCGGGGGCACAAGCGCTGTGCGGCGCTGCGGCCGCATGATGTACGCTCTGCAAAGCCGGTTCCCTCACTTCACCGTCCTTGCGATCAGTTGCTGCGCAGGATCGCCGGCGGCCGTCCTCCCTGGCCGCGCAGGCCCGCCGCGCCGTATCATGGCCGGCATGAAGATCAACATCGTCGGCGGCGGGCCGGCCGGACTCTACTTCGGCATCCTGATGAAGAAGGCCGATCCACGCCACGACATCACGATTCTGGAGCGAGACGGTCCGAACGACACGTTCGGCTGGGGCATCGTGTTTTCGGACAAAATGCAGTCATATCTTCGCGATCACGACGCCGAGTCGCACGCTCGCATCACCGCGAAGTTCCAGCTCTGGGACAACGTCGATGTCATTCACCGCGGCGTGAAGACCAGCATCGGCGGCAATCGTTTCGCGGGCATTGGGCGGCTGGCGTTTCTCAACATTTTTCACGAGCGCTGCCGTGAGCTGGGCGTGCGTATCGAATTTCAGCACAATGTCGGCCCGTCCGGGCTGGACGCCTTGCAGGACTGCGATTTGTTCATCGGCGCCGACGGCGCCAACAGCCTCGTGCGGCGGCATTTCGCCGGGGCGTTTCGACCCACGGTCGACGTGCGACGCAATCGTTACATCTGGCTCGGCACGCAGCACCTGTTCACGGGCCTGACGCTGACGTTCAAGCAGCACGATACCGGTGTCTACGCCGCCCATTCTTACCGGTTCAGCGAGTCGCACAGCACGTTTATCGTCGAATGCCCCGACGCGACGTGGAACGCCGCGGGATTCGCCGACATGGACGACGAGCGCGCCTGCGTGTTTCTAGCAGACGTGTTTCGTGACGAACTGTGCGGTCGGCCGCTGCTGTCCAATAACTTTGTGAAGTGGCTGCGCTTTCCGATCGTCAAGAACGCACGCTGGATCGACGATCATCGCGTGTTGCTGGGCGACGCCCTGCACACGGCCCATTTTTCCATCGGATCGGGCACGCGACTGGCTCTCGAAGACGCCATCGCGCTGTATCAGGCGATCCGCAACCGGCCGAGCGTGCCGGCGGCGCTGGCCGAGTTCGAGCGCGCTCGCAAGCCGGTCGTTGACGAATTGCAGGAAGCCGCGCTGTCGAGCCTGCTGTGGTTCGAGAACTTCGGCGATCGGCTGCACCTCGATCCGCTGCCGTTCGCGTATGAGATCATGACGCGCAGCGGCCGCATCGACCACGAAGGACTGCGCCAGCGCGATCCGAAATTCGTGGCGGCTTACGAACGCTGGCGCGCCGATCACGCGGCAAACGAGCCGCGGAACTCGTAATGCCCCGGCAATATTACGTGGGCTTTCGCAAAAGCGCCCCTCAACAAACCTTTTCGACGTTTCGAGCCTTCATTTCGATTCTCGCTTCTTGACGTCCCTTTGTTCCCTCGCCTTCCGTTTCGACGCTTTGACGTTTTGGCCCTTTGACGTTTTTTTTGCCTTTCGACTTTCGACTTTCCGCTTCCGATTCTCACCCCGCCATCGGCATGGACCGATACACCCCACGGTACCCTGGAGGCATAACATGACGCCGACCATCGTCCTTTGCTCCGGGGGGCTGAACTCGGCCGTGGCGGCCGCCCTGGCAAGGCAGGAACAGCCGGTCGCCATGCTGTTCGTCCGGCACGGCCAGCCGACCGCGGCCCGGGAGCAGGAGGCCTTTCAGGCCCTGTCTGAGCACTTCGAGGCAGTTGAGCAACTTGCGGTCGACTTGCCCTCAATCGGGGGGACCAGCGAGTCGGAGGCGTCCGGCGCCGCCGGCCGCCGACACCCCCCCGGTCTGATGAGCGGCCTCCTGAGCCTGGGCCGGATGTGGGCCGAACGGCTGAACTCTCATCGCATGGCTGTCGGGTGGCGAGAGGGGCCGACATCCGGCGCCGATGGCCCGGCCTCGGCCTGGCCTGAGAACATCCGCGAGTACCTGCACCTGTACAACTACCTGCTCGGCGCCGGCGACGCAGACCATACGGTCGAGATATTCTGCCCCCTGGTCGATCTGGACCCCGGTGACGTGGTCCGGCTCGGTCATCGGCTGCACGTTCCCTATGATCGGACCTGGTCGTGCATGACGGAAGGCATCCGGCCCTGCGGCGTGTGCTGGTCCTGTCGGATGCGCGACGCCGGCTTCCGGTCGGCCGGGCTGCCCGACCCGATGCCGGTCGGCGAACTGGTGTCCTAGCGCGACGAATATTGTGAATTTCGCGTGGTTTCGGCGCGATCTTTGGAAGACATCGGGCAACTGGAGGCTATAATGAAGCGTCGGATTCATGCGGAGCACATGCGACCGATCGTGAGCCGACCAGCGCATGCCACGGAAGCAAGACGCCCGAGCAAGCGTTGACAAACAGACTTCCACTCGCTGCGGCACCCTCTGACCGCGCCAACCAAACAGGGTGCCGCACGCCTTTTTTACAGCGACCGTTACACGCGAAACGAAGAGGTTCACGACTCGGAGATAGAGACTTGGCCTCGGCCGGACCGCCTTGAATACATTGGCGCAAACTCCGAGCCGCCATGGCCGCAATTCAGACAGTTTCGACGCGGCGCGTTCCGAGAATCATCCGCAAATCCGCGGCGTCCGAGATTCCGCCCTGCACGCCTACATCGATCATGTTTGACCCCGCTCGCAGAATGACATAGGAATCATTAGACGCAAGCGCATCGTGCCGCGCGGCCGCCACTTCCGCCGCGTCGCATGCGCCGCTCTCGGGCGTCGCCTCCCCGGCGATGCGCACGCGTTGCCCGCCCAGCGCGGGATGGGGGAACACATGGGGGGAATCCGCCGCGGTGCGGCGCGCGCCCAGAGCGCGGCCGCCGGCGCCATCTTGCTGGCTGCCATGACGTCGACGCTGACCGGACCGGTGCAGGTTGCCTGCGCACAGACGCGCGCCATCGATCCGATCACTGGCTGGACCACGTTCATCATGCCGCAACCGGCCGGCGAGGACGGCAGCGCGCGGCCGCTGACGCTCATCCCATACGGCGGGCCGCTCGGCGGCAGCGCCGGCTCGTGGACGCCGCCCTGGATCTACGACTCACTGCGCCATACGCCGCGCACAGAGGCCGAGCCGTTTCACCGTGAAGCCTACTTCCGCGCCGCGGCCGGACCGTTCGCGGCGCACCTTCGACTTATCAACCGTCCCGCGTCAAGCCCCGCGAGCGATTCGACAGTAAGCGACGGCGCGTCGGCGACTGCCGCCCCGGTTACCGAGTCAAACCCGTCGCCGGATGAGGCGGAGGACCCGGACTGCAACACCAATGGGACGCCCGATGAAGTCGAAGTCGCGCGCGAGTGGGCCAGCGACTGCAATACCAATCTGCGGCCCGACGAGTGCGACGATGACTGCAACACCAACGAGCTTCCCGACGAATGCGAAGTCGCCGCCGGTGACGTCGCCGACTTCAACACCAACGACACGCCCGACATGTGTGAGGAAGAAGATTATGCCGAAGCCGGGCCGACGCGCGGCGGCGCCGGCGGTGCGGACATCGGCTCGAATCCGCCGTTGGGGTTCTTCGGCTCGTATGACAGCGGCGGCGGAGGCGGCGGCGGGGGCGGCGGCGGGCTGGTCGGCCTGCCGTTTCGCGGCGGCGGCCCGGGTGGTGGACGGTTGCTACCGACACCCGATGACGATACGACGACCACACCGCCGGGCAACCTGTTGCCGCCCGGCTCAAACAATCCGCCCGATCTGGATTGGCCATTTGATCTGACCGTTCCGCCGGTTTTGACCGACACCGTGCCGATCAACCCGCCCGACGGTCCGCCGCCGATTGGAACGAATCCGCCGACCATTACGTTTCCGCCGCCGGGCAGCGACCCGACACCGGGCGAGCCGCCGGCCATCGACAAGACCAATCCGCCCACGGACGACAATCCGCCACCGCCACCGCCGCGCGATCCACCGGAAGACCCGGCTACGCCGGAACCCGGAACCGCCGCGCTACTCCTGGCGGGCGCCTGCCTGCTGCGGAGGCGCCGTCCGCGCCATTGATGCGTGGCCGCGCCTCGGAACGAGATGCGCACGTAAGTAGGCGTCGCCGCGTCACAGGCGCGGGGAAACACAGCCGAGGGCGGCTGTGCCCCATCCAAAGGGGAGGGCGACTTTGTTCCATAAAGCCGCCCACGGCCGAGCCGTCGAGCGGCGCGTTCACTTGAGCGACCCGGTCCGCACATCGCGCTGTACGTATCAGGGGGGCCTGATCATGCCACCCCCCACGAAATCGTGCAGGCTATTCCTGCGTGGTTCCACAATCGGATCCGTCAGCGATCAGCGCCGCCAGATCCTCCGGTGTATTCACATTCCGCCAGCATCGCAGCAACGCGTCGGGCACCGGCGGACAAAGCACATCCGCATCGCCGGCCAGCAGCCGCGGCGACGGCCGGCCCGCGCGGAGCAACGATTCGAGCCGCTCGCGCGCCGCCGGCTCGTAGATTCCCGGCAACGGCTCCGGCGGATCGCTGCCACGCCGCGGCAGCACCGCCGCTGCAACGGAGCGCCGCTGTGCGACCATCCATGCGACGGCCTCGGCCGACAGCAGCGGCGTATCGCACGCGACAAAAAGCCACGCTGCATGCGGCGTTTCACGCATCGCGGCCAACATGCCGGCCAGTGGACCTTTCGTGTCCGTAATATCCGCCAGGCGGTGCAGCGCCGAGCAGGCAGGCGGAACCTGCCCGTCGCCGAGCAGCACGATCGAACCGAAACGCGGCTTCAATGCATCGACGACGCGCTGAAGGAACGTGTGGCCGTGCAGCTCGATCAGCGCCTTGGGCCGCCCCATGCGCGAGCTTGCGCCGCCGACTAGCACGCCGGCGTGCAACGGCGCCAACGCCGCGATTTCGTCTCGCGCAGCCATCACACATTCACTTTCCGCTTTCAGCGCGGCGCAGCGCCAGGCACGCGTGAGGCGCGCTTCTGTGAACCGCCCGGAGCGACGCGTCGGAACCAGACCCGGCGCCGCCCCCAAACACTGTTGCTTTCGCGTCCGCTCAGCGCTTTCAAAAGCGCGCGGAGGCAACGTGAACGAATCATCTCCTGCCGCGCGCGACGAATCTCAACATGACCAAGCCCTCGCGAGGCGCGATTCTCGCCATAGTCTGGCCGTTCTCGCGCGAGGGCTAGACCATGCCATTCCTTCCTTTTGAAACGGCGCCGGGATCTACCGCGCGGCGCCTCACTTCGTTTCCAGCAGCGAGCGCACCTGCTTTTCGTATATGACCGCGTCCCCCGCCTCGAATCCCAGTTGTGTATAACGAATGACGCCGCCGGCGTCGGTAATGTACGCCGGTCAGCCATAGGCGAAGCGATCGCCCAACTTCGAACCTTTGCCCTGAAACACCGGGTAAGTAATGCCCATCTCACGGTTCAGCCGACGCGCCGCCTCGTCGTCGTCATGCATCGCGATGGCGTACACGAACAAGCCGCGGGCCGCATACCGATCGTGCATCTTCTGGAGATGAACCATCTCCTCGCGGCTGAACGCTCAGTACCGCGAGAAGAATCCGATTGACGCGCGACACGGATGCGATCGCCCGTCGCCATCGACAAACGCCAGCTTGCCGTCGTCGACTCGCAATGCCAGCGCCCGGCCGGTCATCAGATCGGGCAATTCGATCGCCGGCAGCACGTCGCCGGTCGTCAATTTCTCGCCGCTGCGCTGCGGATGACGAAACGCCACGACGCGGCCGTCCCGGACATCGGCGGCGACGGCCCACCAGATGTCCAGATCGGTGGGCTGATAGCCCTCCTGTGAATAGACGATCTTTCCATCGTTGCCGACGAGGAACATCGGATCGCCTCGACCCCATCGGCCGGCCCAGTCCGTCCCGGTCGCAGCAGCGATCGGATAGGTCACGCCGAACTTACGGACGAATTCGCGGGCCGCCGCCGCGTCGCCGCGATGCGTGATGCCCACGACGGCGATCGAATCCGCCGCGCCTTTGACGTGAAGGCGCTGGAGCGACCGCGCCTGCTCCTGGCAGGCGTTGCAGTCGGGCTGGAAGACGTGAACCGCCAGCAGCCGGGGCTTGACGCCGCCGCCCGGAGCATCCAGCGTTTGCGTCGTCGCGTCCCACGCCAGCGGCCGGCCGTCGAGCGTGGAGAATGCAAACGAGTCAAGCGTGGCTCCGACCGGATCGGCGACTTCGCCCGCGGCCCGTTGCGCCCGGGCCTGGCCGGGAGATGGACGATCCGGCTGCGCGCAGCCGGATGCCAGCATCGCAGCGCCGGGCGTCCATGCGATGAACGTAAAGATACGAATCCACTTCATGTCGGTGCTCCTTTTGAAACCGGCCGCGGAAAGGGGGACGACCGCTTCGCTTCGAACGACACCTCGCGGGCGATCAACGCTGCGCGAAAGAGAGTAGGATTAGGAGTAAGATTAAGATAAGGAAGAAGATTAAGAGCAAGATGAAGAGTAAGAGCAGGAAAGACGATTGATGAGTTGTGTTATCATAATCTAAATCCTTCTCCTGCTCATACCCATCTTACTAATCTTACGCTTACTCTTGCTCTTACTCCTTTCCCCCCCGCGGCAACGCCGCCTTTCCGCCGTCCGCGCGGTACTTGATCACCTGCACCCGTTCCAGCGTCACCAACCCCTCCGTCACCATCTCGTCGATATGCGGCAGCAACAGGTCGATCTTTTCGCGCGAATCGACGATCTCGATCACCATCGGCAAGTCTTCCGAGAGCCGCAGCACCTTGACCGTGTGCAGCCGGCTGTTCGCGCCGAAGCCCATCGGACCGCGCAGGACCGTCGCGCCGGCAAGCTGAAGCTCGCGGGCCTTCAGCACGATTGCTTCGTACAGCGGGCGGCCCCGCCACTGATCGCTCTCTCCGATGAAGATGCGCAGCAGGCAGCCGTCCTGCGGGATTTTCATGGGTTACACTCCGTACGCTTTCTCGGCCATCCGGCTGCCGGCCCAGACCGCGATGAGGCCCAGTCCGAGACTGAGCATGACGTTGGCGAAGGCCCGCCACAACTGGCGGTCGTTGGCCAGCGAGAAAGTCTCCCATCCAAACGCCGAGAAAGTGGTGAATCCGCCGAGTAGACCGATCAGCAGGCCCTGACGATATTCCATGCGGATGTTCAGCGGGCCGATGAACGCCGTGTTGAGGAATCCGATCGCAAAACAGCCGGCGACGTTGACCAGCAAAGTCCCCAGCGGGAACGCGCCCTTAACGAGGTTCTGACCCCAGCCCTGCACCAGATAACGCAAAAGCGAACCCATTCCGCCGCCGGCAACAATGAGCGCGTACTTGAGCATGTCGCACGAAGGCTCCTCTTGGCGCGGAAGACATGGGCATGTTAGCGGAATAGGCCACGCAGTGGAAAGGACGCGCGGGCTGAGACCCGGTGAAAATCAGAGCCGCGCAGCGTCAGCAAGCGGGATAGGCGGCCGCGCAGCGCGCCTACGCCGAAATCAGGCGGACGAACGACCGAAGCCCGGAGGCGAACTGAGCGTCCGCTGCGAGGAAAAGCCGTGTATGACAAATCGGGCGGGCGGATCCCGCTCGCTTACGCTTCGCGGCTCGGAAGGACCGCGGCGCTGGCGCTGACGGCTCGGATCTCGTGGGCCGCACAGTGGAAACGACGCACGGACTGCGAGCACGTGAAAATCAGAGCCGCGCTGCGTCAGCAAGCGGGATGGGCGGCCGCGCAGCGCACCTACGCCGAAATCAGGCGGACGAACGACCGAAGCCCGGAGGCGAGCTGAGCGTCCGCTGCGAGGAAAAGCCGTGTATGACAAATCGGGCGGGCGGATCCCGCTCGCTTACGCTTCGCGGCTCGGAAGGACCGCGGCGCTGTCGCTGGGGGCTCGGACCGATGGGCCGCACGGCGGACCCTGCACGGGCTGCAATCCTGTGCCACGCGAGGACACAGCCGAGGGCGGCTGTGCCACACGCCGTCACCCACGTTTGATGAATTGCGCGGGCCCGTCGATAATCCCGCCATGCTGCGAATCCTCGTCGCCGACAAGCTGGCCGAAGAAGGCCTGGCCCTGCTGCGGGCCGCTCCCAACGTCGAAACCGTCGTGCAAACCGAATGGAAGCCCGGCGAGCTGGCCGCCGCCGCGCGACAGGCCGACGGCGTCATCGTCCGTTCCGCCGTGCAGATCACGGCCGAGACACTGGCCGATCCCGGGCGCCTGAGGGCGGTCGCCCGCGCGGGCGTGGGCGTCGACAACATCGACGTGGCCGCCGCCACCCGCGCCGGCGTGCTGGTGATGAACACACCCGACGCCAACACGCTCTCGACCGCCGAGCACACGTGGGCGCTGATCCTGGCGATGTCGCGGCACGTCGTGTCCGCCTGCGCGCATGTCAGGTCCGGCGGCTGGCAGCGGGCGAAGTACCAGGGCGCGCAACTGGCAGGCAAGACGCTGGGCATCGTGGGGTTGGGGCGCGTCGGCCGAGCGGTCGCGGCGCGGGCGCTGGCGTTCGAGATGACAGTGCTGGCGTACGATCCGTTTCATCGCGGCACGACCGCCATGGACGATCGCGTACGACTCGTGCCGACGCTGGGCGAACTGCTCGAATCGTGCGACTACGTTTCGCTCCATGCCGCGCTGACCGAGCAGAACCGCCGCATGATCGACGCGGACGTGCTGTCGCGCGCCCGGCCCGGCCTGCGGCTGATTAACTGTGCCCGCGGCGATCTGGTCGACGAAGCCGCATTGGCCGCGGCCGTGCGCACCGGGCGGCTCGCCGGCGCGGCGATTGACGTCTACGAGACCGAGCCGCCCGGAAAAGACCACCCCTACTTCGGCCTCGACGCCATCGTGTGCACGCCGCACCTGGGCGCCTCGACGGTCGAGGCCCAGTCGGCCGTGTCGGTCGAGGCGGTCCAGGCGATGCTCGACTATCTGCTGCGCGGGCAAATCCGCGGCGCGGTCAACCTGGCCGATCTGCCGCGCGACCTGTCGCCGCGCGATCGCGCGTTCGCCGACCTGGCCACGCGCCTGGGCACGTTTCTCTCGGTGCTGTGTCCGCAAGGCGTCGACCGCGTGACGGTGACGACGTGGGGCGACGGTTTGGCGCATATCGCCGCGGCACTGCGGCGTTACGTGCTGGCGGCGCTGCTCGGTCCCTACTTCGACAACCGCATCAACATCGTCAACGCCGACGCGGTCGCCGCGCAGCACGGAATCGACACGCGACTGGTGACGCGCACCGAGGCGCGCGGCGTGACCGATCACGTCGAACTGCGCGTCGAGCACGCCGGTGCGACGCACGAGGCCGAGGCGACCGTATTCGTCGACGGCCTGCCGCGGCTCATGCGCGTCGACGGCTATCGCATGAACATCGTCGCGGCCGGGCAGATGGTGTTGATCTTCAACGACGACCGGCCGGGCGTGATCGGCCTCGTGGGCACGGTGTTCGGGCGGCACGGCGTCAACATCGCCGACATGGCACTGTCGCGGCACGCACAGCGGGCGTTGATGGTGTTGAAGCTCGATGCGCCGCCGCCGGGCGAAGCGATCGCCGAATTGCAGCGGCACGAAGCCATCGTCGCGATCCACTCCGCCGTGCTGCCGGTGGCGACGGACGCTTAGGGCATCACGCGGAAATCAGGTGAACGAATGGCAGAGGGGTGGTTCGGGCGTCCCGCCCGTCCGGAACGGGCAAGATGCCCGTACCACTCAGGGCAATCGTTCAGGTTATTTGTGCGCGACTCCTAACCGGCCTGGTTCGCAGTCGAGCGAGGTGAGCTTATCCATGCCGGCGCTGCCGCTGCGACGATCCTCAGCCCGCCCTTTACAGGAGACCGGCCTTCTCGGCGTCATCCTGCTGCTGGGCCTGTTCCTCACGATGCGCGCGGGCACGGCCACCTTCTACGACCCGCAGACCGGCGAGTCGCGCGAAGCGAACGTGTTTCTCAACGCGCAGAATCTCGACAAGCTCGCCAAGAACACTTCCTTCTTCGCCATCATGGCCGTCGGCGCGACGCTGGTGATTATCGTCGGCGGCATCGACTTGTCGGTCGGCGCGATCTACGCGCTGGCGGCCGTGGCCGGAGCCAAGCTGCTGAACTATTACGGCCCACAGGGACCCGGCGCGGGGGCGTCGCCGGCGTACGTCCTGCCGATGGCCTGCCTCGTGTGCGCCGGCGTGGGCGCAGCCTGCGGGCTGCTGAACGGGCTGCTGACGGTGGCGTTGCGGCTGCATCCGTTCATCATCACGCTCGGCTCGATGGCGGTGCTGCGCGGCATCGCGTTCGTGTGGACGCAGGGTCAGTCGATCGGCTTCTTTCCCGAGGCGTTCACCGACGGCTTCATCCGCCGCCAGCTCGGCGACGGCTTGTACCCCGTACCGATGACCGTCATGCTGGCCGTGACGATCGTGGCGTGGATTTATTTGAAGTACACCGTCGGCGGGCGGCTGGTGTTCGCGGTCGGCGGCAATGAAGTCGCGGCCCGCTACAGCGGCGTGCCGGTCGGACGCGTCAAGGTGCTCGTGTTCACGCTGTGCGGCATGGCCGCGGGGGTGGCGGCGACGATCAAGCTGGGGTATTACGGCAGCGGTTCATCGGTCGATGGCAACGGCTATGAGCTGAAAGTGATCGCGGCGGCCGTCGTCGGCGGCGCGAGCCTGACCGGCGGGCGCGGCACGGCCCTGGGGGCGTTGCTGGGAGCGCTGTTGATCGAGATGATCGACAGCGGCATCGTGACGCTGAACTGGGATCAGAATTACGCGCAGATCATCATGGGCGCGGCGATCGTCGTCGCCGCCGTCCTCGATCGCGTGAGCACGACGCTGTCGCAGCGCCGCCTGCTGGGGAAGCGGGGGTGAAAGTCGAAACGTCGAAACGTCAACAAGAGACAGGCAGGCACTGAGCCACAAAGGGAAGAGATGGCCGGCGCGGGGGCGTCATCAGGGTTTCAAGTTTCGAATATCAGACTTGAGATTTGAGATCTGAGACCCGAGACCTGCAAAAGAGGACCGACGACTGCCAACGGCTGATAGCTGATAGCTGATGACTGACAGCTTTCGGGAGCATTCAACATGAAAAACATCCTCATGAACCGCATCGTCGTCGTCGCATTGGCGCTGACGGCCGCGACGGTTTGGGGCGAAGACCCGCAACCGAAGAAGGAACCGCACAAGCTGCCGCCGGAGCTGAAGGTGTTGCGGCTGGGACTGATCGCCAAGAGCCAGTCGAACCCGGTGTTTCAGGCCGCCCGCGTGGGCGCGGTGGATGCCGCCAAGGAATGGAGCGAAAAGCTCGGCATCCCCGTCGAGGTTGACTGGCGCACGCCGCTGGACGAGGATGCGCAGAAACAGGCCGAGTATCTCGAACAGCTCGCGCTTCAGGGCGTGCGCGGCATCGCCATCAGTTGCAGCGACGCCAACACCGTCACCGACGCGATCAACCGCGCCGTCGCCCGCGGCATCCCCGTCGTCTGCTTCGACTCCGACGCACGCAACAGCAAGCGCTTCTGCTTTCACGGCGTCGACGACCTCGAGTGCGGCCGGCGGCTGATGGCCGAAACGGCCAAGGCGCTGGGTCCGGCGGGCGGCGACGTGGCGATTCTGGCCGGCAACCAGAACGCGCCCAACCTTCAGAAGCGCGTGGCCGGCGCGAAAGAGGAGGCGGCGAAGCACAAGAACATCCGGATTGTCGATGTTTATTATCACAAGGAAACGCCCCAGGACGGCGCCGCCCGCGTCGAGCAGGTGCAGCAGGCCAATCCCCACATCAAGGCGTGGTGCATGGTCGGCGGCTGGCCGCTGTTCACCGACGTGCTGCTGAAGTGGGAGCCGGGCCGGATCAAGATCGTGGCGGTCGATGCGCTGCCGTCGCAGTTGCCCTACGTCGAAAAGGGCGTGGCGCAGGTGCTGATGGCGCAGCACTGCTACAACTGGGGGCACCGCTCGATCGACCTGCTGGTGGAAAGGATCGCTTACGGCCGCGAGCCGAAGAACCCCATCGACACCGCCCCGCTGATCCCGGTGACGGCCGAGAACGCGAAGGAATTCGGCAAGAACTGGGAGAAGTGGTTGCGGAAGTTGTAGGCGGCGGCGCGAGGCCTGGGTCGGCCGCCTGCACGCGGGCAGTATCAAATCATGTGATTTGAAGTCTTCAACGCGGCACGAGGCTCAACATGGCCAAGCCCTCGCCGGGCGGTTACTTCTGAACCGGTTCGGCCGCTGCGCGCGAGGGCTTGACCATGCCAACCCTCGCGAAATGGTGCTGGCTTTTTCCGCGGGATTCGTTACTGCAACGTCGCCAGCGCGGTCGCCGCGGTTGAGAGCAGCGGGCTGCCTTCGCGGCCTTGCAGCGCTTCCTGCAAGGCGGTGCGCGCCTTGGCGATATCGTCTTCGGCGTCGGACGGCTTGGACGCCATGAGCGCCGCCATCATGTGCAGCGCGCCTTCCAATTGCGAGACTTGCCACTTGTAGTTCTGTCCCTGAATGGCCGGGCCTTCGAGCTGTTCGTAACGCGCCTGCTGAATTTGCGTCTTGGCGTCGTTCAGCGCCGAGATCGCGCTGGCCAGAAACTCGCGGGACGACGTGCGCAGCTCCTCCAGCGCGGCCGACGGCGGCTCGGGCGACGGACCGCCGGTCCACTGCGCGACCGCGGCGGCGGTCAACTGCTGAGCCTGGAGGTCGGCGATGGCCTGCCAACACGTCTCGGCGGCCGACCAGGCGAGCGTCGCCGCCAGCACCTGCACGGCGGGACCGGTGTCGCGATCGCCGGAGACATGCGTCAGCCGCTCGCTCTGCTGCTCGGCGGCGAGTTCCTGGAGTCGCTGCCGGGCGCTCGACACGCGCGACTGGGCGGCGCGCTGCGCGGCCTGGGCCTGCTGCATGCCGGCCTTGAAGGCGGCCAGCGCCGCATCATCCGCCGCCCTTGCCGAGGCCATCAGCTCGTCGATACGGGACATTGTCGTGCGGGCCTGCTCGGTTCGCTCGCTTGCAAGCTGCTGAAACTTGTCGCGCTCGGCGTCGGCGGCGCGGGCGGTGGCGTGAAGCTCGTCCAGCCGCGCGGCGGTGGTTTTCAGCACTTCCTCGAGCGAAGCCAACATGCCTTTCATGGTGTCCAGGCGTGTTTGCAGCTCGATCAGACCCTTCGTCTCTTCGGCCCCGACGTATGATCCGGCGAGCAGGTCGCCTTCGGCATCGAGCGACAACGATCCGCCCGACAGCGCGCCCTTCTCCAGCGTTTCGGCCTGGGCTTCGGCCCGGCGTGCCGCCTGGGCAAGCGACTCGTACCGCTGTCGATATTCCTTGAATTCCTCAACCGCCCGCGAGGGATCGGAAGCCTTGAACGGCGTCAGGTCCATCTGAATCAGCGCCTGATTGGCGGCCGCGGCTTCGGCCCGCAGAGAGTCAATCTGTGCCCTGCGTGAATCGACGACCTGGCTCAGTTCCGCAATGGCATCCTTCAGCGGCGCCATCTGCGCCTCGACTTGTGTCTTCATTACGGTCGCGGCTTCGATCGCCTGATTGGGCGCGCGGCCGTCGGCGGCCGACGCCGACTGCTGCAACTCGACCGCGTCGAGCCACTGCGTTCGCGCGACCATGCGCAGGCCGGCGGCCTGCCAGCGGTCGTACCAGGCGCGATCGCGCTCGATGCGACCTTTGACCAGCGACACGAGAGCCGCCGTCTGATTGGCCCACACGTCGTCGGCGGCGCGCGCGTCGCCGTAGCTCAACCCGAGCGTGGCCTTGATCGACTGCTCGGCCTCGCGGACCAGCGCCTCGTTTTGCGTTAGCAGCTTCTGGAACTTCTCAAACGACTGCCGCCCGAAGACGCCGCCGCGTCCGCCCAGCCCCCGCGTCACCGGATCGCGGTCGGCCGGACCGACCAGTCGCTCCCACTCGCTGTCGGCGCTGGCCAGCAGCTTGTCGACGCGAATCGTATCGCCTTTCTGAAGTTCGTCGTCGATCTCTTCGAGCAGCTCGGGTTTGCCTTCGGCCGCCGTGGCGGAGGCCTCGGCGCTCAAGTCGACGTTCGATTCGGACAGCCGTCGCCGCAGGTCCTGAGTGACGAGCAGGTTCTCGTCGAGGCGCTCCAGCAGTTGCTGAACGCGTTCGACGCCCGGTTCGACCTCGCGGGCCAGCTTGCGCTCGCCGGATTCGAACATACCGGAGATCAACGGCGTGACCAGCACGACCACGCCGATGATCAGCGCGACGAGGACATAGGTGTTCTGGGCCGCGGCGGCTCGGGTTCCGTTTGCCACAAATCGGACTCCTGCTGGTACGCTGGACCCCGCGTCGGGCGACCGAAGCGTCGGCCGCAACGGGGGCGTGGGCTTGCCCGGGGGCGGTCATCCGCAACTCACACGGCCGCTCCCGGCCGCTTGAGGCGAGCCTTACCCTTTATCGCTTCGGCGTTTCCGTGTCAACGGGGAGGCGTCGGTCCAGGGGCGCGGGGGCGGGGGCGCGTGACGGCGGCAATCGCGGGAAGCGCCCCATCTTGTCATTCCCGCGAAGGCGGGAATCCGGTCGTCGCAAGGGCCGTCGCCGGACCCCGCCTGCGCGGGGGTGACGGCGTCGGGTCGGCGGCGTCAGGGATGCTCGAACGGTTCCTCGCCCTGCGGGTCGAAACCAAACCGCTCTATCCATTCGTCGCGACGAGCGCCTTCGACCCCGCGGCGCTTGTCCGATGGCTCGCGATCGGCGCCGGCCGGCCGGTCGTCGGCCAGTTCGCGCATCATCTGCGCGACGAAGGCCGGCGACTCCGCAATCGCCGCTCCGCGACGTCGCGCAGCGCGCTGCACCTCACGATCGGAGCTGACGACCAGCAGCCGGCGCGGCGCCGACGAGGCGGCGATCTGCTCGGCGATCAGCGCGTCGGCGGTGCGGTCGGCGCTGTAGCGCACGGTGATGCGGGAATCGCCGAGCTGTTCCGCCAGGCCGGGCGCCGGCGCGGCGCCGTCGAAGACGATGGTCACCGCTTCGCCGCGGCGCTGCGACCAGTCGCCGAGCAGTCGACACAAGAGTCCGCGGCCGGTCAGCTCCGAGCCGTGCGGACTGGCCTGTGCGGCGTGCATCAGGTTGTAGCCGTCGACGAGAACGGGCATGGTCGGGCCGGGTTTCACGAGACGCGCACGTCGGTAAGCGTCGACGCCTCGAAGGCGGCGTGCGCACCGGCGCGCCGCGGCGTCGACTGCGCTATCTACGCGAAGCGCTTGCTTACGTGCGCGTCTCGTTGCGCGGCGACGCACTCACCACAGCCGGGGGCGGCTGTGCCACATTCTCACAGCCGGGGGCGGATGTGGCACATTCTCACAGCCGGGGCGGATGTGCCACATTCCCACAGCCGGAGGCGGCTGTGCCACATTCTCACGGCCGGGGGCGGATGTGGCACATTCTCACAGCCGGGGGCGGATGTGCCACATTCTCACAGCCGGGGGTGGCTGTGCCACATTCTCACAGCCGGGGGCGGATGTGGCACATTCTCACAGCCGGGGGCGGATGTGCCACATTCCCACAGCCGGAGGCGGCTGTGCCACATTCTCACGGCCGGGGGCGGATGTGGCACATTCTCACAGCCGGGGGCGGATGTGCCACATTCTTACAGCCGGGGGCGGCTGTGCCACATTCGCACAGCCGGGGGCGGCTGTGCCACATTCCCACAGCCGGAGGCGGCTGTGCCACATTCTCACAGCCGGGGGCGGCTGTGACACACGGGCCGAAAGCGCGTGCCACGCGGAACAATGTTCCGCATCGCGGACCCCGCTGATTCGTGCATCCCGGCCGGTTACACGACGCCCTGGTCGAGCATCGCGTCGGCGACCTTGAGGAAGCCGGCGATGTTCGCGCCGTTGACGTAGTTGCCCGGCGTGCCGTATTTCGCGGCCGTCTCGACGCAGTTCCTGTGGATGTTCTTCATGATCGTGTGCAGCCGCTGGTCGACCTCTTCGCGGCTCCACGACAGGCGCATCGAGTTCTGCGACATCTCCAGGCCCGAGGTGGCCACGCCGCCGGCGTTGGCCGCCTTAGCCGGACCGTAGAGGATTTTGCTTTCGAGAAACACCTTCACGGCCTCGGGCGTGCTGGGCATGTTGGCGCCTTCGGACACGCAGAAGCAGCCGTTGCGGATCAGCGTCGCGGCGTCCTCGGCGTTGATCTCGTTCTGCGTCGCGCTGGGCAGCGCGATGTCGCACTTGACCTGCCACAGCGGATTGACTTTCTCGGTCGTGGCGACGGCCTGATAGTGCGACTTGGGATACTTGTCCTTGTACTCGGACATGCGGCCGCGGCGGATGTTCTTCAGCTCCATCACGTAGGCCAGTTTCTTGGCATCGATGCCCTCTTCGTCGACAATGAAGCCGTTCGAATCCGACAGCGTCAGCACCCGCCCGCCGAGCTGAAGCACCTTCTCGGCCGCGTACTGGGCCACGTTGCCCGATCCGGAGATGACCACGCGCTTGCCCTTGATCGAATCGCCGCGCGTCTTGAGCATCTCCTCGGCGAAATAGACCTGGCCGTAGCCGGTCGCCTCGGGCCGGATCAGGCTGCCGCCCCAGTTCAGCCCCTTGCCCGTCAGCACGCCTTCGAAGCTGCGCGTCAGCTTCTTCCACTGGCCGTACAAATAGCCGATCTCGCGTCCGCCCACGCCGATGTCGCCGGCCGGCACGTCGATGTCGGCCCCGATGTGTCGGAACAGTTCGCTCATGAAGGCCTGGCAGAAGCGCATGACCTCCATGTCGGACTTGCCCTTGGGATCGAAGTCCGAGCCGCCCTTGCCGCCGCCCATGGGCAGCGTGGTCAGCGAGTTCTTGAAGATCTGTTCGAATCCGAGGAACTTGATGATGCCGAGGTTGACGGACGGATGGAAGCGCAGCCCGCCCTTGTAGGGTCCGATGGCGCTGTTGAACTGCACACGAAAGCCGCGGTTGACCTGCACGTCGCCGCGGTCGTCGACCCATGCGACGCGGAACATGACCACGCGCTCCGGTTCGATGATCCGCTCCAGGATCTTCGCCTTGCGGTACTCCGGATGCTTGTCGAGCACGGGCATGATCGACTCGACCACTTCGTGCACCGCCTGATGAAACTCTTTCTGCTCGGGATTGCGGGCGACGACGCCCGCCATGATTGAATCAGCCGCACTGGCCATCGTGTGTTACTCCTGAAAAGATTCGTCCGCCACGTGTTGCCCGACCGCGCGATGCATCGGCGGATCGACTGCGCGGAATGTCTTCAGCCTGCAATGCGCCTCCGCCGGTCGCGACGGAGGTACCCGACCCGTGCACGCAAGTGCCGAAGCCGGAGCGTACTTATTGTGGCAAATGGGCAACCCGCGTGCCATAGTCGGAGCCGATCCTTGTTTTTTTCGCGGGCGGAGTAACTGTCGGGCCGGTTGCGCTGGATGACCCACCCGTTTTCGGAGAGGTATTGCACGCCAGCCGGATTTCAGACCCAACCGCCTGCAAGTCCGCGGGATCAGTCGTCCAAAGCGGCTGCGAGCCGTCGCTGCCAGGACTCAGACGCCGCCACATGCTGTTGCGCTGCGCGCGCTTTTGCGATAAATGCTTGTGGATCAAAAAGATACGATTCACGGTGGCGCTTCAGTTCGGCCGGCGACGAAAAGACCGTAACGTGCCCCGCAGGATCGAGAAACGAAGCCCAGCCGTCGGTACTAGCCTGGCGCGGATGATTGCGGACGAACAGGATGAATCCCGCCGCCGCCGCATTGAGCAACTCCCGCTCAAGGCGTCCGCCGCTTGGGAAGAAAATCGCCGGCCGGCCGATCGCGCGGGCGGCCTCCGCCGGTTGAGCGGTGGCGGCGGCAAGGGCCTCGTTCCAGATTTCAAGATACGTATTTCGTTCGACGCCCGGGCCGAGCACGCGACGGATGCGCTGTAACAGGCCGTCGCGCACTTCGGCGATGTCGAAGCGCACGCCGGTGTCGCGCATTGCCGCCTGAAGCAGCTCTTCCGCCGCCTCGTCGCGCCACACGCCGACGCGCGTCCGAGCGATTCGCTTGGCGGCTTCCCATACCGCTTGTTGCGACGCGAAGCGCAGCCCCGCGACGGCCGCGTCCAGATTCACAAACGGCGGCGTGGCCGTGACGACCGCCTGCGGGTCGCCGCCGGGAGGGACCCGGCGAACGCCGTCGGCCGGCACACCCAGCCGCAACGCGGCCTGTCGGCCGGCTTCGTCCGGGACGATCAGACGATCGCGCGGCGAGAGCCGCCTGATCGACTCCTCGCACACGAGCGCCGAATCGGTCAGCCACACGGCAACACGCGCTTCGGCCCACGTCGTGGCGGGCAGCGCCTCGCGCGGCGCATCGACGACGACGATCCAGTCGGGACGCAATCCGGCCAGACTCCGGGCCGCAACAATGGGATGCCGACGTGACGGGTGATCGCTCAGTGCAGCACTCGCTTCGGGATCGAGTGTCGTCGCGGCACGCGCCAGGCTCCGCGCGCATGTCGCCGCAATCCCATCGCCGTGGGGGCAGTACACGGCAAGACGAACGGGCCGCCGCGAATCCGTTGCAGCGGGATGATCGCGAAGCGGCAAAGCGGCCGAAGGCTGTAACGACGAGCGATGAGCGTGCAGCAACGCCTGACGCTGATCGGCGCGAAAGCGGGCGAGCGCGGCCGAAAGTCGCGAGAGTCGCTCGGTTGCCTGCGAAACGTCGGACGGCGTGAACCACGGCCAGTTCAACAGTCGCTCCGGCGCCAGATAGCCGTCATGGTCCAGCAGATACGCCGACAGGTCCTCCCAGGCGGACTGCCCGACGAACAGCAACAGCCGGCCTGCGCGGATTGCGTCGGCGAAATCGTGAACGCGCAGAACCAGAGCGGCGTCGGCGGCGGACTCCGAAACCACGATCACGGCCTGCACCGGCGAGAGTCGATCCAGAAGCGCGCGAACGAGCGATCCCTGCCCCATGCCGATCAGCGCCACGTTGCCCATGCCCGCATCGAATCGTTCGAGAAGCCCATCGGCCCGGATGTCGGGCATCGTCGTCCCGCCGAGCCAGCGGGTGCGGCCGGCGCCATCGGTCCAGACGACCGTAGCGCGGCCGTCGCGCGCTTGAACCAGGCGGGCGTCGGAGGGAAGTGCCGCGTCGCGCAGTAGATCGGCGGCGCCGTTCAGGGCGGCGTCGCACAGCGCGATGAGGTTGTTGTCGAAAACGGCTGCGTCGAGGGCGAGTTCCGGGGCGGTCGGCATGTGGGAAGCGTCGCAGCGGCCGTCACTGGAGCGTCACGATCCAACGATGCACCGCCATGGCGAGCAGGAATGCGATCCAGGCCGCAAGCACGATCAGGGCGATGCCCCAGCGCAGATTCGAGATGCGCGGCGCGTCGGCCTTCTCCCAGTCGGCGTCGATCGGTTCCGGGGCCGGATGCGTCATGGCAACCTCGCCGGCGGTTGAATCTGGTACGCGCGATCGAAGGTCGCCTCGAAATCGTACACGTCGTCGAAATCCTCGATGCGGTCTTCGTGGCGCTTCTGAAGCAAATCGGCTTCGACCAGGGTGAAGACCATTTCACCGAAATCGCGCGTCGATCGTATGCCCCATCGCCGCAGCACGGTCGAGGCCATCAGCCCCCACTTATCGACCGCCAGATCGCGCAGCGCCCGGCACAACGCCGCGCCGCTGACATGACGGCTTTCCAAAGCGGACTCGCCGCCCAGTTTTTCCGCGATGCGGGCGATGCGCGGCGGCAACAGGCCGAGGCGGAAGTGCTCGGGGAACTCGTCGGGTCTGACTCCCCGCTTGTTGAGCCAGCGAAGCAGAATGTTCCACTCTTTGGACGGCTCGCCGTGCTCGTCGCACACCGCCCGTTCCAGCCCCTCGCGCAGAAAGGCGTACGCCTCGGGGCGGAACGCGTCGATCGAAGCGCGCGAGGATTTCAGCGATGTCGATTTTCTGCGGGCCATATGACGTTGCGATTCCTCCTGCCGGCGGTGAACGCTGTGTCCCTTTTTCGGGGTCGAGTTCACGGCGCCGTTTACGCCATTCTAGCTTCGCCCGCCGCGCGGGTGAACTGAATGATCGTGACAAACGCCTCGGCCATGTAGCACAGCCTCCCATCGGCTGTGACGATGGCGCCGCGCAACGAGACGCGCCCGTCGCCCGCACATGGCGCGGCATCATTCCCCCGTCGTCGGCCGCGTGCCCGGCGGCGGTCCTTCGGGCCCACGATGCCCGCGCCGTCGGCGACGCCGGCCGCGCCGGCCGAATCGACCTTCGCCGCCCGGCTGACCCGGCGACGGCCCTGCCCCTGCCGAACGCGCCGCGTCGCCCGCCTCGCTTGCATCGCGAGGCGCTTCGCGCGACTGGCCCGGCGCCGGCCGTCCCTGCACATCCGCACCACCGGCCCCTTCGCGTCGCCGCTGGCGGCGACTTCTGCGACCGCGCCGCCGCTCGGCGCGTCCCGCCGGCGACGGCACGTCGGCGGGCGCCGCCCCCGGCGGCGCGCCTCCATCCCGCGTCGCGCTTGCGGCAACTTCATCCGGCTCGCCGCCGTTGGACACCGCTTCAAGCGCCTCGATGGCGCGCCCGGCCTCACGAGGCGCGGCCGGTTTGGCCGGCCGCTCGTCGGTCGGCGCGGCGCCGGCGTCATCCGGCAGAATCTCTTCGATGGGAATCGTGAGCCGCCGATTGTCGGGGTATTCGACGACCAGCAGTTGGGTCAGTATCTGGCGATCGACGACGACCGCGGGGCCTGATTCGGTTCGCACGCGCCGTCCGACGCGCGGCAGCCGGGCGTTCAACTCTTCGTAGCTGTCATGCTCATATCGCAGGCAGCAGCGCAGTCGCCCACAGCGGCCCGAGACCTTGGAAGGATCGAGCGTGGCCTTCTGGAGCTTGGCCATCGGCATCTTCACCGGCCGCAGGGTCTTGAGGAAGTTCTTGCAGCAGCACTCGCGCCCGCAAATTTCGTAGTCGGCCACGAGGCGGGCTTCGTCACGTGCCTGCACCTGACGCATCTCGATCCGCGTGTGGAACAAATGGGCCAGATCGCGGACCAGCTCGCGGAAATCGACGCGCGTATCGGACATGAAATAGATGACGACGCGCTCGCCGCCGAAGAGGTATTCGCAGATCACCGTCTTCATATCCAGGCCGAGCCGGTCGGTCGTCTCTTCACACTCGGTCTGAATCTGCCGCGCGATCTGCTGTTGCTTTTCGTTTTCGACCAGGTCTTCGGGCGTGGCGACGCGCAGAATCCGGCCGGCGTGCAGCCGCAGAAAGTCCGGCCCGCTGTTCTTCACGTAGCTCTTGATGTCCTCGCGGCTGACGCTTTTTTCGCAGCCGGAGCAGGTGAGGCTGACCTGGCGGCCGATCTCGGTGCCGCGGTCGGTCTGAATGACGACCTTTTCGCCGCAGCCGAACAACATGCCGGGGGCGTAGCGGAACTCGCCGATGAAGTTCATTGCGCCGTAGCGGACGGCGCACGTGGGATAGACCTTCTCCAGCCCGTTGCCGCACTTGGCGTTGGGATTGCACGAGGCGCAATCTTTCGCCGTCGCTCCGCCGCCGGAGGGCACTTCGGCAATCGAGATCATGGCGTAATTTCCTCCGGTGGCCCGTGTCCGAGAATGGGCTGGTAAACCTGCCGTGTATCATATCGGCCGGCCGCGGCTGAATCACGTCGCCATTCCGTGTCACGCGAGGCGTCTTACAATCCCTTCCCTATGAACGACGCCGTCATCCGCTGTCATCGCCTGACGCGCCGATTCGGCGACGTGACGGCCGTCCGCGACGTGACGTTCGACGTGCCGCGCGCCGCGATCTTCGGGCTTCTGGGACCCAACGGCGCGGGGAAGTCGACGCTGATACGCATGTTGTGCG
Organism: Planctomycetaceae bacterium; assembly: GCA_011525745.1. Taxonomy (GTDB): domain Bacteria; phylum Planctomycetota; class Phycisphaerae; order UBA1845; family UTPLA1; genus PLA4. The sequence goes on along the minus strand of WYBU01000068.1, from coordinate 38,570 downwards.
GCGTACTGCGACCCAGCGCCGGCAGCGGCTCGGTGCTGGGGGTCGATGTCGCCCGGGACCCCGAGGCGGTCAAACGCCGTATCGGCTACATGTCGCAGAAGTTCAGCCTGTACGCCGATCTGAGCGTGGTCGAAAACCTGCGCTTCTACGGCCGCATTTACGGTTTGTCTCCGGCGCGACAACGGCAGCGCGAGGCGGACGTCGCGGAACTGACAGGCATCGGGCCGTTCGCGAACCGACTGGCAGGACAACTTTCGGGCGGATGGAAGCAGCGGCTGGCGCTGGCGTGTGCGTTGATTCACGAGCCGGACGTGCTGTTTCTCGACGAGCCGACGGCGGGCATCGATCCGGTGGCGAGGCGCGACCTGTGGGACCTGCTGTTCGAGCTGAGCCATCGCGGCGTGACCATGTTCGTGACGACGCACTACATGGACGAGGCCGAGCGCTGCACGCACGTCGGATACATTCAGCTCGCGCGGCTGATCGCCGTGGGCCGGCCGGACGAGCTGAAAATTCTGCCGGACGTGACGCCGGCCGGCACGCGCCGCTTCGAAGTAAGCTGCGCCGCGCCGACCGATGCGCTGGCGCGGGCGCACGGCGTGGCGGCGGTGCGCGACGCCACGATGTTCGGCACGACGCTGCACGTGCTGCTGGCGGACGACATGTCGCCGGACGCCATGCTGGAGGCCATCGCGCCGGCGGACGCGACGGCATCGGCGCGGCCGGTCGAACCGACGCTCGAAGACGTCTTCGTGCGGCTGAGCCGCGTGCTGGAGGAGGCCCGAACCTGACGAGTAGCGTCGGCGGGCATTCCGGGCGGCGCTCCCCGGGCGGCATCATAAAATATTTGCCAAATATCACAAGTTAGTGTATAATTAGCACCATGAGCGACCTGCCCGTACAGGCCGTCGGTTCGTCGGCTTCCGCGGCCGGCTGGCAGTTCTTCGTCTGGGGCGTCGTCGGCGGCTTCGTCGTCGATGGGCTGGGCTACGTCAGGCTGATGCGCGAGGGGCCGCCCGAGTCGCGGCCGACGTTCGGCGCGGCGCTGCTGCTGGCCGAGGCGGTGCGATTGCTCGTCGGCGGATTGCTCGCCCTGGCGTTCGGCCTGGCCGGCGAAATCGCCGCGCCCGTCGGCGCGATGATCGTCGGCATCACCGCGCCGATCATCGTCGAAAAGTATCTCGAATCGCCGCCGCTGATTCAGCCTGGAGGATGACATGACCGCTGTTTCATCTGCACCGCGCGCTGAGCGGCGCAACGGTTTTTTTCGCCGGTTTCTCGCGGCGCTGGCCGGTCCGGAGATCATGCGCCGGCGTGCCGCGCAGCGCCGCGTTGAAAACTTGGCCGGCAGTGCTGATGCGCCGCGCGATGACGACTCGGCGACGGAGCGCGTGCCGCTGAAGCAGACGGCGCCCCTCGCGACGGATGTGGCGGCAATTCGGGATGCGCTGGGCGATGTCGAGCGAGCGGTGGCGCGCTTGCGCAGCCTGGGCATGGTCGTGGAGTTGCGCATTCCGACGGAGTCGGACGAGGGGTTACCATCTCAGGGGTGAAGGCGCGGCATCGTAGGGGTGCGTTCATGGTTCGTACGACAGACGGCGATTCGACCATCGTGACTCCACCGCCATGCGGCGGATCACACCAATCGATTCGAGCCGCAAGCGCCGGCGCTGCGGTTGATCGCACGCCGAACGGATGACCCCGTCGCCTGGGCCTCGGATCAGGCGCCAGCCGCTTCGCCGCGGCGCATCCGATACGCGGCCGACCGCCGGTCCTCCGCTTGACACCCGGCCGGTCGGCGGCGGAACATCCGTTGCATATGACGACTTCCGCCTCGCCCGAATCCGCGTCCGCTCCGTGGACGATCGGTCGGTTGTTGAACTGGACGCGGGCGCATTTCGAGGCCAAGGGGCTGGACGACCCGCGCCTGTGCGCCGAGTTGCTGCTGGCCGAAGCCCTGGGCTGCCGCAAGATCGAGCTTTACACGCGCTTCGAGCAGGTTCCCGACAAGCCGCGCGTCGACCGCTTTCGCGAGCTGGTGCAGCGCGCCTCGAAGCATGAGCCGATTTCGTACCTCATCGGCCGCAAGGAGTTCTTTTCGCTGGATTTTGTCGTGACGCGAGACGTGCTTATTCCGCGCCCCGAGACCGAGACGCTCGTCGAACGTGCCCTGGCGTTCGCCAAGGGGCTGCACGATCCGCGGATTGACGTCTTCGATCTCGGAACCGGCTCCGGCTGCATCGGCATCGCGGTCGCGAAGTTCGAGCCGCGCGCGCACGTCGTGGCCGCCGACGTGTCGCCGGCGGCGGTCGACGTCGCGGCTCAGAACGCCGAGCGCCACCGCGTAGCGGATCGCGTGCGGACCGTCGTCGCGGATGGAGTGTCGCTGCCGCCGGACGCGGTGGCCGAAGGCGGCTTTCACGCGCTGCTGTCGAACCCGCCCTATATTCCCGACGCCGTGGTCGACACGCTGCCCGCGCACATCCGCGAGTACGAGCCGCGCATCGCGCTGGCCGGCGGCGACGGCTTCGTGTTCTTCCGCCGCATCGCCGAAGGCGCGGCGCGACTGCTGCGTCCCGGCGGACGCGTGTATCTCGAAGTCGGCGAGAGTCAGGCTTCGGCCGTGCAGGCGCTGTTCGCCGTCGCGGGCTGGACCGCCGTCGGGCTGTTTCGTGACCTGGGCGGCGTGGAGCGCGTGACGGCGTTCGAACGGCCGGCGTGACGGGTCATTGCGTGCACGAGTTTCGCGCACGTTTCAAGTTTCACGATGGATCAACTGGCCGGCCGATCTTTTCGACGCATTCTGCTGATCAAGCCCAGCTCGCCGGGCGACATCCTGCACGCGCTGCCCGTGGCGCGGGGGCTGCGCGCGGCGTTTCCCGAGTCGCATCTGGCGTGGCTGGTCGCCTCGTCGTTCGCCGATCTGCTGGAGGTCGAGCCGTCGATCGACGAAGTGATCCGCTTCGATCGAAAGCGTTACGGCCGCATGTGGCGCAGCGCCGCCGCGTTTCGCGCGTTTGTCGCCTTCGTGCGCGACTTACGAGCGCGGCAATTCGATCTCGTTGTGGACTTGCAGGGACTGTTCCGCAGCGGATTCCTGTCCTGGGTCTCGCGCGCGGGAACACGCATCGGCTTTCGCGACGCACGCGAGGCCGCGTGGATGTTCTACACCCATCGCCTGCCGCGCCGACCCCATGCGACGCACGCGGCCGACCGCAATCTGGCGGTGCTGAATCACGTCGGCCGGCCGCGGATCGAACCCGATCTGCGACCAGTGTTCTCGGCCGCCGACGCCGAAGCGGCGCGCGCGCTGCTGACGCAAACGGGCATCGGCCCTCAAGACGATTACGTAGTGCTCGTCCCGTCGACGCGCTGGGAAACGAAGCGTTGGCCGGCCGAGCGGTTCGGAACGCTGGCCGCGAGGCTGGGATGTCGCCCCCTCGCGTGTGACGGCGCCGCCACCATGTCAATCCCGAGTGCGGGCGATCGTCGTGGAACAATGTTGCGCGCCGTGCTCGTCGGCGGACGCGATGACACGGCCGCGGCCGAGGCCGCGGCGCGGGCGTCCGGCGGCGCCGCCGTCAACTTATGCGGCCGCACGTCACTGCGGCAGCTCGCCGCGCTGATCGCCGGCGCGCGGCTGGTCGTGACGGCCGACTCGACACCGATGCACATGGCCGCCGCGTACGGCCGGCCGCTGGTAGCGCTTTTCGGGCCGACGCATCCGTGCCGCACCGGTCCGTATCGGCGACTCGGCGACGTGATCCGGCTCGACCTGCCGTGCAGTCCCTGCTATCTGCGCCGCCGATCCGAATGCCCATATGATTTGCGCTGCATGAACGAGCTGAGTGTAGACGTCGTATTGAGCGAGGCCGTGAAACGATTGAGCACGCCGCCGGGGGGACGCCCGATCACGTGAATCCGCATTTCCGGATTGCCACCGTCCTGCTGGTTTGCATGGTCGCAAGCGGCGAGCGGAGAAGCATTATCGCCTTCGCCCAACCGCGCAGCGTCGAATCCGACGGCGCGGTGGTCCCGGTGCGCGTCATCGATTCGGTGACGCGCGATCGCACGCTCGTGCTGACCGCCGACGGTCGCCCGCCCGCCGCCGGGAGCATCGTGTGGCTTTTCGATCGAACCCAGCCGCTCGCGCAGGCCGTCGTCCAGGATTTCGGCGACGATCGCACGCACGCGCGCATCGAGTGGACCGCGCCGCTTCCGGACGAACCCGGCGCAGCGCCCGCGCCGTTGATCGGTCGGACCGGTGTCGCACTGGCGCCCGACGCCGCCCGCCGCGTGCTCCCCGACCTTCACGAGACAGCATGGCTGTGGTTCAAAATCGCCGGCGCCGCTGACTCGCAACGCACCGTCTGGCTCGACGCCGGGCGGCGCCACGGCCTGAGCGTCGGCGCCGGTCTGCTCGCCGAACACGATGGTTGGCCGGTGGCGCGGCTGCGCGTCGAGTGGCTCGACGACGGCCGCGCACTGGCCGCGGTCACGCGACTCGTGGCGAACTTCGAGCTGGTCGCCGGAGACGCCTGCCGGCTGTGGCCCATGCCGCGCGAACTGCAAACCGGCCGCGTGTCCGCCCGAATTCTCCGCCTTCGCGAGACCGAAACCGAGACAGAGGTCTGGATTCCGACCGCTTCGATCGCGCTGGCGCGTCCGGGCGATCGTTGGGTCGTGTTGCGTGATGATGAGTATGTCGGTCTGACGATCGTCCGCGAGGTGCGCGAGCATTACCTGATCGCCACGGCCAATCCGGCCGTGTGCCGCATGACCCCGCAAGTCGGCGACATCGTTGTGCGCCGCCCGGTTGAAGACGTCTCCTCCGGCCGTGCGGGATTTCGCATGTTCCGAGTCGATGACGATTACGCCCTCGTCACCGCGGGTGTGGCGGACGGGTTGATCGAGGACACGCGACTGTTGCTGTATCGCGACGGCCGCCCGGTCGCGCGGCTGCGCGTGACGGTGCCTCAGGAAGATCACGCCGGCGCGACGCTCGAAGCAGTGCTGCCAACCGTGCCGGAATCCGCGCCGGCCGCGGCATCCGCCGCGTCGAGCGCACCCGGCGACGTCCCCTCGTTCTTGATCCAGCAATGGGACGAAGTCTACGTCGATGCGCCCGGGCGAAGCGTTCCCACGCCGACGAGACGCGTGGGTCGGATTTCGGAGATCACAGCGGCGGCGGGCGTTGGCTTTGTCGCCTGGTCGCGCGGCGGCGAATCCGCGTCGCCCGGCACGATCTTGTCGGTTCGCGTCGCGTCTCGCGACGTCGCGGTCATCGTGCTCGCGGCGGATGAGTCCGGCGCCGCGATCACGATGCCCGACGGCCGCTGGCGTCCCTGGCTGCCGAGCGGCGCCGAAGTCCGGCTGCCGCCCTGAAACTCATCCGCATGTCGTCCCACGAGGTTCACGCACCGCGCTTCGGCATTTGGAACTGCAATCTCCCTTCGTCGCTCCGTCGCTTCACTCCGTTCCGCCTTTCCTTGTCTTGACGTTTCGACTTTTCGACGTTTCGACGTGCCTTTCGCCGCCTTACACTGTCCGCATGAATGAACCGCTGTCAACATTGGAAGCCGCGCGGGTCGACGACGACGTCGCGCATCATCTGCACCCCAACATCGTGCGCGTCGAGATGCTCAGCAACTGGATCGTCACCGGCATTCTCTGCACGGTGTTGGCCGTGGTCGTCACGTCGGTCATTATCAAGTGGGACCTCGGTTTCGCGGGCAGGATGGCGCTGGCTCTTCCCGCCGGCGTGTTTGCCCTGTTTCTGGCGCTGTTTTCACACTACTGGCCGGCCATCGAATACCGCTGCCGCACCTACCGCATCAACGCCGGCGGCATCGAAATCCAGCGCGGTGTGTTGTGGAAAGAGACGCTCTACGTGCCGCGCTCGCGCGTGCAGCACACCGACGTCAACCAGGGGCCGATCGAACGCCGCTTCGGGCTGGCCCATCTGATCATCTTCACCGCCGGAACCATCGGCGCCTCGGTGCGGCTGGCCGGGCTGGGCCATGACGACGCGCTGCGCATCCGCGACTTCCTCGTCGCATCGGAGTCGGGCGATGCCGTCTGACGAAGCCCTCGACCCCGTCCGCGGCCGGCGCCTGCATCCGGTGTCGCTGCTGTTCAGCGTCGGATCGTTGCTCAAGCAACTGTTCTGGCCGGCGCTGATTTTCCTGCTGTATCGCCGCGGCGACGGCTACGAGCTGTTTTTTCTGGTGCTGCTGCTGCCGTCCCTGGTCATCGCCCTGATCCGTTATTTCAGCTTTCGCTACCGCTTCGCCGAGAACGAGTTGGTCGTCAACGAAGGCGTCTTCATCCGCAAGCAGCGCCACATCCCCTATGCGCGCATTCAGAACATCGACGTGGTGCAGAACGTCGCGCATCGGTTGTTCGGCGTCGCCCAGGTCATGATCGAGACCGCCGGCGGCGCCGAGCCGGAAGCGAAGATGCGCGTGCTGTCGCTACAGGCCGTAGACGAGATGCGCCACCACGTTTTCGCGGGACGCACCGCGGCGGCCGGCGTGACCGCCGTCGCATTGACGGGGGCACAGGTTGCCGCCGAGGGGGCATCCCCGGTCGAACCGGGGTTGACCATGGCCCGGGCGGCGGCGCCACCGCGCGAGGAACGGGTCCTGATGCGCATGCCGCTGTCGGAGCTGGTGCGCATGGGAGTCATTTCCAACCGCGGCATGATCGTCGTTGGCGCGGCGGCGGCCCTGATATGGCAGTCGGTGCCCGACGAAACCATGAAGCGAATGATCGTGCGGTTCGAGGACCGGTTTGAGTCCTGGCTGCCCGACGTGTTCCAGTTTTCGTGGACCGGCACGCTGCTGATGGTGACCGGCGGCATCCTGCTGCTCCTGCTGCTCATGCGGCTGCTGTCGATCATCTGGGCGATCGTCACCCTTTACGATTTCACGCTGACCGCCTCGGGCGAAGAGCTGCGCACGCGCTTCGGGCTGTTTACGCGCCGCACGTCGGCGATACCGCGGCATCGAATTCAAGTGTTGCACGTGCTGGCCTCGCCGCTTCACCGGTTTTTCCGCCGGGTGTGCGTCAAGATCGCCACGGCCGGCTCGCAAGCCCAGAAAGACGCGTCGGCCGGACGTGAGTGGTTGCTGCCGCTGGTACCGGTCGAGCAACTCGGGGCGCACCTCGCGGTCGTGCAGCCCGAATTGCAGCTCGACGATTGCGAATGGCGACCCATCGACATGCGTATTCGGCGCCGCCTCGGCCGGCTTTTCATGATCTTGTCCCTTTTACTCGTCGCCGCTCTGGTTCCCGTCGCCGGTTTCTGGGTGCTGGCGGCATGGCCTATCCTGGCCGGCTTCTCAGCTTTCTGCATTGCGGTCTACGCATTAAACGTGGCCTACGCACTGACGCCGCAGGCCGTGCTGTTCCGGGTCGGCTGGTGGGAGCGGCGCATCAGCGCCGTGCGGTACGCCAAGATTCAAACCGTCTGGCTGGTCCAGTCGCCCTTCGACCGTCGCTGGCGCATGGCGACGCTGATCATCGACACGGCCGGCGTCGGGCTGGTCGGCCAGCGCGTGGCGATCCCCTATCTGGCGGAAGAGGAAGCCCGGGAGCTTTACGTGGCGCTGTCGGAGGCGGCCGCAGGCACGCAGTTCCGCTGGTAGGCGGTCGCGTTATCGTTATGGCGCCAAAGGAGTTCCGTTACGTGCCTCAGATATTTTCCGAATTAAGCCGGATGCCGGTATTGAACGCTTGCGACGAGGCCGGCGCCGCCGAATCAGGCATGCAGATTCGCCCGAACGCAACCGCGCCGAGGGCAATGGTGCTATAATGGCTGTACGTCATCAAAAGATGACGCCGATACGCACTTGACGGGTGTTCGTACCGGCCCTTGTAATATGAGGGCCGGCCTCGCAACCCAGGGCCGTGGCGCGGCGCCAAAGGGTACCGGGATCAATTGGTCTATCCGACCGGCATTGCAATTCGCGGGCAGGCGGCTACCATTCCGCCTGATCGAGACATGGGTGGACCGCCCCAGGGCGGCCGCATTCCCGACGATTCAAGGCTGGAGAATGCCCGTCGGTTCAGTATGGTGAGCTAGGATACGTATGTCAGCGGTACCAGTTCAAATCGCAGGCACCGGTAGTTTCCTGCCGGGCCCCCCGATTCCGAATGACCGGGTCGAAGCCATCCTGGGTCCTCTCGAAGATGCCCCCCCCAAGGTTCGCACCTTTGTGGACAATCTGGGCAAGCGCATGTTGGACCGTGGCGGCGTGAAGGCCCGACACTTTGCACTCGACCCCGAAACCGGCGACATGACCCACACGTTCGCCAGCCTGGCCGAGCAGGCGGCGCGCCGCGCGCTCGAGATGGCGAAAGTCAAGCCCGAGCAGGTCGAGCTGCTGGTCATCAGTTGCCCGTTCAGCGACTTCATCACGCCGCCGACCAGCGCCGTACTTCAGGAGCGGCTGGGGATTCAGACTTGCGCCGAGCTGGAGATCCACTCCAACTGCACTGGCGTGGGCAAGGGCGTCGAGATCGCCTACAACGCGATCCGCTGCGGGCAGTACAAAACCGCCCTGGTCACCTACAGCCAGCTTTCGTCGCTGTACCTGCGAAGCTGCTACTTTAACCAGACCAAGATGGACAAGGTCCACGCCGCGCTGCGCTGGATTCTGGCCGACGGCGCCGGCGCCGTCGTCCTCACCGGCGCTCAGAACGGCCAGCCGCGGCATGAGATCATCGGCACTTTCGTCGAGTCGGTCGGCGCCGGCCGCCCGGCCGGCATGACCGCCGGCGGCGCTGCGCATGACCTGGTGAAGTCGAGCCATCAGATCCCGCAGATGTACGCGCAGGGCGTACACCACTTGTGGCAGGACTTCACGGCCGTGAACGACAACGCCGCGCCGCTGCTGCTCGAGGGCATACTGCGCTTCGTCAAGAAGCTCAATATCGACCCCGGGTCGGTCGATCACTACGTCGTCTCGATTCCCACGACCAACTTGTACGAGGACCACATTCCCGCGTTCCTCGACAAGCTGAGCATCTCGCGCGACCGCATTAAGTTCCGCAGCGGCGAAATCGGCTACTGCGGCGGTGCGGCAACGCTGATCCACATCGACGAGATGGCCCGCAGCGGCGAACTCAAGCCCGGCCAGTTGGCCATCGTGCACGCGGTCGAGTCGAGCAAGTGGATGACCGCCGGTTTCGCGGTCCGATGGTAAACACTCCCGCACCCCAGCCCGGCGGCGACGAGAAGCCCTTCGCGCTGAAGAGCACGATCTACACGGTCGGTTTTCTGCTTTTCGTGTTGGGCGTCCTGCCCTCGCTGTTCTATGTTGTCGAGGAGGGACTGCTGACGGCGGACTCTTGGACCGATTTGATTCAGTCTTATTGGATCGATTTTCGCCGGCTCGTCGGCGGCGCCGTGTTCGCCCTGGGCCTTGCCGCTTATCTCTTCTGCTCGATCTGGCTGATGTTTTACGGGCGCGGGCCGCACGTGGAGTTCGACCCGCCGAAACATTTCGTCGCCACGGGTCCGTACCGCTGGGTGCGCAATCCGGTCGTCCTGACGCTGCTGGTGACCGTGCTGGGCGAAGCGATTTACTACGGCTCGCTCGGCATCCTCGCGCTGCTGCTGTTCATCGGCCTGCCGTTTGCGCAGTACCAGGTCACGCGCATCGAGGAGCCGCTGCTCCGTCAGCGGTTCGGTCAGTCATACATCGACTACTGCACCCGCGTGCCGCGCTGGACTCCGCGACCGCCTTCACCGGATTGATTCACCGCTAGGCGCGACCTTTCGTCCGATTACAATCCCCGCTTTCGATCACTCCCGCTCTGTCGGCGGTCACGCGCCAACGCAGACGCCACTGCCTGGCGTACGGCGGATTGTGACGCTACGCCGATGGGAAGGGGACGGGCTGAGCAGACGCTGAAGCATGCACGTACTGGTCACAGGCGGAACCGGATTCGTCGGAAGCCACCTCATCGAGGCGTTACGCGCCGCGGGTGACGATGTGCGCGCCTTGGTCCGCCCGGGCGGGGATCGCGCGCTGATCGAACGCCTCGGCGCCGAACCGTTCGACGGCGACCTCGACGCTCCCGCCGGCATGGTTGACGCTTGCCGCGACTGTGACGTCGTTTACCACGCCGCCGCGCGAGTCGACATCGACGGCGATTACGCCGATTTCCATCGAACCACCGTCAACGGCACGTTCGCGCTGGCACGCGCCGCCGTCGCCGCCGGCGTTCGCCGTTTTGTCTACGTCGGCTCCTGCGGCGTGTATCATCCGCGATTGCTGCGCGAAGGCGTCATTCACGAAGAAACGCCCACGCTCCAGCCGCCGAAGTGGTTCAAGTACGGCCGAGCCAAGCTGGCCGCCGAAGAGGCCGTCCGCCGCACAATCGGCCCGCGCGGAGAGTGGTGCGTCATCCGCCTCGGCTATCTCTATGGCCCGCGCAACCGCGCCATGCGGCGGTATCTCTATCCGCTGCTGGCCGGAGGCAAGATGAAGTACGTCGGCCGCGGCGACAACGAAATGGCGATGATTCACGTCCGCGATGCGGTCAGTGCGATCGTCGCCGCCGGTCGCGTGCCCGCCGCCGCCGGTCGAACGCTCATTGCGGTCGGCGACGAGCGCGTCACGCAGCGCGATTACTTCAGCGGGCTGGCCGCCGGCTTGGGGCTGCCGCCCATCCGTCGGCATCTGCCGTATCGTCTGGCGTACCTGATGGCGTGGGGGGCCGAATGGCTGCCCTTCAAACTTCACGGCGGGGCGTTCCAACGGGCGGGCATCGTGCTGACCGGCCTGCCGCAGCGGATCGACTGCCGCCGCACGCAGGCGATGCTCAACTGGCGCCCGACGCACCGTTTCGCCGACGGCATTCGTGAGGCGTGCGAGTGGTACCTGCGCGAGTACCCGGAACACGCGCCGGTTGTCGAACCGGCCGCGCGGACGGCGTGAGCGGCAGCCCGTAGGGTCCGCTGTGAGGCAGGGAATCTATTGACAAACCGGCGGTGTTTCCCGCGTTTTCGGCGTTGGAATCGCTGTTGCGACGGACCTTGTCTATAAATTCCCATCCTCTGTGCGGACCAAGAGCCGTCGGCCATAAGCTGACAACAATTGTCAGATATCAGTTCTCAAGGTGACGCCGTCATTCCCGCACAGGCGGGAATCCAGCCATGTGTGCCGTTGCACAACCGTGGGCGGTGTGGACCCAGTGGACGGCGTGGACGGCGTGGACAACATGGACGCGAAATCCTAATCTGCCGACAGGCGATTACGTGTGCTTGTGTGGCCGATCGCTCCTATCGCCGCGAGCGGGCCGCACGTTTGCTATCTGCTGTTCCCTGTTTCCTTGCCAGCCGTTTCCGAGTTTCAACGCTCCGGCATTTCATGTCGGCTTTCGACTTGCGACTTTCCTCCCTTCGTGCCTTCTTTCGGCGTTTTGACGTTTGAACGTATCGACGTTTTGCCGTTTCGGCATTTCGACGCCCCCGCCCGGTTATCATTTCCGCCATGCCGACGGCTGCCGAGTACCTTCGACCCGAGCTGCTCGCGCAGGTTGATCGCCTGGATCTGCGTGCTCGGTTCATCATCGAGGGCTTCTACGCCGGCTTGCACGCCTCGCCCTATCGCGGGTTTTCAGTCGAGTTCTCCGAACATCGCCGCTACACGCCCGGCGACGATCCGCGCACCATCGACTGGAACGTCTACGCCAAGTCCGACCGCTTTTTCGTGAAGCAATTCCGCGCCGAGACGAACCTCGAGGCGTATCTGTTGATGGACCTTTCGGCGAGCATGGGCTTTCCCGCGCCCGAGCAGATCGAACCCGGCGGCCCGCCGCGCATGTCCAAGCTCGACTACGCCGTCTGCCTGGCCGCCGCGCTGGGCTACATGATGGTCCGTCAGCAGGACTCGGCCGGTCTGGCGCTGCTAGGCACGGGAGTGCGGCAGTTTCTGCCGCCGCGCAGCACGCGGGCGCACCTGATGCGCCTGCTGTCGGAGCTGGCGGCCGCGCGGCCGGCGGGTTCCACGGCGCTGGCCGACTCGCTGCACGACGTGGCGCGGCGCGTCCGTAAGCGCGGGTTGATGATTCTCTTCAGCGATCTGCTGTGCGACGCCGAGCCGGTCATCGAAGCGCTCCACCGGCTGCGCTTCGGCGGTCACGATGTGATCGTCTTCTGCGTGCTGGACCGGGCCGAAGCGGAGTTCCCCTACGTCGGTCCGACGCGTTTCGAGGATCCCGAAGGCGGCGATCCGCTGTCGGCCGACGCGGCAAGCGTGCGCGGGGCGTATCTCGACGCGCTTCATGCACTTCACCAGCGCTACCGCGACGCCGCGGCGGCGGCGCGGTGCGATTTCGTCGCGGTGAATAATACGATGTCGTTCGACGCGGCGCTGGTGCGCTTTCTGCTGGATCGACAGGCGCGGTTCTGAGCGCCGCTGTCGGCGGCGCTCCATGAGAATATGCCAAAGAGTGTAATAAACAATCAGCGGCACGTCGTTCACGCTTGCGAAGGAAGCCGCGCCGGGCTATAAAACCTCCATCAATTCTTCGCGCCACGGCGGACTCTCACGGGCCGGGGGATGCAAGACACGGAGGCGATCATGGCCGCGCGACAACGCATCATGATGATTTCGACCCACGGCTACGTATCGGCCGAGCCGCAGTTGGGACGGCCGGACACGGGCGGGCAGGTGCTCTACGTACTTGAGCTGAGCAAATGTCTCGGACGCATGGGCTACGCGGTCGACATTCTGACCCGCCGTTTCGAGAAGCAGCCGCGCATCGACGAAGTCGACGAGCGCGTCCGCATCCTGCGTTTTTCATGCGGCGGCGACGACTTCATTCCGAAGGAGACCCTGTACCGGCACATTCCCGAGTGGGTGCAGAGTGTCCACGAATTCGTCGAATCCAAGCGGCTCAAGTACGGCTTCATCAACAGCCACTACTGGGACGCCGGGCTGGCCGGGCAGGCGCTGGCGAACCGGCTGGACGTTCCGCACTTGCACACGCCGCACTCGATCGGCTCGTGGAAGCGCGACAACATGGACGGCGATCCGGAGGGACTGGAGCGGCAATACAACTTCCGCCGCCGAATCCGCGACGAGAAAACGGTCTACGACGAGTGCGACGCGCTGATCGCGACGACGCCGCAGCAGCGCGACATCCTGATGGGAAAGGACTACGACGCGCCGCGCGAAAAAATTTACGTGGTGCCGCCCGGCTACGACGACGTGCGCTTCTTCCCCGTTTCGCACGCCACGCGACAGGCGCTGAAACAGGAACTGGGCCTGCAAGGCCGCATCGTGCTGGCGCTCGGGCGGCTGGCCGAGAACAAGGGATACGATCTGCTGATTCGCGCAATGCAGGTCGTCTTTCCGCGCATCGACGATGCGCGGCTGCTGCTGGCCGTCGGCGGACCGACCGAACCGACCGATCACGAGCGCGGGCAGTTGGACCAGCTCAAGAGCCTGGCGGCCGAAACGGGCCACGCGGATCGCGTGCAGTTCCGCGACTATATCCCCGACGCTCAGCTTCCGGACTACTACCGCGCCGCGGACGTCTTCGCGCTGAGCAGCCGATACGAGCCGTTCGGCATGACCGCGGTCGAGGCGATGGCGTGCGGCACGCCGGCGGTGATCACGACCGAGGGCGGTCTGTACGAGCAGGTCGCCTGGGGTCTCGAGGCACTGTACGCCAATCCGTTCGATACCGAGGCGTTCGGCCACGCGATCTGCGCCGTGCTGCGGCATGAGCGCGTCACCGCACAACTGGCGCGCTACGGCCCCCAACGTGCGCGGGCCAGCTTCACCTGGATGGGCATCGCCCAACAGATTCTTAATATCCTTCAGGGCTTCCGCATGCGCGTCGCAGTGGACCGGCGCATCGGCGAACCATGGCGCGAGTCGATCTCTTCGTAACCGACCTCGACGGCACGCTGCTGGGCGACGACGCCGCGCTGGCCGCCTTCGCCGCGTGGTGGTCCGCGCGCCGCGGCCGCCCGCGTCTCGTTTACGCGTCAGGCCGTTTCCGCGAGTCCGTGCTGGCGTCGATCGAAACGACCCGCCTGCCCGTCCCCGACGCGATCATCGGCGGCGTCGGCACGGCCATCCACGAACACCCCTGCGGGCGGCTGGTCGAATCATGGCGTGGGCAAATCGCCGCCGGCTTCGACGCGGCCCGCGTCCGACGAATTCTGGCCGAAAGTGCCGGCGCCACGCTCCAGCCGGAGGAGTTTCAGTCCGATTTGAAGATCAGCGCGTATTGGCACGATGCGGCGCCCGATGCGCTGGCGGCCCTTGAGCAGTCGCTCGCACAACAGGGAGTGCGGGCGAACGTCATTTACAGCTCGCGGCGCGATCTGGACGTCGTGCCGGCGGGGGTCAGCAAAGGCGCGGCGGCGGCGCACCTGGCGGCACAATGGGGAATCGCGGCCGAGGCGGTGGCGGCGGCGGGCGATTCGGGTAACGATTTGTCGCTGTTTCAACAGGGTTTCCGCGGGATCGTCGTCGCCAACGCGCACGAGGAACTGAAGCGCCTGGACGATCCGCGCGTCTATCATGCGCGGCGGTCGTACGCTGCGGGCGTGCTGGAGGGGTTGCGTTTCTGGATCGAGGGAGCGGCAGGCGATGCACCTGATTGACGAGGCGTTCCAGCGGGCACAGGACGTGCTGCGGATGAACGTGACGCCGCGCGGCTTCAGCGCGTGCAGCATTCAGCACGACGTCGACGCACTGAGCAACTACCGCAGCGTCTGGGCCCGAGATGCAGCGATGACGGCCATGTGGTCGCTGCCGCTGGGCGACGCCGAACTGACCGAGTGCGCCCGCCGCTCGTTCGAGACGATTCTGACGGCACAGACGCCAGACGGCCTGCTGCCCAACTATGTCGATGCCGTTACCGGCAAGCCCGAGTACGCGGGCATCGGAAACATCGCCGGCATCGACGGGCCGATGTGGATCGTCATGGCGGTATGGAACTACGTGAAGCTCACCGGCGATCATGCCTTTGCGAAGAAGCACTTCGACCGCCTGCATCGCACGATGAAGTGGCTCAGCGCCCACGACTCGAACAACTGCGGGCTGATCGAAGTGCCCGAAGCGTCGGACTGGATGGACCTGTTTCCGCGTTCCTACAACGTGCTCTACGACGAGGTCCTGTGGTATCGCGCCAATATCGATTTCGTCGGGCTGCGCCAGATGGTCGGCCGATCGCCGGACCGCTACATCGAGCGCGCCCGCCGCGTGCGGCGCCTGATCAACAAGCAGTTCTGGCCGACGCCCGAGACGGTCCGCGAAAGCGTCGAGTCGTTCGCCGACACGCAGTTCACGCTCGGCCGCACGCGTTATCTGATCACGCAGATCACCCCCTTCGGCTTCAGTTGGCGCTGCGACGTGTTCGCCAACATTATCGCCTCGCTTTACGGCCTGCTGGATCCGAAACGCTCGGAAATCGTCTGGCGTTTCCTGCGGCAGATCGCCATCGACCAGCCGTTTCCGGTGCGGGTCATCTATCCCAGCGTTCGCCCGGGCGAGCCGGACTGGCGCGACTACTTCCTCGTCAACCTTCAGAACCTGCCGGACCATTATCACAACGGCGGCATCTGGCCGTTCGTCGGCGGGTTGTGGGTGCGATTCCTGATGCGGCTCAACAAACGCGCCGACGCCGAGACGGCCCTGAACCGCCTGGCCGAGTTGTGTCGCGACGGCATGGAACGACCCTGGGAGTTCAACGAATGGGCGCACGGGCGCACCGGCCGGCCGATGGGCAAGGCGTATCAGGCCTGGAGCGCGGCGTCGTTCGTGGCGGCGTACCTGCGATTTCAGGGCAACACGTCGATCGAGGTCGAGGACAACGGCCTTCCGGACCCCCCGTGAATCAAGGCGTCGAAAGAATGTGACGGGCGTCCACTCCGACCATGTTGTCCACGTCATCCACCGCGTCCAAGCTCACGCGGAGTTGCAAGCGCCGCGGCGGACTGGTTTGCCGTCTGCGCCGGAATGACGGCTCTCGGCTGGCGGCTGATCGGTACGCTCAGCGCACCCTATGGACTCACTTTTCTTCCGCCAGAAATTTGCGAATCCGGGCTTCGATTTCATCCCGTACGCGGCGGCAGGCGGCCAGCTTTTCGGCTTCGCCGCCCGGCGCCCTGGGCGGGTCGTCGAACGGCCAGTGGACTTTCCGCTTGGCCCCGGCAAACGTGGGACACTCCTGCTCGGCGTTGTTGCAAACCGTCACCACAAGGTCGAACGGCGTTCCGGTGAAGCCGTCGGGCGTCTTGGGCCGCTGGCCGCGCAGGTCAAGGCCGACTTCGGCCATCGCCGTCACGGCGTGCGGATAAATCTCGTCGGCCGGCTTCGTTCCGGCGCTGACCACCTCCCAGGCGTCGCCGGCCAGTCGCCGCCACAACGCCTCGGCCATCTGCGAGCGGCACGAGTTGCCGGTGCAGAGGAATAGCACGCGTTTACGGGAATGTCCGGTCTGTGTCGAATCGGTCATGACAAATGGCCCGGTTGGGACGATCGCGGCGTCCGTCGCCTGAAGGTCCACGCAACATTGGAGACCGCCGCAACGTCTTGTGCCTCGGCCATCGGCCCACGGGCCTCCCGATTGAGTATAAGCCAAGCAACGATCGCGAACACGTACGGCGCGCTGATGGGCGCCGTTGCGCAAAAAAACGGCGATGAACGTCCGTGCGGAAAACCTCGACCGCCCAACATCCCTTTTTCAACTGGACTTCGGATCATTATATGGTATAATAGCCATATGGCCATGAAACCCGCCGCGCGAGCCGCCCGCAGCCGCTACGAGGCCCGTGCCCGCATCGCCAAGGCGCTGGCCCACTCCAGCCGGCTGATGATTCTCGAAGCGCTGGAGCGCCGCCCCATGTGCGTCTGTGAGTTGACCGACCTCGTCGGGGCCGATCAGTCCACGGTCTCAAAACACCTGGCGCTGCTCAAGCAGGCCGGCCTCGTCGAAGACCGCCGCGACGGCGTCATGGTCTTCTACAGCGTTAAGGTCTGCTGCCTCAAGGGTTTCTGGGAGTGCATCGAAGGCGTGCTGAGCGAGAATCTCAAGGCCCAACAGGCCGTGCTCCGCTGAAACAGCCGGGTCGCGATCCGGTTTTTTTTCTCGAGCGATTCATGGCGAAATGGCCATATTGGCATGAGACGTGCAGGACGAAACGCCGGGAGGTTCGATCCGCCGTGAAATCCAAAGATTTGAAAATCTTTGCCGCCCTGCTCGCGATCTTTCTGATCGCCTACTACCTGCCGCTGGCCAATCCCCGCGTCGAGTCCGCCGTCGTCGAGGCGTTCAAGCTGCTTCAGTGGTATGCCCGTAACCACACGCTCGCCTGCGTCGTGCCGGCCCTGTTCATCGCCGGCGCCATCATCACGTTCTTGTCGCAGGCCGCCGTGATGCGATACCTCGGTCCGAAGTCCAACAAGCTGGCCGCCTACTCGGTCGCGTCGGTCGCCGGCGTGGTGCTGGCGGTCTGCTCGTGCAGCGTGTTGCCGATGTTCGCCGGCATCTACCAGCTCGGCGCGGGGCTGGGACCCGCCTCGGCGTTTCTCTACTCCGGTCCGGCGATCAACGTGCTGGCGATCTTCCTGACGGCGCGCGTGTTGGGCTTCGACATCGGGCTGTGGCGCGCCATCGGCGCCGTCGGCTTCGCCTTCCTCGTCGGACTCGGCATGGCCGGCCTGTTTCGCCGGGAAGAGCGCAGCCGAAACACGGCCGTCGCCGTCGCTCCCGATTCGCCCGCCATGGGCCGCCGCGGCTGGCAGAGCGGTCTGCTGTTGGCGGGCATGATCGGTTTTCTGATCTTTTCCGACTGGTTCAATCCCGGCGACGCGATCATCAAACGCACCGATGGCTCGGAAGTGCGCGGCGTCGTGCTTCAGGAAATGCGCGACGAAGTCATGATCCAGGTGCAGCAGTCCGCCAACGGTGTTCGTGCCGGCGACCGCCTGACGCTGTCCAAGGCCGACATCGCCGAGATCATCGAGACGCGTTCATGGGTGATGGAAGTTCACCACATCCGCTGGTGGCTGGCCGGCCTGTGCGGGCTGGGCGTCGCCGTCATGATTCGCCGCTGGGTGACGCGCGACGAGTTCCGGCAGTGGATGCACAACACCTGGGAATTCACCAGGCTGCTGGTACCGCTGCTGTTCGGCGGCGTCTTCGTGGTCGGCTTCATCTCGGCACTGCTGCCCGACCGGCAGATCGGCATGCTCGTCGGCGACAACAGCTTGCGGGCGAATGCGATCGGCTCGGTCGTCGGCGCGCTGTTCTACTTCGCCACACTGACCGAGGTGCCGATCACGCAAGCGCTGATGGAGCACGGCATGGCCCGCGGCCCGGCCTTGGCGCTGCTGCTGGCGGGACCGGCGTTGTCGCTGCCCAACATGCTCGTGCTGTGCCGCGTGATGGGCGTGAAGAAGACGGCCGCGTTCAGCCTGATCATCGTCGTGATTGCGACCATTGTTGGCATGATTTTCGGCGCGACGCAGGCGGATGGGGCCGGCGCCGCCCTGGCGGTCGCCGTGCGGTAGGCGGGCGAAGCGGCTCGGGAGGACAAATGAGATGACGCTGGAACGCTGGATTCGCGCGATCGCCGGCAGCTTCGTGCTCATCAGTCTGCTGCTGGCGCACTTTGTGTCGCCGCACTGGCTGTGGTTCACCGCCTTCGTCGGCGCGAACTTGTTGCAGTCGGCGTTCACGCGCTGGTGCTTGATGGAGGACATCCTCAGGCGCCTGGGCGTGGCGTCGCAATCCGGCGCGTAAACGCGCCAACGGGAGGTCACGATGAAGATCGAAATTCTGGGAACCGGATGCGCCAAGTGCGACCTGCTGGAGCAGACCGCACGCGCCGCGGCGGACAAACTGGGCGTGCCCTATCAGCTCGTACACGTGCAGGACATCAACGAGTTCGTCCGCCGTGGCGTCATCTTTACACCCGCACTGATCCTCGACGGCAAAGTGGTCGCGGCCGGAAAGGTCCCGGCCGCGTCTGAGATTTCGCGAATGCTGAGCGAGGCGGCGGCGCACGGCTGAGGCTGTTTGATCGCCGACCGCCCGGTACGTGGAGCATGACATGACCCGCGCGACGCTGAATTTCGTTATCGACCTGGTCACGTATTTCGTCATGCTGGCCATGATCGCCACGGGGCTTCTGGTGCGATACATCCTGCCGCGCGGCAGCGGCGAGCGATTGTCGGCGTGGAACATGACACGGCACGAGTGGGGCGACGTGCATTTCTGGCTGGCCGTTTCACTGGGCGTGCTGCTGCTGCTGCACCTGGCCCTGCATTGGCACTGGGTGTGCAACCTCGTTCTGCGCTGGTTCCGCACGCCGAGTTCGGCCGCGCATGCGCGATCGGCCTTGCGCCGCAATCTTTCGGGCGGCGCGGTGCTGGCCGCGACGGTCCTGCTGGTGGGCGGGTTCGTCTGGGCGGCGCAGCGTGCCACGGTCGAATCACAGGCTGCTGCCGGCGCCGGTCGACAGGAGCGCGGCGGGCGCGAGGACAAAGAACCGCAGGCCGCATCGCCGGTTGATGTCGAGCGCCATGAGCGTTCAATCGAGGAAGAGCCGATACGCGGCTCGATGACGGTGGGAGAAGTGGTGCAGGTGACGGGCCTGTCGCCGGATCGGATGGCGCGCGTGCTGGGGGTCCAGGAGCCGCTGCAAGCAGACGAACAGATGGGCCGCCTGGCGCGGCGTTTGGGAATGTCGATCTCGACGTTACGCGAGCGGCTGGAAGCGGCCGCGCGAGAGGAGCATTAGAGGGCGTACACGTGAGCCGCGGCCCGATGTTCCACTTCGGGTTGCGCGTTGTGCACGAGGAAGCGTTCCACGATGCGGCCGCCGTGCGGGCGCGTATGGAGCGCCGCAGTGCCCGCCGGTGAATTCGATGAGTCAGGAAGGAGGCCGCCGTCATGAATTCCGGATCCATCAAGACCGTCGCCATCGTTTTTTTCATCGGCGTGTCCGTCGCCGGCGTGGCGCTGCTTCGCGAGGCGCGCTCGCGCGCGGCGCCGCCATCGCAACCGGCCGATGCCCGTGGCGGCCTGCCGCGCATGGTCGATCTGGGCGCGGACGCGTGCATTCCCTGCAAGCAGATGGCCCCCATCCTGGCCGAGCTGAAAGTTGAGTACGCCGGCCGAGCGACGATCGAGTTCATCGACGTCTGGAAGAACCCCGACGCGAACAAGCAGTACGGCGTCCGCGTCATCCCGACGCAGATTTTTTACGACACTAATAGTCGTGAAGTCTGGCGGCATGAGGGGTTTTTGCCCAAGGCCGACATCGTCGCCCGTCTGAAGGAACTCGGAGCCGGCTAATGCTCGATCAAATGTCCGAGAGCCTGGCACAGGCCGTGCAGAACAATCCCTGGCTTGCGCCGCTGGCGGCGTTTCTCGGCGGGCTGCTCACGGCCGCCAATCCGTGCGTGCTGGCCATGGTGCCGTTGATGATCGGTTACGTCGCCGGGCAGGAACGCCGCGGCGTCGGTCGCTCGTTCCTGCTTTCGCTGACGTTCGCGCTGGGCCTGACGGTCACGTTTGCGGTGCTGTTCCTGGCCACATGGGCGGCCAGCTCAGTGTTGCGGGCGAGCTGGTGGAGCTACGTCGCCGCCGCCGTCTGTCTGCTGATGGGGCTGCATCTCATCGGCTTGCTGCGTCTTCACATTCCAGCGCCGGCGGGAATGCAGCCGACGCGCCGCGGGTTTGTCGGCGCATTGCTGCTCGGATTGCTCTTCGGTCTCGTGTCGCTTCCCTGCGCCGGACCCGTCCTGCTGGCGCTGTTGGCGGTCGTGCCGCTCAGCGGCGCGGCGTTTGGCGCGATGCTGTTGCTGGCGTACAGCCTGGGCCACTGCGGCCTGGTGCTGGCGGGCGGCGTGTCGGTCGGGCTGGTGCAGCGGGCGGCGGACTCGCGCGGCTGGAACCGCGGCCTGGACGTGCTGCGAAAGCTTGCGGGTGGGTTGATTCTGCTCGTCGGCGTACTTCTGCTGGCGGGGTGACCCATCTGACGAAGTGATTGCGGTTGCGATGCCGGTATTAGAGGCGCACGGCGCGTCGGGGCTGCCCGCCTGTTATCGTACGCCACATGACCGACGCCGTACTGCTGACCGGGCTGATCTTTTTCATCTCTTTGCTCTATTCCAGCGTCGGACACGGCGGGGCCTCGGGCTACCTGGCCGTCATGGCGCTGTTTGGCGTGGCGCCGCCCGTGATGAAGCCGGCGGCGCTGATGCTCAATCTGCTCGTGGCCGGCATTGCCACCTACCGCTTCGGCCGCGCCGGCGCGTTTTCCGGGCGCGTGTTCTGGCCGTTCGCCGCGGCATCGGTGCCCGCCGCGCTGATTGGCGGAACGCTGACGCTGCCGACCGAAATCTACAAACCCATCGTCGGCGCGACGCTGCTGTTCGCCGCCTGGCGGCTGGCGCGGCCCTCGGCGCCGGCGGCGCGCGACGGCGTCCCTCGCGTGCCGATGGCCGTGGGCCTGTTGTGCGGCGCGGCGATCGGATTGCTGTCGGGACTGGTCGGAGTCGGCGGCGGGATCTTCCTGAGTCCGATTCTGATTCTGATGGGATGGGCCGATCCGCGGCGCACGGCCGGCGTGTCGGCGGCGTTCATTCTCGTCAACTCCGCGGCCGGACTGGCCGGGCACTGGTACGTCGTTCGCGAGGTGCCGCTGGCCGCCGCGCCGTGGGGCGTCGCGGCGGTGCTCGGAGGCTTTCTGGGCGCGGAGTTGGGCAGCCGCCGCCTGGGCGGCTTTGCATTGCGCCGGTTGCTGGCGGTGGTGCTCGTGATTGCGGGGGTGAAGATGATGTTATTGTGAGGCAACCTCGTGCGATTGTCGCGTGGCGCCGGCTTGCAGACCGTGCGAATGGGAACCTACCGCTTCAGGTACATGCCATTGTCCTGCGTTATTGACATGTTTGGCGATCGTCGGACCTGTTCGGTTTCGCTTATAATGTTGCGGCGTCGCAGGAGAACTTGGTCATGAACCGTAGCGTCATCGAGCCGAAGCCGGGGGTCGAGATGGGTCGCGTTGACGTAACCATTACGGTTGAAAACGTCGAGGATCGCGAGCGTGCCGAACGGGGCGAGATTCCGCCGGAACAGGTGCGGCGTGTCACGACGGAGGCGCTGGTCGATTCCGGGGCGACGTATCTGTGCATGCCCGAGGCGATGGTGCGAACGCTTGGGCTGAAGTTCCACCGCATGCGCGAGTCACGCACCGTGTCTGGTCCGATGACGCTCGGCGTCTATCGCGGCGCGCAGATCGAGGTGCAGGATCGCACCGTCACGGACGAAGTGTCGGCGTTTCCCGAGGGTTGCCAGGTTCTGCTGGGTCAGATTCCGCTGGAAAAACTCGATTTTTGGATCGATGTCGTTAATCATCGGCTTGTCGGCAATCCGGAACATGGCGGGCAATGGATGGCGGAGGTTTTCTGAGCCTCGCGCCCGACGGCCACCATCCGCACGCCGCAATCCAAACAGCTTTACATATGCCCGACGCGCCGCTCGATCCGCAATCGCTGCCCTGCCCGCGCTGCGAGTATGACCTGCGCGCCGCGACCGAGCCGCGCTGTCCGGAGTGTGGAACACAGTTTGTCTCGCTGGTCGACCTGCAACACGCGTCGCACAAGGCGCGAGATTTGTATCTGAAAGCGCTCGGTCTGCGTGAGACATGTGCCGTCCTGATCGGTGCGAGCTTCCTGCTCATTTGGCTCATCGGCAGGGCTTTCGTCGTCTACGAATGGCCGTCGTCAATTTTTCTTGTTGGCCTGTTGCCTCTGCTATTCTCCAGCGGTTACGCGCTGTTCACGGCGTGCCGCCTCATCCGCTGGGCCTTCAGTCCGCGCATCCCGGCCTCGCAGTCCCGGCGGCTGGGAACATCCATCCTGTTGCTCCTGCTCGAGGGCGTGCCGTTCCTGATCTTGTGCTGTGCCTTCGGACCGACGAGCTGCGGGCGCGCGTTCTATTTCGTACAGACCGCATGGGACCGCGTGCTGCCGTGAAGGCAGGAAGGCAGTCATTCCACCGCCGGAGCGGCATTGCGCCCGTCGACCGAAACGTGCTCGCCAATCTCGACTTCAACAAAGAGGCGACATCCGCGCATCAACGTCATGCCCACCAGGGCGCCGCCTTCCGATGAAGGCACCGGCACTTCGATGACTTATCCGAACCATTCCGCCGTCGCCACGCGTACGGAAAGTTCAACGCGGCGTCCCTCTGCAAGCTCGTCCTTAAAACGTCCGCATATCAGGAACGCAAGCCCCGAAACGCTTGGCTTCGAACCGGGTCCTTGAATCGCGATCGCAGATCTTCCACCCGCGGCGAGCCACGCTTTGGCTGATCGTGTCGTCGGACGGCATGCATGCACTCCGTTAAGATTTGATGAATTCTGTGGCCGCCGTGCGTTGAGCGTGACATGATTATGCGACTTTCCCGAGCAGGGAGGACGGCAAGAACTCCGTCGCGAGTTGCGTGGGCCTCCGGCAGCGAGGATAACGCGTGATACGACATGCAGCGGACAGTACATGTCACTATCAACGGCGCCTGTCCTGCCGGCAGGGGACTTTCCTCCATGTTCTGCATGTGCCGATCCGACCCCACTTCCGGCCCGGCGCAGGACATGCGACGGCGTCTTTTTCTCGCCGGCCCACCAACCATGCTCGGTCAACTTTCGTTTCGTATAATGAACGCTTGAGGTGTGCCATGACTCTGACCCTGAATCTTCCAGCGGAGCTTGAAGGGCGACTGAAGCAGGCCGCCGAGGCGGAAGGCATCGGCGAATCCGAGTTCGTCGTTCGAACTCTGGAGCGCTGTCTGCTCGAGGTTCGGCGACAGGCGGCGCTTGAAATGCTGCGCCGCTGGAACGAACAGGATGCCACGAGCGACCCGGCGGAAATCGAGGAACGGCGTCGTGCATGGGAGGCATTCAAGGCCGGCATGAACGAACACCATTCGTCGCAACGGAAAGTCTACCCATGAGGACGATTGTTCTCGACGCCGGGCCGCTGGGCATGCTCTCACATCGTGGCGGAATCCCGGAAGTCGACTCATGCAAGGCCTGGCTTGAACGTCTGCCGGCGGCGGGTGAACGCGTCATCGTGCCCGAGATATCCGATAATGAGGTTCGACGGGAACTGATCAGGCTCGGCTCGACCGCAAGCATCGAGCGGTTGGACAATCTCGGGACGCGACTGGGATACCTGCCGCTGACAACCTCAATGATGCGCGCGGCCGCCGAACTATGGGCGCGCTCGCGCAGCCTGGGACGCGCGACGGCGGATCGTCACGCACTTGACGGCGACGTCATTCTCGCCGCGCAGACGCGATCTCTTGGTGTTTCCAACGTCGTTATTGCGACAACGAATGTCTCCCACTTGGCGCTGTTGTCTCAGGCCGCTGAATGGTCCTCGCTGTGAACTGAGCATCTGCTATGCACAACACGGGTTCTCTCAGGCGCCGGGCGCGGCCACCTTCGATGCACGCGAATCATTTGAAGCGCCCCGTATCCGCCTGTTCCTTGTGCGCCCGCGCGTTCCGACGTCAACGTGGCGGGCGCGCCCGACTCTCGTTCCGAGTGATTGATGCCCCCATCCTGAGCATCGGCTTTGCCGGCCAGGGGACTCGCCGCCATGGTTGACTCATCAGAAATCCGCCGCCTCAACCTGTTCGAGCGATACCTCAGCCTGTGGGTTGCGCTGTGCATGATCGTCGGCGTCGGCCTTGGCAAGCTGGCACCCGGCCTGATCGACGCCCTGCGCCGACTGGAATTCGGCGGCGGCAGCCAGATCAACGTGCCCATCGCCGTCCTGATCTGGCTGATGATCTATCCGATGATGCTCAAGGTCGACTTCGCCTCGGTGCTGGGCGTCGGCAAGCGGCCGAAGGGGCTGCTGATCACCTGCTTCGTCAACTGGCTGGTCAAGCCGTTCAGCATGGCACTGATCGGATACGTCTTCTTCAAGCACCTGTTTTTTCCGTGGATCGGGGCCGAGCTTGCCGACCAGTACGTGGCCGGCGTGATCATCCTGGCCGCCGCCCCCTGCACGGCGATGGTATTCGTGTGGAGCTATCTGACGCGCGGCGACGCGGCGTACACGCTGGTGCAAGTGTCGGTCAACGACCTGTTGATGCTCGTGCTGTTCGCGCCCATCGTCACGCTGCTGGTCAGCGGGGCCTCGGCGCTGACGGTCCCTTTCATGGTCCTCGTTTATGCGGTGATCTGCTTCATCGTCATCCCGCTGGCGGCCGGCGTGGCGACGCGCGTCTGGCTGATCCGCTCGCGCGGCGCCGCGTGGTTCGAGAACGCCTTTCTGCCGCGCTTTCATCCGGTCGCCGTCCTGGCGCTGCTGGCGACGCTGGTGCTGATCTTCGCGTTTCAGGCCGACAACATCACCGGTCGGTTCTTCCACGTCGTGCTGATCGCGATTCCGATTTTGATTCAGGTCTATTTCAACTCGTCGCTGGTGTACGGACTGATGAAGCTGTTCGGCGTGCCGCACGGCGTGGCCGCGCCCGGCGCGTTGATCGGCGCCAGCAACTTCTTCGAGCTGGCCGTCGCGACGGCGATCGCGCTGTACGGCCCGGACTCGGGGGCGGCGCTGGCGACGGTCGTGGGCGTGCTGGTCGAGGTGCCGGTGATGTTGAGCGTCTGCGCGATCTGCAACCGCACGCGCGGCTGGTTCCCCGCGGCGTCGGCCGAGGATTGCCCCGCGCCCGCGCCGGGATGCTGCGCGAACTGGAGTCGTTTTCTTGCCGACGGCGCGGCGCACCACTGAGAGGCGGACATGAGGTGAGGTGTGAGGGATGCGACGCGGACTTGCCTGGCGCTTTCCACCGGCGTGGGACAGGCTGAGCGAATGGGCGCGGACGATCCCGCGTGAACCAGAGGCTTGTGGCGTTCCCCTGCACGGCTGATCCATCCCTTGACGATGGAGCGCGGTAACGAGGCCGCGCGCAGTCATGCTCGCCGCATCGTCGAAGGGAAGCGCGGCGCGTTGTCAGAGGAATCTTTTTATTCATCAACCAAGGTCAGGATGAGCGGCGCGGTTCCGCAACTCCCGACCCGACGGCGATGAGCTTCATGTGGCGCTTTGCGGATCAAGCTCACGAACCGGCGATGCGCGCCACGACTGAAAACGGACCTGGTACCAGACTCATTCAACACCGGAGGTGACGAGTATGACGCGTACGACGCTGATGCTGACCGTCCTGACGATGGCGGTATGTGGATGCCGTAAAGAGCAACAACAGGCCCGCACCGTAAGAATCGACGGCTCCAGCACCGTCTTTCCCATCATGGAAGCCATCGCCGAGGAATTCCAGAAATCTCAGCCGTCGTACAGCGTTATCGTGGGAGTCTCCGGGACGGGCGGCGGATTCAAAAAGTTCGCAGCCTCCGAAACGGACATCAGCGGCGCTTCGCGGCCGATCCGCCCGGTGGAGACCGAAGCCTGTGCGGCCGGCGGAGTCGAGTACGTGGAACTGCCGCTGTCCTATGATGGGCTGGCGGTCGTCGTCAACCCCGCCAATGACTGGGCCAACCACATCAGCGTAGAGGAACTGAAGCGACTCTGGCAGCCGGAAGCGCAAAACAAGATCATGCGCTGGAGCCAGATTCGCGAAGGCTGGCCCGACAAGGAAGTGCACCTGTACGGCCCCGGCGTCGACAGCGGCACGTACGACTATTTCACCGCGGCGATCGTCGGGACCGAACATTCCAGCCGCGGCGACTTCACTTCGAGCGAGGACGACAACGTGCTCGTTCAGGGCATCGCCGGCGATCCTCTGGCGCTGGGCTTCTTCGGACTGGCCTACTTCGAAGAGAACCGCTCCAAGCTCAAGCTGTTGCCGGTCGACGACGGCAACGAGAGCAACGGCGCCGGACCGGTTCTGCCGACGTTTCAGACCGTCCGCGACGGAACGTATCAGCCACTTTCACGCCCCGTGTTCATGTACGTCAGCACGTCGTCGCTGAGCCGGCCGGAAGTCGAAGCGTTCGTCCGCTACGCACTGGCTCACTCGGCACACCTGGTCGAGGAAGTCGGCTACATCTCATTGCCCGAGCGCGCCTACTCGCTGGCCCAATCGCGTGTGGACAAACGAATCACGGGTTCGCTATTCGGCGGTAAAGGCTCCCAGATCGGCGTCAAGATCGAGGATCTGCTGGAGCGCGAGGAGCAGGACAAGTGAACGCGCAGAGCATCCGCCGGGATGGATTGGATCTCTGCCGCAAGCGCCGGCTGTCCGAGCGAGTGGCCGCCGTCGCGCTGGGGGGCTGCGCGGCGATCTCGATACTCACGACGGCCGGGATTATCGCCGTGCTGTTGACCGAGACGGTGAGCTTCTTCCGTGACGTCAGTTTTCGTCAGTTTTTGGGCGATACCGAATGGACTCCGCTCTTTGCGCATCAGCGCTTCGGGATCTGGGCGCTGGTATCGGGAACGGTACTGACCAGCGCGATCGCCATCGCTACGGCGCTTCCGTTGGGGCTGTTGGCCGCGATCTATCTGAGCGAGTACGCGTCCGTTCGCGCCCGCCGCTGCCTGAAGCCGGCCCTGGAGATTCTGGCGGGCATCCCCACGGTCGTTTACGGCTACTTCGCGCTGGCCGTCGTGACGCCGGCGCTGCAACACGTCATTCCCGGCTTGGCCGGCTTCAACGCCCTGGGCGCGGGAATCGTGATGGGCATCATGATCATGCCCATCATCGCGTCGCTGAGCGAAGACGCCATCCACGCGGTGCCTGATTCGCTTCGGGAAGGCGCCCTGGCGCTGGGCGGCGGCAAGCTTCGTACGATACGCAACGTGGTGCTGCCGAGCGCCTTTTCGGGCATCGGCGCCGCGGTGATCATCGGGATTTCCCGCGCCGTCGGCGAGACGATGATCGTGGCCATCGCCGCGGGACAGCAACCGCGATTCACCTTTGATCCGCGCGTCCCCATCGAAACCATGACCGCCTACATCGTGCAGGTGAGCCTGGGCGACACACCGGCCGGCACGCTCGCGTATCGAACCATCTTCGCGGTTGGCACGACGCTGTTCGTTTTCACGATGGCGCTAAACGTCGCTTCGCACTTTCTGAAAAAACGCGTGATGAAGGGAGGCACTCTTTGATCGAGAAGCCATACGGCACAGCCGCCGCCGTGCAGCACGCATCGCCGCGCGATTGGCCGCCCGACTCACGACTCAATCCAGGCCCGGAGCGGGCTTTTCGGGCCATCTGCGCGCTGGCGCTCGTGCTGCCGCTGCTGTTGCTGGCGACGCTGCTGGGCCGCGCGCTTCAGGAAGGATGGCCGCGCCTGTCGATGGAGTTCATCACCGCTTATCCCTCCCGGGTTCCCGCCAACGCCGGGATACTGCCGGCCCTGGTCGGCTCCGCCTTCCTGATGGGCCTCACGGCCGTGATGGCCATTCCGCTGGGCGTGGGGGCCGCGATCTACCTCGAGGAGTATGCCGGCTCTTCGCGGCTGACAGGGCTGATCGAGGTGAGCATCAGCAATCTCGCCGGCGTCCCCTCCATCATCTACGGTCTGCTGGGCCTGGAACTTTTTGTGCGGGCGATGGCGTTCGGCCGCAGCCTGCTCGCCGGGGCTGCGACGCTCGCGCTGCTGCTGCTGCCGATGGTGATCCTGGCCGCGCGGGAAGCGCTTCGCACCGTACCGCATTCGATGCGCGAGGCGTGCTTCGCGCTGGGCGCCGATCGCTGGCAAACGGTCCGCCGTGTGGTGCTGCCGATGAGCCTCCCGGGGATACTAACCGGCATCATTCTCGCCCTGGCCCGGGCGATCGGTGAAACCGCCCCATTGATCACAATCGGCGCGCTGACGTACGTGCCCTTCCTGCCCGACTCGGTGCACAGCCCGTTCACGGCATTGCCCATCCAGATCTTCAACTGGATTTCCCGGCCGCAGGCCGGCTTCCGGGTCAACGCGGCGGCAGGGATCATCGTCCTCCTGGCCATTATGTTGCTGATGAATGGCGCGGCGATCTGGCTGCGCGTTCGATTCGAGCGGAAGCTTTCATCGTGAACCACACAATAGACAAGAACAGCCCGCGACTGGAGCATGTGGCGCCGCCTCCACCGACGTCGGCGGGATCGGTCCCGGCGCGAACGGACGCGGGACTGACCTCGAAGATGTGGGTCGAGGACCTGCGCGCCTGGTTCGGCGCGACGGAAGTGCTCAAGGGCGTGACGCTCCCGATTGCCGAGCATCGCGCCACGGCCATCATCGGGCCGTCCGGATGCGGCAAGTCGACGCTGGTTCGATGCCTGAATCGCATGCACGAGGTCGTCCGCGGCGCCCGCGTGACGGGGCGCGTCTTCCTCGACGGCGTGGATGTCTATCGACCCGAGGTGAACCCGGTGCGGCTGCGGCAGCGCGTCGGCATGGTTTTTCAGAAGCCGAATCCGTTTCCCGCCATGTCCATCCGGCAGAACGTCCTGGCCGGGCTGCGCCTGCAAAAGTCGCGCGCGGATGACGAAGACGCGCTGGTCGAATCGTCCCTGCGCCAGGCGGCACTGTGGGACGAAGTCAAGGACGTGCTCGATCGCTCGGGATCGCACCTCAGCGGCGGTCAGCAGCAGCGCCTGTGCATCGCCCGCGCGCTGGCCATGAAGCCGGACGTCCTGCTGATGGACGAACCGTGTTCCGCGCTGGACCCGATCGCGACCGCGAAAATCGAGGATTTGATCCACGAATTGAGAACGCGCTACACAGTCGCGATCGTGACGCATAACATGCAGCAAGCCAGCCGTGTGGCTGACTACACGGCGTTTCTCTACCTGGGCACGCTGATCGAATTCGGCGAAACACGCCAGCTTTTCACGAAACCCGCCGACCCGCGCACGGAGGCCTACATCACGGGCCGGTTCGGCTGACGCTGGGAACCGCGATGTCCCTTGCACATACCGATCGCGAATATGAACAGGAACTTCAGCGGCTGCACGATCGCCTGGCCGACATGGGCAGCGCCGTCTGCGGCATGTTCGCCGATTGCGTTCGCGCGTTTGTAAACGGCGACGCCGCGCTGGCCGCGCAGACGATGCGGCGCGACCGGAGCGTCGATCGCATGGAGGTCGAGATCGACGAACTGTGCCTGAGCATCCTCGCCCGGCGACAACCGATGGGTTCGGACCTGCGCTTCGTCACGACGGCCTTGAAACTCGTGACCGATCTGGAGCGCATCGCCGATTTGTGCGTCAACGTCTGCGAGCGGACGCAGGAACTCGGCGGCGAGCTACGCCTCGATGCGACATCCGACCTGGCGAACATGGCCGGCGTCCTCCAGGACATGGTCAGCCGCTCGCTGGAGGCCGTCCTGTCCAGCGACGTTGCGGCCGGCAAAGCGGTCATTGCGCAGGACGCGCGCGTCGACGCCCTGCTGGCACAGGTCTTTCGTCAACTGCTCAACCGCATGGCGGCGGATCCCACGCAGGCCGGAACGGCCACGCGGCTGCTGTCCATCGCGAAATACTTTGAGCGCATCGGCGACCACGCCACCAATCTGGCCGAAAAAGCCATCTTCATGGTCGGCGGAGAGGACATTCGGCACACTTCGGCGTTCCGTGCGGATAAGGGTCGGGCGATCCGGGGCGTGTTGTTCCTCTGCGTTCACAATTCTGCGCGAAGCCAGATGGCAGAGGGCCTGGCGCGCTCCCTGCTGCCGCCCGACACGGCAATATGGAGCGCCGGCTCTGATCCGGCGTCGCAGGTGGATCCGCGCGCGATCGAAGTGATGCGCGAAATGGGACTGGACATCTCCGGGCAACGACCCAAGCGCATTACCGAAGTGCCTCTGGACCAGATCAACACGGTGATTCACCTGTGCGCCGAGGAAATCTGCGTGACGTTGCCCGGAATTGAACGGGCCGAAACGTGGGCGCTGCCCGATCCCGCGGCATCCGAAGCGCAGCCGGATGCGCAGATCGCGGCATTTCGCCGGGTGCGCGACGAGCTTCACCGGCGCATCCGGGTCCTCGTCGCCGAAACAACCAGGCCCGCATGATCACGTCGCGGGTTTTGGAATTGTAAGCAAGAGAGGCTCGTCTGACTCCGACAATCCGCCGGCGCCGTCTCCTTGCATGGACAACACGTGCCGCAACGAAACCCCCGAGCAAGGGTGCGGATTTTCTGTTCCCTGTTTGTGCTGCCCTGTTCACCCTTCCCGTACTGCCTCGTTGGCGCCGTTGCAGGTCGCGAATCGCCATGCCGCACGGGCCGCGCCGCTTATCGTGTGTTTGAGAAGTCCGAATCAAGACAAGCCGTTGCAGACGAGCGCTTCGCTCGTCGCGGTGGCAAATCGCCGCTCCCTTCACGCTCCCGCCCAGGTCGCGTTCAGGGTCGCGGTCCGGTTGAGCCTTCGCCAACACGCTGTCAGTCGGTTTTCGCCAGCTCGACGCAGACGGCCGTAACGTCGTCCGTGCAGCCGCAGCCACCGACGTGCCGCGCCACGGTCATGAACAGATCGTCGATGAACGGCGCGCCGCCGTAGGGGCTGGACGCGACGTGCTGCTCGATGCGTCGGCGGCCGAACGGTCCGGCGGCGCCGGCGGCGTCGGCCAGACCGTCGGTATGGACGAGCAG
The DNA here is from genome assembly GCA_011525745.1 of Planctomycetaceae bacterium. Taxonomy (GTDB): domain Bacteria; phylum Planctomycetota; class Phycisphaerae; order UBA1845; family UTPLA1; genus PLA4. Next base: position 6,970 of record WYBU01000068.1, on the reverse strand, counting down.
CCGGTCGCCCGGTCCGAAGCCGAAGGACTCTTCGATCCAACTGTCGTCGGGAAAGGCCGGGGACAGGATCGGCCCGGTGGCGCCGATGCTGGTGGTCGAGCCGTCGGCGCGGCGCAGGATCGGTGGCGGATGGCCGCCGTTGACGAACTCGATGCGCTGCCGCGCGGGGACGATGCGGGCGCAGAAAAGCGTCACGAATCGCTCGGTGCCGAAGGCCCGCAGCGCGGCATAGACGCGCGACACGACCTCGCGCGGCGCGTAGCTCTCGACGTCGCCGGCGTGAAAGGCGGCCTTGACCGTCCCGGTGAGCATCGCCGCGGAGACGCCGTGGCCGGCCACGTCCGCGACGATCAGCGCCACGACGTCGTTGCCGACGGCGACGTAGTCGAACAGGTCGCCGCCGACTTCGGTGCAGGCCGACCAGCGGGCCGTGATGCGAACGCCGTTGACGACGGCCTGCGCCGGCGGAAGCAGGCCCGTCAAAAAGACGCGCACCTCGGCCAGGTCGTTTTCGAGGCGCGACACGTGCCGGCGATTGTCGGCCGACAGTCGCCGCAGCTCGAAACACCGCGCGACCAGGGTGCGAAGGACCTCGCGGTCGAACGGCTTCTGGATGAAGTAAAACGCGCGCTGTTTGATGGCGCGGATGAGCTGCTCGTCGGGACGCGAGGCGCTGCCCGTCATGAGAATGAAATCGACGCCGGAATGCACGGCCAACAGGCGATCCATCAGGTCGAAGCCGGTCATTTCGGGCATGCGGATGTCGAGGATCGCCAGGTCGGGTTCGAATGTGGCGGCGCGGCGCAGCGCCTCGGAAGGCAGCCCGGCGGTGAAGACGTCGTAGTCGTCGCCGAGAATACGCTCGGCCGAGCGCAGCAGGCCGGGTTCGTCGTCGACCACCAGGATGCGTTCCCGCGGCATGACGTCATGGTACCCGCTGGCGGCGTCCGCAGGCGAGCGGCGCGGTCGGTTTGACGGTCCGTAGGCGCGAAGATAGGCTCGCGCACCGTCGAAACGAAGCCGGCGGTCCCGGCCAAAGTCGGTGCATACTTTTGAGGTCGCGTGGAACGGGCTGTAGCCCGTTCGTGCGGGCGGAATGCCCGCGCCATGTGATACTTAGGCGGTGAACATGCTGACGAACTACGCTGTGGAAAACGCGGGGAGAACGGCGCCATGACTCCAGTAGACGGTCGCTGCAACGGTGTGCGCGGCGGTTTCGCGAAAATGCGTTTCAAGCTCGCGTCGTCGGCCCTGGCGGCGATGTTGACGCTGGGCGGCTGCGCGGACGCCGACGATCCGGCGGCGGGGCTGGGCGGCGAAGGAACGCGGGCCTACGCCGCCAGCCGACAACGGCTCGACAACGTGTCGTATCATGCCGCATTCGACTCGGCGGTTCATGCACTGTCGCAGTGGTTCGAGGGGATCGCGGCCGATCCGGCGACCGGGCGGATCACGGCCGCGCCGAGCGAGAATACCGAGCCGGGGGGCACGGGTCGATTGCGCGACGAAGTGGCCGGGTTTCGAAACCGCGTGCGGCGACAGGCGGCGATGACGGTGTTGCAGCAGGGCGACTCGATCGTGGTGGATTGCCGCGTGACGCGACAGCGGCTGGACACGGCCGATCATCGGGCGTTTGCCCACCAGCGTTCGGCGCGCGACGAGGACCCGACGGCGTACACGCCGATTCAGGGCGAAGCGAGCGCGACGGCCGAACAGGCCCAGGTGTGGACCGATATCGGGCGTGATCGACGGCTCGAGCAGGAAATCCTGGGCGTGGTTCGAGATCGGCTGCTTCGCGGATCGCGCCCGGCGGCGCCGTCCGGCGAGTGAGCTTCGGATTTTTGCGCGGTATTCGCTGGACCAGCGATTATAATGTAAGCACTGCGAGACTTGGGCACACCCGGTCGTCCTGCCGAGCGTTGTTGGGAGGTTCCGCCGTCATGAGCCACGCCACGCCGCCACCTCTGAAGGTGGCCCGCGACATCGTCAAGAAGTTCAACCTCGATCTGGGTCCGCGTCTGACGCCGGAGCAGCGGCGCGAGTTCGCGCGTCTGGTGACGCTGCTGGAGGAGGCCGACCGGTACTACATGAACCAGTTGGTCGCGCGCGGTCGGGTCGAGCCGGCGCCGGCGCGGCGGGCACAGGGGTATTGATCTGGCGCGGTGCGTTCGCGTCGTGCGGTGTGCGGTGCGGGCTTCCAGAATTCGCGATTGCCAATGTCTGATTCGGTACCGGCCGTTCGTTTCGCACCCGTGCCGCCTACCGGCGGCGTCGAGACTCGCCGACGACGTCTCATTTCTGCCCGTGCGGCACTTTTATTCATGAATTGTTTCGATATCATACGCCCCTGGTTCGTGTCGGCAGGGAGTCGACACGCGCGAGGGAGTCCGTCATGTTCGAATGGCTGCGACGAAGCGCTCACTGTGGCGCCATGGTCTTGTATCGAGGCACCATGCCGCCACGACTCGAGGAATTCGCCGATCTTCGCAAGCGGGGCGTGACGATCCGAGCGGGAGAACCACACCCGGATGCACATTTCACCTGCCACCTGGACCATCCGCAGTGGGGCGAGGCGCGACTGATCTGCCCCCGCAAGAGCATGGTCCCAGCGCCGATCCTCATCGAGTGGGACGCCGGCTTGACGCGGCCGGAAAAGGAGCTTGCGCTGGCCGGACGCGGTTGTGTTCTCGTGACGCTCAAGGGCCGTCGCGAGAACGTGCTGCGGGATCGCAAGCATTTGCTGCACTACATGGGTGCGCTGATGGGCGACGACGGCGTGGCGGCTTTTGACGAGACCGCCCAGCGGTTCTGGTCTCGCGCCGCACTCGACAACGAGTTGGCCCACGATGCGGACGTCGACATCGCCGCGACGTTCAATCTGCACGTCGTTACGAGGGAGCAACCCGAGGCGAACGCATCGAAGGACGACGAATCCTCAGCACGACCCGTATGGGCACACACGCACGGTCTGTCGGCCGTGGGCGGATTCGATTTCGACATTCTGTATCCGGCGTCGGAACTGTTCCAGTATGCCTACGATGCGTTCCGCGCGATTGCGTATGCTATCGTCGAAGGCGCCGTGACGCCGTCCACGCCGAAATTCAAACTCGCGCACCCAGGTGGTACGGTGCGTTTTGTCGATGCCGCGACCTTTCGCGCTCAGGCCGATCCGGCCCTGCTTCGGGAAACGGGGCTGGCCGAGGACGACTGCCACATCGAAAAACGCGCCGTGCTTTGCGAGCCGGCGGGCGGCCTGCTGTCGCGCTGGTCGAAGAAGGTCCAGCCATCGCGTTTTCTGTCGGCGCCGATTCCGGATGGGCTGATTTGCCGTTTTTCCGATGCGGCGACGGAACTGATGGCGCAGCGGGCGCGCGGGACGTATTCGTTCTTCCGGCAGATCGTCGAAGAACTGCGGCCGTTTGATTTTCCGACGCTGGTCAAGCTCGGGTATGAAACCGATTCGGGCAGCCCGTCGGAGCGCGAACACCTGTGGTTCCAGGTACATGCCGCCGACGAGCGCCGCATCGACGCCACGCTCGTGAACCAGCCGCACGACATCTCGCGCATGAGCGAGGGACAGCGCGGTGCGCACGAAATTGATCGCTTGACGGACTGGACGATCCTGACGCCGGCCGGTCCGATTGATCCGCGCAGCACGAAGGTCTTGCGGTTCGTACGGGATCATCGCGACGAACTGTTGGCGGCGATGCGGGCGTAATGTGCGTGAGCGTGAGCACCGCTGCTGGGCGAGGCTGACGCTGCCGAGCAGGAGTCGCTTCCATCAGGCTTCCAGCTTTCGCGCTTGGCGCGCGCATAAGCCTGCATGTCCTCGGCACTCTTGAAAAATCGTCCGCCGGGGAGCCGGCGATGATGTCAATTATCGATTGTCGCGTCGCACTGCCTTTGGACATACGAATTGTCACTTCCACCGACTGACCGCGATGCAGCTTGGGCGCGGATACCTTGATATGTCCATTCGAGTGCGCAACCGTCAGGACTCCTTGAGGGCCAGGCGCAGCAACCTCGCCGCTTACCTGAATCATCAGGTTCGTTCGCACCCCATGTGCAACGGATACAGCCCCCGGGGAGCGTCGGGGACCGCAGACGTGCCCGGTGCGCCGCTGCGCGCACATACGCAAAACCGCCCGTACGGCATGTCCTTCGGAACTACACCTTGGTATCATGAAGCGTGGCACGTCCGGCGGGAGGGATCGCCATCATGATCGGACCACGCTTCGCGACTAATCCAGCATCTAATGTCGTTGTACAGGCTGTTCGCATCCCATACATGGCGAGCTGCGGGCATTCAGCCCGCACGAACGGGCTACAAGCCCGTTCCACGCGATCTAGAAATGATGCGTGGATTCTCACCGGGACTACCAACGACATCAGCACGCCGCGCTGGGCGCCGATCGGCTCGGCGCTGGCGTTCATGCGGCTGGCGATCGCCGTCGCGATCACGTATTCGGCGAGCGGCGCCTACGCCGACGAGTTCGACGGCCATCGCGTCGTGCGCATCGACGTCCGCAACGAAGCCGAGTTGCAGTTGATGCGCGACCTCGACGCCGACGTCTGGAGCCACGGAGAAGGAATCGGCCTTGTTGACGTGCGCGTGACGCCCGGCCAGCGCGATGCGCTCGATGCAGCCGGGCTGTCGTATGAGACGCTGATCGACGACGTGGGCGCGCTGATGCGGGCGCAGGCCGAGGGGTTCGAGCCGCGCGGCGCCCCGCCATTCGGCGATTACGGCGACTTCGCCACGCTCGTGGCGCACATGAACGCGCTGGTCGCCGCGCGGCCCGATTTGGCACAGATCGTCAGCCTCGGCAACACGATCGAAGGCCGGCCGATCTGGATGATTCACGTTCACGGCCCCAACGCGCCGCCCAACCGGCCGGCCGTGTTCTACAACGGCTGCCAGCATGCCCGCGAGTGGGTCAGTCCGCCGGTCGTGCTTTATCTGGCCGACTATCTGGTCAACAACTACGACACCGATCCGGCCATCCCACCCTTGCTGGAGCGCGTTTCGTTTTATCTGGCGCCGATCGTGAACTCCGACGGGTATGTGTTTTCGTGGACGAACAACCGCCTGTGGCGCAAGAACCGGCGTCCCAACGCCGGCGGCACGTTCGGCGTCGACCTCAATCGCAACTGGGGCAACCACTGGGGCAACAACAACGGATCAAGCGGTTCGCCCGGCAGCGACACTTATCGCGGAACGGCGGCGTTTTCGGAGCCGGAGACGGCGGCGCTGCGCGACTTCTTCCTCGCCCATCCCGAGATCAGGGCCTACATCGACTTCCACAGCTATTCGCAACTGACGATGTGGCCGTGGGGATGGACTTCGACACCGAGTCCGGCCGACGCGGCGTATCGCGAAGACGGCCGGCCGATGCGCGACGCGATCCTGGCGCCGTTCGGCACGGTGCACCTGCTGGGGCCGGTCTATACGACGATCTATCCGGTCAGCGGCGGGTCGATCGACTGGACCTACGGCGACGCGGGGGTCTATAGCTACGCGTGGGAGTTGCGCGATTCCGGACAATTCGGGTTCCTGCTGCCTGCGGTTCAGATTCTGCCGACCTGCATCGAGAACCTGCCGGCGGCGATTTACCTGGCCGACCGCGTGACCGCGCCGGTGCGTTTCCGATTCATCGACCCGCTGCCCAGCGCATTCGCGCCTGGTCAGGCCACGACGCTGAATGTCGAGATTCTGCCCGGCACGCAGGTCGTCGTTCCCTCGTCCGCTCAACTGTTCTACCGGCTCAGTTCGTTTGACCCGTTCACCAGCGCGCCCATGACACATCTGGGCGGCAGCCGTTACGAGGCGGCGCTGCCGGCGGCGACGTGCGGCGGGCGCGTCGACTTCTATCTCAGCGCCGCCGGCACGGGCGGCGGGACGAATACCGAGCCGCTGGGCGGCCCGGGGGCGTTTCACGCGCGGCCGGTCCGCTATCGGGCGCTGCCGTTAATCGACGATTTCGATCAGGAACAGGGCTGGAGCGTCAGCAGCGCGGCGAACATGCAGGGGGCGTGGGTGCGCGTGGCGCCGATCGGGACGACCAACGGCATTCGGCAAGCGCAGCCGAACAACGACAACGTCTTCGGCAGCGGGACGCATTGCTATGTGACGGGCCAGGGCGTTCCGGGCGGCGGTCCCGGCGCGGCCGACGTGGACGGCGGGCCGACGATTCTGACGTCGCCGCTGGTGGATCTGTCGGGCGGCGAGGCGTGGCTGAGCTATTACCGCTGGATGTACTGCAGCAACGACAACGACGTGATGCAGGTTCAGTTGAGCAACAACGGCGGGGCGAGCTGGACGACGATCGAGACCGTGCGGACGGGGCCGTTCTGGTCCTATCGGCGGTTTCGCGTGAGTGACTTCCTCGCGCCCACGGGACAGATGAAGCTGCGCTTCAGCGTGCAGGACAACCCGGACAACAGCGTCACCGAAGCGGCGGTCGATGACGTGATGTTCGAGATTCTGACGTGCAGCGACACGGCCGGCGACTTCAACGGCAATGGGCAGGTGGACGCGGGCGACATCGGCGCGTTTGTGCGCGTGCTGCTGGGATATACGCGCGCGTCGGATCAGATCGCGCGGGCCGACTTCAACGGCGACGGGCTTGCCGACGGCGAGGACGTCGGGCCGTTCGTGGAGGCGTTGGCGGGGGATTAGCGCGGGCCGGCTCCGACTGTTGAATCCCGATATCACAACGATTTGCGCGCCCCAGTCCTTGAATCTCGTGTGGCAGACGCCCGCAAGAATCAAATGTCTTCGCAGAAACGGGGCTGCTCGACGTTCGCCTCGGCAGCGCGACAGAATGAAGTGTTATGCAAACGATTAAGAGCCTATCCCAAAACCCCTGCTGCGCGGTAGGCGATGCAGGCCGAAGCCAAGTGTAGGAAAGCGGCGTAGTTGACCGACTTTTTTTCCCAGCGAATGAAAAGCCGCCGGAAGCGATTGAAC
>WYBU01000067.1 GCA_011525745.1 Planctomycetaceae bacterium | reverse complement strand
TCGTCAGGAATCCGCCAATCCTCGCTAATGCATTCCTCGTCCATCCCTGGACCTCCTTGCACCCGGCGCGACTCCGCGCCGTAATGAAATATCGGCAATCAAGCAGGTTTTGGGATAGGCTCTTAGCGGTGCTCGGCGCCGCCATTTGTCTCCTTTCGACGGCCGGCATTTGGCGCTGGGTTCGCTGCCCAATTCGAGTACTCGTTGATTGCATGCGTTCCGTTCAAAGAAGGCAACTCGGCACCCGCGCGCAGCCAACCGGCCCACCGGAAACGCGATTCCTCGCTGCGAGTTTCAATGAAATGATCGAGAGCCTCGATCGACACGAACGCGACCGAATTCAGGAATTGCAGCGCGCGCGTCAGATTCAGGAACGACTGCTCCCGACCACCAACATCGTGATACCCAATACGCGAATCACGTTTCAATATGCGCCGGCGGAGCCCATCGGCGGGGATTATTTGGACGTCTTTCAATCCGATGGCGGTCGGTGGTTGATCGCCATCGCCGATGTTTGCGGCCACGGTGTTGCGGCCGCTTTGCTCGCAACCTTGTTCAAAACGCACGTACGTAATCAGGCCGCCGTACGTTCGTCTCCAAGTGACATCCTGCACGTGGTAAACAGCCAGCTCTGCTCAATTATGTCTGACGGGGAATTCATAACATGCCTGCTCGGTTTCTACGATGCCCACGCTGGGACTCTTGATTACGTAAACGCCGGGCACCCTCCTGGCCTCATCGTAAACACGGACGGCCGTCTTGTCTCGCACTTGGAAACTACATCATCCGTCTTGGGTGTGTGGCCCAGCACCGCGATCGAATCGGGTGAGGCAATCCTTCGCGCAGGTGACCGACTAGTTCTCTACACAGATGGGCTGGTTGAGTGCCTCGACTCTTCTGAACGGCTATTTGGGAACGAGCGCCTCGCCCAGGCCATTGCGCGGACGGCAACCGTCGATCCAATGGAACAAATCACGCAATTGTTGAGGGAGGCTCGCATCTTTTCAGCCGCCGGTCGGATGGTAGATGACGTAACGGTCCTCATACTTCAGAGGAATCCAGATCCCCCATCTGCAGAATGATGGATGATGTTGTGACCCCACTCGCCCTTCGGCGCCCCCCGTCTCTTAATGGGCGACCTGAAATCGCGCCCGCGTCGACGTCGACATGAATCATCTCGGACGTCACGCGCGTTCCGCCCGCGGCGCTGAGCAGTCGCGCCGCTTCGGCCACGGGCAGCGCCGTGGGATTCAGGGTCAACCTGTTAGGTTGGGTAAGGACATCTCCTGCCATCATGCCGCCTCCCGCCTGGCTGCCCGCCGCCGGGCCGCCCACACAGGCCCTTGACAACGCGATGCGTCGTCAAGGGCAGGCAGTCCGTGTGCCTGACATGGCCGAATCTCGCGTCGGTACATGGAAAAGAATCTGCGAATTCCGACCGGAATTAAGGCCAGATTCGCTTGATCCCGTTCGCGGAACTTGCCCTCATGTGGGTGTACGCGATGGGCGTACCCAACGCGAAGGAGAACGAAATGACGCGAACGAACGAGATGACGACGGACCTTCGAAACCTGCCGGCGGGAACGCTGGTCGTATCCACGCTCGACGGCGAACCAGGGCGGGTCGTCGAGGCCTGCACGCAGAACCGCAGCCGCACCAAGGCGACGTCCTACGTCGTCCTGACCAACGACGGCCGCGAGATCTGGGATGTCGCGGACATCGTCCTGCCCCCGAACGACTGAACAGAAGGAGCCCAGACCATGACGACGAAGACCAGGAACTGGCCAGCCACGCACGCGTTCGTCGCCGAGGCGCGGTCGGTCGAGCAGATCCTCGAAGCGGCCCTTCGGACCGTTCGAGAGTTGCGACACGACGAGCTCACGCGGAGCGGCGAGCGAACGCAAACGCACGTCGAGGTAATGAACGCGGTCCTCGGCCATGTCCAGCTCTTGTGCGAAGCCCTGGCGCCGCTCGACGGCGGCAGGCTGGTGCGGGAGCAGTTGTAGTGAAGATCGCCGCGTCGCGTGGACGCGGCAGAACAATGTCCTTGCAGGCAGGAGAAGCGTATGAAGAAAGACCAGGTCCAGATTGGCGGGACGTATGTCGCCAAAGTCAGCGGCCAGCTCGCGCAAGTGCGAATCGATGCGGAGAGCCGGTTCGGTGGGTGGGATGCGACCAACGTCTCGACGCAGCGCAAGGTCCGCATCAAGAGCGCCCAGCGCCTGCGCCGAGAGACGGCGGCGTCGACGAACACCGAAGCGCCCGCCGCGTCCGACCTGCCACCGCAGGACATCGACGAGCGCATTGCCGCTGCGCCGCCCAGCATCGTGCCCTACGAACAGCGACGGGCCCGCGCCGAGGCGGCTCAAGTCGAAACGGCCGACGATGCTCCCCAATACGACCCAACCCGCTGCGCGACAAAGCGCTGCCGGGGTACGCCGGTCATGACCTACCTGGAGCGCCCGATGTGCCAGGCGTGCTGGGACCGGCACTGTGAAGAGGAACAGCCCAGCGAAGTCAGTGAAACGGCGGGCGACGCGTGTCGCCCGACCGAGGAACAGGAACCCCTTGAACAGGAGAACGCCATGTCCAAGAAGAAGACCAACAAGAAGCAGTCCAAGGCCCAGCCTGCGGCGGCGAAGGCCAAGCGCGAGAAGAAGGCCGCGACGCCCAAGGTGAAGGCGACGGGCGAGCAGAAGCCGAAGCGCGTCAGCGCCCTCGACGCTGCCGCGACGGTCTTGAAGAAGGCGGGCAAGCCCATGCACGCCCAGGAACTGATCGCCGCGATGGCCGAGCAGGACCTGTGGAAAAGTCCCGGAGGCAAGACGCCCCACGCGACGCTGTACGCCGCCATCCTGCGGGAGATCGGCGGCAAGGGCAAAGACGCCCGCTTCCGCAAGGTCGACCGGGGGCAGTTCCAGTTCGCCGGGAAGGGGAAGTAGCCCATGAACGCCCGGCAACTCCAGGACGCACTCCGCGACCTGCTCGAGGCGGTCATGTTCGCCCGCGATGACGCCGACGACCCGGCCAATGAACTGGCCGAGCACGTCGAGGGCATTCGCCAGATCGCGACCTATGACGACGTGGGCACGCTCACGCGCGACAAGGGCCTGGTCATCGAGGCCCGCGACGGCGCGGAGTTCCAGTTGACCATCGTGCAGAGCCGTCCCGCCGCCTGCTCGCCCGCGTGCGACGCATCGGTCGGCGGCGAGGAGGACTCGCGATGAACGGCAACCACGACGAAGGTCCGGTCGACCCCGTAGCCCAGGAGGACGCCTGTCCGAACTGCGGCGAGCGGGAATCGGACGAACTCGTCTGGCTCGACGACGAGCGCGTCGAATGCCAGCGCTGCCGTACAGTCTATCGCCCGGGCGCGCATGCATCCGAGGATGGGCAGACCGACGCATCGTCCGCGTAGCGCCCATCACTTCTCCTCCCCCAACGCCTCGCAGGTTGCGGGGCGTTGCTCCGCCATCACATCGCCTTGGATATCCCGCTTCAACAACAGTTGAAACCACCAGAATCATCGTGTTGTCCATCGCCGCCAGGCCGATCCCCGACGACGTAAGTCGTTGCGGTATGCCGCCTGCCCGCGTAGCCGCCGGTTTATTCCGTCTCCCGCCCGTGCCCCAAAACGCTGGGAAGGTCCGTAATGCCGAGGTAGAATCAGGACCAGCGGAGGCGCCCCTGGCCACGCCGAAGGGCGAAATCGTTGAGGGCTTGCCCGTATCGGCTTCCATGGGGCGCGGGCAGGGGATGGTCGATGCCAGAAAACCATACACACCCCAATGCGGACGAGTTGATGGAACAGCTTGAGGCGGACCTCGCCGAAGGACGAATCACGCTCGACCAGCTGCGGGAGCGGCTGAAGGCGGATGCAGAACGCCCGATTGACATGGACATGCTTCGCGATTTCTGCGACGCCTACGAGCGGCGCGTGTGTGCTTACAGCTCTCTGCTGCGAAGCATCGTGGAAATCGCCACCGACCAGCGTGACTCCGACGCACGGGGCCGCCGCGAAACCGAGGTCGACGCGCACGTGACCCGCATGACCGCCAAGCTCCCGCTGTGGCAGGAACAGGTCCGCACCGTGCTGGAGTTCTTGACGGAGCTGCGGGCCGACTCGGCGCAAGGGCCGGTTCGAGTGGGCGACGTGTCACATTCCACGGCGCACCTGCTGGCGGCCTACGTCATGGACGTGGCGGCGCAGGCTTGGGAGAGTTGTAAAGGCATCGCCCATCGGAGTCGCACCGACCCGCGCTATCTGTACGCCGCCAGCGCGGCGAGGTTGTTTTTCGACGCGCACATGTCGGGTTTGCCCAAGCCGAATGACCTGATGGGCTTGTTGCAACTGGAGCGGGCCGCGGCGAGGAAGGCGCTCGGCGACGGGCGCACGACTCGGCAGCGCAGGGCCGAGGATGCCGGCGGGGGCGTGACTATTCAGACGGAGACGGTAAACGTCACCGGCCAGTCCGTGAGCGTTGCGGCGGAGCAGATCGCGAAGAACGTCTCGATGCAGAAACCTCGCAAGGAACGCATGAAGCGGGAGGTCGCTGAGCCGTTGATTGCGCACCATCTCATGCAGCGTCCCCACGATACGGCCGCGCAGGTCGCGGAAAAGGTGGGGTGCAGCGTCGGCGTCGTGGGGGAATCGACGGCGTGGAAACTGAATCAGAGGCGGTTGGAGTTGGCCAGGAAGCAGGGCGTAGACCCGAAGGCGATTGATCTCACGTACCAGAAGGGCGGCGAGTGGCAGGACGGAATAGAGCTGCTTCCGGATGATCGCAGCGCCGATCCGTCGGACCTGGCCGCCGAACGTGAGCAGGAACTCTTTCGGCGAATCGGCGAATACGCGCAGGACCATCCCGATGCCACGCCGGAACAGGTCGCAAGGGCACTGCGTGAATTCGGATGCACCGCAGGCGATGTGGAGCGTCGACAGGCCGAGCTGAATCGTTTGATCGCCCAGCAGTCCGACGACCATCAGGAAGACATCGACGTGGAAGACCCCGATACGAAGCACGGCACACGGCGAAAGTGGGTGCAGAAGCGCCCCTGATCTGTCGTTCATGAATATTCATGAACTCGGTGACGGCCTTGGCGGCTGTGCCAGGGCCGTTTTTTACCTCCTGACGTGAATGCCCGGCGATACGCGGAGAGGCGCGAAGGGGAATGGTCCCCTTCCCGGCGCGAGGGGCATTCCGATGACCACCCAACCGCCGAAGCTGGTCACGGTCGGGGTGATCGCGGCCGAATTGGGCGTACCCGTGGATCGGGTCTGCCGCATTTTGCGGCTGCGAACGCATATCAAGCCGCGCGCCTACGCCGGCAACACCCGTCTGTTTGACAACGCGGCCATCGCACAGGTGCGGCATGAGCTCAACGCCATCGCCGCGCGCCGCGCCGGGGGCTGCCAATGACGACGGCCCCCGAGCCGGTAGAGACCGTTGCCGGGATGGCGCTGGGCATCGCTGTGGCAGAGCATTCGCGCGAGGCCGCCGAGCGCTGGGCGCGGCGCGCGGAACTCCTGGCCGGCTGGCTTTTCGCAGCGTGGCGCCGGGAGCAGGAGCAGGCTGGGGTGATGGTTGTCCAGGAGCACAACTTGAATTGATTCCGGTCGTTCACGGAACCCGCCAACCGGCCCGCTGGCCGACCGGAAGGCGGGAAGTCAAGAGGCCAAGGTCAGCGAGGATGAGTGAGACCTATGCACATATTCACGGACGAACCACGGGACCTCAGGCTCCTCGATCTGCGCGGTCTGACGCCGCTAAACCCCGAGATGGCCGCGGGAGAACCGGAACTGCTGGCCATGATCGAAGGGCACAACGACCGCTGTGGCCGCGCGGCGGCGCGGCTACGGCAACTGGCCGCCGATCGCCGCCGACTCTCCGATTTCGCCGCCTGCGAGCGCATGGGCGGCACAACGCTGCTGGCCGAGCGGGCGCGTCTGCGCGGCGAGAGCTGGGATGCGCTGTGGGAAGCCCGGCATGCACTCGAGGAGCGCGAGGACATGTTGCAACAGCTCGAGCATCGGCTGCGGGAGCAGTACGACGAGGCCGTAGGTCACCACGATCAGGCGGTCGAGACCGCAAAGCGGCGCTTGGTGAAGGAGCGCCGCGCGCTCCAAGCAGTCAATCCGACAAACGCGGAGGGGCACTTTCATGATTTCGTTGCCGCCGACGAGTCCGTTCGCGAGGCGGCGAGGCGACAAAGCGCCGCAGGCCAGGCCCTGAATGACATCGCCGAGGCGAAGCGCGGCGTCATCGCCGACCGCAGCACCGTCACCACGCGGCAGCGCGAGGTGTTCGCATTGCTGACGCGTTGAATCAGCGCCTGGCTCGACAAGGCATTGGCCGGGGGACATCAACAAAACTGGTACATACACGGGAGGTAGTGATGAAGAGTGGGTATCGCCTACGCAGCCACACCGTGGCCATGCCGGCGCCACCAAGCGCGCCGCCGTCGTATGTTCTTTGGAAGGAGCGCAACGGGACGTGGCACGTTGATGGTCCGCATCCGGTCGCTGCAATCCTGATCGGGTGCGAGGAACTCTCCGCTCCGGCTCGCCTTCGCGCATCTCAACGACGCACGCCCAGCGGAAAGGAAATCACGCACCGGGAGGTCGACTTCGAGGACGAGTTCGCGGAACGGCACTTTGAGGGCGCCCACTGGAGATACGTTCCAATTGCCTTCGTACTGCTGCCGGCACACTGCGCGGAGTGGGAAAGCATCATCGTGCCTCAAGCGGAAATCGCATTCTCCGAAGAGGCCGCAAAGGCCATCGCCGAACGGCGCAATTCTGAGCGCGGAAGGAATCATGGCTGAACTCCTCGAAAGAGCACTGGATTACCGCGAGGCGGGGTTGTGCGTCCTGCCAGCGATCCGCGATGAGAAACGCCCGGCGCTTCCAACCTGGAAGCAGTACCAGCATCGGCTCCCCACTCCCCAGGAATTGGCGACCTGGTTCCGCAATGGCAGCGCCGCCTGCCTGATTGCCGGCGCCGTCTCCGGCAATCTGGAGATGATCGACTTCGACTTGGGGGGCGAGTCGTTCGAGCCGTGGGCGGACATCGTCCGCCAGCGCGCCCCCGGGCTGCTGGAGCGCCTGGTCGTCGAGCAATCTCAATCGGGCGGGCGGCACGTCGTCTATCGCTGCTCCGGTCGGGTCAATGGCAACCTGAAACTGGCACAGCGCGCCGTGGAGGCGCCCGACGACCGACCGGTTGTACTTCATGGCAAATCCTACCAGCCGCGGCGATGCACTGACCGCTGGCTCGTGATCGTGACGTTGATCGAGACGCGCGGCGAGGGCGGGCTGTTCCTCTGCGCCCCATCGCCTGGATATGAGTTGATCCAGGGGGAATTCACGGCGCTGCCGGTGCTCACCGAGTACGAGCGGCTGACATTGCTTGACGCCGCGTGGAGCCTGAATGAGTGGGTTGAAAGGGTTGAGTCCCCGCAGAACGGGCGCGTCGCCGGCGATCGGCCGGGCGACGAGTACAACCGCCGCAACGACCCCCGCGAGGTTCTATGCCGCCACGGCTGGGCGCTCGTGCGCGAAGGCGAAAACGAGTACTGGCGTCGACCGGGTAAGACCGATGGCTACAGCGCGACGCTCAAGGACGGCGTCTTCTATGTCTTCACGTCCAACGCCCCGCCGTTCGAGCCAAACCGCGCCTACGCGCCGTTTGCGGTCTACGCGTTGCTGGAGCATGACGGGGACTTCGCCGCGGCTGCGATCGCGCTGCGTTCCCAGGGATTCGGCGATAACGGCGATGCGCCCGACGGCGGTGTCGACCTGAGCGCCCTCACAGGAAGCGATCCCGACCTGCGAGAGCCGACGGCGCCGCCATTGCCAGATCCCGGCCCGCTGCCTGACGAGCTGCTGCGCGTGCCTGGCTTTGTCGGCGAGGTCATGGACTACTGCCTTGCGACCGCGCCGTACCCCAACCCGGTCATGGCCTTCTGCGGCGCGCTGGCCATCCAGGCGTTCCTGGCGGGCCGGCGAGTGCGTGATCCGGCGGACAACCGCACGAACATCTACCTGCTCGGCTTGGCGCACTCGGCGGCGGGCAAGGACCACCCGCGTAAGGTCAATACGCGCATCGCCCACGAAGTGGGCGTGGCAGAATACATTGGCGACCGTTTCGCATCCGGTGAAGGCGTCCAGGATGCGCTGTTCGTTAATCCCTGCATGCTGTTCCAGACTGACGAGATCGACGGGATGCTCCAGTCGATCAACAAGGCCAAGGACGCCCGGCATGAAAACGTCATGAGCACGTTGCTCACGATGTACTCGGCGTCCAACAGCGTCTTCCCCATGCGCCGCAAGGCGGGCAAGCCGTCGCCGGGCGTGATCGACCAGCCCAACCTGGTCATATTCGGAACAGCCATCCCCAATCACTACTACGAGGCCCTGTCGGAGCGGATGCTCACCAACGGATTCTTCGCCCGCATGGTGATCCTCGAATCCGGCCCGCGTACCAGCGGACAGGAGCCGCGAATCGCCGCTCTGCCCCCACGCGTCATCGAGACGGCTCACTGGTGGGCCGACTTCCGACCGGGACGCGGCAATCTTCAGGATTGGCATCCAGCACCCGCCATCGTCGAAGCGACCGACGACGCAATGACCCTGCTGGTCGAAACGCGCAAGGAAGCCGAGGCGGAATACAGCAAGGCCGAGGCTGGCAGCGATCCGGTTGGCACGACCGTGTGGGGCCGCGTCAGCGAGCAGGTCCGCAAGTTGGCGCTGCTGTACGCAATCAGCGAAAGCCACCGCGCGCCGCGCATCGGGTTGGAGGCAGTGGAGTGGGCCTCGCGTTTCGTGCTGCACCAGACGCGCCGCATGTTGTTCATGGCTTCCAGCCATGTTGCGGATAGCGAATTCGACGCCGACTGCCTGAAGGTAATCGGCAAGCTCCGTGCCTCGCCGAACCTGACGCTGAGCCACAGCAAACTCCTCAAGCGGATGAAACGCAAGAGCACGGAACTGGATGAAATCATGAAGACGCTGATTCTGCGTGGGGACGTGGAACCCGTCTCCGATCAGCGTACCGGCCCCGGGCCGAAGGCTGTCAGCTACCGGCTGCGGGTGAATGGTTCCGGTGAAGAGTGAAAAGTTGCCCCCAGTTGGACCGGTTGCCAGAGAACTATTCGGGAACTCTTCACCCCCGCGGGGTGAAAAGTTGGAGCGGCGAAAAGGGCAGGAAAATAAAGGAAAAACAACAACTCTCTCTAACTATTCTACTTTTCACTCCGGCCCCCTCGCGCCACCCTTTTCCTGCCCGTATGCGCGTGTATGCGAGGGGGGGTGAAAAGTGAAAAGTTGCGAAAAGGATGGTTTACGCATGGATGCACGGTGCTTCGATTGCCGGTTCTTCTGTCCCGGTGACTACAAGATGGTAGACGACCTGACGGAGCAGGATTGGGACGAAGGCCTCGAAGGTGAATGTCGCCGGAATCCGCCCTGCGTCGGGCGGTTTCGCGGGGAGGATGAACACCTCCAGTACGACTATGGGCAGTGGCCTCTCGTCCAAGCCGTCAACTGGTGCGGCGCATTTGAGCCGTGCCGCAGGGCGCTAAGTCTCAACGACGGACTCACGCGCACCCTGGGT
The DNA here is from genome assembly GCA_011525745.1 of Planctomycetaceae bacterium. GTDB lineage: Bacteria > Planctomycetota > Phycisphaerae > UBA1845 > UTPLA1 > PLA4. The sequence continues at coordinate 11,127 of WYBU01000067.1, read as the reverse complement.
CCAGATCGTGTTGTGGACAGCAAGGTTGCCGATGATCCGAATCCGTCGCCGCGACCTGCCGCGGATCAGCAGGACATCGCCACGACGGAGGAGACGTGAACCGCGCCATCTGTGCCCTTGATGGCATGGGTCCTACCAGGGCCAAGCGGCCGCCGAGGCCCGCGGAACCCACCACAAAACCCATTTGAGTTTATTTGTTGAAGCGCCGCATAGGTGGATGGGAGACACAAACGCATGGAAACACAAGTAAAAGACCTCCCGATCAACCGCGACCGCAAGTTGACCGCCCCTGCGGCGCTGGACCGCCTGCTGGACATGATGAAGCGGTGGTGGGAAGGCGAGAGCTTGGCCGATATTGCCCGCGCCTACGGCATCAGCCGCCAGCGGGTCGGGAGCATTCTGGCCAAGGTCGGCTGTACCGCCGCCCTTCGGCGCATGACAGACCAAGAGCGGCCCGATTCCAGCCGGCGTGGATGGCGGCACGGCATGGAAAAGGCGCGGAAGGCACTACTCCATCCCTTGGCCCACCGCCTCACCGTTCGCCAGCGGGCAGCCCTGGCTTGGCAAGCCCAGAGCCTGGCGCTGCCGGATATCGCCCGGCGGATGCGGGCTACCTCGCAGAATGTTCGTGGCCTTCAAGTGGCGGGGCATTGGCGGCTGGAGCGGCTGACCAAGCGGGAGATGCCGAACGACAGCATCGACATCGGGATGATCGAATGGGGCGAGGTCGCGCGATGGCCTGAAACGAACCCTGACCGGACCAACGCCTCCACAACGGAGGCGTTGGCGAAGTGATTGAGACGTCTCTAAGTGTTGAATTGGAACAGCCCGCGGTCAGTCTTCTTGAACCGGGCGGCGCTGCCCTTGTCCCGCGCCTCGCGGAGCATTCCGGCGTACAACGTGGCCCAAGGGGTCGCGCCTGCGGGGCTCCGCCACAGGCCCCGCTTCGCCAGCGCGGCGATCAGTTCCTGGGCGTGCATGGGCTTACCGGCCTTCTTCAAGACCGTCGCGGCGGCGTCAAGAGCGCTGACGCGCTTCGGCTTCGTCTCGCCGGCGGGCTTCTTCACCTTGGTCACCGTGGCGCTGGCTTTGGTCTTGGGCGTCGCCGCTTTGGTTTTGCCGACCGCCGCCTTGGCGGCGGTCTTCTTCGTCTTCGTTTTCTTCTTCGCGCTCATGGTTCGCCTCCTGCGGTACGTTTCTGCGGCGTCCACGCGACGTCGCGTTGTCAGCCCCATGAGGGCGAGTTCGGCGAACGGGATCAAGCGAATCTTGCCGGAATTCCGCAGAAAAATGTGGCCCCAGCGGCCTTGACTTGGAGGGACCCTTGAGGGAAGGGAGTGGTCAGTGACGGAAGGACGAAACATGCATGCGAACGCCAAGGTGCCCGCCGTGGCCTACCTGCGAAGGTCAACCGACCGGCAGGAACAAAGCATCGGCGACCAGCGGGCCGCCGTTCGTCGCTGGGCCGATGAGCACGGATATGAAATCGCCCGCGAATTCATCGATGATTCAATCAGCGGGACTTCGGCGGACGAGCGCCCGGCCTTTCAGAACATGATCGCCGACGCGCAGCGTGGCGAGTTCAAGGCGGTGATCGTCTGGAACTCGGACCGGTTCTCGCGTGGCGACATCACTGAAACGGAATACCACCGCTACCTTCTTCGCAAGGCCGGCGTGGTGGTGCTGTCGGTCACCGAGGACTTCTTGGGCCGCGACGGAATCGACGGCGATGTGCTGCGAACGGTCAGACAATTCCAGAATCGTCAATTCTCGGTTTCGTTGGCGCAGAATACGTTGCGCGGCCAGCTCAGCGCGGTGATGGCGAAATCGGACCCCGGCCGCGCTCCGCCTTTCGGCTACGACCGCGAGGTCGCTGCGCCAGACGGCTCGGTCATGTTCCGCATCCGCTTCTGTCCCGGCCGCGTGCGCGAGGTCTACGACAAGGACAGCAAGCTCCAGGCCTGCTACGCCAAGGGGCAATCGCTGAAGAAGCCGGGCAAACAGTGCCGGGCGCGGCTGGTGCTCTCCGACCCGCAGCGCGTGCAGGTCGTCAAGGACATCTTCCGCATGTGCCTGGACGGCGTGGGCTTCGCCTCCATCGCCGCCGACCTGAATGCCCGCGGCATTCCCGCGCCCTGTCAGGACCATTGGAACTTCACGACGGTCAAGGCGATTCTTGAGAACCCGACGTATTGCGGCTGCCTTGTATGGAACCGCCGGACCGAGGCGAAGTTCTTCAGGCTCCAGAACGGCCGGACCGAAGAGCGTCGGCGGCAGGCCAGCGAGGCCAAGGTGGTCAAGACGCCGAAGGCGGATTGGATCGTCATCCCAGATTCGGTGCCCGCGATCATTCCGAAAGAGGATTGGGAGAAAGTCCAGGTGCTTGTGGCCAAGCGCCGGCGGGCGGTCGGCGGAGCCGGGCATCGCAATCGCCGCTGGCTGCTGACAGGCGTGATGGTCTGTGGCGACTGCGGCCACAAGTTCTGGGGCGCGCCCTGCCACAAGGGCCGCATCGAAGGCAGGGCTGCGGTCGTCACCAATTACTACAAGTGCGCCGGCCGAGGCTCACATGGCAAGACCATCTGCGCGACGCCATCGACCCTTCGCGCCGAGCCGTTGGAATCCTGGGTGCTGGGCAAGCTCCAGAAGATCGTCCTGGCCGACGAGGAGGCGCTTGACGAGGCCATCGAGCTGTTCGTCGAGCAGGCGGCGCGGAGGGATCACGGCGCCACCGACGCCGACCGGATCGCCCGCGAAATCAAGGAGGTCGGCGATCTGGTGACGGCGCTGACCATGAACATTGACGTGGCGAACTTGTCGCTGCTCAACGATCGGCTGACGCAACTGCGGCTTCGCAAGGAATGCCTGGAACGCGAGCTGAACCTGGCCCGGCAGGAAAAGAGTCATCCCAATGTCGGTACGTTGCGGACGTGGGCGCGAAACCAACTGGCCGGCCTCCACGACGCGATGGCCGGCACGCGCAACGATCGGACGCGCGACGTGATGGGAACATACGTGGATCGGATCATCGTCTGGCCATCGCAACGCCGAGGCGAGTTGCGCTTGAACCCCGCCGCCGCGCCGCTCTGGAAACAGCACGACCGCCCCGAAGGACGGTCGCGTAATAACCCAATCGGGGCGACAGGACTCGAACCTGCGACCTTCTGCACCCCATGCAGACGCGCTAGCCAGACTGCGCCACGCCCCGGATTCTCCGCAACTATAGCCCGTGATCGGTCATGTAACAAGCTCGGGGGGCGAGGGACGCTGGATCGTTGCAGCGCGTCGCCGGCGGCGAGCGTCAATCCCGCTCGCTGACGCCTGCCCCCGCGAAGGCACGGAGCTTCGCGGCTCTGAATGACGCGCCGGTCGCGCCGATCGGATTCGCACGGGCTGGAACTCCGCGGCGCCGGGAGCCGTGCGATTGGCGACGGGCGGGATGCCCGTACCACCCGGAAACAGCCGGGGGACGCTGGGCCGCATCACTCATGCCCCGGGGCCACTCCCGGGGGAGCGACACGGCGTCACCGCCGAGGGCGGCTGTGCTAGATTTTCAGCCGGGGCCGGACTTGGCATCTATGGAACGCGGGCAAGCACGTGGCGGATGGATCCCGCTCGCTGACGCTTCGCGGCTCTGAATCGCACGGGCTGCAAGCCCGTGCCACGCGGACACAGCCGGGGGCGGCCAGGCTACAGGGCTATCGCGGCGCGACGGCGGCGCTGACCTGCGACAATGCATCCAGGGCGCGATCGACGTCGCACTCGGTGTTGAACGCGCCGAAGCTCAGGCGCGTCGCGCCGCCCGTCTGGTGCGTACCGAAGGTCGCGTGCGCCAGCGGGGCGCAGTGGATGCCGCCGCGGGTCAGCAGGCCGAACTCGCCCTCCAGCAGCGCGGCCAGCTCCGACGGCTCGTATCCGCCGACGCGAACGCTGAACACCGCCACGCGTTGCGACGGATCGCCCGGACCCAGCACCGTCACGTCGGGCATGTCACGCACACCGTCGAGGAATCGCACCGACAGCGCACGATCGTGCGCCGCCAGCGACTCCACGCCGCGATCCAGTATCCACTCGACCGCCGCCGCTAGACCCGCCAGCCCGATGGCGTTGTGACTGCCGCTCTCGTATCGGTCGGGCATGAACGACGGATGCGTCGCCTCCTCGCTGACCGAGCCGGTGCCGCCCTGCTTGAGCGGCCGGATGCGCGGCTCGATGCCGCGCCGCACGTACAGTCCGCCGGTGCCCAGCGGCCCGAGCAACCCCTTGTGCCCGGGAAACGCCAGCAGGTCGATGCTCATGCCGCGCACGTCGATGGGCAGATGGCCGGCGGTCTGCGCGGCGTCGACGAGAAAGAGTATGTCGCGCGAGCGGGCGGTGCGGCCGATGTCGGCAATCGGCGCAATCGCGCCCGAAACGTTGCCGGCGTGATGCAAAACGACCAGCCTCGTATTCGGCCGAATCGCGCCGATCACGTCATCGGCGCGAATCAGTCCGGTGTGCTGATCGGCCGGCACGAGCGTGTGCGACACGCCGGTCGCTTCCAGCGCTTTCAGCGGGCGCAGCACCGAGTTGTGGTCCATGCGGCTGGCGACGACATGATCGCCGGGCCGCACGGCGCCCTGAATCGCCAGGTTGAGCATGTCGGTGCAGTTGAGGCCAAAGACGATCTGCTCGGGCGCTTCGGCGTTGAACAGCCGCGCCAGCAGCCGGCGGCAACGCGAGACGATCTCGCCGGTTTCCAGGGCTTCGCGATAGGCGCCACGTCCGGCCGATGCGCCCAGCCGTTCGGCGTAATCGCGCATGGCGTCGAAGACGGCGGGGGGTTTGGGGAAGCTGGTGGCGGCGTTGTCGAGATACAGGCGGTCGCGCATGGGGTTGGTCCGTCGTAGTGGTTCAGCCGTCATTATAGGCGATCCGGGCGGCACTCCCGCCATCGAGCATCGAGGCCAACGGAACCGTTCTCGCGTGGAAAAACAAGCTGATTTGCGGTATGAACACGTGATGCCGACACGTAGCCGTAACACGCGCGGCGCTGCGCCGCCGCAGCTCGACGATCCGCGCCGCTGCCGCTGGGCGCGCGGCGATGCGCTGCTGGCGGACTATCACGATCGCGAATGGGGCCGGCCGATCGACGGCGACGCCGGGCATCTGGAGCGCATGGCGCTCGAAATATTTCAGTGCGGCCTGTCGTGGAAGATTGTCCTGGTGAAGCGGCCGGCGCTGCGCGAGGCGTTCGAGGGCTTCGACGTGGCGAGTCTCGCAAAGTGGGGCGATCCGCACATAGCGCGGGTCATGACGCATCCGGGGGTGATCCGCAATCGCCGCAAGATTCAGGCCGTGCTCGACAACGCGCGGGCCTTTGCCGCGCTGGCCGAGGAACACGGCGGCTACGTGCGCTGGTTCGAGCGCCTGGATGTCTCATCGCCCACCCGGCGGCGCGAGGTGTTTACGGAGTTCCGCGAGCGGTTCCGATTCATGGGGCCGGAAACGACCAAGTGCTATCTCTGGGGCACGGGCAAGATCGCGCCGCCGCACGAACGTCGCTGCTGGCTGTTTTGACCGACGCGCGCCGGATGCCTACGCTTTGAATGGGGCGGCGGAGGCAAGCAGAAGGTAATCGTGCCCATGCCGCACATCAGAATGCGATCCGTCCCGTCTGCATTGTGCATCGCGTTCGCCGCCGGCGCGGCGCGTGGACAGGACGCTCCACCGCCCGATGCGTCACGCGATCCGGCCGCCACCTATCTCAACGAACGCCTGGCCGCCTATGAAGAACTGGACCGCGCCCGGCAGCTCGTCGATCGCGGCGAATGGGACCAGGCGGCGCAGCGATTTCAGTCGATCGTCGACAACCACGGCGACACGCTCATGCGCCGCGGCGCCGCGCCAGCGTCGCGACCGAGGAGCGACGATCTGGAGGGGTTCGTCAATCTGCCGGAGCGCGTCTTCGCCGAATTGATCGAAGGACCTCCAAGGCTGCTGGCCGAATATCTCCGTCGCTACGAAGCGACCGCCCGCGACGCCATCCGCCGCGAATCGGCCGAACAAATCGGCGTGCCTGCATCCGCATGGCGCTATTTTCCCACCGCCGCCGCGGCCGATGCCATCGAAGCCGCGGCCGATCGACTGATGGAGGCCGGCCGCCTGGCGGCGGCCGCGCGGCTGTATCGGCGACTGGCATCGTCGCATCCGCTGCGGGCGGCGCGTGAGTGGAACTGGCAGGCCAAGCTGGCGTTGTGTGAGAGCTTGTGTGGGCGGCGAGATGCGCTCGACGCGCTGAAGGTCCGCCTGGCCGCGTCCGATCCCGCGCCGACGGTGACGTGGGGCGGCAAGCAGCAGCCCTTACAGGCGTTTCTCGAGCAATTCGTCAGCGCTGCGCCGACGCCGAAGCCGTCGGTGACGCTCGGCCGGCACCCCTTCGGCGGCGATTCCGACGGCCGCATTTCCCTCGCCGAAACGCCGGCAGCCCAGGCGACGCTGTGGCGATGCGCGTACGAGCGCCGCAAGCCCGGCACTTCCGCCGATACGTGGGACGACGATGATCAGCCGCTCGACGACGCGACGCGCCGCACTCTGCGGTCGGGACGGCAGCTTTCGTCGTTGCCGCTGGCGGCCGACGGACTGATCGTGCTGGCGAACGGCCGCGACGTGTGGGCGGTCGATCCGGAATCGCCGGAATCTGCCGTGTGGCGTTTTGCGCGGCCGGTCGAAGCCGACGTCGAACTGGCCGAAGATCGCTGGTTCATCCAGGACGAGGCGGTTCCGCTGAACACGGTGACGCTGGGCAATGGCGTCGTGTTCGCCGCCATCGAGCGCTCCGACGACGACGCCGACACGCACGCGCGCGGCGATCCGGACGCGGCGCGGCTGGTGTGCCTCGACCTGCGCACCGGTCGATGCATCTGGCGCAACACGCTGGACGAGCTGTCGAATCCGTTCGAGGAATGCCGGCTGGATGGCGCGCCGCTGGTGCTCGACGATCGCGTCGTCGCGGTGGTGCGGCGCCGCAAGCCCTTCGGCTTCGAGGCGTGCCTGCTGGCCTGCTTCGACGCCGCGACGGGCCGGTTGCTGTGGCGGACGCACCTGGGCGAAGCGGCGACCGGCGGCTACGGCTACCACAAGCCGACGCAGTCGTTTCCCACGGCGATCGACGGGCGCATCTTCATTCACACGAACATCGGCACGATGGCCGCGGTCGACGCCGAGGACGGCCGCGTGGCGTGGCTGTGGCGATATCCGACGGCGTACGGTCGGGCGGCGTCGGACTTCGCGGCCGGCCGGCCGGAGCGCGCCTGCCGCGCGTGGCACTACACGTCGGCGATGATCTGGGGCGATCGCGTCGTATTCGCGCCGCTGGACGCGAGCGAGGCGTTCGTGTTCGCGCAGGATGATGGTGCGCCGGCGGAGCGAGTAGCCTACGAGCGGCTACGCCAGCCGCAGTCGTTTCTCGGCGTCGCGGGCGACCGCTTGTATTGCGTCGGCACGCGCATCGTGTGCTTCGACCTGGCCGCGCGCGAGATCGCCTGGGAGCGTCCGTTGGCCGACGGCAGCCTGCTGGGGCGCGGCGCGCTGACCGCCGACGCGGCGCTGATTCCGACCGACGTCGGGCTGTTGCGCTATCCGCTTGACGGCGGCGCCCCCGTGACACATGCCTGGTCGCCGCGCGCCGCCGGAAACGTCGCCGCTGCGGCCGGGCGCATTCTCGTTGCATCGGGTCAGTCGGTCTTCGAACTGGGCGACAAGGAGGCCGCCTGGGCGCGGCTGTCGAGCCGCGCGGCGGATCGCCCAACCGATCCGCGTCCGCTGCTCTCGCTGGCGGAGCTGGCGTTCGAGACGTCGGATTACGAGCGCGGCCTGGCGTCGCTCGATCAGGCGATGGAGCGCGGCCGGGCCGCACACGGCGCCGTGGATGACGCGACGCGGGCGCGGGTGTATGGCCTGTGCCTGCGTTATGCGCAGCGTCTGCATCGCACGGCCCAGAGCGCGCGGGCCGCGCCGGACGAAGAACTCGACTGGGCACACGGCATGTTGGACCGCGCCGGCATGTGCGCGCCCGATGAAGACGCCCACGTGAGTTTCAGACTATTGCGCTCCGAATTGTTCCTGGCCGCCGGCCGACCCGCCGACGCCGTGGATGCCTATCAGCAGATCCTCACCGATCCCGCGCTGGCGCGACGCACGCTGACGACCGAGCGCAGCGGCGAAATCACCGCCGGCGGCTTCGCGCGCGACCGCATCGCGCGGCTGATCTTTGAGCACGGCCGCGCGGTGTACGCCAACGTCGAACAAAAGGCCGAGGAACGCCTGCGCATCGCCTGGGCCGAGCGCAACGCCGACGGGCTGCTGTCCGTCGCCGAGCGATATCCCAACAGCGCCGCCGCGCCGCAGGCGCTGACGCGCTTCGCCGCGATGGCCCGCCGCGACGGACGGCTGGATGACGCCGTCCGCGCCTTACGCCGTGCGCTGGGCTATCGCGATCAGGTCGATCGCCCCGCCGTGCTGCATCGGCTTGCCGAGGCGCTGGCGGCGGCCGGGCGGCGCGAAGCGGCCCGCTACTGGCTCGACCGCGCCGAACGCGAGCACGGCAGCGCGCCGGTCAGCGTCGACGGCCGCACGTGCAGCATCGACGAATTTCGCCGCAGCCTGCTGGGCGACGGCGACGCCGGCGGGCGGCTGCGTCCGCGTCCGGTTTTTCCGCTCTCTTCCGGCTACGCGCTGCGTTTTCCGCAGCCGCCGATGGTGCTCGATCCCGAATTCGCCGAACGCACGGACGCGGCGTGGGACGGGTTTGCGGTCTTCTGCGACGATCAGCTTCAGTGGTACGACGCCGCGACCGGCACGCCGCGCTGGCCGGCCCCGCTGCGCTGCGATACGCGCCCGCGGCTGCTGTTTGCCGACGCGCGTCAGGCCGTGTTCGCGACGCCGCATCGCCTCTTTGCGATGGACCTCGCCCGCGGCGTGCAACGATGGAGCGTCGGCCAGAAAGACGATCGCGACGATCCGGCCGCCGATCCCGAGGCTTTCGGTCAATGGACGATGATGACCGCCGCGCCGGCGCATTTGTTCGCGGCCACGTCGCACGGCGAACTGTTCGCCATTCGGCTGACCGACGGCCACGTCGAGTGGCGCATTGCCACGTCGCCGCGCGTGGGCACGCGCCTGACGACGGACGGGACGTGGATCGCCTACTCCGGCTGGGAAGAGCGCCGCGCGGTCGTCGGCCTGGTCGATGCGGCAACCGGCGTGTTGTCGCGACAGGTCGCGCTGGCCTCGGAGCGGCCGCTGCAAATGCTGACGTTCACCGACGACGGTTATCTGCTGGCCGTCACGACCACGACCGCGCACGCCATCGAGCCGCGCGACGGAACGATCGTGTGGACCGCCCGGCTGTCCGGCCCCGCGGTCGTGACGAGCATCTGCGTCGGACCGGATGCGCTGTTTGTTTCGACCGACGGCGTTCGACTGGACCGCATCGACTTGCTGACCGGCCGGCTGGACTGGACCTCGCCGCCGCTGGCGCCCGCGGCGAATCAGTCGATGCGCTGTCGCTGGGTGAACGACGTGCTGGTGTGCGCCGGCGACGAGACGATGGCGGCCGTCGATCCGGCGTCAGGGGCAATCCTCTGGGAGGCCCGCGATCTGCGCTGGTCGGATGCCGCGTCGCTGATCGGGCTGGAAGATTCGGTCGTTGTGGTTACGTCAGGTGACGGCGATCCGGACAATGCCGCGAATGCCGACCGCCCCGCCGCGGAGGCACAGCCGCCGGCGCCCGTCGGCGGCAAAGCGGCGGAGGAAGATGCCCGCAAGTCCCAGCGATGGCTCGTCGTCCGCCGGCTCGAGCCGCGCAGCGGCCGCGAGTTGCCGATTTCGGGCGCGGCTGATGCGGCGGAAGCCGAACGCACGCTGCGGCACGAGCGCGGCGATGGCGTCTACGTGCGTAACGGCGGGCTGCTGATTCGATCGGGCACAACGCTGACGGGATATGTAAACTCGCCGTGAATGCGAGCCCTCCGACCGGCATACATTTCGCGTATCACGGGTTTGCCGGCAGGACGAATCAGAGATGCGCCGCGGCGAAACAGGAACGCCGACACAGCGTTGAACCGTGTCTATCTCACGTGGGCGGAAATCCCAATTCAGGGTGAACCATTACATGGCGGCGCCGCCATCGCCGCTCGTCACGCAGACGAGGGGACACATGCACAAAGCTACGGGACGACCCGGGCGCTGACAATGGTAACCGTCGGTATTGGCACATCGGTTAGGACGTTTCCGTCGTTCAGTTGGTAGTTGCCGCGCGGCGCTTGTGCCAACGCGTCCAGTACCTCGATGCCCTCAATCACTGCCCCGAAAACCGCCGATCCCAGCCCTTCAGGATCATTCAGGTTCGGGTAGTCGAGCTTGAGATTGTCTGCAAGATTGAAGCAGAAGTGAGCCAAGCCCTGGTAGTAGATGTTGGAGTGGTGCGTAGAAAGCGTACCTCTAAGGTTGCTCAGTCCATTGTCCGACTCGTTGCGCGGACAAGGTGGGATTGAATCACGCTGCGTCACTGGTACGAAGCCCGGTAGAAAAGTGCCGACGAGTGCGTTGTGCGAGTTGACCGATTCGAACATGACGCCGTCGTACTTGCCCGTCGACACATGATAGAGGAAGTTGTCCACGGTCTCGGGTGCCGCGTTGGGGTAAAGCTCGACGAGCATTGTGCCGAGTGTCGTTTCGATTCTTACGCGGGGCCGGGCAGAGATTGCGGCGGATGCCTGCGAAGGCGCCACTGCGTCAACTATCCGCGCGAGGCTCGAATCAGCGCCTCCAGGATGTGGCGGGGTATTCGAGGTTTCCGCCAAAAGAACGAATCCTCCAAGCATAATTGCTAACGCAATTGGTGCGAATTGAATGCGTCGACGTGACATGATGCTCTCCCGAACGACGTGGGTTGGAGGTAATCTGATCAAGACGCCGAATGGTCTAAGTAACCTCAAAAACAAAAGAAAGCAAGAGTGGTGAAATGTTTCACTCAAAGTGAGACAACCCGCCGTTCAGAATAAGGTACGGTTCCGCTGACCGGGTAGGGCAGCAGGCGTTGTCGCAGTTTGAGATTCTCCTGCTTGCGCAGTTCCCTGGCCGTTT
>WYBU01000066.1 GCA_011525745.1 Planctomycetaceae bacterium | reverse complement strand
CTCGTCAGGAATCCGCCAATCCTCGCTAATGCATTCCTCGTCCATCCCTGGACCTCCTTGCACCCGGCGCGACTCCGCGCCGTAATGAAATATCGGCAATCAAGCAGGTTTTGGGATAGGCTCTTAGGCAAGACAAATCACACCGTCGCCCCGTCTCTTATTCGAAGCTTGTCCAGCCCATTCAATCCGCGCCGCTCGAAAGTTTGCGCCGCCCCGTTGTATCATTCCCTCCGTCGCCTGAACGTCGCAGGCGCGATACGGGAGCCACTCGCTTGGACCTCAGCCAAATTCAACAATCGCTCGACGCCGCCGCCGAAGAGGCCGGCCGCGCCGCTGCGGCCGCCGCCACCACCGACGAGCTGCGCAGCATCGAATCGCGCGTGCTCGGCAAGTCCGGCCCCGTCGCCGGCGTCATGGCGTTGATGAAATCGCTGCCCGGCGATCAGCGCGGCGCCGTCGGCAAGCTCGCCAATGAAACCAAAAAGGCGATCGAAGCGCTGTTCGCCGCGCGCCGCGAAGAGCTGAAACACGCGTTGGCCGCCGGCGATCAGGCCCGCGGGGCGGCCTTCGATCCCACACTGCCCGGGCCGGTGCGGCTGCGCGGCGCCGTGCATCCGGTCACGGCCGTGCAGTGGGAAGTTGAGGATGCCCTGGCCCGCATGGGCTTCGTCGCCGTGAGCGGGCCGGAGATGGAGAGCGACTACTACAACTTCGAAGCCCTGAACATCCCGGCCATGCACCCCGCGCGCGACATGCAGGATACGTTCCACGTCGATAACGGCTGCGTACTGCGAACGCACACGTCGCCATGCCAGGTGCGCGCCATGGAGCGCTTCGGCGCGCCGCTGCGCGTCATCGCGCCGGGACGCTGCTTTCGATACGAAACGCTCGACGCCTCGCACGAGAACACGTTCTTCCAGGTCGAGGGGCTGATGGTCGACCGCGGCATCTCGGTAGCCAATCTCATCGCCGTCATGCGTGTGATGCTCCAGCAGGTCTTTCGCCGCGAGTTGAAAGTCCGCCTGCGGCCGGGCTATTTTCCCTTCGTCGAGCCGGGCTTCGAGCTGGATATGTCCTGCGCCCTGTGCGACGGAAAGGGTTGTCCGGTCTGCAAGCGCAGCGGCTGGGTCGAGGTCTGCCCCTGCGGCATGGTGCATCCCAACGTGTTGCGCTTCGGCGGCATCGATCCGGCCGAGTTCACCGGCTTCGCATTCGGACTCGGCCTGACGCGCCTGGCCATGATGAAGTACGGCATCGCCGACATCCGGCTGCTGAACAGCGCCGATCTGCGCGCCCTGGTGCATCCGGAGCGACTGTGCGGACCGCTCATTTGAGGATCGTGCCATGAAACCGCTATCGGGACGTCGCATCCTGATCTTCGTCGCCGACGACTACGAAGACCTCGAACTGTGGTACCCGCGGCTGCGGCTGATCGAGGCCGGCGCGACGGTTGTAACGGCGGGAGCGAAGGCACGCGCTACTTGTCGCGGCAAGAACGGCTATCCCTGTCACACCGACGTCGCCATCGACGATGTGAAAGCGGCGGATTTCGACGGCGTGGTGCTCGTCGGCGGCTGGGCGCCTGACAAGCTGCGCCGAGATCCGAAGGTGCTGGAGCTGGTGCGCGCATTCGATGCGGCAAAAAGGCTGATCGCCTCCATCTGTCACGGCCCGTGGATCGCCATCTCCGCCGGCGTGGCGCGCGGCGTGCGCATGACCAGCACGCCCGGAATTCGCGACGATCTGACGAACGCCGGGGCCGAGTGGGTCGATCAGCCGGTCGTGGTCGACCGACATCACATCTCCAGCCGCCGCCCGCCGGACCTGCCGGATTTCGGCGCGGCGATCGTACACTTTTTGTCGGATGCCGCGCACGGCGAATCGCCACAGCGCCGCGGCCCGTGAACGATATTGTGTGGCGCGGTCAAACCCGCGTTCTTCAAAGCCCCGCAGCGTCGACAACCGGGATCGACCCGCAACGCAGGCTAGTCAAACGTGCAACCCAAGCTCACGCACGTTTGCGAAACGTGCCGCGTGGGGCGCGCACAGTAACGGCCTGAACGGAATCAGCGGCGGTCAGGCACGTCGACGCTCAACATGGCCCAGCCCTCGCGGGTGAACGACAGACGAGCGGGACGCCCGTACCACCCGAAACTGGGAGGGCTGCTTCGCGCGGGGGCTTGACCATGCCGCCCCCCGAAATGGTGCACGTGATTTTTGGGCGCAACCTGAGTTGATGGCGGATAGTTGATGGCTGATGATCCACACGGCGGACCCTGCGGATTAGCGGCCATCCGCCTACGCATCCGCCGGGCGCGCTGGCGGCTTCTGTTCGCCGCCGCCGATCTGAAGCATCGTCAGCCCGGTCGGAACGTCGTCGGAAAACGTGAAAATCTTGTCCAGCCCGGTGACGAGAAAAATACCCCAGGCCGACGTGCGGATGCCGCACAGGATGAGCTTGCCGGCGTGTACGCTGCTGAGCGTCTTGCGCAGCTTCAGCAGCTTGGCGATGTTGGATGAATTGAGAAAATTGACCTCGGAAAAGTCAAGCAGTACGTCCGCCCCGCCGCGCTGTTGAATCTGCTCCGCCAGCGCGTTCATGTCGTCGCTGAACTGCGGATCATCCGACAGCGACACGAGAATGATGCGTTCCGACCAGTTCTGCAACGGCATCGGTTCGGTTTCCTTTTACGATACACCGCGCTGCGCGTCGCCGGCCGCGAACGCGCTGCGCCGAACCCCCCGACTTCCGCCGCGTAAGTTAGTGCGAGGGACGCTCGATGTCAAAAGCGGTTTCGGTGATCGCGCCCGCGCGGCGGCCGCCGGCTTCCGCTACAATGTTCCACAGGCGTGCTCCGGTTTTCCTCCGCGCGGATCGCCCGCGACCGCATCCACGCGGCGGATCTACGCCCCGAGCGCGGATGGGCGTGCGCGGCTCCGTGGTCGCCCGCCGACGAGTCGTCCGAGCGCTTCGGACGTCGTCGAAACGCGGCCCCCAGATTGCCGGGACCGGATTTCGAGAAAGGCCGGGCGATGCAATCCGCTTATCCTGACTTGGAGAACGTTGCGTCATGAAAAAGCTCATCGTGGCGGGCATGGCCCTGGCCGGCGTCGTGGCACTGGTCGCCTGGGGCCGCAATTTTCGACTCGCAAACCCCTGGCTCGACGGCAAGATGGAAAAGGTCGTTCGCGGCGACCTCGTGATCCCTGTCTCCGCCTCCGGCAGCATCCAGGCCAACAAGCAGGTCGAGATCAAGTCCAAGGCCAGCGGCGAAGTTGCCAAGATTCACGTGGTTGCCGGCCAGATGGTCAAGGCCGGCGACATCCTCCTCGAACTCGATCCCATCGACGAAACGCGCAACGTCGACCGCGCTCAGGCCGAAACGGACCGCGCCAATGCCGCCCACGAGCAGGCCGTCATTCGCCTCGACGAGGCCCGCCGCAACCGCCCGCTTGACGTAGAGGTGGCCGAGGCCCTCCGCGACCAGGCCGCCGTGCAGGTCGAGCAGGCTCAGATCGAGCACGACAAGCTGGCCGGCGTCCAGGCAAAGACCGAAATCGAGGTGCGGCGCGTCACGGCCAATCTCAACAACGCCAAGGCCAACCTGAAACGCGCCGAGGCCGAACTGGGTCGCGCCCGCAACAACGAAACGATCATGGTCCGCAGTGCCGAAGAGGACGTGGCCGCCGCGCACGCCGTGCTCGACTCGGCGCAGAAGGCCCTCGACGAGGCCAAGCAGCGGTTGATAGAAACCAAGCTCTATTCGCCCATCGACGGGTTGGTTTACAGCATCCGCGTTCACGAAGGTGAGATCGTTCAGGGCGGCAAATCGACGCTGATGAGCGGCACGCCGCTGATGTACCTGGCCGACGTCTCGCGCATCTACATCATCGCCCAGGTCGATGGCTCCGACATCGGCGCGGTGCGAAAGATCTCGCCGGAATTCGCCCGCCCCGGCCAGACGCGCGAAGTCTCCTACGAAGAACTGATCAGCGCGGCGCCGTTGCCGCCCGCTTCGTCGCCGCGCGCGGGCGGAACCAACGGCGACGAGCCGCCGGCGGCATCGGACGAAATCGATCAGCCCCGGGTCGATTCGCTGGTCCATCAACGCGTCCGCATCAGCGTCGGGGCCGACGCGTATGAGGGAATCATCGAACGCATCCTGCCCGAACCGCGAACCGTGTCCAACGTCATCACGTTCGACGTCCGCATCCTGCTGGTGGGCGACGATCTATACCATTTGCTGGGTCTGGATGGTGACGTTCAATTCACCGCCGACCGCGTGAACGGCGTTTTGAAAGTGAAGAACGAGGCCCTTGTCAGCGAAGGCAAGGACGTGTTTGTCTATGTCCCCTGGCGCGAAAACGAAAGCGCCACCTGGGACGAAAAGAAAGTGCCCGTCACCATCGGCATGACCGACGGCAACGACACGCATATTGTGACGGGTTTGAAAGAGGGCGACGATATCTGGGTCAAACGCCCGCAGAAGACCGACCGCGAGAAGGAGAAATCCCGCAAGAAGTAGCCGTGCAGCCGCGCGGGGTCCGCTGTGCGGACTGAATGGAAGTGCGGCTCCAAAAAAACGGGGGGCATGGTCAAGCCCTCGCATGACGAAACCACGATGTCTGTGACAGCGCCGCGCGAGTACTTGGCCATGTTGACGCGGAGCAAGGCCCGCGCGGCGGACCTCTTCGCTGATTGTCACGGCCCACCCATCGCCGCGGGCGAACGAAACTGATGATTCGCATTCGAGCACTCACGAAGCACTACCGCATGGGCGAGACCGTCGTCGCCGCGCTGGATGGCGTCGACCTCGACATCGCCTCCGGCGAATACGTCGCCATCACAGGCCCCTCCGGCAGCGGCAAGAGCACCATGATGCACTTGCTCGGCTGCCTCGACCGCCCCACGTCCGGCCGCTACGAACTGGACGGTCAGCTCGTCAGCGACATGAGCGATCGCCAGCTTGCCATCATCCGCAACCGCAAGATCGGCTTCGTCTTTCAGACGTTCAACCTCATTCAGCGCACCGCCGCGGTCGACAACGTGGCGGTCCCGCTGTTTTACGCCCGCCAGACGCGCGTCCGCGAGCCGTCGCTGCGCGCTCTGCGGCGGGTCGGGCTGGAGCAACGCGCGTTTCACACGCCCAGCGAGCTGTCCGGCGGCGAACGCCAGCGCGTCGCCATCGCCCGCGCCATCGTGACCGACCCGCGCTTGCTGCTGGCCGACGAGCCCACGGGCAATCTCGACAGCACCAACGGCCGCCAGATCATGCAGATATTCCGCGAGCTGCATGAATCCGGCGTCACCGTCATTCTCGTCACGCACGAAATGTCGGTCGCGGCGCAGGCCGAGCGCATCATCCGCATGCGCGACGGCAAAGTCATCGACGATCTGCGCGTTACGCCCGCGATGCGCTCGGAACTGATGCGCGAAACAACCGCCGTCGCCGCGTCGGTGCTCGACGGTCCCCGCGACGACGGCGAGCCGACGCCCCCGTCGCGGCCGGCCCTGCCGATGGCCCGCGCCGCGCGGCGAGCCGAGCACCAGCCCGCATTGCTGGAGGACAAGGCATGATGTTCTTCCTGCGCATCTGCGCCATGTCCTTCCGCAGTCTGCTGGTGCATCCGCTGCGGTCCATCCTCGCCACGCTGGGCGTCATCATCGGCGTCGCGGCCGTCGTCTCGGCCATGTCGATTCTCGAAGGCATGAAGGCCAGCTTCAACGAGGGCTTTTCGACGATCGGAACCAACCGTCTGTTCGTCCTGCCCGGCCAGCAGCGCCGCGGCGGTCGCTCCGTCGGCAGCGTCGAAACGCTGACGCTCGACGACTGCGAGGCCATCCGCAAGGAGTGCGACAAGGTCCGCTCGGCCACGCCGCAAATCAACTCCGGCGGCCTGGTGCGCTTCCTGTCGAAGAACAGCACCGTGGCGATTCTCGGCACAGACGAGCAGTATTCCGCCGTCAACAACTACAACCCTGCCTACGGCCGCTTCATCAACAAGGCCGACGTGTTGAGCGACTCGGCCGTTGTCGTGCTGGGGCAGAAGGTCTACAAGGACCTGTTCGGCGGGCGACCGGCCATCGGCGAGACCATCAAGATCAGCGGTCTGCTGGGCACGAAGGGCTTCGAAGTCATCGGCGTGATGGAAGAAAAAGGCAACCTGTTCTTCACCGACGTCGACAACCAGGTCATCATTCCCATCACCACCGCCATGAACAAGCTCTACGGACTGAAGTCCGTCGGCATGATCATGGCCGACTCGGTCTCGCCCGAAACCGCCGACATCGACGCGGCCAAGGACCAGATCAAGAAGCTGCTGCGCCGCCGGCATCGCATCCGCCCCGGCGCGACCGACGATTTCCAGGTCCAGGCCCAGCAGGAGTTTCTGGCGCAGTTCCAGAGCTTCCAGTCGATCATCGCCGTCGTGCTGGGCAGCATCTCGATGATCAGCCTGGTCGTCGGCGGCATCGGGATCATGAACATCATGCTCGTGGCCGTGACCGAGCGGACGCGCGAAATCGGCGTGCGCATGGCGATGGGCGCGCAACGATGGGACGTGCTCAAGCAGTTCCTGATCGAAGCCGGCGTGGTGTCGTTCTTCGGCGGCTCGCTCGGCGTGCTGGCCGGCTGGGGCCTGGGCCGCACGATCGAGCAGATCACCCGCATCTTCGAGACCGTTACCACGTCGTCGTCGGTGATTCTCGCCCTGGCGATGGCCACCGGCGTGGGCCTCATCAGCGGCATCTACCCCGCCTACAAAGCCTCGCGGCTGGACCCGATCGAAGCGCTGCGGTACGAGTGACGATGGAGCATCGCCATCAGCCCGTAAGGCCCGCAGCGCGGACCGTGAGCCAATCGCCGCAAGCCATCAGCTTTCCGTCCTGATCCGCCATTCCCGCGCAGGCGGGAATCCGGTCCTCCGCGGCCGCAACGCCTCGGCGTGAGCCTGTTGTTCGAGGGTTTCGACGTTTCTAAGTTTGGACATTTGGACGTTTCGACGTATCGCCTTTCGACTTTCACGCGCCCTTCCGCAATAATACGAGCGAACGAGGAGAACCCCGCACTATGCCCGACGCGACCGCAACTTCACTCCGCGCCCTGGCCCTGTCAAAAAAATGGTCTGATCTCGACGCCGCCTGGCAGGCCGCCATCGAATCCGACGATGCCGATCCGAACGACCTGCTCGCCTGCCTCGAAATCGCCATCAAGTCCGGCCAGGCCGAATGGGCCGAGACTTCCGCCTGGGCCTGGCTGACGCTGCTGAAGGAACACGAGTCGGCCGCCGAAGCGCTGCACCATGCCCGCGAATTGCTGCTGCGCCTGCCCGACGGCTCCGAATTGCGCGGCGAGGTGCTCGAGCTGTACCGCAAGACCCATACCGACACGCCTGATCTTGAAACCTGGATTCAGCGCTCCGGCCTGTCCGGCGGCGCCTCGGTGCGAAAGGCGCTGCGCTACCTGGATGTCGCCCTGCAACTCAAGCCCGGCGCGTGTCTGCTGCATCGAACCGAAGACATCGCCGCCGAAATCACCGCCCTGGATCTCGCCGCCGATTCCCTCGAGCTGCGCACCACCCGCGGAATGCGCTCGCTGAGCATCGACAAAGCCGTCGACGACTATCAGCCCGCTCACGCCGACGACTTCCGTGTCTTGCGCCAGTTGCGCCCCGAACGCCTGAAAGAGCTGGCGCAGAAGGATCCGCTGTCGCTGGCCATCAGCGTGCTGCGCGGCCGCAACGGACGCATCGACCGTGACGAAATGCGCGTGCTGCTCGTGCCGCAGGTCATCGCCGCGGATGTCTGGGGCGATTGGTGGACCCGCC
Source organism: Planctomycetaceae bacterium (assembly GCA_011525745.1). Lineage (GTDB taxonomy): Bacteria > Planctomycetota > Phycisphaerae > UBA1845 > UTPLA1 > PLA4. Next base: position 118,902 of record WYBU01000066.1, on the reverse strand, counting down.
TGCGCAACGCCGTGAAAAAGTCGCCGCATGTGACGATCGAGGGACGATCGCCCATGTTCCTCGTCTATCACGAGGCCGGTCAGACCGTCGAAGAAGAAGCCCTCGCACTGTTCCAGCAGGCCCATACGCCGCGCGAGCTGCTGCTGGCCGTCGAAGGCTACCTGCGCGACAGCCGCGGCCGCGGCGCTTCGCCGGATGCCGCGTTCCTCCACAAGCTGGCCCGGGCACTCGACCAGCGCGTCAAAAAGCTGGCCCGCCACGATCCCGATCAGGCCTTCGCCACCGCGCTGGTCATCGAACGCCTCGGAGAAGAAGGTCTGCCGCTGCCGCCGGACGTGCACGGTATCGCTTTGCGCATGATCGCCAGGTCGGACCATCCGGCCGGGTTGGTGCTGTCGATTCCCGACGCCGCCATCTGGCCGCTGGCGCTGAAGGTCGTGCGTCAGGCCCTGCCCGGGAAGTGGCCCGAGGTTTTCGCACAGGTCCTGCCCGATGCGCCCACGAACCAATGCGACGCGCTGTGCCGCGCAATCGAAGAAGCCGGCCGCGGGGCGGAACTGCTGCAACCGGCGATTGACAACGTGCTCGCCGACCCGGCCGAACATATCGACGCCTTCATGTGGCTGTGGAAAGGCCCCGAAGCGGCGACGCCGTTGAAACTTCCGCCGCCGATGGATCTGCTCAATCGCATTCTGTCGATGGTGGGACCGGCGCGAAATGCGGCCCGATCGCGCGGCGGCAACGTGACGCAGTTGCGCGGCTCAGTCCGCGCCGGCTTGTCGGCGCGCGACTATGCCCGCTTCCGCCAGTGTCTCGAAGGGCTTGACGAGGCCGTCGGCACGGCCGTTCGTCGGCAGATTGAACGGGCCGAGGGGCTTGGGCCTGTCGTGCAGGGCGAGATGCAGGACATCATCCGCGAGATGTTCCCGAAGCTTTTCGTTCGCGCGCGGGTCGAGCCGTGGGACGAGCCTGGCGTTCTCTACGTCACCGAAGCCGGCCTGCGCAAGAAAGAAGCCGAGCGGGACGAACTGGTCAACGTCAAGATGCGCGAGAACGCGATTGCCATCGGCCGCGCCGCCGAACACGGCGACCTGAGCGAGAACAGCGAATACAAGTTTGCGCTCGAGGAACGCGACTTGTTGCGGGCGCGCCTGGCGCAGATCAACGAAGAGATGTCGATGGCGCGCCTGCTGAATCGCGACGAACTCCCGACCGATCACGTCAGCATCGGCCATCGCGTCACGCTGGCCGGCGCTGACGGCAACGGTTCGCGCGTGCTGACGATTCTCGGTCCGTGGGAGTCCGACATTGGCGCAGGCATCTATTCCTACCAGGCGCCGCTGGTCCGCCGCCTGCTGGGTCTCAAGATCGGCGACACCGTCTCGCTCCCCGACGCCGAAGGCGCCAACGAACGCGAATACCGCATCGAATCGATCGAGCCGGCCATTTGACGACTGCGGCTGCCACCCGTTGTCGCGCTCGTGACCACTGGGATCCGGACTCGAAGCGCCATCGCCGTGATCCCGGTCGGCGACCCGAGTCTCCATCGCCGGCGCCGGAATTCATCCGAGCCGCGAAGCGTAAGCGAGCGGGATGGGCCAATGATCCGAGCCGCGAAGCGTGAGCGAGCGGGATGGGCTCATGATCCGAGCCGCGAAGCGTAAGCAAGCGGGATGGGCCCATGATCCGAACCGCGAAGCGTAAGCAAGCGGGATGGGCCCATGAACCGAACCGCGAAGCGTACGCAAGCGGGATGGGCCAATGAACCGAGCCGCGAAGCGTAAGCGAGCGGGATGGGCCAATGATCCGAGCCGCGAAGCGTAAGCGAGCGGGATGGGGCGGTTCAGTCAAGTGTGTGACGCACGAATCGTGGTATCGCATCCGGCGCGGCAACAGGCTTCCGGCGCGTGTGCGCCGACGGATGGTTCACCCTGGCTTCCGGCGTATGGATCCCGCCTGCTGACGCGGCGCGGCACTGATAGCCGCTTGCGGCTCGAATCATGTCGGCCGGCCCACCGCGTTGCGGTGGGTTGACGATGATAAGAATTGCGGCAAATCCCCCAGTTCCCGCGACCCGACAGCTTCTTCTCGTGCTCCCTCTCGCGCCTTGTCCCACTCGGCGCAGCGCCCATCCCCACGTATGCTTCCCCAAACCCCGCACCATCGCGGTGCGAAATCCGTCGACGAAGGACCCGCATGAAAACCACGGAGCCTCCCGTGCCGCACGCCACACGACCGCGCTTCCGCGTCGCCACGACGCTGCTGGGCATTGCCCTCCTGTCCGGCTGCGCCGCCCCGCGCGTGCAGCCCTACTTCACTTCGCGCGAGCAGCGCGACCGCACGCTGCGCGACATCGTCCAGACCCGCTCCTGGACCGCCGGCCGGCCGGCCGCCGTGACCGTCGCTCCCGAGGGCGACGCCGTGTTGTTCCTGCGATCCGCGCCGCGCAGCCGCGCTCAGGACCTCTACGTCTTCGACGTGGCCGCCCGCGACACGCGCGTGCTGGCCTCGGCCGCCACGCTGCTGGGCGGACGCGACGAGGAACTTTCGGACGAGGAACGCGCCCGCCGCGAACGCCAGCGCGTCGGCAGCACCGGCATTACCGGCTACAAACTGTCCGATTCGGGCCGCCACGTGCTCATCACCCTCTCGGGCAAGCTGCACGTGCTCGACCGCGCCGACGGATCGTCGCGGCTGATCGAGGGCGTCGAAGGAGTCACCGACTCGCGTTTCTCGCCCGATGATCGCTACATCTCCTACGTCAAGGACCACGACCTCTATGTCTGCGACTGGCAGTCCGGGCAGGTCACGCAGATCACAACGGGCGGAACCGACGAGCTGTCCCACGCCGAGGCCGAATTCGTCGCCCAGGAAGAAATGGGCCGCCACACGGGCTACTGGTGGTCTCCCGATTCGACGATGCTCGTCTATCAGGAAACCGACACGCGCGGCGTCGAAAAGCTCTACATCGCCGATGCCGCCGCGCCCAACCGCGCGCCGAAGCCGTGGCCCTATCCGCGCGCGGGCAAATCAAACGCCAACGTGCGCCTCGGCGTGATTCCGGTCGAGGGCGGCACGACCACGTGGATCGAATGGGACGCCGAGAAGTTTCCCTACCTGGCGACCGTCCGCTGGAGCAAAAACGCTCCGCTGTCGATCCTCGTCCAGGACCGCCGCCAGCGCGAGGAAGTGCTGCTGCGCGTCGATCCTCTCACCGGCCACACGGTCGAGCTGCTCCGCGAAACCGACCCGGCCTGGATCAACATCGATCAGGCCATGCCGCGCTGGCTCGAAAACTCGCCGGGGTTTCTCTGGACGACCGAAGCCGACGGCGAATGCCGCCTCTGCCTGCACGACGCCGACGGCCGCCGCCTGCGTGCGTTGAATCCCGACGACTCGTTCCGCTACCGCGGGTTGGTGCACGTCGATGAACTGCGCGGCGTCGTCATCGTCGCCGGCTCCGATCAGCCGACGCAGAGCCATCTCTACGAGCTGCCACTCGACGGCGGCCCCGCACGGCGACTGACCACCGAGCCGGGGAATCATTCCCGCACCTACTCGCGCGATGGCCGCATCTACATCGAACGTTTCGACAGCCTCACGCAGTCGACCGACTGGAACGTCCGCACCGCCGATGGAACCCCTGTGGGCACGCTGCCGTCGCTGGCCCGCCGGCCGCCGTTTCAACCGCGCGTCGAGCTGACTCGTGTCGGTCGCAACAACGAATTCGACGCCGCCATCGTCCGTCCGCGCAACTTCCAGCCCGGCCACAAGTACCCCGTCCTCGTCAGCGTCTACGGCGGCCCCAGCGGCGGCGTGGTTCACTCTTCCGGCCGCGGCTACTACACACAGCAGTGGTACGCCGATCAGGGCTTTATCGTCGTTTCGTCCGACAATCGCGGCGTCGGAAACCGCGGTCGCGCGTGGGAGCGCGCCATCGCCGGCAACTTCGGGCATGTTCCGCTCGACGATCAAATCACCGCCCTTCGCGCCTTGGGCGCTCGCTATCCCGAGCTGGATCTCGGCCGCGTCGGCATCATGGGCTGGTCGTTCGGCGGTTACATGTCGGCGCTGGCCGTCTGCAAGCGCGGCGACGTCTTCCACGCCGCCGCCGCCGGCGCGCCGGTGACCGACTGGAAGTGGTACGACACGCACTACACCGAGCGCTACCTGGGATTACCCGAGGAAAACAAGGAGGGCTATCGCCGCAGCAGCGTGCTGACTTATGCGAAGAACCTGCGCCGCCCGTTGCTGATCATTCACGGCACCGCCGACGACAACGTCTACTTCGTGAACTCGCTGGCCCTGACCGATACATTGATCCGCGCCGGCCGCCCGTTCGAGTTCGCGCCGCTCTCGGGCTACGCCCACGGCGTGCGCGACGCCGCGATGCGCATCCGCGTCGACAGCAAGATCGCCGCCTTCTTCCGCCGCCATCTCATCGACTACCCGCCCGCGCACTGACTCGCGCGCCGCGGTCCGGTGGATGCGTATGACCGCGCCGCCGGTCACCCCGACTCAATGAGCGTTTCGTCGAGCGCGGTTCAAAGCGACGCAGCGATGAAGCGAAGAAATGGGAACAAGGAACAGGGAACAATAGCGAGGCGCGAAGGCAAAGACGAAAGACGAAAGTCCAGCGGCAAAAGGCGAAACGCGCGCGGCAACGCCAGGGGGTCAGGCGGGGGATTCGGGGAGGCCGTGGCGGGGCTTGTGTTCGTAGAGCAGCCAGTAGGCCACGGGAATGACGAACAGCGTGAATACCGTCGAGGCGAGCAGTCCGAAGATCAACGCCCAGGCGAGGCCGGAGAAGATCGGGTCGATGGCGATCGGTATGGCGGAGAGCATGGCTGTCGCGGAGGTGAGGAGGATCGGCCGCAGGCGGACGACGCGGCTTTCCATGATCGCGTCGAACAACGAACGGCCGCGGGCCAGCGACAAGTGGATGAAATCGACGAGGATGATCGAGTCGCGCGTCACGATACCCGCCAGAGCGATCATTCCGATCATGCCGGTGGCGGTGAAGAACACCGGATCGGCATAGCCGCCGACGTCGCCGCCGGTGAGAGCGTTCAGCAACCAGAAGCCCGGCATGATGCCCAGCACCGTCAACGGGATGGCAAGCATGACGATGATGGGAATGACAAATGAGCCGGTCTGCGCCACGAGCAGAATGTAGATTCCCAGCATGGCCGCGCCGAACGCCAGTCCCAGGTCGCGAAAGACGTCCAGCGTGATCTGCCACTCGCCCTCGCCGGCGAAATCGACGCGGATGCCGTCGGACACCGACCAGGGAATTCCGCCGCCGTTGCTCAGGAAAGTGCGACCCGCGACCGGCCGCGGCGCCGGCGCCGTGGTCTGGCGGAGCTGTCGCACCGCAGGTGCGCCGGCGGCCGTGGTCGTGGTGGCGGCAGTGTGACTTGCAGCCGGTGCGCGATCGGCCTGAATATCGACGATGCAATCCGCGGGAGGCCGGCCGGCGGCCTCGGCGAAGACGTAGGCCACGCGTTGAAGATTCTTGTGGTAGATCGTCTGGTCGACGGTCGCGTTCTCCCAGCGTCCCAACTCGCTCAGCGGCGTCATGCCGCCGGTCGCGCCGCGCACGTGGATGCGCGCCAAATCGTCGGGACTGGAACGCGTCGCGCGCGGCAGGCGCAGCTCGATGCGCAGCGGCTGTCGCTCGTCGGTCGCGCGAATGGTGGCCGCTTCGACGCCGCTCAGCGCGAGGCGCAGCGTGTCGACCACGTCGGCGGTGGTAACGCCGTGCAGGGCAGCCTTCTCTTTGTCGGTGACGAAGATCAGCTTGTTCCGCGGCGCTTCGACGATGTCGTCGACGTCGACGACGCCTGGCTCGGCGGCCAGTCGCGAGCGTACCGACTCGGCGGCGGCCAGCAGGTCGGCGTAGGCGTTGTCGGGCCGGCCATAAATTTCGGCAACGATGGTGGAAATCACGGGCGGTCCGGGCGGCGTCTCGACGATCTTCAGCCGTGCGCCGTTGTGTGTGGCCAGCGCGGTCAGTTCATCGCGCATGCGCAGTCCGACGGCGTGGCTCTGGAGGCGGCGGTTCTTCTTGGGCGCGAGGTTGACGCGGATGTCGGCCACGTTGGGTCCGCGGCGCAGGTAGTAGTGCCGCACCAGGCCGTTGAAATCCATCGGCGAGGCCAGGCCGACGTAGGAGGTGAAGTCGGTCGCCTCGGGGACGGCTGAGAGGAATCGCTCGAAGTCGCGCACGGCGGCGTCGGCGCGCTCGAGCGTCGTGCCTTCGTCGAAGTCGAGCACGAGCGTCAACTCGTTCTTGTTGTCGAAGGGCAGCATCTTCAGCGGCACGCCGCGCACGGCGGCCAGTCCGGCGGCGGCGAGCGTCAGCAGCGCCATCACGCCGATGAACGCCCACGCGCGGCGGCGGGAGCCGAGCAGCGGCGCCATCAGCGGATGGAAAAAGCGGTACAGCGCCGAGCGCCGCAGCGCCTCGGGATCGACGTCGTGCGGATCGGCGCCGACGGCGGTCTGTTGCTTGTCGCTGTTCTCTGTTCCCTGTTCCCTGGTTCCATGTTCGCTCCTTCCTCCGTCGGCGTCCGCACCGCTTCCCCGCTTCAGCACGTGATACGCCAGCCACGGAGTGATCGTGAAGGCGACCGCCATGGACATCAGCATCGCGACCGGCACGTTGAGCGCCATGGGGCGCATGTAGGGTCCCATCATGCCGGTGATGAAGAACATGGGCAGGAACGAGACGATCACCGCCAGCGTGGCCGTGATCAGCGGCGGGCGAATCTCGGCGACGGCTTCCATGACGATCGGCCGCGAGGCGCGGCGGCGCATGGTGAAGTGACGCGAGATGTTCTCGACATCGACGATCGGATCGTCGACGAGCAGGCCGAGCGAGAGAATCAGCGCGAAGAGCGTGACGCGGTTGATGGTGAAGCCGAAGAGCAAATTGACGCCCAGCGTGAGGCCGAAGACGACGGGTACGGCGACGGCCACGATGGCGGCTTCGCGCCAGCCCATGCCGAGGGTCAGCAGGGCCATGACGATCACGAGGGCCACGGCCAGGGCTTCGATCAGCTCGTTGACTTTTTCGTCGGCGGTCAGGCCGTAGTTGCGCGTGACGATGAGGTCGATGTTGTCGGGAACGATCTCTCGCTTGAGTTCGGCCGCGGCGGCGAGGACATCGCGCGCCACCCAGACGGCGTTGGATCCCTTCTTCTTGGCCAGGGCGAGCGTGACGGCGGGACTCGACGCCGGCGCATGGGAGACGCCGTCGGCGGCGGGCGCGTGACTCTCGCGCGCGGCGACAGGCTCGTGCCCGTCGACGCGCGTGCCCGTGGCGGCGGCGTGCGAGGTGAAACCGCGCGCCGGGCCCCAGCCGTGCCGGACGTAGCTGTCGATTTCCGCCGGACCATCGACGATGGTGGCGACGTCCTTGAGGTAAACCGGCCGGTCGTCGTGGACGGCCACGACCAACTCGTTGAGTTCGTCATGGCGCACGAACGCCCGGCCTGCTTCGACGCGAATGACATGGTCGTCGCGGGTGAAGTCGCCGGCGGTCTGCATCGCGTCGGCGCCGCGCAGGGCGCGCTGCACGTCGAGCGGCGCCACGCCGAAGGCGGCCATGCGCTCGGCGTCGAGATAGACCTGCACGCGGCGCGGCGCGCCGCCGACGGCGTAGGCGCGCGAGACGTTCTCGACGGCGGCGAGCCGCTCGGCCAGTTCCTCGGCGACGCGGCGCAGCGCGAATTCGTCGGGGCCGGCGGTTGTCGCGCCTGTGGGCGCGTCCGGCGGGTCGCTGCCGCGCAGCGTGAGCGTCACGATCGGCACGTCGTCGATTTCGACGGGTTTGACGACCCAGCCGGTGACGCCGGGCGGGACCCAGTCGAGATGTTCGTCGATGCGTTTGTAGAGCTTGACGAGGCTGCGTTCGCGGTCCTCGCCGACGTAGAAGCGCACGGTGACGATGGCGTGATCGGGGCGGGACATCGAATAGACGTATTCGACGCCGTCGATCTGATAGAGGAGCTTTTCGAGCGGCGTGGCGACGAGGCGTTCGACGTCCTCGGCGCCGTGGCCGGGGAAGGAAACGTGGATGTCGGCCAGGGGGACGACGATCTGGGGGTCTTCTTCGCGGGGCGTCAGCAGCAGGGCGGCGGCGCCGATGACGACCGCCAGGAGCATGAAAATCAGCGACAGATGCGAGTACAGAAACGTGCGGACGATGGCATTGGTGAAGCCGTGATGCGGATGAACGAGCGGCGATTGCGGGTCGTTCGCCGGCGGGTGTGGGGTGACGGAGTTCATGCCAAATAGTATTCGTTGTTCGTCGGGCGCGGCCGCCGTGTCAGCGGGCCGACGCGACCACGCGCTCGGCTTCGCGCAGGCCGCTGAGCACTTCGACGTCGTCGCCGAAGGTTCGTCCGAGCTGAACGGCGCGGCGATGGAGCTGCTCGCCGGCCGCAACGTCTACGAGGTCGAGCTGCCCGACGCGGCGAATGGCGGAGCGCGGCACAACCAGCACGCGCTGCGGCGTCAGCGGCACGAGCAACCGGCCGAACATGCCCGAGTAGACGCCCGGCGGACAGGGGCCGGTCACTTTGACCGAAAACGTGCGGCTGGCCGACTCGGCTTCGGGGACGATCTCGCTGATCGTGCCCTGGCAGGTTTTGTCGAGGGCGTCGATGCGCACGTCGATGAGCTGTCCGACGACGAGGCGCTGCGTCAGCGACTCGCGGACCCGCGCAACGAGCTGCATGCGCGTCGGGTCGTACAGCGTCAGCAGTACCTGACTGGGCGCGACCATGTCGCCCTCCTCGATGCGCTTGTCGACGACGCGGCCGACGGAGGGTGCGACGATTTCGGCGTAACCGAGCACGGCCTCGGCTTCGTGGCGGGCCTGCTCGGCTCGATTCAGTTCGGCCTCGGCGGTCTTCAGAGCGGCATCGACGCGATCCATTTCGATCTTGGCGGCCATGCTGCGCTGGTACAGGTCGACGACGCGGTCGTACTCGACCTGGGCCTGATCGCGTGCGGCCCGCGCGGCGGTGACGGTTGCCTCGGCTTGCTTGAGACGAGCCTTCAGATCGGAGTCGTCGAGGCGGACGAGCAGCTCGCCCTTGGCGACTTCCTGGCCGGCGCGAACGCGTACTTCGGCGACGCGGGCGAGGATACGCGAACCGACGGCGGTTTCCTGGACGGCGCGCACGCTGCCGACGGCGGTTTCGATGATGGGCGTTTCGATGGCGCGGACTTCGGCGAGCGGGGCGTCGCCGACGGGTCGGGAGACGGGGGCGGCGAGGCTGTCGGGAATCTTGGAATGGAAGACGCCGGCAAGGGCCAGGAGCATGACGACCACGATGCCCGCCAAAGCCAGGGGCAAGGCGGCGCGAATCAGCCAGGGTCGGCGGGTAGGGATGATTGTTCTTCCGGTCATGCGGTCACTCCGCGTCGCGAAAGCGTATGCAATTGCCAAGCCAGAGGAGTATAGGTCCTATAGGGCGAATACGTCCTATAACATTAGCTGTCGCGCAGGGCGGCTGGTGGCGCGTATGTTTCGATATTACCGCAGTTTTTTTGCGGTCCGCGGTTCGACGATTAAGATGACGCCATGCCGCTGATCCCCCAACGTTCGCGAAAGCAGGTCGCCTTCTGGGGGCTGATGGGGCTGGGCGCGCTGGCGCTGTTCCTGCCGCCGGAGTGGACCAACCGGCTTAAGAACCTCACTCAACTTCTGGTTCCGATGCAATCGCCGCTGTCGCAGTGGTCGCGCGGCCTTGCGGATCAGCTTCACGGCCTGCGCCCGGAATCGAGCGCGGGTGACGCCAACATGGAGCGGCAGGTGGCGGCGTTGCAGCATCAGGTTGTGGCGATGGCGGGACATCTGGAGCAGCTACGCGACGAGAACAGCCGTCTGCGCGGTTTTCGGGAGCGCTATCGGCCATCGGGCGTGCTGCTGGTTCCGGCGCGCGTCGTGGCGCGCGACATCGACTCATGGCGGGACGGCCTGTTGCTGTCGCGCGGTCTGACGCGCGACGTGCAACGAAACGATCTGGTGACATCGCGACTGTTCGTCGGCGCCGGCTCGACGGAACGGGTGGCAGTGGGGCATCTCGTATTAGCCCGCGAGACGCTGCTGGGGATGATCGAGCACGTCGGGCCGTTCACGTCACGGCTGCGGCTGTTCAGCGACGTGGGGAACCGCGTCGAGGTTCGCGTCGGTCGTGCCGCCGGCGGGAAGTTCGTGATGGTCGACTATCCCTGCACGCTGGTGGGGCGCGGGAACGGCCAGATGATGATCGAGAACGTTCCGGTTCACTTCATCGAAGAGCACGCCGGCGGGCGGGGCACGGGGCCGGGCATGAAGATCGGCGATCTGGTGGCGACGCCGGGCGCGCCGCCCGATCTTCCGACTCCGATGGTCATCGGGCGAGTGGCCGAGTTTCAGGTCGATGCGCGCAAGCGTCTGTTCGCCAACGTGCGCGTGGTTTCGATGGTCCGGCCCGACGAAATCGGTGAAGTCCTGATCGTGGCGACGGGGAATCTGAAGTGAGACGTCTGCCGGGATTTCGTGGCCACCGCGGTCGAACCGAGCAATGGCGGCCGCCGCTGCGTCGCGCGCGCCCGCCCAGGGCGCGTCCCGTTGAATTGCCCTTTACCGACGACGACGTTGTGGTCGCGGTCAAGCCGCCGCCCCTGCAGGGGGTGGGTCTCGACGACGAAGGCGGCTGGGGCGGCGTGCCTATTGAGGAGGCGGTGGCGGCGAGCCTGCGAACTGCGTCTCCATCGCTGCGTTTGATTGATCCGCTGGATGATGCGGTCAGCGGCGTCTGCATCCTGGCGCGGAATCGCGAGGCGGCGGCGGACCTCGTCCGGCAGATCAGGGAGCACACGTATCAGCGAACCTATCTCGCGATCGTTCGCGGCGCGCCGACAGAAGCGCAGGGAACGATCGAACTGGCCATCGGTCCCGATCGGAAAGACCCGGAGCAAATGCGCATCGGCGGTCCGCATGCACGGGACGCGGTGACGGAATGGACGCTGCGCGACCGCTTTGCGTCGTTCGCGCTGCTGGAGTGCCGCGTGGGGCGCGAACGACGCCACCAGGTGCGGCTGCATTTGCAGGCGGCGGGCCTGCCCTTGGCGGTCGATTCCCGGTACGGCGGCGGCGGAATGCTGCTGCTTTCGGCGTTCAAGGCCGACTATCACGCCAGCCGGCGGCACGACGAGCGTCCCCTGATCGCGCGCGTCAGCCTTCATTCGTCGGCGGTGCAGTTTAATCATCCGCGCACGGGGGCGGGGTGTGTGTTTGAGGCCGAGCCGGCGCGGGACTTTCGCGCGGCGCTGCGGCAGTTGGACAAGTATGGACGGTTGCCGGCGGGTCCGATGGGGTAGCGGCGCAGCCGCGGAGCGTGGCAGCATGTAAGTGCACTTGGATCGCCCGTTCGCATCTCATGCATCGCGCGGTGCGTGCATTGTGCCCGCATGAACGGACTACAAGCCCGTTCCACGCGGATTTCAAACATGCAGCGGCGCTGCCCCGAACCGCTCGTCGGGTCGGCAAGAATTGCGCGTCGCGCTGCCGACTATGCCGCGCTGGGGAGCGTGCGGCGGGGTGATGCAAATCGTAAAAAAATCTGAGGATTTTTCTGGCGTTTTGGAAAAACCACGTTAATCTTTCACACGCCGCTCGGGACTTCGGTCCCGAAGAATTCGCCGCGCGGCCTTCGAGCCGCACTCAAACACATCCTCACGCACACATGCCCGGGTCACAGTCACTGTACGTACGCACGGAGGCGGGCCGCTTTCGCGGTCGAACCGGCGAACAAAGGAGTGTTCGGCATGAGCGCAATCCCCTATTCGCTCGATTCCACGTCCGTTCAGCTCGTGTGGCGTCGATATCTGAAGTCGCGCGACGTTGAAGCGCGCAACCGGCTGGTCGAGTACTACCGGTCGCTGGTGCACATTCAGGCGGCGCGTCTGGCCCAGAAGCTGCCGGCACAGGTCAGCTTCGAGGAGATCTGCTCGGCCGGATACGACGGACTGATCGAGGCGGTCGAGGCGTTTGATCCGAAGCACAAGACCAAGTTCGAGACGTTCTGTCAGCGGCGCATCCACGGCGCGGTGATGGACTGGCTGCGGGAGCTGGACGTGCAGTCGCGCACGGTGCGCAGCTTCGAGAAGTTCCGCATGCAGCGGCGCGAGATGCTGGACGGCGAACTGGGCCGGCCGCCGACGGACGAGGAGTTGGCGCGCGACATGCGCATGACGCGCGAGCGTTACCGGGAGCTGTCGCGGCTGGCGCAGATGGGGCACGAGGTGCACTTGTCGGCGGTGCAGGCGGAGGAAAGCGGCCATCGGCGCGGCGGCAACAGCGCGTGGGACATTCGCGATCCGGCGGCGATCGACCCGTCGGAGAAGGTGTCGCGGCAGATGTTCACCGAGTACATGACGCGCGGCCTGAATCGCGAAGAGCGGCTGGTGCTGGTGCTGTACTACTACGAAGGCTTGACGATGGCGGAGATCGGGCAGGTGCTGAACCTGTCCGAGTCGCGCGTCAGTCAGATTCACAAGGACGTCATCGAGCGGCTGCGGCGGCGCTTCTTCAACGACGACGTGGCCGAGAAGGTGGCCTGAGCGCCGCTACGCATGCGCGCCGTCATCCGGTTCGGCGGGCAGCGCGTCGATGGTCGTCTGAATGTGGGACTCGATGTCGGCGAACTCGACTGCGAACCCGTCATTCCAGGAGCGGACGACCTTCGCTTCGCACGCGAGTTGAAATCCGATGAACTGCACACGCAGCTCGCCGATCGCGCCGGTGGGCGGCGGTTCCTTTGCGCGGATGCCGGCGCCGCCGGCCGAGATGTCGATCAGTCGCCCGCGCGCCAGTGCCGGGCGTTCACGAGCATCGGAATAGGCGAAGATGGCCAGTTCCTTGGCGCGCGGAATGCGCCGATGGCGACGACGTTCCTGGACCGCCTTGGACGAGGTCATGGGCTTGGCTCCTCGGCACGCTGCCATCAAATATACAATGGAAATCGAGCGCGCGGGCCGAATGTTGATTCGGACGTTGAAATCCGCAAAGGGAGCGAGCCGCGGGTGATGCGCTGATAACGATGCATGGCCGGTAATCGATGCGCGCGGGGAAAATCAATGGGCCATCACGTTTGGAGTTGATCGGAACTCAGTTGAACGAATCATCGCTCGTTGGGCGCGCCGAATCTCAAGCAGATACGCTCCGCGGGCCGCAAGTCCGTGCCACGCGAGCGCTCACCATGGCCAAGCCCTCGCGAGGATGGGGTCGGACGGTCGGGACGCCCGTACCACCCAAGAATGCAAAACCCGTTCTGCGCGAGGGCTTGACCATGCCCTCTTTACGTAATTGGGCAGGCAATTCCTGCGCGATTCTTTATGGCGGCGCCGGCTTCGCGCGGCCGCGTTCCACGTAGCGGCCGACGAGCAATCCCAGCTCAAACAGCAGGTACATCGGCACGGCCAGCAGCATCTGTCCCATCATGTCGCCGGAGGGAGTCAGCACGGCCGCTGCGACGACAATCGCGACAACGACCATTCGCCTGAAGCGGGCGATGCGCTGCGTGGTCACGATGCGCAGCAGCACGAGCACGACGACGAATATCGGAATCTGAAATCCGAGTCCGAACGCCAGGCACATGCCGTTGACGAAGCTGAGATACATCTGAAAGCTGTACTGCGGACGCACGAGCCGTTCGTTGTCCAACTCGGCGCCGCGCACGCGGAGGGTCTTGCCCCCGATGACCCAGTTGATCGCGCCGTCGGATTCGCTGATCCAGGCGTCGCCGTCGGCGGGATGACTCGGCGGTTCGCGGACGATCGGCAGGCGGATCGGCTCGGCGTCGGGCCGGCTGGTGGTGTAATGCGGACCGAGGTCGAGCGTGGGATTGGGCACCCATTCGTTGGTGAGAATGAGAAAGACCAGCACGCCGGGCAGGACGATTTTGACCAGGAACAGTACGCCCAGGGCGAACAGTCCGAACGACGCCGGGGCGAAGTAGCGCACCCAGCGGCGCTCGCGGGGATACAGCCCGGCGGCGACGAATTTCCAGAGTTGGTAAAGCGCATAGGGCGCCGAGAGGCCGATGCCGAAGATGATCGCGGTGCGGAAATACTGGCGGAAAGTTTCGGTCGGATCGAGGTTGATCAACTCGGGGGTGTAGCCGCGGCGGAGCATGGCGGCGGCGTACGGCCTGGTGAGGAACTCGAGGATTTCGGAGCCGAAATAGATGCACACCGCCGTGCCGACGACGATGCCGATCAGGGCGCGCAACACGCACGTCCGCAGTTCCTCGAGGTGGTCCCCGAAGGACATGCGGACCTCGTCGGGGTTTTCGGGCAGCGGCGAGGTGCATCGAAATCGCGACACGGTGCGGGGATGGTATCACGTCGAGGATTGAATCGCGCGGGTACGAGCGCGCCGTGAGTCCGTTCAAACGCGGCGGCATGCCGAACGTTCAGGCGGTCGCCGCGCCGCTGCGCGACGTGCCGGCGAAGTCGGCGGAGTCGGCCTCGATGGAGACCGTGACGTCGGAATTGTTCAGCCTCACGCGCTCGCCCGACAGCTTGCGCGCCAGTGCCGTGGCCTCGGCGAAGGAATCGACCTGCGCGACGAGGCGCTCGTCGATCAGTCGGCCGTTTTCCCAGGTGCGTTCTATGATGCGGTAGCGCATGGGGAACATCATCCTCGCGGGTGCGTCGGCGGGCAAGTGAGGCGAGCGGTTCGCGAGGCCGGGTAAACTGATGCATCGGCGGTCGATTGGCCATCCCATGGCGGCTCGTGTATTCTGAAACGTCGATTGTCATGCACCAAACCGCAACGATTCGCGATGCCCGCGGCCGGCTTTGCAAAGGGCTGGCCGTGCTGTGCCTGCTCAATCTGGCGGCGTATACGGCGGCGTACGCGTGGGTGGGCGGGGACGCCTGGAACGGTGGGATCGAAGATGGCGCCTATTACGTGGGGGGGCATTTTCTGCATTCGGTCGAGGGGAGTCGCACGCCGGTGACGCGGGGCGTGTGGATGTACAGCTATCTGCACTCGATCACGGTGTGGCCGTCGCTGGGGGTTTTCCTGCTGGCCGTGCTGGCGCTGGTCCGGCCGCACATTGTGGCGACGTTTCGCGAGGGAGCGATCAGCGGCGGGACGGTGGTGGCCATCCTGGGGGCGATCGTGGTGCTGCTGACGGCTGTGGCGACGATCATGTTCACGGCGGATTTCATACGAGCGATCTGCGGGTCGCTGGGGTGAGCTTGGGCGGCGATCGTTTCCAATCTTTGGTTCATGCGAAGCGCGACGTGAATGCGCACGGCCGGGGCGGCCGTTACGCAGCACCGGCGCGGGCGATGGATTGAGCGAATCGATCCCGCTCGCTGCCGCCGGCCCTCGCGCAGGCGGGGGCTTCGCGGATCGGATCGGATACAGCGTTGTGCGCGCTACAAGCCCGTGCAACGCGAACGACACAGCCGGGGGGTGCTGCGAAGGGGTACACCCACGTCCCAACCCTCTCCCTGAGAGGGAGAAGGAATCACAGCCGGCGGCGGCATGTTTCCATTTCGTTGCGGTGGGCGTCGGCGGGCTGCTTGAATCGCGCGGCGGTTGCCGTAAAATGACGGGTCCGCAATATGGTGGCCGTCGCGGCGGCGCACGGCTGCCGAAGTTCGACGGCCGCGATACGAAGTCTGACCTGCAACGGCCGGCACCCGGGTGACGGAGAAGGAAATTACATGAGCGCGCATGTGGTAGAGGACAGCAATCCGATTGACGTTCACGAGTCGACGAAGCCCGAGGCCAGCCGAAACCCAGCGATCAACAAGTGGTTCAAGGCGTGCGTCAAACTGGCGTCGAGCGATCTGCATCTGAAGGCCGGTCAGCCGCCGGTTTTCCGCCTGAAGGGCGATCTGAAGCGCGCCCAGGAACCGCCGCTATCGAACGCTCAGATCGAGGAGATGGTGTTCGAGATTCTGACGCCGAAGCAGAAGCAGTATTACTTCGAGCGCGGCGCGATCGACTTCGCGCACGATCTGGAGGGGTCGGACCGGTTTCGTGTGAACGTCTTCCGGCAACGCGGGCACACGTCGGTGGCGGCGCGGCGCGTGACGGCCGAAATCAAGGGCTACGATGAGCTGCACCTGCCGCCGTCGCTGAGCAAGATCGCCGAATATCATCAGGGGCTGGTGCTGCTGGCGGGCATCACGGGTGCGGGCAAGAGCACGACCATCGCGGCAATGATCGACCAGATCAACACCTCGCGGGCGTGTCATATCGTGACGATTGAGGATCCGATCGAATATCTGTACCACGACAAGAAGGCGGTGATCAATCAGCGCGAGATCGGGATCGACGTGCCGGATTTCCACGCGGCGCTGAAGTACCTGATGCGCGAAGACCCCGACGTGGTGCTGATCGGCGAAATGCGCGACCGCGAGACGTTTGAGGCGGCGATGCACGCGGCCGAGACGGGCCACCTGGTGTTCGGCACGATTCACGCCTCCAGCTCGTCGCAGACGATCACGCGCATTCTCGATCTGTTCCCGGAAGAGGCCCGCAACCTCATCCGGCAGTCGCTGGTGTTCAATCTGCGCGCCATCATCTGCCAGAAACTGTTGCCGTCGCTGATGGACGACGTGCCGCGCGTGCCGGTGTGCGAGATCATGATCGCAAACGCGCCGATCCGGAAGCTGATCGCCGAAGGGCGCGACTTCGACATCAATGCCGTGCTGAAGACCGGCAAGTCGGAGGGCATGCAGGACTACAACACGGCGCTGTATGATCTCGTGCAGCGCGAATGGATCGATGTCAAGACGGCCTACGACGTGGCGCCCAATCCGGACGAGCTGAAGATGATGCTCAAGGGCATTCGCAGCGGGCAGACGGGCATTCTCGGATGAGCCGCGGATTCGGAACTTCGCCCGCACGGGCGGGGAACGCCATCGCAACCCGCGCGTGCCGGGGATTTTCGCCCGCTCGTTCATTGATCCGGGCCTGAACGCCCGCTGTCGCCGCGGTACTGCGTCAGTTACAATTCCCTTCAATGCCGATCATCGAAGTTACCGCCGGCGGTCAGAAGCAGCGATTCACGCTGGGTGACGCGCCGCTAAGCGTCGGGCGCATGCAGGGCAACGACGTCGTCATCGAGGACGCGCTGGCCTCGCGGCGTCACTGCACGTTCACGCTCAAGGACGGCATCGTTGTTCTGAAGGACCTTTCCTCGCACAACGGCACCTACATCGGCCCCAACAAGGTCAGCGAGGCGATTCTCTCGTTCGGCGACGTGGTCCGCATCGGGAAGACCACCATGCGACTGTTGCCGGACGAGGTCGATCAGGACGCTCCCTCACTGCCGACCGCCGACATCGTTCTCGACGAGGCTCAGACCAGGACGGTAACGAAGCAGGCCCATCCGGCCGTGACGGCGCTGGCGACGAAGGTGATCGGCACGGGACCGCTGACGCGGCAGCTTGCGCCGCTGATGCAGGCCTGCATCAGCGCGCCGCCGGTGCCCGGTTGTCCGCGGAGCATCGACGAACTGGGATTGCTCGATCGGCAATCGCGTCCGCTGCGCATCGACGCGCAAAAGCAGGCGAAGCCGGCCGAAGCGCTGATGGCCTTTCGGCAGTTGCTGTACGCGGCGTTCCGCTCGCGGGCGACCGATCTGCACATCGAGCCGAAGGCCGAGGCATATCAGCTCCGGTTCCGCATCGACGGGCTGTTGCATTCGGTCGGCGAGATCAGTCCCAAGATGGGCGCGACGGTGCTGAACGTCGTCAAGGTGCTGTGCCAGGCCGACATCGCCAAGAAGGCGATCGTGCAGGAAGGCAGCTTTGCGATCGAGCTGCCCGAACGGCGGGTCGACATGCGCGTGTCGCTGACGCCGAGTACGCACGGACAGAAGCTGGCGCTGCGCTTTCTGGATAAGGCGACCGTTCCGGACCGTTTCGACGAACTGGGCATGGAGCCGGCAGCGGTGGCCGAAATCCGCCGCATTTGCGCGCAGGACGCGGGCATGGTAATCGTGGCCGGTCCGACCGGCAGCGGAAAGACGACGACGCTTTACACGGCGCTGAAGACGATCGACGCGAACACGCGCAATATCGTGACGATCGAGGATCCGGTCGAGTACCGGCTGGAAAACACGACGCAGATATCGATCGATCCCAAGCACGAGCTGACGTTCGCGACGGTGCTGGCGACGGTCATGCGGCAGGACCCGGACGTCATCCTGGTCGGCGAGATTCGCGATCAGGAGACGGCCCAGATGGCGATGCAGGCGGCGATGACCGGCCATCTGGTGCTGACGACGGTGCACGCGCGCGACAGCGTCAGCACGATCTTCCGGCTGCTGGACCTGGGGGTCGAGCCGTTCCTGTGCGCCAACGCCGTGTCGATGACGATTTCGCAGCGGCTGGTGCGGCGTCTGTGCACCAAGTGCAAGCGACCGTTCCGGCCCGACGCGCGATCGATCGTGGCGCTGGGGCTGGAGGGGCGCCAGATCGAGAAGTTTTACGCGGCCGTCGGTTGTCCGCAGTGCATGAACACCGGCTATCACGGCCGGCTGGCGTTGTTCGAGATGCTGACGTTCACGCCGCAGTTGCGCGACGTGATTCTGACGAAGCCGACGATACGCGAGATTCGCGCCGCGTCGGGGGAGTGGATGTTCCGCACGCTGCGCGGCAGCGGCCTGAACAAGGTGATCGAGGGCCACACGACCGTTGACGAAGTCGAGCGCGTCGCGGGGGCGGATGCGATGTAGTGTTGCGCAGAATGTTGAGACACATCGTCCGCATGAGGTCGAACGGATTCTGCTTGCGCCGTTTCTCGTGGAGTCGGCGGCATGTCTGATTTGCGCATGGGGTTTCGCAAGCTTTGCCGGCGCGGCGTTGTGCCGATGCCGGGGGCGTTCAACGCCTTGTGCGCTCGTGCCATTGAGCGGGCGGGATTCGAGGCGGTTTATGTCAGCGGCGCCGGGATGTCCAACGCCGTGTATGGCCTGCCGGACGTCGGGCTGACGACGCTGAGCGAATGCGCTGTGCACGTCCGCGCCATCGCCGGCGCGGTGCGCGTGCCGGTTCTGGTGGATGCCGACACCGGTTTCGGCGAGGCGATCAACGCCGCGCGCACGGTGACCGAGTTGCAGTCGGCCGGCGCGGCGGGGATGCATCTCGAGGATCAGATTCTGCCGAAAAAGTGCGGACACCTCGACGGCAAGGAGGTCGTGCCGGTCGATGCGATGGTCGAGAAGATTCGTGCCGCCGTGGCGGCGCGGGGCGATCCGGAGTTTGTGATTCTGGCGCGAACCGACGCGGCCGCGGTCGAAGGGCTGGATGCCGCGATTCAGCGCGGAAGGGAATACCTCAACGCCGGAGCCGATGGCCTTTTTCCTGAAGCGATGACCAGCGCCGATGATTTCCGCCGCTTTGCGCGCGCCTTTGAGCATGCGCAGACTGTAGGCGGCGAGCGGCCGATTCTGCTGGCGAACATGACCGAATTCGGAAAAAGCCCGTTGCTGCCGCTGTCGGAGCTGGCGGAGATGGGCTACCGCATCGTGATCTATCCGCAAACGGCGCTGCGGGTCGCGTTCGGCGCGATCGAGCATTTGCTGGCCGACCTCCGGCGTGATGGTTCGCAGGCGGGTTGGCTGGAGCGGATGCAGACGCGGAAGGAGCTTTACGACCTGCTCGACTACGACGGTCTGGCGGCAATCGACCGAGCGGCGACCGGCGGGGCGGCGTCCGGATGAGAAGCCGCCGCTCGGCGCGGTTTTTCTCGGAACTTGCTTGGCGAATCGCCGTTTGTATCGTACAGTACCTTTGAGGCCTCGCACCTCAAGCGCGCAATCCACGGCCGCACGGAGCCAAATCATGAAACGCTGGTTGCCATTTACATTTATCGCTGTCGCCGGAATTCTGGTCGTTCCCGTCTATTCACAGGATCCGCCCGCCCGGCCGGAGGGGGCACAGCCGCCGGCGGAAGGCGAAGCGGCGGCCAAGCCGGCCGCGAGCGACTATTCGCTGTTGGTCGTCGAGTTGAAGGGCAAGGTTCATTACGCCCCGCTGGGCACCGATGCGAAAGCCGACGAAGGCTGGACCGCCGCGAAGGTGGGTGATCGTCTGACGAGCGGCACCCAGGTTCGCACCGGCGTGCGGAGCAAGGTCAAGCTGAGCCTGACGCCGTCGACGCCGCCTTCGGTCTTCATGATCGAGCCGCTGGCGCTGATGTGCGTCGATGAGTTGTTCAAGGGCCGCGACGAATCGACGGGTCAGGAAGCGGTCGTGACGCGGCTGGGACTGGCCTACGGCGCCATTCGGGCGGGCGTCGTCGAGCAGGGCGACGTGCGCAGCGACGTCGAAATTCGCTCCAGCGTGGCCACGTTGGCCAAGCGTGGCACGTGGGACTTTCGCTTTTTCATGGAGCGCGGGACGGGCTATTTCCAGATCAGCCTGGCCGATCGCGGGCTGGTGCAGGCGATTCAGAATCAGACCGGTGCGCGCGTCACGCTGCTGCCCGGACAGTTTGTCAATCAGCTCATGGCGCGGTGGATCGAAACCGCCCGCTTCATTCGTCCGGTCAACTTCCAGGACTGGTACGGATTGCAGGGAGCTGAACTGGTCTTCAATCTGACGAATCAGACCGGCCTGGGCGTTCTGTCGCCGGGCGGCAACGCGGTCGAGGTGCTGAACGCCACGGGTCGGCAGTCTTCCGAGGCGCTGGTCGGGACGCTGGAGCCGGTCGTATTGTCCGAAGCCGTGACGCAGCAGGTGATTCAGCAGACGGTTTTCGACGTGACGACGTTCGGTCCGCGGCGCCGGGCCGAGGGCGACTTCGGGATCGGCCAGGGGATCGTGCCGGTTTTCTTCGACTCGAACAATCCGCTCGTTCGGCTCGGCGGCGCCAAAGTCGGGCGGATGGATTTCTGGAAATCCGACGCCGTGCGATTCGTGAAGCAGCATCGGAAAACGGGGCGGTGAGCGGACATCGGCTGTGCGGCGGCGGCTGATGCGTCCGGATTCCTGCCTTCGCGGGAATGACGGGCGTGCGCGCCGCGTTGATTGGCCCCGGTGGTTCGCGTCTCTTAACATGTCCGCATGAAATCGCCTGCCGAGCTTTTGAACAACCTATTCGCCGAAGCATTGCGCGCCGCGTTCGGCGAGGCCGGACGCGACGTTGATCCGCTGATTCGGCCCGCCACTGATCCGCGTTTTGGCGACTATCAATCGAACGTGGCCATGGGTTTGGCCCGCACGCTGGGGCGAAGGCCGCGCGACATCGCACAGGCGCTGATCGACGCCCTGGGCGTGGGCCGCGCCGATGCGCGCGTGTCGTATCTGATCGAACCGCCCGAGATCGCCGGGCCGGGCTTCATCAATCTGCGGCTGCGACGAGAGTTTCTGGAAGCGGCGCTGTCGAGCGTTCCGCCGGCGCCCGGCGGGGCGGAGGATGTGGACCTGGCGGAGCTGCCGGCCGACAGGCTGGGCATCGAGCCGGTGGACGAATCACTTCGGCGGACCGTCGTCATCGACTACTCATCGCCGAACGTCGCGAAGGAGATGCACGTCGGCCATCTGCGATCGACGATCATCGGGGACACGATCGCGCGGGTGCTGGCGTTCGAGGGGCATCGCGTCGTCCGACAGAACCACCTGGGCGACTGGGGCACGCAGTTCGGGATGGTGATTCTCGGCATGTGGCACCTGTGCAAAGCCGAGCGTCGCGGCGAGCCGGAGGACTGGAGCGAGCGGCGTTTGAGCGAGCTGGCCGCGGCGCGGAGCGCGGGCGGCGACGCGCTGCGCGCGTATCTGACGCGACTGCGCGATGAGCATCAGGCGGAACTGGATCGCGATCCGGCGGGCGTGGAGTTTGCGGCGTTTCTTCGGAGTTTCGCGCCGCGCCTCGTGCGACTGTTGCCCGCGTATCAGTTCGTCAACGCCGTGGAAAGCGCCGCGGAGGATTTCGACCTGACGGTCGTGGACCGGCAGAACAACAAGCAGGTGAAATTCTCGGCGGTGTCGAATCACGTGGTGGCGATGCTTCAGCGTGGCGGCAGCGCGGATGACCAGGAGCGTCAGGCGTGGCAACTGGCGATTCGCGCCAGTCTCGAAGCGTGCGGCGCGATCTACCGGCGGCTGTGCGTGCTGTTGACCGAGGGCGACGTGCGCGGCGAGAGCTTTTTTCACGACATGCTGCCGGGCATCGTCGAGGAACTGCGACTAAGTCTGCCTGCGCGCGGGGCGGACGAGGCGGCGGCAACCGGTTCGACGGGAGAATGGGTGCGCGCGGTGTGTCGGGACGACGGCGGCGCGGTGTGCGTGTTTCTGGAGACGCCGGACGGCACGCCGCGGTTCAAGGGTCCGGACGGGGAGCCGCTGCCGTTGATCGTGCGGAAGTCCGACGGCGCCTATCTGTACGCGACGACCGATCTGGCGGCGGCGTTGTATCGCATGAGCGACAATCGGCGGCGGCCGATTCCGCTGCGCAGCGCGTCGCTGCGGGCGGCGTTGGCGGCGCGGGATCCGCATCACGGCGGACTGGGCGGCGACCGCGTGCTGTACGTGGTGGGCATGCCGCAGAAGCTCCACTTTGAGATGCTCTTCGCGACGATCGAGGCGCTGGGCTGGACGCGCGCCGGCGAGCCGGCCGCGCCGCGGGTGCGGCTGGAGCACGTGGCGTTCGGCTCGGTGCTGGGCGAGGACCGCAAACCCTACCGGGCGCGCAGCGGCGAGAGCGTGCGATTGAAAGACCTGCTGGACGAGGCGGTCGCGCGGGCGCGGCGGCTGGTCGAAGAGAACGACGCCCGCCGCGGCGACGATGCGGGGCAGGCGCCGCTGAGCGACGCGGAAAAGGACGCGATTGCCGAGGCGGTCGGCATCGGCAGCGTAAAATACGCCGATTTGTGTCAGAATCGCGGCAGCGATTATGTGTTCAGTTGGGACAAGATGCTGGCCATGCAGGGCAATACCGCGCCCTATCTGATGTACGCCCACGCGCGCATCCGCAGCATTTTCCGCAAGGGCGCGGCGACGTGCGACGACGCGCCGATCGTGCTCGAACACGCGGCCGAGCGGGCGCTGGGGATGCGGATTCTGCAATTCGGCGAGACGCTGTCTGCGGTCTCGACGACGCTGCTGCCCAACCTGCTGTGCGACTATCTGTACGAA
This sequence comes from Planctomycetaceae bacterium, assembly GCA_011525745.1. GTDB lineage: Bacteria > Planctomycetota > Phycisphaerae > UBA1845 > UTPLA1 > PLA4. Next base: position 95,733 of record WYBU01000066.1, on the reverse strand, counting down.
CTGGCCGGGGCCTTCATGGCATTCTATGAAAATTGTCCGGTTCTGCGGGCGCCCGACGAAGAAACGCGCGTTGCGCGGCTGCGGTTGTGCGATCTGGCGGCGCGGACGTTGAAGCTGGGACTGGGGTTACTGGGAATCCGCGCGCTGCAACGCATGTAAGACCGACGTACGCCGCGGCAATCGGCATCAGTGATCGGCGGGCAGCGGCGACGCGGGCAGCGTCTCGAGAATGGTCGCGAAACGCCGGCGAGCCGCGACAACTTCCGGATCCGACGAATCGGTCACTTCCGTGTACGCATCGCGACCTTCGCGGCGATCGCCGCAGTCGAAGAAGCGGCCGGTACCCTCCAGCAGCCAGCGGCGGTCGCGCAACATGCGGCGATCGTCGAGGTAGCTGAAAATCCATTCCCGCGGCGCGCCGGTGTGGCCATTGAGCTGCCAGGCGAAGCTGCGGCCGTCGAACCGCCGGTCGGTCGGGAGCGGTGCGCCCGCCACGTCGGCCAGGGTGGGGAGCACGTCGGTCAGGTCGATCAACGCGTCGGAGACGACTCCGGGTGGGACGAGGCCCGGCGCATTGACGATCATCGGTACGCGGATGCCGGCTTCACTGACGCTGCCCTTGCCGCGGCGCGGACTTCCGTTGTCGGCACAAAACAGAATGATGGTTCGACGACGCAGGTCCAGCCGCTCCAGCGCGGCCACGAGTTGGCCGACCTCATGGTCCAGATAGGCGATGCTGGATTCCAGGCTGCCCGGCCGTTTCCGTCCGGGCTGCCGCGGGTCGGGCGTCGGCTCGTACGGAACATGCGGCAGCAGCATGGCGTAGTAGGCCAGGAACGGCTGGTCGCGGTGACGAGTCATGAAGTCGATGAGCCACTCGCGCGCCACGTCGGGACCGTAGTCGCTCTCTTCCGTCGGACGTAGCCGGCCGTTCTCGATCAGCGCGGGATGCCAGTATCGCTGCGCGGGCGATCCGGCGAACCGCGCCGCCGGCGGCAGCGCCTCCTGTGCCCAGACGCAATACTCGTCGAATCCGCTGTCGCGGATCATGTTGGGCTGGCGGTCGATGCGTCCGAGATGCCACTTGCCCGCCAGCGCCGTGGAATAGCCGCGCGTCTTCAGCACGTCGGCGAAAGTGCATTCGTCGGCACTGAGGGATTCCTGATACGCCGGTCGATCGGGCGCCTGGCTGACCCAGCCGGTTCGAAAGCCGTAGCGGCCGGTGAGGATCATGACGCGCGACGGTCGGCAGACGGGGGTCGACCAGCACGTGCGGAACCGGACGCCGCCATGTGCGAGCGAGTCGATATTCGGTGTCTGGAATTCGCTGCCGCCGTAACAGCCCATCAGTGCGGCGCCGAGATCGTCGGCCATGATGAGCAGGATATTGGGGCGCTCGGGCCACGCGTCCGGTTTCGATGCGGCGCGTGGAGGTTCGCCCGGCGCCGATGAGGGCGGGCGATGCGCGCGACAGGCGAGCATGGCGCTGAGGATCAGTCCTGCGGCCGCAACGCGGCGAATCGTCGTCCGAACGGGCTTCATCGAGTATCCGCATTGGGTGGCTTCTTGGCCGCCGCCGCGCCGAGGGCGGACATCAATTCGACGTAGGCCATGCGAAGCTGATAGAGCGTGGTGTCGAGCACCTTCTTCTCATCCTCCGACAGATTGCCGCGCGTTTTCTGTTCGAGGACTTCGAGCAGGTCGATGTGGTGCTTCGCCAGCTCGGGATGCGGCGGTATCACGGCGCCCGACGGATCGCGTAGTCCGCCGAGTCCGACGACGGCCTGCATGGCGATGAGGTTCAGCAGCCCCAGGAAGTCCGCGCGCGGCGGCTGGCGATCGTGAGCGGCTTCGGATGTGTCGAGCTGTTCGGCCAGTCGTTCTTTTTCGCGCCGGGCTTCGGACTTCCAATCGTCATCGATATGGATTTTCGGTTCGTCGGACATGGGCGTCAGACCTCACGTGAAACCAAAAAAAAGGGCCAGGGCCCGGACGCGGCTGGGGGGAACCGCGGGGAACCGGAGCGCCTGGCCGAGATTCGTTCATGATACAGTGTACCCGCTCGGGTACGGCTCGTCGACTCCAGAGTATGCCGGAACGGCCATGAAAATCAACGAATTTCCGGGTCGTTCGCGGCTGCGTCGCTTCGTTCGGCTTCGTATGCCGCCAGCATGACCCTCCGGTTCGGCGCCGCCTGGGAGGTCCCGCACGCTTTGCGTTGCATGCGGGGGCGGGAAAACCGCTTACCGTCTTTGGTCAGTTTGTATCCACCGCCGCGGCCGGAAGGACATGCACCTTGCGGCCCTGGAATTCGACGGTTCCGTCGATCAGCGCGTAAAGCGTATCGTCGCGGGCACGGGCCACGTTCTTGCCGGCGTGGTAGGGGGTCCCACACTGGCGGACGAGAATCGTGCCGCAGCGTACGAACTGGCCCCCGAATCGCTTCAGTCCGCGAAACTGCGGTCCGCTATCGCGTCCGTTCTTGGATGAGCCTTGACCTTTCTTATGTGCCATAACAGCCTGTCCTTCAAACCAGTTCTTCGCCGGTGTCGCCGGTGATCCGTGTGCCTCCCGCCTGAAGCGGAGATTGAAACACGTCAACTATCGCATGACCCACGTCACGCGCTTCAGAAGTGGTTCAGCGGCCGGCCGCGTCTGCTCGTCGCCGGGCAGTACGTAGGGGATCGCCAGGGTCTTCTGCACGACGAAGCTCCGCGGGTTCGTGTCGCTCGCCGGTTCCTTTGCGTTAAACGACGGGTTCGAAATCACCGTCCGTTCCCCGGTCAGACCGCCCACGTAGAGGGTGAATCGGCTGACTTTGGGGTCCAAGTCCTCAAAAATCGCCACGCTGTCGACCGCGTAGTCGGCGCCCTGCTTGATTCGGCCGATGGATTCGACCGGCGCAACCAGGAACGGATGCGTCTTTGCGTGCCGGTCGCGAATGGCCCGGAAAACCGCCGGGTCGAGTCCAACCAGGGCGGGCGCGACCAGCAGTCTGGGGGCTTCGCCAGGGCGGTCGTCCACCTGCAATGCGGGCAGTTCCGAGTCGATTTCCGCGACGCGCTCGATGACGGGCAAAAAGTCGCGGTCTTCGCCGGTGGTGTTCACCACGCGGTACAGCATGTACCAGTAGGTTTTAGGCGCTTCGGACGCCGCGAGTCGCACGGAAATTCGTTGCGGCGGCTGAAAAGTGAATGTGAGTTCCCATGAAACGGGGCTGGGGCTGGGGCGCGGTTCGGCCGCGGCCGAAGCAACGAAAACAGAGACCAAGCATAACACCATGCCCAGCATGGAGTTACGAACGCACGGCCAGCCTCGTTTACAGCGTCCGGTCATCACGTCTGTTCTCCGGGGACTCCGGAATTCGTCCGGCGGTGGGGGGCGGGAGCGTGCGCTGGGACACCCCAACTTCGGATGCGCGCTCAGTTTACAGAAACGCTGCGGCCTGTCAATATGCCTCTATGAAGCGATTATCACTCGGCCGTCGGGCCATTTGCGCTATTTCCATTGTGGTCCTGCCGGTCGGCCAGGCGGCCGGCTGGAACGAACGCGGGCATGCCATTATCACGCGGCTGGCGGTTGCCGGGCTGCCGGCGGATGTGCCGGGATGGGTCCGCGAACCGCGGATGGTGGATCGGCTGGCCTATCTGTCGAACGAGCCGGATCGCTGGCGGGGCACGAAACTGATCTGCCTGGCCCATTTGAACGAGCCGGACCATTTCATCGATGTCGAGCATCTGGCGCCGTACGGCATGTCGCTGAAGACGCTGCCTTCGCTGCGGTACGACTTCGTCGGAAAACTGGCGGCGCAGCGGGCCTTGCACCCGGATCGGTTTGTGCCCGAGAGGGTCGGTAGTGATCCCAAGATGCTGCGGTTGACGCCGGGCATGTTGCCTTATCGCATCGCCGAACTTCACGCGGAGATCGTTTCGGGCTGGTCGACGTTGCAGACGTTCGAGGCGAACACCGCGCTGTGCGAGCCGGGTGCGATCGAGGCGGCGCGCGAACGCATCATCCACGCGATGGGACTGCTGAGTCATTATGTCGGCGACGCCGCGCAGCCGCTGCACACGACGGAACATTACAACGGCTGGGTGGGCGCCAATCCGAACGGCTACACGACCGACAAGGGGTTTCATCGCTTCATCGACGATGGGGTGCTGACGCACCACGGGCTGACGTCGCGCGGCTTACTGCCGTCGGCGCGGACAGCGAGAGATATCGCGGCCGACAAGGTGTGGGAAGAGACGCTGGAACACATCGATCGTTCGCATCGTGCGGTCGAGGCGCTGTACAAGCTGGAGAAGTCGGGCGAGCTGAAGGGCGAAGCCGGGCGCGTGTTTATTGAGGAGCGGCTGCTGGACGCCGGTTCGATGCTGGCGGGCGTGTGGGCGTCGGGCTATCACATGAGGCAGACGGATGCGTATCTGACGGAGTGGCTGAAGTCGCCGCAGCGGCGTGATGCTCCGGCGTCTTCGTTGTCGCCGCCTTCGTCGCAGGCGGCGGAGTAGTAGACGAAACGTCGAAAAGTCGAAAAGTCGAAACTAAGGAGTCGCGCGCGAATAACCAGAACGATTGTGCTGGGTGGTACGGACATCTCGCCCGTGCCGGACGGGCGGGACGCCCGTATCACCCCTCTTCAACTCGTTCAACTCATTTCCGCGCGATGCCTGAAGGCAAGGGAACAGGGAACAGCGAGCAGGGAACACAAGCGAGGCTCAGAACGAAGATCGGCCGAAGGACGTGGGACGCGTGGACATGGATCGTGACGCCCGGCAATTGTCGGATCCGGCGCATGCGGCGGTGGTGCGCGGCGTGCTGGGAATCATCGGCCGCGACGGGCGTTTTCTGATGATCCGCCGCGCCGCGCATCTGGCGGTGGGCGGGGCGTGGTGTTTTCCCGGCGGGCACATTCATGATGACGAATCCGACGAGCGGGCGCTGGTGCGCGAAATGCGCGAAGAACTGGGGCTGGAAGTCGCGCCCGGTCGGCTGTTGACGGAGTTGATCAAACGAGACGGCCGGCTGGTGCTGCGGTGCTGGTCGGCCGACATCGTGGGCGGGTCGTTGTCGCCGGCCGCGGAAGAGGTGGCCGATGTGCGCTGGATGTCGCCGGATGACATGCGTCGAATGCCGCTGACCGATGCGACGGTGCCGCTCGATGCTCCGGCGACGCTGATCACGGGGACGCTGGAAATCCTGGATCGGATCGGGGAGCTCGACTGAGCACCGGTCGGGCGAGTCGAAAAAACGGGCGAAGTTGGAATGGCCGCGCGGCCAATACGAGATTACTCTGGACCTGGGTAATGCGTTCAGTGTGCATGTATGAGCGCGTGACGGTACGCTGCCGGAGTGAACGGGCCGGTGGTGAACGTGTTGTGCGCCGTTTCTGAGCGGGCATGTTGTCGGGAAATCCACACCGTCGCGCGCGGCTTTGCCACACGTGCGACGGACTGTCAGGGGACCAAACATGAGCATCGACGCCTTCGCAATGGGCTGGGGTCTGGCGGCGGGAATCGCAGGCGGCATCCTGCTGCTGCTGATCCTTACGCTGATCGGGATGTATAACGGTCTGGTCTCGAAGCGCCTGCAAGTGCGCTCGGCGTGGGCGCAGATCGACGTGCAGCTCAAGCGGCGGTATGACCTGATTCCCAACCTGGTCGAGACCGTCAAGGGGTACGCGTCGCACGAGAAGTCGACGCTCGAGAACGTGATCAAGGCGCGGAACGCCGCGGCGTCGGCGCACGGTGCGGCCGAGGCCGGCCGGGCCGAAGGGGCGCTGAGCGGCGCGCTGCGCCAGTTGTTCGCGCTGTCGGAGGCTTATCCGGAGCTGAAGGCCAACACCAACTTCCAGCAGCTCAGCGAGGAGTTGAGCAGCACCGAGAACAAGATCAGCCATTCGCGGCAGCACTACAACAACACGGTCGAGATATACAACACGTCGATCGCGACTTTTCCGGCGGTGATGGTGGCCGGCATGTTCGGATTCCGCGAAGAGGAGTTCTTCGAGGTCACGAGCGAGGCCGAGCGGCAGGCGCCGCGCGTGCAGTTCACGTGAGCTATGATTGACGAGGTACGGCACAAGCTGTGCCGGTGAACCAATTAGTGACGGGAAAAGGCACGAAGCGGACCGAAGGGAACAGGGAACAGTAGAAAGGCTCGAAGGCACGACAGGAAGGAAGACCCCGCGGGACACTCGTTCGTAAGTCAATGTCCTGCCGTGAGTTGTGTGGCGCGACGTTTGAGAAGCGTCGCGGGACGCGAAGAAACTCGGGACTAGCAGTCCCAAGTGCGAAGGTGAAAGGGCGATCATGTCGCGACACGACGATCAGTTCACCGAACGATTTCTCGACCGCCGGCGCAAGGAAGAAGCGTATCGCAAAACGCTTCCGGGCGAGGATGAACCGCCTTTGCCGCAGCCGGTCGAGCCGATTCACAAAGAGAGCAAGGAAGTCGGCCGCAACGATCCGTGCCCGTGCGGCAGCGGGAAGAAGTACAAGCAGTGCTGCATGAAGAAGAACGAGGGGGGCGGTAAGAAATAATCCGGAATGCGGTGCAGGCACGGCCAAGCGGCAAGGTTGGGCCTGGCGTGAGTGGGCGGGCGGATGATCGCGCGTCGCTTGACTGTGTCGCCTTCTGTGCAGACGTGCGCGGTTTCGGCGCGTTTCCTACAACATGCGAGAATTTGCGGGAGAAAGAACCATGTGTCGCTCCGTCACCCACGGTTTCGTGTGCGCCCTTTTGTTGCTGTCGTTCAGCGGCGACACCAAGGCTGATGCGCCGAAAACGCTCGATCAGTACGTGAAGCTTTCCGCTTCGGCCAAAATCACGCTTGCCCAGGCGATCGAGGCGGCGGTCAAGGAGGCGCCGGGCGCTCGCCCCATCGAAGCCGAGTTGGAAGAGAAAGATGGCGCGCCGCGTTACGAGATTGAGCTGCTGGTCGGCGACGGCGTCAAAGAAGCAAAGGTCGACGCGCGCGACGGCCGCGTCATCAAGATCGAGGTCGAGGAACTCGACGAAGACGACGCGAAGGAACTTGCCGCGACGCGCGCCGCGCTGGACGCGTCGAAAACGTCGCTTGTCGGGGCAATCGAGGCGGCGCTGCGCCGGGTCGAAGGCGGCCGCGCGATCGAGGCGGAACTCGAAACCGAGGACGGCAAGGCGGTGATCGAAGTGACGGTCGTGACGGCGCAGGGATTGCGCGAGGTTGAAATCGACGCGGCGACGGGCGAAGTGAAGAAAGTCGAGCCGAAGGCCACGCCGGTGGTCGTGTTCCATTTCGACGATCCGGCCGTCGGCGGATTGCCGGCGGGCTGGAGCGCGCGGGAGACCAACGGCGGCGGCAAGCCGGGTGTGTGGAAAATATCGGCGGATGCGGCCGCGCCGAGCAAACCGAACGTGTTGAAGCTGACGACGGAGGCGGACGACGCCACGTACAACGTGCTGCTCGCGGCGAAGACGACGCTGACGGACATTGATCTGCGCGTGCGCGTGCGGGCGGACGGCGGCAACGAGGACCAGGGCGGCGGGCTGATCTGGCGCGGCAAGGACGAGAACAACTACTACATCTGCCGGTTCAATCCGCTGGAATCGAACTACCGCGTTTACAAGGTGATCGACGGGAAGCGGACGCAGCTTGCGTCGGTCAAAGCCGAGACGAAGGCCGGGCAGTGGTACGAAGTGCGGGCCGTGATGAACGGCGAGCGCATCGCGTGCTACCTGGATGGCAAGAAGCTGCTCGAGGCGACGGATGCGGCGATCAAGGAGGCCGGCTGGATCGGATTGTGGACGAAGGCGGACGCGTCGTCGTCGTTTGATGATCTGATGATGTTTCCGGTTGAGGGGAAGTAGGGGCGCGGGCGTGCGTGTGCGACGCAACGATCGCGTTGTTGAGCGCGGACCAAAGCGACGAAGCGACGGAGGGACGAAGAAGCGGTCGCCGTATCTAGACGCTCGGATGAGCCGAACGCTGATTCGCGGGGCGACGGGTTGACCCCGGCACTTGCGTCTCGGATCAGTCGCACGTTGAATCGCGGTTGGGGGCGGGACGCCATCAAACGCAAAGGCAGGAATCCAGGGTGTAGAAGGTTGCTGGACCCCCGCATGCGCGCGGGTGACGACGGGCGGGACGCCCGTACCACCCAGGGCCGGCCTACCACCCACGGCTGGACTACCACCCAGGGCCGGTGTATCACCGGGAACGCCCGGGTCAATGGTCCTTGTACTGATCGTGGCAGGCCTGGCAAGCGGCGTTGACTTCGCTGTAGGCCTTGCGGGCTTCGGGTTCCTCGCGCTTGCGCAGCGCCTTCGCCAGATTGGCCGACGCCTTGGACATGTTCTCGGCGTGCTTGATGTAATCGGCCTCGGTTCCGTGGTGGATGTTGACGTTGCCCAGTTCCGACAGCACGCCGGCCAGGTGTCGCGCGTCGTCCCACTTCTTGTCCTTGATCAGATCGCGGAGGGTGGCGAAGACGATCTCCTGACCCTCCATCAGACCTTCGATGTCAAGAACCGGCGTGAACTTGCGTTCGGCGGGCTGCGTTGCGGCGCCCTTGGGCTCGGCGCTGGCCAGCAGCGCGCCGCCGATCAGGATCATCATTCCCGCCCATGCCGCCGCGATGAGTCTGTTGTTGCTCACGAATCAACCTCCTTGGGGCGCGTCCCGATTCAGCTTTCACGAATTGCCGCGTTGGAGCACCAGGTGATGCCGCACGGGCTGGACCGCGCCACACCGCGTATTCTTTGCCGCCGATGGGCAAAGTCAACCGGATATACTTCCCTGCAAACCACCGGCGCTCGATCGGAGGCGCTCCATGCTTCTGCCGCATTACCCGTTCTATCTCGCCAACAAGCCGGCCTCGCCCAATCGTGATCTCGTCGTGACCGACAAGTACTCCGGCCAGCCGGCGACGCGCGTGGCGATGGCCGACGCGCGCGTCATCGACGAGGCGATCGCCGCCGCGGTGCGGGCGGTCGAGCCGGTACGGCGCATGGCGGCGTACGAGCGGCAGGCGGTGTTGAACCATTGCGTCACGCGGTTTACGGAACGGTCGGAAGAGCTGGCGCAGGCGTTGTGCGTGGAGGCGGGCAAGCCCATCCGCGATGCGCGCGGCGAAGTAATGCGGCTGATCGACACGTTTCGGATCGCCGCCGAGGAGGCGGTGCGTCAATGCGGCGAGGTGCTGCCGCTGGACATCGGTCCGCGCGCCCGCGGCTATTCGGGCATGTGGAAGCGCGTGCCGATCGGGCCTTGCTCGTTCATTTCGCCGTTCAATTTCCCACTGAACCTGGCCGCCCACAAGATCGCGCCGGCGCTGGCGGTGGGCTGCCCGTTCGTGCTCAAGCCGGCGAGCTTCACGCCGGTCGGGGCGCTGCTGATCGGCGAAATCCTGGCCGAGACGAACCTGCCCGACGGGGCGTTTTCGATTCTGCCGTGCCGCCGCGACGGGGCCGATCTGTTCACGGCGGACGAGCGGCTGAAGCTGCTGAGCTTCACCGGTTCGCCCGAGGTCGGCTGGGCGCTGAAGGCCCGCGCGGGGAAGAAGAAGGTGATTCTTGAGCTGGGTGGGAACGCGGCGGTGATCGTGGATGCCGACGCCGACCGGGTCGACGCGGTGGAACGGGTTGTTTTTGGCGCGTTTTATCAGTCGGGTCAGAGCTGTATCGGAGTGCAGCGCATTTACATTCACGAGTCGATCTACGCCGACTTTCGCGAGCGGCTGGTTTCCGCGACGCGGGCACTGCGCATGGGTGATCCGCGCGATGAGGCCACGTTCATCGGGCCGATGATTTCCGAGAGCGAGGCGCGGCGGCTCGACGCGTGGATTCAGTCCGCCGTCCGGCGCGGCGGCAAGTTGCTATGCGGTGGCCGGCGGGAGGGGGCGATGCTCGAGGCGACACTGCTCGAAGACGTTCCGCCGTCGGAGGACGTTTGTCGCAAGGAAGCATTCGGACCGGTGGCGGTGCTGGCGCCGTTTCGCGACTTCGACGCGGCGCTGGCGGCGGTGAACGACAGCGCATTCGGATTGCAGGCCGGCATCTTCACGCGTGATCTGTACAAGGCGATGCGCGCATGGGATGTGCTAGAGGTCGGCGGCGTGATCATCGGCGACGTGCCGAGTTGGCGCGTGGATCACATGCCCTACGGCGGCGTGAAGGAGAGCGGACTGGGGCGCGAGGGGGTGCGGTTTGCGATGGAGGAAATGACCGAGATTCGACTGATGGTGATTCGGACGACGTCATAGATAACCAAAAAAAGGGTGCTGCCGCAGGTGCGCAGAGTTGTCAACACTTTGCCGGGTCTGGTCCGAAGCTGAAGCGTTTCTCGACGCGCCCTCACGATCGCGGTACGTTCCAGCCGATTCAACGCATTCTCGGATTATTGCGGCGCGCCTGACAAGCGACACGTCGAGTCCGATGTTTCCGGGCGATGGCGATGCGTCCGTTCGTGGGCGATGAGTTATCGTAATGCCGCGTAACTCATGAAGGTCGCGTGCCGAAATACCTTGATCGAATGATCGGGCGTTGCGCAAGTCCTATCTGAACATGGCCAAGCCCTCGCGACGCAAGATTCTCGGCATCATCGGGCCGTGCTCGCGCGAGGGCCGGACCATGCCACCCGCCGACAGGGTGCAGGTTATTTCCGCGCGCATCCCATGGGTTCTCGGCCGCGGGCAGTGCTAATTCACATGGAAACACCATTGATCCGATAGGGGACATGTCGGAGCAGTGGCCGACCTGGCGTGCGGGCCGGCTACGTCCGGGGGAATGCCTTGACCCGTATCGTATGTTCTTCAAGGCGAATCGGGACGCTGCGCCGCGGCGTTCCCGTTTTCGGAGGCAGCATCGTGAAAAAGCGAGCATTCACACTTGTGGAACTGCTGATTGTCGTGATCATCCTGGGCATTCTGGCGGCGATCGTGGTGCCGCAGTTCACCGAGGCCAGCTCGGATGCGCAGATGAACTCGCTGATGTCGAATCTGCGCGTCATTCGCGGACAGATCGAGTTGTACAAGCTCCAGCACAACGGCACTTATCCGGAACTGGCCACGTTCACGACGCAGATGACGCAGAAAACCAATCCGGACGGCACGACGACGGGTACGCCCACGCTCGGGCCGTACCTCCAGCGCATCCCCACCAATCCGTTCTCGAATACGAACGATGTCACCAACACCGCCGTCGGCTCGAGCAAGGCCTGGTACTACAACGAGACGACGGGCGAGTTCAAGGCCAACGACTCGGCCGCTCATGCGGCGCTGTAACGTGTGTGGCGGGAATTCCGCCGCAACGATGCGGGAAGGCTGAATGCGCACGCACGAGGGGAACGTTTCACGACGCCGCGGCCCGGGCTTGGGCGGGTTCACGCTCGCCGAAGCCCTGGTCGCTTCCCTTGTTCTGGCGATTGTCGCGGCGTCGGCCACCTTGCCCCTCGTGGCCGGCGAACAGCAGCGGCAGGAGGCGGACAAGCTGAAGTACGCGGTGCAGATCGGTCAGGCGCTGATGGCCGAGGTACTCGCGCGGCCGCTGGCGACGGCGGCCGTTTCGGACAAGGTGCTTGGTCCCAGCGGCCTCGAGACATCGCGCAAGAGCTATCTGAACGTCGACGCGTTTCACGGGTATCAGGAGTCGGACGGCGTCGTCAAGAGTTACGACGGCAACGCCATCGCCGATTCAAGCGTCGAGGGATTCTGGCGCAGGGTGAGCGTGCAATACGTCACGTTTTCGGGGCAGGTCGCGGGCGACATTTATTCCCTGGCACTGGTGCAAGTCGACGTTTATCACGGATCGACGCGCCTGGTCCGTTTCAGCCGCGTTGTGTCGGTTGCAGAATGAGCCGGACGGGCCGCCGCTCTTTCCCGCCCGTTTGAGATTGCCGCCAGCACCGCGCCGGCTGCGCCCGCAGTCCAATTTGTGACTGAAAAAGGCACGAAGGCACGAAGAGAAGTGAGGCCTTGCGGGAGATTCGCTTGTAGGTCGATGGCCGGTTGTGAGTCGGGTGGCGCTTTGATTGAGGATCTTCGCGGGCGGCGAAGCAAGTAGCGCCTCACGCCTGGTTTTCACGAAGGGGGGACGCACCATGCAAGGCAAGAGAGACGGCCGGCGCGTGCGTCGTCGAATTCGCGTCGAGCTAGTTGTCGGATCGCGCCGCGCGTTTTCGCTGATTGAGCTGCTGATCGCCTCGATCTGCACGCTGGCGGTTGTTACGGCCGGCACCACGATGGTCGTGGCGGTCGGCTACGTGACATGCACGGGCACGGCGGATCAGAGCACGGCGACGGAGGGGCACGGCGCCGTGCGCCGGATCAACAAGCTGCTGCGGGAAGCGCGGCTGATCGGCTATTACGACAATTCCAATCTCGTCCTGTGGACGAAGGACAACAACAGCAACGACGCCATTGAACTCGACGAGACCGCGGTCCTGTGGCGCGACGCGGGATCCGAGGAGTTGCGCCTGACGACGCCGTTTGCGCGGACGGCCACCTCGGCCGAGATCGCGGCGGGCAATCGCGGTGTGAGCGTCGCCGAGCTTTCGGACGGCGCGTTTCCGGCGACGATCCAGGGTGCATCGGGCGCTGAAACGACCGTGCTCGCCGGCCGGGTCGACAGCATGGACGTCAAGGGCAACGCGCCGGCAGGGCAGGCGCAAGTCGCGCACGTGTCGCTTTTTCTGAAGGCCGACGAGGTCCAGAAGGAGTTCAACATCTGCGCCGGACCCCGGGCGCCGGCGGACTACCTGACCAGTTCATCGCTGAATACGAACGACGGGCGCGCGACGAAACACAAGCGGCGGCTGAATCCGCGCGTCTGGATCGTCCCGTGAGGCAATGGAGCTCGTTCATGAAGGCACATCGTCGCCACGTCCGAACAGGCTATGTGCTGATCCTGGTGCTGGGATTCGCCGCGCTGGTGACACTGTTGGGGGCGGCCTACCTGGAATCGCACTCGACGGCCGCGACGCAGGCCGGCAATCTTCGGGCCGCGGCGCAGGCGGAGTACCTGGCTGCGTCCGGCGTGGCCATCGCCGCGCACTATCTCAACATTCCACCGACGGCCGTCGCAGTCGGAGACTACTGGCGCGGCGTCAACGGCCTGTCGATCGACGGAACGAGCGACTATTGCAACGTCAGCGTACAGATATCGGCGACGGAGCCGGAGCTGTTTTCGGTGACCGCGACCGGTGTAGTGCGCGACAACTCCGGCGCGGTCGTCGCGCAGCGCACCACGCGTAGCGACGTGCTGACCCCGCCGCCGTACAGCCGCGTCGTCTCCCGCGCGATGGTCGCCAACGCGTCGCCGACGATTCCGGCGCCGGTTCGCATTTACGGTCATCTGCACGCCAACGGCTCGATCGACAGCGGCGCTTATTGCAGCGGCGCGGTGTCGGCGACGGGCACGATCAAGTGGACCAATTCCACGCCGCCGGCGTCGATTACGCCGGGGGCCGGATCCGTGTCGATGCCGCCGTACAGCACGACGATGTGGAACCGCTACGTTGTGCACGGGGTTCCGCGGGCGGCGGCGAGCTATTCTTCAACCTCGTTGACGCCTTTGGCCGTGGGCGCTGCCGGCGGACAGACGTCGTTCACGATCGCCTATCAAAGCGACGGCAGCGTGATCGTGGTCGATGCGCTGGGTCTTCTGTCCGGCAGCATCAGCCTGGGGCGCAACGTGACGATCGCTGCAAGCGCGGTGGGCCTGCCGGGATTGGTGCGCAGCGGGGCGAGCCTGGTGAGTACGAACAATCCGGGCGGCGTGCTGGTGAAGTCGGGAAACCTCAGCGCTGGCGGCATGTTCAACTACGTCGGGACGCTCGTGGTGACCGGCGATCTGACGATTTCGAACGACTCCATTATCGGCTTTTACGCGATGCCGGGTTATCCGGCGCTGGTCGTTTCGGGCCGCATCCGCATCGGCGATCGGGCGATCATAGTGGTTCGGGGTCCGGTTCAATGCAACGATCGATTCGAAAACACGCGTCCCAATCTCACGGTTTACGGTGCATTTCTCAGCTACGCCGGCGAAGGCATGAAGTCGGATTTTGCCAGTTTGGGATCGGCCGATTTTAACTGGGACTCGCGCTATTCCACGATTTACGACTTTACGGTTTTCCAGCCGACGACGCTGCTGAACTGGAACGAGTCCTAGAAGAGCGACCGGCGCCGCCGCGAAGCGATTCAGTCGAGCAGTTCGTGCTCAAACGGCGGAACGCGCCATCCGACTAAAGGAGTGATGAACGCACATAACGATCAATCGCGCGCGCTTCCAGTGCGCCGCTGGCGCGATGGGCTGCTCGTATTGCTGGCGTCGTCGTCGTTCGTGCTGGCGTGGGACGCCTGGGCGCGACGATCGTCGCTGCTGCCCGATGCGGCGGCGCAGATTCCGAACGCCGGCGCGCAGCGCGTCGAGCAGATCGACGAGGTGCGCCGCACGAACGAGCTGCTGCGCCGCATTCTCGAACGGCTCGAGCAGGGTCCGGTGCCGGTGCGCGTCGTCGAGCAGCGGCCGGCTGAGAAGAAGGGGGAAGCGAAACCATGAAAGCCCAGCGCAGTCAACATCGTCGTCTTGAGCGGCCGCCGCCCATGCGCAGAGCGCGCGGAATGACGCTCGCGGAACTGGTGATCGTCTGCGTCGTCATCGCCATCGTCGCCGGCCTGACGATCAGCAGCACCCAGACGACCGAACCGGTGCAGCCCGACGCGGTACGCGATCGGCTCAGCGGCATGATCGAATACGGGCAGCATCTGGCCATCGCCCGGCCGGATCAGCGGATCGTGCTGGTGGCCGATCCGAGCACCAACGCCATCTGGCTCGCCAACGACAGCGCGCCTCAGACGCCGCTGACGCACCCGGTCGATCGAAAGCCGTTCCGCATTCAGATGGGGCCTCAGTCGAGCGGCGATCTGCGAGCGGTGACTTTGTCCGGGACGAACCTTGGAACGCTGAACAAGGTCGCCTTCGACGGCACGGGCGCCCTGGAACCTGTAGCGCCCATCGAATTCGAGCTGTCGGACGACCACGCCAGCTACCTGGTCAGTGTTTCGCCCGTGAGCGGGGCGGTGTCGCTGCGGCGCAGCGCCGTGCTGACGGCGGAATCGGTCGAGTCGGGCGGGGGCGCCGGTGACGACGAAGGCGGAGGCGGACTGCTCGGGGGACTGCTGGGAGGGCTGTAGATGGCGCGCCGGATCGGCAACGTGAATGGAGCGCGACGATGATTCGCGCACGGTCCACGCTTGGACCCATCGCGCTCGACGTCGGCACGTCGGGCGTGAAAATGGTTCAGCTCGATCACGGCGGCGATCGGCCGGTTGTGGCGGGGATGGCCTATCGGCCGGTTTCGGCCGGGCTGAGCGGATCGGCTCGCGACCAATTCGTTGACGACGCGGTGGCTACGGCGTTGAAGACATGCGGGTTTCAGGGGCGGCGCGTGGTGACGTGTCTGCAGCCCGCGCAATTTCAGATCAAGAGTATCCGTCTGCCGCGCATGCCGTGGGAGGAGAAAGCGGCAGCGCTGGAGTTCGAGGCGCTGGACCGGTTCAGCTTTCCCGACGATCGCGGAAGATTTCAGTTCGTCGTGGCCGGAGACGTCCGACAGGGCAACGAGCTGAAGGACGAACTGATCGTCTTCGGCGCCGGAGATTCGCTCGTGGGGGGGCTGATCCGGCGGCTGGAATCGCTTCAGCTCGAGCCGGTGGCGATCGATGCGGCGCCGTGTGCGATGGCGCGGAGCTTCGCGAGATTCCTGCGGCGCGAGGAGGATGCGGCGGCGGTGAACGTCTTTCTGGACGTGGGCTACAGCGGATCGAGCCTGGTCATCACGCGCGGGCCTGAAGTGGCGTTCGTCAAGGTGATCGACGTGGGCGGCGCGCGGTTCAACGAGGCGGTCGCGCAGCGGATGGGGACGTCGGCCGAGCAGGCGGCCGAGGTGCGCCTGACGGCGATCGAGGCGGCGGGCCGGTCGCGTCGCAAGAGCGACTCGGAGGAACACGCTGCGCCGTCGACGCCCGATTCGGTGCACGAGCAGGTGGCCGACGCGGTTCGCGCGCCGATCGAACAATTGGCGCGGGAGGTGCAACTGTGCCTGCGCTATTTCGCGGTCACGTTCCGCGGTCAGCGTCCCGCGAGCCTGACGCTGGTCGGCGGGGAGGCGCATGAGCCGTCGCTGTGCGGTTTGATGGGCCAGATTACTGACATTCCCTGTCTTGTCGGCGATCCGATGCGCGGGATGGGGATGGCGGCGGCGACGAACGCGGTCCGTGCGTGGACGCTGCGGCCGGGCTGGGGCGTCGCGGTGGGGCTGGCGCTGCGCGGCTCGAAGTGGGTCGGCCGCAACGGGGCCGTGCGCACCGTCGTGCAGGGAGCCGCATGAACGAGATTGACTTTATCCCGCCGGCCTATCACGCGGCCGCCGCCCGCCGGCGCACCTGCCGCGCGCAGGCGGTGTGGGGACTGGCGATGGTGGTGATGATGTGCGTGTGGTCGTGGTCGCACCATATAAGCGAGGTTCGCGCGGCGGCCGATCTGGCGGCGGCGCGCGAGCAGCGGGCGCTGGTCGAGGGGCGCAAGCAATTCCTGGACGCGCAGACCGTGGAGCATCAGATGCTCTCGAGCCGGATGTCGATCCTGGAGTCGCTGGATGACGCGGCTTCGTGGGTGGTGGTGCTGGCGGAAATCAGTGCGCTGCTTCCCGACGGCGCGGTGCTGACGGATGTGTCGGTGAACGCGGTCGTCGATTCGCGCGCGCCGACGGCGTCGCCTGGGGCGGCGAAGGGGTCCGGCGCCGGGACCGGCGCGGGCGCCGTTACGGAAGCGGCGGAAGAGGACGAGTCGACGTTGCCGACGTTGCGGCTGATCGGGGCTGCGCCGAGCAATCTGCACATCAGCGCGTTCACGGCGAAGCTGGGCGGGTCGCCGCTGTTTCGCGACGTGCAAACGAGTTATGTGCGCGATGCGACGTTCGGCGATCTGAAAGTGCGGCAGTTCGAGGTGGTCTGCCGCGTGCTGCGGCAAACGGGGGGGAGCAAGTAGAAGCGCGGCGGCGACATGGCCAAGCGGCCGGATAGGGCGTTTGGCGGGGATTTTTGGGAATGTCGCGGGCCGCTGGACCGTGCCACCCGAGGCGGTGGCGTTGGATTCGCGCGGGCTGCGCGCCCGTGCCTCGTGGGAAACGAGACGCGCACGTAAGTAAGCGTTGAACGTCTCAAAGCAAGACACTGCGGCGGCGATTTCGCACGGACTGAAAGCCCGTGCCCTGCGAGAGGTGGTCCGCACAACGGACCGTACGGGACGATCGGATGCGCAATCTGACTCAGATACTTGCGACGACGGCCGTGATCGCGGCGGCGGTGTTTTTTTACGGCGTGGTCGTCGTTCCCGGCCGCGGTCGCATTCAGACCGCTCGCGCCGAGGTGTGGCAGATTCAGCACGACATGTCGGCGACGGGCGTTCAGATCAGCGCGGCGGAGCGGATCGTGGCGGAGTTGACTTCGTTGCGTGACGCGACACGGGACTTTCCATATCGGATTCCCGACGATCATCAAATGGGCGAGTTTCTGCGCGATCTGGGTCTGATCCTGGAGCGTGCCGGAATGCAGAATTACATCTTCCAGCCGCGGCCGGCGCATACGATCGAACCGGCACGGCTGCCGCGCGGAGCGCCGCCGCAGGCGGTCGGGATCCAGGTCCAGCCGGTGCTGGTGCAATGTGAGGGGCGGTTCGGGCCGCTGTTTGCGGCGCTGCGCGACATGGAGTCCCTGCATCGGCTGTCGCGGATCGAGCGGTTGGATGCCAAAGCCGATCCGGAGCGGCCGGGCTGGCTCAAGGTGGAGATGTTGATCACGACGTTTTTCTGGCCCGTGACGAAATCATGATATGAATCAGCACTTTCAAACGCTCGTCGCTCAGCTTCGCGCCGATCGCAAGAAGTCGATCTCGCTGGCGGCGCTGTCGTTGATATTGTTCGTCGTGTGGGGCCGCGCGCTGTTTTCGGGCGGTCCGGATCAGGCCGACGCGGCGGAAGCGGCGGCGCCTGTCGTCACGGCGACTCCGACGGTCGTGGCGCCACCCGCGGCGGCCGCGGCATCGGATGCCGGGACTCCGCAGGCGACGGCCGACGCGAATGGGGCGGCATCGCCGTCGCCGCGCGCGGTCGTAATTCAGCACATGCCGCGCGTCGCGGCGCGGGAGTTGTTCGAGACCAACTGGGACGCGTTCGCTCCATCGGCCGAGGCGCTGGCGGAAGCCGCACAGCAGCGCCCGGCAACCAGTCAGCCCAGCCCGTTTCTGACGGCATTGCACGATTTCTGGGCCAATCTCAAGAAGCGGCAGGAAGCAATGCGGCGGGACGAGGCTCAGATCGAGGTTGACCTGAGCCGGCTTCATTTGCAGGGAACGCTGCTTGGGGACCGGGCGCGGGCCTATATCAACGGCTCATGGGTCCACGAGGGCGAGATTATCGGCGGCTTTCGGCTGGTACGCGTATTTCCGCGAGAGGTTCTGCTGCACAAGTCAAATCGCAACGTTCGTGTGTCGATGCCATAGACATGGGTCCGGCCTGTATCGCCGGACACGTCCGCCTGACGTCGTCGCGCGGCGTTGCATTCTTGCTGCGCGCCGGGGTTGGTGGACGACGACGTAAGGATGCGCCGACGGGGACAGACCGGGGCGCACGGCGTCGCGTCGGAACGCACCGTCACGGCTTTACGGAAGTCGGGAAACAACGTGAGCAAGCATCTGGTCGCATCGATGACAGCGCTGCTGATCTTTGCGGGCGCGGGAGGCGCTGTGTCCGCGGACGACGCCAGGTCCGAAACGGGGCCGGCGGTCGACGCGTCCGGCGCGCCGAGTGCGGACCTCGACGGGGCGGTCTCGAGCGTCGATGCAGCGCCTACCACGTCGGCCCCGCCGCGCGATCCATTCGAGCAGCTCGATCAGGTGATGCGTCGGTTCGGCGCTTCGGGCGCGGACGAAGCGACCGGTGCGCGATCGGCGGCGAAGTCGAAGCGCAACGCCACCGTCAAGGTGAATACGGCCCGTCGCGTGGAGATGCACGTGGCCGAGATGCCCATCGCTGACGTGCTGCGCATGCTGAGCGAGGAGAGCCGGCGGAACATTCTGGCGTCCAAGGCGGTCACCGGTACGGTGACGGCCAATCTGTACGACGCGACGTTCGAGGAAGCGCTCGACGCCGTGCTGCGCATGAACAATCTCGGCTTCGTGGAGCGCGACGGTTTCATTTTCGTTCATACGCAGGAAGAGCTGGGGGAAATCAGGAAGGCCGAGCGGCGCGTCGAGTCGCGGGTGTTCCGGCTCAAGTACCTCACGGCCGTCGACGCGAAGACGCTGATCGCGCCGCTGCTGACGGACGCGGGCAAGATCGCCACGACGCCGGCGGCGGGAAAGGGGCTTGAGTCCGGCGGCGGCAAGTCGGGGGGCGACGGCGGGGGGAACGATCTGTCGTCGGAAGACTCGCTGGTCGTGACTGACGATTCGGCGGCGATCGAGCGGATCGCAACGGCGCTGGTGGAGCTGGACGTACGGCCTCGGCAGGTGCTGATCGAGGCGACGATTCTGCGCGCCACGCTCAACGAGGACACGGCGCTGGGCATCGACTTCACGACGCTGGGCGGCGTGGATTTTGCCGAAGTGGGCGGCACGAGTCCGGCGGCGCAGGCGATCGTCACGGGCGCGACGCCGGCGAACGAACTGGAGAATACGACGTTCACGGTGCGCACGGACGTACGCGGCGCCGTGCCCAACGGCGGATTGACGTTCGGCATCATCAAGAACAACGTGGGTGTGTTCCTTCGCGCGCTGGAGCAGGTAGCCGACACGTCGGTGATCGCCAATCCCAAGGTGCTGGCGCTGAACAAGCAGCGGGGCGAAGTGATCGTCGGCCGGCGGGACGGCTACTTCACGACGACGGTCACCGAGACGGCCGCGATTCAGACGGTCGAGTTCCTTGAAACCGGCACACAGCTCGTTTTCCGGCCGTACATCCTCGACGACGAACACATCCGCATGGAGATCCACCCCAAGGACTCCACCGGCGGTCTCAGCGCAGCGAATCTGCCGTTCGAGCAGACGACCGAGGTGACGACCAACGTGCTGTTGCGCGACGGCCACACGATTCTGATCGGCGGCCTGTTTCGCGAAGTGACGACGGCGACGCGCGGCCAGGTTCCGGGGCTGGGGAACATTCCGATCGCCGGCGCGCTGTTCCGCACGACGAACGACAACACGGTGCGTGAGGAAGTGATCATTCTGCTGACGGTGCGGGTTGTGAAAGGCGAGCCGGAGGAGCGCGAGGGGGCGCTGCTGGCCCAGCAGGTAGAGCGCTATCGCATCGGACTGCGGCGGGGGCTGCAGAACTGGAGCCGCGAACGACTGGCGCAGGCGCACTATCGCTGGGCGCTGGAACACCTGGCGGCCGGCCGCACGAATCGGGCGTTGTGGGACGCGCAAATGGCGGTCCACAACGCGCCGCGTTTTCTGCCCGCGCAGGAGTTGATTGACGAATTGCGCCGACGACGCATCTGGGATGAGGACGCCTCGGCGGTCCGCCTGCACATCCAACGGATGATCGCGGCCGATCAGGGTTTGCAGCTTGCGCCATTCGGAAGGCCGACGCCGGCGTCCGGCGGGGGCGCGAAGACGGATGAACCTGCCGCTCCCGACGGGGCGACCGCGCCGCAGGGTGAATCGGGCGATGCGGATTCGAAGGGCGACGCAGCGCCGGGAGGTGCGTCATGAGGCAATGGATCGTGACGTGCCTGGCGGGCTTGACGTTCGCATGCGGATGCGCACAAGGCACGGGGATTTTGTCGAAGACGCAGAAGGCGTCGGAGGAAGCGCATGTCCGCTGGAACAAGGTACGAGCGCGCGTCAAGCTTCAGTTGGCGCAGGCGCAGTACGACGCGCAGCATCTTAACGAATCGCTGCGCGAGCTTGAGGAGGCGCTGAGTCTCGATCCCGACAACGCGGATGCCTGCATTCTGCTGGCGCGGATTCGCCTGGAACAGAACCGCATCCCGGACGCGCGGCAGGCGCTCGAACATGCCGCGCGGATTCAGCCCGATCATGCCGAGGCCGCTTACGTGGCGGGCATCGTCGCACAGCGCTGCGATGACTGGTCGACGGCGTTGAGCTGTTACACGCGCGCCGCGGGACTACGGCCGGCCGAGGCCGACTACGTCGCCGCCGCGGCCGAAGCGCTGATGGCGATGAACCGCGCGCCGGAGGCGCTGGCGCTGATTGAGTCGCGCCTGCCCGATTTCGACGACGATGCACGGTTGCGCTTCCTGTCGGCGCAGATTCACAGCGAATTGGGTCTGAGCGACGCCGCCGCCGAGCGCATGCGACAAGCCGCGCGCGCTGCCGACAATGATCGCGCGATTCAGGCCGCGCTGGGCCTGGCGCTGGCTGAGGCCGGGCGCGATGTCGAAGCCGTCGGTGTGCTGGCGCCGCTATATCACGCGATGGTGAAGTCGGGCGCAACGGCTGCCAAGGAGAGGAATCAGCCGGGCGGTGACGCGCGCTGTGTCACGGTTTCGTCCGCGGCCGTCGGCCTGATACTCGCCCGATGTCATTACCAGCTCGCCAATCTCAACGAAGCCCGCCGCTGCCTGGCCGACCTGATCGGGCGCGACCCCGACGATGCGCAGGCCTGGCTGCTGCTGGCGCGCGTCGCGTCTGATCAGAACGACGGGTCCGCGGCGTCGGAGGCGGCCGAGAACGCCGTTCGCCTTGCGGGACATCATGCTGCGACCCATCTGGTTGCCGCGCTGATCTGGCTGCGCGACAACGAACTCGATCGAGCCGCCGATGCCGCCAAACGCGCCGCGACGCTGGATCGAAACGATCCGACCAGTTTGTGTCTGCTGGGGCGGGCGCGCGAAGCGGCGGGGCTCGATCAGCAGGCGTCGGAGGCTTACGCGCAAGCGCTGGTGCGTGATCCGCGGTGTGAACTGGCGCGGGCGCTGCTGGACCGTCTGACGGCGCGATCTGAGAAGCTCACACCGCCGCCGCAGCACGCCGCTTCGCCGACGGAGGGCGCGCCCTCATTCGAGGAGGGCAACGCGCCATGACCCGCGTCGACGTCAAGCCTTGGTGCGCCACGGACGAACCGGAAGAGATGGTGGATCCGGCGGCTTTGCTGCCGAGCGTTCCGCAGCCTGCATCCAACACGGGCAGACGCGCTGCATGGCCGCCGGGTGAGGCGGCGCGACCGCTGTTTGCTCGCGCGCTGGACCCGCGGTGGACATTCGTGCCACTGGTCGCCGCCGTGGCGTGGGCGATCTGGGGCCTGCTGCATTCCGGCAGCCAGGGTGTCGTCCGCTGGCACGTGCTCGGCATCGCGGCGTGCGTGGCGGGGGGCGGGGCATTGCTGTGGATCGGCCTGAGGTCGCTGCGGGGCCAGCTCGATTCGTTGGGTGCGATGATACGCTACGAAGCGGCCGGCGCGCGGCGCGATTCGGCCGGCCGGATGCGCGCGGGCGGCGATTTGCGGCGACTGGAGAGCGAGCTGTTCGCGCATCTGGATCGCATCGGCGATCTGGTTCGGCGTGGGCGCGAAGAGGGAGTGGAGTTCGGACAGCGGCTGGCGGCGATCGAATCGAGGCAGGTTCACGCGGTCGTCGACGCGCTGTCGGACGGCGTGTTGATCGTCGACGGCGCGGCGCGCGTGACGTTTGCGAATGCGGCCGGGGCGGCCGTGCTGGGATTTCGGGTCGAACTGGCGCTGCGGCGGCCGCTGGAAGAAGTGGTACGCGACGCGGCGTTCGTTGAGTCGGTGCGGCAGATGCAGCGGGCGCCGCTGCGGTCTCGGAGAACGCTGGAGCACGTAATCGGAGCGGCGGCGTATCAGTTGACGCTGACGAGCGTGCCGGCCGCGGCGGATTCGGCGGCGGAGGCCGCGGGCGGTACGGATGCGGCGCGGTACGTGCTGGTTTTTCTGCGGGACATCACGCGGCAGAAGGAAGCGGACAAGAAGACGACGGATTTCGTATCGCACGTGGCTCACGAGCTGCGGACGCCGCTGACGGCGCTGAAGGGCTACGTGGAGATGCTGGTTGACGGGGAAGTGACGGACGAGCGGATGCGGCGCGAGTATTACAACACGATTCAGACCGAGACCGACCGCATGGCGCGGCTGATCGACAACATTCTCAACATCAGCCGGATCGAGTCGGGGTTGGTGAAGGTGTCGAAAGAGCCGATCGCGCTGGCGGTGGTGGTGCGGGAGGTGCTGGACGTGATGAAGCCGCCGGCGGCGGCGAAGCGCATCGATCTGCGCGGCGATCTGGCGCCGGTGATGCACTCGGTGCTGGCGGATCGCGATCTGCTGTACGAGGCGGTGATGAACCTGGTGTCGAACGCGGTGAAGTACACGCCGGAGGATGGGCGCGTCACGGTTCGAATGTCGGTGAACGAGACCGAGCGCACGGTGACGACCGAAGTGGTCGATACGGGAGTGGGGATTCCGCCGGACGATTTGAAGCACATGTTCGAGAAGTTCTTCCGGGTCAAGGCGAACAAGAAGATCGCGAAGGGCACGGGGTTGGGCCTGAACCTAGTGCGGCACATTGTTGAGACGGTTCACGGAGGAAAGGTCGGAGTGTTGAGCGAAGTCGGGGTGGGCAGCACGTTTTCGATCACGCTGCCGCTGATTTAGGTGCGCGCGACCCGGAGGCGGGGGTATTGAGTCGCACCGGCTGCACGCCCGTGCCACGCGGATTCGCCCGTGCCTCGCGGACACGACCGTGCCCCGCGTCGGCGCCACGGCCAAGCGGTCCGAGGGGGCGTTATGTCGGGGACACGGATTCGGCGCGGGCCGCTTGACCGTGCCGCCCGGCGGTTGAAGAGGGAGTGAAGAGTATGAGCAAACGAACGGTTCTCGTGTGTGACGACGAGCCACACATTCTGCACGTGGTTGCTTCCAAGCTGCGCAACGCCGGATTCGAGGTGCTGACGGCCGAGGATGGCGGCGAGGCGCTCGAACTGGCGCGGGCCCATCATCCGCATCTTGTACTGACGGATTGTCAGATGCCGGAACTGTCGGGACTCGAATTGGCGACGCTGCTCCACGGACAGTCGGACCTCGCCCAGGTGCCGGTGCTCATGCTCACGGCCCGCGGCTATTCGATCGCCCCGGCCGATCTCGAAGGCACGAATATCCGCGAAGTGATTCCCAAGCCGTTCAGTCCGCGCGAGATTCTTCAGAAGGTCCAGCATCACCTGGGGATGGAGGCGCTCCAGAGTGTCTGACGCGAACACACACGCCGCCCAACGCATGCGTCTGCCGTCGGTCGCGATCGCACCGATCGGCGAGTCGTCCGCCCGCCGATTGATGGTCCATTGGCGCGGCGCGGGGGTCTGGCTGGCCTTCTGGAACGCGCGCGGGCGGCTGGTGTGGCACGACCGGCAGGGACCGCGCGTGTGGACGCGGCTGCTGGTTCATTCCGGACTCGTTCGATCCGAAATTCGTCGCGCCGTGCGCGGCGCGCTGGCGCGCGAGGCGTCACCGGCGCCTCCGACGTGGGGATCGTTCCT
This sequence comes from Planctomycetaceae bacterium, assembly GCA_011525745.1. Taxonomy (GTDB): domain Bacteria; phylum Planctomycetota; class Phycisphaerae; order UBA1845; family UTPLA1; genus PLA4. The sequence goes on along the minus strand of WYBU01000066.1, from coordinate 71,184 downwards.
CGGACTGGCGGCGCTGCCCATCCTTCAGCGCAAGCGCATCGTCGGCGTCGTCACGGCCGCCTGGCGACAGGGCGAACCGGACGAGGATTTCCAGCGATTCTGCGACCGGGCGCGGCTGGACGCTCAGGCGATCGTTCAGGCGGCGGCTGTGCTGCCGTCGTACGGCGCGGACTGGGCGACGCAGTGGGGTGCGATGCTTCAGTTCATGGTTCAGCAAGCGCGGGAATCGGAGGAGAACGCGCGGCAGATCGAGTCGTTCACTCGCAATCTCGGAGACACGTACGAGGAGCTGAATCTCGTCTACAGCGTGGGGGGGATGCTGTCGCTCGACGACGCGCCGCACGACATGCTTCAGCGCCTCGGCCGCGAGATGCTGACCGTCTGCAAGGCCGCCGGCATCGTCTTCGTTCAGCACGTCGAGCCGGCATCGGGCGGCTTTGCCGCGCCCGCCCGGGAGGTTCGGGCGCCGCGGTGCGTTTGCGTCGGACAAGCGCCGGAAGATCCGGCGACGCTGCGGCGACTGGCGGAGACCATGGGCGTCGGCGTCGGCAGTCTGCCGCTCGAGGGCGCTGCGCCGAGCTACGTCCTGCGAAACAACGCGGATGAGCTGCCCGAGTTTTCCTGGGCGGCCGACTGGCTGGATCACATCGTCGCGCTGCCGCTCGATCGGGACGGCCGCCGGCTGGGCGCGATGATCGCGCTGAACCGCACCGACGGGGGCGATTACAGCTCCATTGAAGTGAAGTTCCTGCGCGCGCTGGCCGACCGCGTGACATCTTTTCTTGAGAGCCAGCATCTTTACGACGAGCTGGCCGATCTGCTGATGGGTCTGCTGCACGCGCTGATCAGCAGCATTGACGCCAAGGATCCCTACACGTGCGGCCATTCGCAGCGCGTCGCGGCGATGAGCCGGCGACTGGCGCAGGCGGCCGGATTTGAGCCGGCGGAGTGCCATCGCGTGTATCTGGCGGGGCTGCTGCACGACGTGGGGAAAATCGGCATACCCGACGCCATTTTGTGCAAGCCCGGCAAGCTGACGGAGGAAGAGTTTCGGATTCTGCGGAAGCATCCGGAGATCGGCGCGCGGATTCTGTCGCAGATCCGGCAAGTGCAGGACCTGCTGCCGGGCGTGTTGTACCACCACGAGCGCATGGACGGCCGCGGGTATCCGCACCGGCTGGCGGGAAAGGATATTCCGCTGCTGGGCCGGATCATCTGCCTGGCGGATTGTTTTGACGCGATGACGACGAACCGCACGTATCGATCGGCGCTGCCGATCGACCTGGCGCTGGCGGAAGTGCGGCGCTGCGCCGGAACGCAGTTCGATCCCGAGCTGGCGGAGAAGTTCCTGGAGATGGATCCCAAAACGCTGCTGGCGGAACTGAACGGCGCGCCGGGTTCCGAGGCGGGTGGAGGCGCGCGGGCGGACGCTGTCCGGGAACTCGGCGGGCATGAGAGCGTCGGATCGGTCAGTCCGCAATCGCTGGGCGCGGTCGTCAAGGGATGGCAGCGCCTGCAACGCCGACAGTTGCATTGAACGTCGAACGGCTTGGGCGCTGCCGCCGCCGACGGTCTCACGGGGGAATCGGATGAAGTTCAAGAGAACCGAGTACGGCGCGTTGACCGTGCTGTCGCCCAAGGGCGATCTGGTCGGGGATGACGTGGCGCTGTTTCGTGAGCAGACGCGGCAGTGTCTGGAGGAGGGCGGACCGGACCTGACGATCGACTGTGCGGAGATCAGCGGTTTCGACAGTGGCGGACTTGAATCGCTGACCGAACTGTCGCGCGAGTGCCGCACGCGCGGCGGTTCGTTGCGCCTGTGCAGCCTCGACGCCGTGGGCCGCACGATCCTCGAGCTGACGCGCCTCAATCGGCAGTTCGACGTCTACGAGGACGTTGAGGCCGCCATCAGGAGTCGCACGTGAGCCGATCCGACGTCCTGACTCCGCCGCCCCGTTCCCCCGCGCCGCTCGATGCCGCCGCGGCCGCGCTGATCGATCCGCTCATCGGCGCGGCGCCGCCGTCCAATTACGACATCGCCACCGGCGCGCCGGCGGTCGCCTTGCCGACACCGGCCGGCGTCGGTCCGCCGCGCATCCGCCGGCAACTGGGGCAGATTCTCGTCGCGCGCGGCCTGATCACGGCCGAGCAGCTCGAACAGGCGCTGAAGAATCAGGACGCCACCGGCCGGCACCAGTTGCTGGGCGAAGTCCTGCTCGAGGCGGAATTGGTGACGGAGGATCAGCTCGTCGAGGCGCTGGCCGAGGCGTACGACATTCCCTACGCCAAGCTCACGCCCAAGCTGGCCGACGCGAAGATCGTCGACCTGCTGCCGCGCGATTCTCTCGAGAAATGCGGCGTTCTGCCGCTGTTCCGCGTCGACGGCGTGCTGACGCTGGCGATGTCGGAGCCGTCCAACGTCTTTCTGATCGAGGACGTCGCGCGGCGCACAAGCTGCCAGGTCGTGGTGGTCGCAGCGTCGCACTCGGACATTCAGGCGATGCTCGGCCAGCACGTGTCGGCCGCCAACGTCTTCGTCATTGATGACATCATTGAGGACGTCAACGCCGACACGTTTCAGCTTCTCGAAACGCAGGCCGAGGACATCACAAAGCTGGAGGGGATGGCGGGCGACTCGCCGGTCATCAAGCTGGTCAACTACATCCTCTACACGGCGGTGCGCGAGGGGGCGAGCGACATTCACATCGAGCCGGACGACGGACGGCTGCGCGTGCGACTGCGGGTCGACGGCGTGCTGCGCGAGAAGCTGAATCCGCCCCATCCGCTTCAGGCGCCGATCACGTCGCGCATCAAGATCATGGCCGGCCTCGACATCGCCGAGCGGCGCCTGCCGCAAGACGGCAGCATTCACGTGCTGATGGAAGGGCGCCCGATCGACCTGCGCGTCTCAACGTTGCCGAACAGGTACGGCGAGAAGGTCGTCATCCGCATCATCGACAATTCGCGCGTGCGGATGAGCATGGAGAAGCTGGGCTTTTCGGTCGAGATGCTCAAGCAGTTCCGACAGCTTATTGAAATGCCGCACGGCGTCTTCCTCGTCACCGGACCGACCGGCAGCGGTAAGAGCACGACGTTGTACGCCGTGCTTTCGGCGCTGGATTCGCCGCAGGTCAACATATGCACGGTCGAAGACCCGATCGAGTTCAACCTGCACGGCATCAATCAGTTCCAGGTCAACGAAAAGATCGGCCTGAGCTTTCCGACCGTGTTGCGCTCGCTGCTGCGGCAGGACCCCGACGTGCTGATGATCGGCGAGGTTCGTGACGAAGAGACCGCCCGCACCGCCATTCAGGCCGCGCTGACCGGGCATCTCGTGTTTTCGACGCTTCACACCAACGATGCTCCGTCGGCCGTGACGCGCCTGTATCACATGGGCGTCGAGCCGTATCTGATCAGCGCCTCGGTGGTCGGCGTGCTGGCGCAGCGGCTGGTGCGGAAGATATGTCCCAAGTGCAAAGTCGCCGCCGAGCCGCCGCCGCATTTGAAGCATGCGATCGAACGCATGGGCGGTTCGCTGGAACAGGTGTATCGAGGCGAGGGTTGCGCCGCGTGTCACGAGTCCGGGTTTACCGGCCGCATCGGCATCTACGAGTTGTTCGTCCCGAACGACGCCGTTCGGGACGCCATCACCGACCGCAGACCGCTCCAGGATCTGCGCCGCCTGGCCCGTGAGGCGCGCATGACGAGCCTGTACGAGGACGGACTGGCCAAGGTCCGCGGCGGAATCACCACGATTGAGGAGGTCTTACGTGTCTGCGCCGCCTGATTCATCGCGCATCAAACCGCCGGTCCGCCTGTCCCGATCGGTTACGCCGCCGCCCAAACCGAGCGCCGAAGGCGCCGGGGTCCCGGCACAGCCGGCAGCGCTTGCGCCTGCTGCGCCGCAGGGTCCTGCGCCGGTGGTCGAAGCGCGCCCGGCATCCGGTCCTGTGACAACGGCCGGAACGGCGCCGGCGGTCGCGCCGCCGGCGCGCCTGGCGCGGGGCGAGTCGAAAGCCGGTGTAACGGCGACCACCGCGTACGGCGACCACATGCCGGCGTGGGCCGGCGCGCCGCTGACGCGCTTTCTGCGAGACATGGTCGTGCGCCGCGCGAGCGATCTGCTTTTCGTGGCGGGCTGGCCGCCGACGTTCAACGTCGCGGGACACTGGGCGCCGTCGGAGTGGGGCGATTTGTCCGAGGCCGACATTCGCAACTGGCTTTCAGTCGTCTTCACCGAAGCGCAAAAGCAGAAGTTCGAGACGGTCTGCGACGTCGACTTCGCGCTGCGCTTGCCCGGCATGGGGCGGTTCCGCGTCAACGCGCACGTACAGAGCCAGGAGGCCGCCGTTGCCATCCGCGCGATCCCCAGTGACGTGCCGCAACTGGCGGACCTGGGATTGCCCGAAGATGCCGCGCGGCTGGCCGGCTACCCCAACGGGTTGGTGCTGGTGACGGGCGGCGCGGGTCACGGCAAGAGCACGACGCTGGCGGCGCTGATCAATCAGCTCAACGAGACGCGCGCCTGTCACATCATCACGCTGGAAGACCCGGTCGAGTTCGAGTTTCCGCGCGGGTTGGCCGTTATCGAGCAGCGCGAGATCGGCATCGACAGTCCCAACTTCGCCAGTGCGCTGCGGCACGTGGTGCGCCAGCGGCCGGACGTGATTCTCATCGGCGAGATGCGCGATCTGGAAACGATTGCCACGGCGCTGACGGCCGCCGAGACCGGCCACCTGGTACTGGCCAGTCTGCACACCAATGGGGCGGTGCAGGCGCTGGCGCGGATCATCGACGTGTTCCCCGCGGCACAGCAACAGCACGTCCGCACGCAGGTGGCCGCGTCGCTTCGCGCGATCATGTGCCAGGTGCTGCTGCCGACGAAGGACGGTCGCGGGCGCGTGCCCGCCGCGGAACTGCTGTTTGCGACGGACGCCGTTCGTCGCGCCATCCGCGACAACGAGACGCACCTGATACACGGCATCATCGAAACGGGGCGCAACTCGGGCATGATCACGCTCGAGCAGTCGCTGGCGAACCGGGCGAAATCGGGCCAGCTCGATCCGGCCGTGGCGCGGCTGGCCGCGGCACAGGTCGACCGCTTCGACCGGCTGATGCTGCCGCGGCATGAATAATTCGCGAGGGAGGGTATGGTGCGCGCGGCGCCCGAGCGGTCCACCACAGCCTGAACCGAACCGCGACCGTGAGCGAGCGGCGAGGAGCGTTGACAAAGAGGATGCCATGCAGCGCGGAAAGCATTGGCGCGGTGCGCGCGGCATGGGGCGTGCGGCGGTATCGGGGCGTACTCCGTCGCTCCCTGACGGTCGCGGTTCGGTTTAAGGGCGCCAGTCGCGGTTCGGATCAGGCGTGCGCGGGGGTTTGCGGGGCTGGACGGATTTGCAACCGTGCGGGAGCGGCGGGAGACGCTGCGTTGCCCTCGGTCGCCGACAATCGGGAGGAACCGCTTCGATGCCAACATTTACGTACACCGCCCGCGACGGCGCCGGGCAGTCGTTGACCGGCGAAGTGTCGGCGCCGACCTCGGCCCAAGCCGCCAAGCTGCTGCGCAATGAGGGCAAGTACGTCGTGTCGCTCGAAGTGGCCCGCGCCGGCCGTCGCGCCGCGCCGATGACTCCACCCGAACCGTCGCTGCCCGGTCGCGCGCCGAGCGGGGGGTTCTCGCTGACGGCGCCGCGGCTCGATCCGCGTGACGTGCGCGGCTTTGCGCAACAGCTTGCCGTCATGCTCGAAACGGGAGTGTCGCTGAGCGAGGCGCTCGAGACGTGCACCGATCCGAAGCTCTCGCCCGGCTTCGCGCGGGTGCTCGAGGCCGTTATCGCCGACGTGCACGGCGGCTCGACCTTTTCGTCGGCGCTGGCGCGGCATCCGCGGGCTTTTCCGCCGCTGTTCGTCAACATGGTCCGCGCGTCGGAGGCCAGCGGTCAGCTCGGTCCGATGTTGCGGCGCATCGCCGACTTCATGACGCGGCAGGCCGAAGTGACCCGCAAGATCAAGGGCGCGGTGATCTATCCGATCGTGATGTTCCTGCTGGCCATCGGCGTCGTAATCTTTCTGATGGCTTTTGTGCTGCCGCGATTCGCGACCGTCTATGCCGGACGTGAACAGTTTCTTCCGTGGCTGACGCGCTGGCTGATGTCGCTCAGCAGCTCCATGACTCAATACGGGCTGTATTTGCTGGGCGGAGCGGTTTCGGTCATTGCGGGGTTGTTCTTCTATCTGCGCGGGGCGGCCGCGCGGTCGCTGATACAGGCGTTCAAACTGAAGCTGCCGCTGTTCGGCCCGCTGTTTCACAAGACCTATCTGGCCCGCAGCCTGCGCACGCTGGGCACGCTGATTCAGGCGGGCGTGTCGATGCTCGAGAGCGTCGAGCTGACGGGTTCGGCGGTCGGCAACGGCGTCTATGCGCGGCTGTGGAACGACGTGTACGACCAGCTTCAGCAGGGCAAGCAGTTGTCCGAATCGGTCGCCGCCAGCCCGCTCATGCCGCGGGCGGTGGTGAAGATGATGCAGGCCGGCGAGCGGGGCGGCACGATCGGCGGGGTGATGGACCGCGTGGCGGATCATTGCGAGGAGGAGCTGGCGACGGACATCAAGACGATGACGTCGATGCTGGAGCCGGCGATCGTGATGTTCCTGGGCGTGTTCGTTGGCGGCATCGTGATCGCGCTGCTGTTGCCGATTTTTACGCTGAGCCGGGCGATGAGGGGGCATTGATCGTGCGCGGATGGAAGTGGGCAGGGGACAGTTGAGGGCGAAGAAGCGACGAAGGGCGAAGCAACAGGCAGGAGAGATTGCTTTTCTGTCGACACTTGGGTGCGCAATGCGCTGTGCTTCCTGGAAGAATGCGGCTGCGTGATTGCTGTTGGTTCGTTGTGTTCACGTCGGATTGAAGGGCCGTTGATTCAGGGCCTCTAAACACATCGCGACATCTTCCAGGGTCTGCTCATCGAAAGCGCCTTGACGAAAGGGCGCGGACGATTGAACGGCTTACGCCCCGCGATGTGCTTTGATCGACGTTGCCGCGGAGAGCATCGCTGCCGAAACCGCTTGAGAACGAAACAGCCGCGGTCGTAGCATGTGGGGGACAGGTCGTCGATTGACTGCTTCGACTCGTGAACGTGAAGCGCCTGGTCGATAGTCCGCGCGGTCCGCTGTTGCTGTAAGGCCCGGCTGTTCAGGTGCACGCTGCGATGCGGTCCGTCATTCTCATGCGGTAGAATCGCTCATGCCATGACTTCCGCGTTGCTTCAAGAATGCGCCGACGTCTGCGGATCCGACGCCGTTGTGGCCGAGCCGGCGGCGCTGCTGACTTATGAGACCGATGCGTTCACGTTGCTGCCAGCGGCGCCGGAGGCGGTGGTGTTTCCGCGCGACACGGCTCAGGCGGCGGGCGTGATGCGCGTGCTTCATCGGCACGGCGTGCCGATCGTGCCGCGCGGCGCGGGGACCAGTCTGGCGGGCGGGACCGTGGCGGTCGATGGCGGCGTGTGCGTCTGCACGTCGCGGATGCGCGACATCCTGTGCATCAACCGGCGCGACCGCTGGGCGCGCGTGCAGGCCGGCGTGGTCAATCTGCGGTTGTCGCGCGAGCCGGCCGTCGACGGCTGGCAGTTTGCGCCCGATCCGTCGAGCCAGATGGTGTCGACGATCGGCGGCAACGCGGCGACGAACGCCGGCGGGCCGCACACGCTCAAGCTGGGCGTGACGACCAATCACGTGCTGGGTGTGACGCTCGTGCTGCCGGACGGGCAGGTCGCGGAACTGGGCGGCGGCGAGAATGCGATCGAGGACGTGCCGGGTTTCGACTTGCGCGCGTTGGCAGTGGGATCGGAAGGGACCCTGGGGCTGATCACCGAAATCACGGTGCGCCTGACGCGCGTCGCGCCGGCGGTGCACACGGCGCTGGCGGTTTTTCATTCGATCGACGACGCGGCGGAGGCGATCAGCGGGATCATCGCGGCGGGGATATTGCCGGCGGCGCTGGAGATGATCGACCGGTTGACGCTGCAATGCGTCGAGGAGGCGTTCGGCTTCGGCTTTCCGCGCGACGCGGGGGCGGTGCTGATTGTCGAGCTGGACGGCATGGCGGCGGGGCTGGAGCGACAGGCGGAGCGGGCGGCGGAAATCTGCCGGCGGCGCCGCTGCCGCGAGATTCGGGTGGCGCACAACGACGAGGAGCGGGCCGAACTGTGGAAATGCCGCAAGAAGGCGTTCGGCGCGTACGGGCGGTTCGGCAAGGCATGCTGCACGCAGGACGGCGTGGTGCCGCGGACGCGCATTCCCGACATCGTGCGGTTTGTCGATGCGGTGTCGCGGCGGTTCGGCCTGACGATCGCGATGATGATGCACGCCGGCGACGGCAATGTTCACCCGGTGTTGATGTACGACGCGGATGACGCGGACCAGGTCCGGCGCGTGCTCGATGCGTCGAGCGAAATTCTGCGCGAATGCGTGCGGCTGGGCGGCACGATCACCGGCGAGCACGGCGTGGGGATCGAAAAGACGGAGCATTTGCGCGAGATGTTCGGCGCGGCCGATCTGGCGGCGCAGCGGACGATTCGCGATGTTTTCGATCCTGATCGGCGGTGCAATCCGCACAAGGTTCTGGCGACGGGGGCGGCGTGCCTGGAGCGGCTGCGGCCGGCGAAGGGGATTGCGCCGTGAGGGATCGGAACGTCAAGCGCGATCGCGGGGGTTTTTTTGCGCGGGCGGGGCGTAGGCCGCGTGGCACGGGCTTGCAGCATGCGCGGCCCGCCGCTTCCGCGGCGGGTTCTGATGGGCATGTGCTTTCGGCTACTGGTGCAGCGTGTTTAGATCGCGGAGCCATTTTGGGTTTTCCGGCGCCCCCTCACGGTCGCGGTTCGGATTCGATCGGGTGTGCTATGGGCGGCGAGTGCGGCGGACGGGGCGAGATCGGAACGTTGCGAAGCGCGCTGCGCGGGCCGATCCCGCTCACTGACGCTTCGCGGCTCTGAATGCCGCGGCGCTGGCGCTTGCGGCTCGGATCAGGATCGCTCCGCACCGGTGACCCTACGCGAATGTGCAAGTCGCGGCCTGGCGCTGTTGCCACCATAGCAGGCTGACAACCGCCCAGAGTGTGAAATTGTGATCGGCCCGGCCGTCGCGGTGTTCGTCGAGCACGCTACGCAGGCCGTCGCGGGACAGGAGCGGCGGGCCGGTTGCGCCGCCGCAGAACAGCCGGTCGTTTTCGATCAGTTCGCGCGCCATGTCGTAGAGCGGACCGCGCAGCCAGGGGCCGACGGGCACTTCGAAACCCTTCTTCGGCCGGTTGTGCAGCAGCGGCGGCAGATCGTCGCGGTACGCGCGAAGCAGCAGGTACTTCTTCTTCCAGCCGTGCAACTTGAGTCGCGACGGCAGCGGTGTGACCAAATCAACCACGTTGAAGTCAAGGAACGGCGAGCGTACCTCCAGCGAATGCGCCATGCTGGCCAGGTCGACTTTCATCAGCATGTCGTCGGGCAGCGAGGTGCGCCACTCGGTCAGCAGATGGGCGTTGAGATCGTCGCCCTCCTTCGGTTCGCCGCGATGTCGCCACAGATCGTCGAGGCACATCCGCACGCACGTTTCCGCCTCGGCCGGTTCGCGCATCATGCGGCGCAGCGCATTGTCGTCGGTAATCCGCTGCCAGTTGGCGTAGCGACGCCGCCGGTCGGGATCCAGCCCGCGCATGGCGCGCTTGAGCTGGCTGATGCGCGATCCGGTCCAGGTTTCGCGCCGCGTCGGCAGCCGATCGATCGCGCGGCGCAGCGGCGGATAGATCGGCGTGCGACCGAACCAGCCGGCCCATCGGATCAACCGCGCGGCGGCGTAGCGCCGATAGCCGGCGAACAGCTCGTCCGCTCCGTCGCCGCTGAGCGCGACGGTCACGTGTTGCCGCGTCAGGCGGCTGAGCAGGTACGTCGGCAGGGCCGAGCTGTCGGCGAACGGCTCGCTCAGATGATCGAGCACGGCCGGGACGGCCTGGCGGATGTCGTCGAGGGACAGCGGCAGACGCGTGTGCTCGGTGGCGTAGCGCTGCGCGACGGCGTCGGCGTAGCGCGTTTCGTCGAAGAACGACTCGCCCGGAAATCCGACCGAAAAAGTCCGCACGCGCGGCCCGCCGAGCTGCGCCGCTACGGCCGTGACGACCGATGAGTCGATGCCTCCCGAAAGAAACAGCCCGACCGGCACGTCGGCCAGCATGCGCAGCGACACGGCGTCGCGCATCGCCGCGCGCAAGCGTTCGACGGCTTCGTTCAGGTCGCTCGTCGCCGGATGTGACGGCGGCGGCGGCGCCCAGCGGCGCAAAATGGAGCGGCCGTCTCGCCAGGTCAGCAGGTGTCCCGGCGGCAGGCGGTGTACGTCGCGAAAGATCGTGCGCGGCGCGATCGTGAAGCCCAACGTCAGGTGCTGCACGGCGGCGGCGCGGTCGATGACCTCACCGCCCGCCAGCGCCGGCCGCAACGCGCGCATCTCGGATGCAAACGCAATGCCGGCGTTGCGCTCGGCGTAGAGCAGCGGCTTGACGCCTACGCGATCGCGCGCGAGCGACAATGTTCGCCGCGTCGTGTCCCAAACCGCGAAGGCAAACATGCCGTTGAGCCGCGGAAGAAACGAGAGTTCCGGATCGCGGCGGCACAATTCGAGCAGGACCGCGGTATCGCCGGTCGAATGAAAAGTCGCGCCCGCGGCCGTCAGTTCGTCGCGCAGCGCCTGGTAGTTGTAGATTTCGCCGTTGTAGGTCAGCACGACGCGGCCGTCATGCGAGACCATCGGCTGATGAGCCGCCTCGGTCAGGTCGAGCACCTTCAGTCGCGTATGTCCCAGCGCGACACCGCGTGCGGGGTCGGTCCATGAGCCATCGCCGTCGGGACCGCGGTGACGCACGGCGGCCATCATGCGGTCGAGGACTTCGGGCGGGAGCAATCCCGCGGGTCGGACATAGCCGGCAATACCGCACATGGCCGGATGATAAGCGGGGTGAAAAGGCGCCGGCGGCTTGAAAAAGGGGGCCGGTTCGCCAAGACTATCGGGTCCGCGCGGCGGCGTCGCGCGGTCCGCTCGCCGTCGGCGGCGGAAGTCGAGATTGAACTGTCACAGCGGGGCCGAAGTGTCCCGAGGAGGTTTGTTTGGCTCGCAGTCTCTCATCGCAGAAACGAATGCGTCAGAATGTCAAGCGGCAAGTGAGGAACCGCGCCCGGAAGTCCGCGCTGAAGTCGCAGGTGCGCAAGCTGACCGAAACGATCGCCGCGAAGAACGTCGAGGTCGCCGAGAAGGAATTCCGCACGGCGCAGAAGCTGCTTGACCGCACGGCGGCCTACGGGACGATCCACAAGAGGACGGCGGCGCGGCGAAAGTCGCGGCTGGCCAAGCGCCTCAACGCGGCGAAGGCCGGCGCTGCGAAGTGACTGTGGGCGTGGCCGCGATGGCGCCTGGTTGACGGCCGGCGCGTGGCGCCGAGGGCGCTGTTGCGTCTTGCGGAGGCGCTCGGCTTCCGCGAGAACGATCGTACCGTTGGGGTGCAACCGGGTTAAGCATGCTCAATCGCTCGCGCGGGTCCGCCAAAACGGGCGCGACGCCCGTACCGCCCCTGCAACACTGGTTCGCCTCGTGCAAGGGCTTGCCCATACCAACCGTCAGGATTGGTGGCGCTTCGCTCTGAGTGATTCCCAACGCGTCGCAGGGGTCCCCTCGACATGCGACCGCCGTTTCAGCTTGGCAGCCTGCCGCTTGCGGGAAAGATCATCCTCACGGCATTTCTCGCGCTGATCGGATTCGGCTATCTGGCCGCGCTGGGCAATCTGTATCAGCGGCATCAACTCGCCGACGGCCGATCGGGGCTGAGCTTCGACGATTTGCGCGCGGTGTTTCACGGCCTGAACGTGGCCGCGTCCGTTGCGGATGATGTCGCCGCGGCCCGGCCCCGTGCTCCCCAATCGCGGATGCTGGAGCAGATCGAGCCGGGCGGCGACATGCGCAAGCATCTGCTCAAGGGGGGCGACGCCTCGGTGCGGGCGCTGACGGCCTGGCTCGAAGCCGGCGCTATTGATGATGAATTCGATCGTGAATCACTGATGAACGAAGGAGATCCTGCGCCCCGCGCGGTGATCGAGCGGCAATGTCTGAACTGCCATAACGCCGATGGCGGCGAAAACGAGGATGCCCCGTTCGGCCCCGACGCCTTCGAAGCAAGCTACGATCTGGTGCGGGTCTACGCCGCGCCGGGCACGGCACACACGCCAGACAGCGCCGCGTCCGGCCGCCCCGCGTCTGCGTCGGGCCGCCGCACGATCGGCCCGCAGGCCCTCGCGCATCTGACGCTCGTGACGCACATTCATATGCTGAGCATTCCGGTGTTTACGCTCATCGTCGGCGGGTTCTTTCTGCTGACGGGTCCGGCGCGCGGATGGCGCGGTGTGGTGGCCGCCGTGCCGATGACGGCGCTGGTGTTCGACTTTGCGAGCTGGTGGCTGGCGCGGCAGATCGAGCCGATGATCTTCGTGATGGTGAGTGCGGGCGCGCTCTACGGCGTGGCGATGGCCGTGCAACTGCTGACGGTGACGGCGGCAATCTGGTCACGGCGGGTGGCGCCCGCGTTTGACGATTCGCCGCGGCCGACGGCATGATGCGCCTGTGTCCGCGAACGCCTCATCGTTGTCCGACGGCGAAGCCGGCGAGTTGGCGCTGCACCGTTTTCTGCATCGTCTGATCGGCGACCTGGAACAGGCCCGCGACGTCGATCGGCTGCTGTCGTTCTCGCTGCGATCGGCTCAGGCGTTTCTCGGTGCGCCGCACGTCTGTTTGGCCGCCGCGGCCCCGGGCGAGTCCCAGGTGCACCTGCGCTGGTCAGCGCCGCGCGAGGCCGAATGGGACGCGGCATTGCTGACCGAATTTCTCCTGGGACGCAATCCGTCGACGCCCCGCGACACGATCATGGCGCCGCTGCGCCGCCGCCACCGCAACTGGGGCATCCTTGCGCTGCGCCGACCCGACGGCCGCTTCAGCCGCGCCGAAAGCCGCGCTCTGGCTCGTATCGCCGACGTGCTGTCGCAGCGCGTTCATTTCGCCGATCGCGAGCGCATCCTCGACGTGCGCACGCGCATCGACCGCAAGATCATGCAGCAACTCGATCCCAAGGACCTCGTCTATCACCTGCTCGACGGCCTGCGCTCGCTGACCCAGTACGATCATTCGTCGGCGGTGCTGATGGGAGACGACGACGGCCGGGAACTCGTGCTGACCGCCGAGCAGATTGCCGTCGTCAAGCTCAAGAGCCGCCGCATCGGTCTGACGCTGCCGCTGGACGACGAGTTGCGGCGACTGCTGACGGCGGGCGTGGTCTATGGCTTCGACCGCGCCGGCGATGAATGGCGCGTCTGGCACGGCGGCGACGCCTTCCCGCTGGCAAGGCTGCTGGATTACCGTCGCGGTGCGACCGACGCGGACGACGCTCCGCGCGAGGGGGCGCTGCTGTGTGCGCCGCTGGCCGTTCGCGGCCGAGTGCTGGGCGTGCTGAAGGTGGCCGGCCGCCACGCCGGCACGTTTGGCCCGTACGAGGCGGAGCTGATGCAGCGTTTCATGCCGGACGCCTCGGTGGCGATCCAGAACGCCCAAAGCATGCAGGCGTTGCGGTCGCGGATTCTGCAAGCCGAGCGCAAGCACGTGTTGGCCGATCTGGCGCGCGGCGTATCGCACGATCTGAACAACGCGCTCGGCTCGATGCTGCCGCTCGTGCAGCAGATGCGCGAGGACGTGGCCGCCGGGCGCATCGACGCACGGGCGTTTGCGGCCGACCTGGCGCAGATCGAGGAATCGCTTCAAGTGTGCCGGCGCGTCTTCGGCGGGCTGATCAGCGTGGCGCGCGGCTCGGCGCGGCCGGGCGGCGAGGCGAACGTGCGGCTGGCGATTCTCGGCGCGCTGTCGATTCTCGGAGACGGCATGAAGCGCCGCGGCGTGCGCGTCGAGCTGGACGTGGCCGAGCGCCTGCCGGCGGTCCGCAGCGGCCAGGGCGATCTGGAGCAGCTTGTGCTGAATCTGGCGAGCAACGCGCGCGACGCGATGCCCGATGGCGGCGTGTTCTCGGTGCGTGCCTGGCCGCAGGAGCGCGGCGTGGGCGTATGCGTGGCCGACACGGGCTGCGGCATTCCGCCGGAGCTGTTGTCGCGGGTGCAGGAACCATTCATCACGACGAAGCAGGAGGGCAGTGGGCTGGGGTTGGCGATCTGCCGGTCGATCATCTGGGAAATGCGCGGGCGGATGGAGATAAACAGCAAGCCCGGCGAAGGGACCCAGGTTGTGTTGCACCTGCCGGCGGCGGAGTAAGAGCGTTTGGGGGCGGAACGCGCGAGTCTGTTCCAGGCCCCAAACGCAAGCGCAGTTGTGCTCGTTGATATGTGCGCCATCCGCGGCGCTGGCGCTTGCGGCTCGGAGTATGCGAACGGTTGCATTTCAGACGTCGTGAGGCGCCCTTGCGACCACAATCCGTGTCAAGAGCGAATTACAAGGCCGACAGGCGACGCCATGCGCGTCAATCTGCCCGATTGCAGCTCGCCGCTCCCTTCACGCTCTCGCCTTGGTCGCGTTCAGCGTCGCGATTCGGATCAGCCATTTCACACGCGACGTCAGATTTGACGTCGCCCGGAGCTTCCCTTCGTGTCCGCGGCTGATGCTTCCATCGCCGGTGTATCCACAAATACTGTCCCGGCGCTTCGCGGATGAAACGCTCCATCGCGTCGGAGTATTCCTGCGTGATCCAGAGCACCTCGTCGGGCCGGCCGTGCCACTCCTGAGGCCGAATGATGCGGTTGACGCAAATCTCGTAGCGAAATCCACGGCCGATGCGCCGCGCGCAGCCGACGATGATCGGCGCCTGATGCTCGATGGCCAGCAGCGCGATCGACTTGTAGGTCGACGCCGGCCGGCCGAAGAAATCGACGAACAGCCCTTTGCGCCCGGCGTCCTGGTCGGCAATGAAGCACAGCGCGCCGCCTTCGGCCAGCACCTGCGGGGCGCGGGCCATCGCGCCTTTCTTGTAGAGCAGCGTCAGCCCGCTGCGCTGGCGGCGGTCGAGCAGGAAATGATTCAGATACTCGTTGTCGAACGGCCGCATCAGGGCGGTGATGGGAAAGCCCAGCGTCGCCAGCGTGTAGCCGATCAGCTCAAAGCTGCCGTAATGCGCGGTGATCAGAATGCACCCGCGGCGGTCGAGCAGCACGCGCACGGCCGGCCCGACGTCGACCAGCCGGATGTAGCGGCGCCAGGTCCAGGGGGTGATCAGGCGCGGCGTTTGAATCACTTCGACGGCCAGCATGGTCCAGTGCTGCATCGATTCGAGGGCGAGGCGGCGCAAGTGGGCCTCGTCATACGCGTTGCCGAGGGCCAGGCGAAGATGATCGAAGGCCCGCCGGCGGTGGGCGGCGATACGGCGGCCGATCAGCGGAAATCGGGATGGAAAGTGATACCAGCACCAGCCCATCAGCCGCGCGGTGCGCAGATTGAGTTCGATGGGGAACATCTGCAACAGCGCGGCCACGACGCGCACGACGGCATAGACGAGCCAGTCGCGCGGTTTTCCGGCGAAGCGCGGCAGTCGCGCGCTGGGCGTGCGCGGCAGGTTGGACCGGTGTGCCGGTTCGGACATGGCGGCATTGTAGGGACGAGCCGCGGTTTGGATCAGAGCCCCAAGCGCCAGCGCTGGGCTCACGCGCGGACGTGCGGGGAGACCGCAGCACAGGCGCGTGCGGTTCGGATCATCGCGTCTCGGCCGGCGGCGATTCGGTCGGCTGCAACTGGGCCGCCGGCGCTGGCAGCGCCGGCGGCGGCGGGGCGTCGGGCGTTCGCAGTCCCAGCTTTTCGGCTGTCCAGCGCATTACCCGCTCGGTCCAGCTCAGATTGGCCCGCTGATAGCGCTTCCAGAATGCCTTGACGTACGGGCGTGTTGCTTCTTCGACGCACGCCGCCAGCCCGCGCCGCTCGACTTCGGCGAGCGATTCGGCGTAACTGTCGAGAATCGTCTCTCCCAACAGCCCCGAAGTGGCCCGCCCGACGGCGAACAATCCGTTGAGCGCCGCGCCGCCCGTCTTGCGCACGTCGAGCGTCATCAGGCCCGCCAGCCGCGCCAGCGAAGCATCGGTGTCGGTCAGTGACTGCATCTGGTTCCACAGCGCGTCGATGCGGGGCATGAGATTGCCGATTTTCGAGAAGACTTGGCCGTAGCCCTGCACGAGCTGATCGCGCAATTTGGTGATGTCGCCGGTCGAGATCGGCGGCGCGTCGAAGACGCGGGCCGAGTCCTCGCTGGCGCCGCCGATCGCGCCCAGTAGCTCATCGACGCTGCCGATCGACGCATCGGGCGCGATGACGTTGTCGCGCTTCAGTTCGGCCGTCAGGCGGCCGAGATACTCACGGCTGCCGCCCGCCACGTCGGCGGCGATGGCAAAGACCCACAGCGGCGACAAATGCAGCGAAAAGATGCCGGCCGCTTCGAGCACGTTACCGGCCACTTTGCGCGGCACATAGTCGTCGGGAAGCCGATCGCCTTCGGCCTGATAGACGCCTTCGACTTCTGCGACTTTTTCGATAATGAATCGCTGGGCGTTGCCGACGAGCACGTTGTACGTGCGGCTTTTGCGCAGGGCCTTCGGCAGGGTTGCGTCGGCGATGAGCTTCGTCGCGCCGCCGGCGACGGCGACGACGAAGCGGGTCAGGCGCTCCGGCAGCGATAGTGTGTATCCCAGGTGGTCGAACATGTCGCGGACCGACAGGCCCATGGTGGGTAGAACGTAAGCGGGCGGACGGAGTCACTCAACTCGCGGATGCGCGGTTCGATTGGCTCGCAAGGGGATGCCCGTGCCACGCAGTGTGATCCGAACCGCGACCGTGAGGGAGCGTCGGGTGACGATAGAATTGGGGGCGGCGCGTCGTCTTTTGAAATGGCCGCGGCGCTCCCTTCACGCTCCCGCCTTGGTCGCGGTCAGGGTCGCGGTTCGGTACATTCGGTCACGGCCTTTCCAGTACGCGGCGGGGGGTTTTTTCGCCGAAAAGTTCTTCGAGGAAGGCCTTGCCGCCGCGAAACGGTGCGGCGCGGATCGACGGGGCCGAGAGCGTGCCCCGCACGTGAACTTCCATCAGCTCGCGCAGCGCGCTTTCGAGCAAATCGGTCAGCACCGGAATGCGCAGCCGCTGTGGTGAACCGGCCACCAGCGTCAGGTCCAATTGGCGCGATTTGAGGTCGTAGGTCCCCGCGCCGACGAGCGACAACGCGTGGCCGTGCAGGTCGATGCGCGCCAACCGAAGCAGGTCGCCTTCCAGGTAGAACTGCACGCGTCCCTCGTGAAAGGCGTTCTTGTCCGGCGCGAGGTTCAGCACCTGGAGGATCAGCAGCGTGATCGGCAGCTCCCACACCTCGGCGTCGTCCAGCAGCAGTTCGCCGGCCGCCTCGCGTGACGCAGGTTCGCCGACGATTCCTTCCAGCGCCAGGCGACCGAAGACACGCCCGCGCTCGTGGCCGGGCGGCGCGGCGGGCGGCCGCAGCGACGACAGCATCCGCGACAAATCGGCGTCGCTGAGCGTCAGCAACATGCGATAGCGCGGGCGGGAGGCGCCGAGGTGAATCTCGACCGTCCCGCCCAGCGTGCCGCCGGCGGCGCTGGCCTGCATCGGATCGATGTACAGGATTGACGTCGCCGGATCGATGCGCAGTTCGGCCTGAACGTCTTCCAGCGGCCAGATGTCGGCGTCGATGCGATCCAGTTCGGCGTGGGCGTCGAAGGCGGTGACGTGACCGGCTTCGACCTCGATCTGTCCGGTCAGGCGGCCCCGCACGTCGCGCAGCCTCATGCCCAATTCGCCCGCCGCACCGCGCAGGTCCACGGCGCCGGCGGCGCGCCAGTGCGAGCCGCCGGCGGGCCGCGGCTCATGCGAAAACGAATCGAGCGTCGCGTCGGCCAGCCCGGCCGGACGGGCGCGGCTGACGTAGGCAGCCAGTTCGGCCGGCAGGGCGGCCAGAAACGTGGCGTCGTCGAGTCGCAGGCCGGCGGCACTGATGCGCAGATCGGTGCGCCCGCCGCGCTCGTCGAGGTTCATGATTCCCGACAGAAAGACTTCGCAATCGGTTGCAGTGTCGCGATTGGCCGTCGCCGGTGAAACCGCCGGCCGTGTTTCGGCCGCATCGCCCGTCGGGGAGCGGATCGGCCGGCCGCGTAGTTCGAGAATGTCGATGCGGCGATCATCGAACCGGACGCGCGCCTGCACGCCTTCGAGCGGCCAGGGAAAGCCGATGTAGCGCATTTGGCCATTCGATGTCGATAATTCGCCGTGATAACCGCGGACCGTCCGGCCGTTACGGTGCGTCTCGCTGACTTTGGCCGACACGTCCGCCGTGCCGCCCGGCTCGACGCGCGCCCAGGCCGCGCGAAAATCGGGCGGCAGCGCTTCGCGCAGCGTGTCGTCGAGCGGAACAGCCCGGCCGGCGACGGTCAAATGTGCGTCGTAGTCGTCGCCGGCGTAACGGATTTCGCCGTCGAGCCGCACGGTCGCGTCGCCTCGCCGCCCGCGGACGTTTTCGAGCCGGACGGCGTCGCGCGTCAGGCGCACGTCGCCCTGCACGTCGCTCAGCGGATAGGGCGCCTGCCGCGAACAGACGTGCGCGTCGTTCAGCGCGGCCGACAGGTCGTATCGCACGTTGTCGCCGCCCGGCTCGCGGTAGATGCGGCCCTGCACGTGCGCGGCGCCGGCCAGTTGCAGATCGAGCACGCGCTGCCGCGGCGCCGGCGGCAGCGCGTCCCACAGCGTTGCGTTGAGCGGCAGGTCTTCCGCCCGCAGCCGGATATCCATCGCACCGGATTTCGGACCTGTGAACTCGAATTCTCCGTCTGCGACGATCGGGCCGCCGTCGTGCCGACCGCTCAGCCCGCTGAGCACGCATCGTTCATGCGTGATCCGCACGCCGCCCCTGACGCCGCGGAAGCGATACGGAAACGAATGGTGCGCCAGGTCGACGTCGCGAAAATTCAGATCGACGGTCGTGTTCCAGTGCCCCGGCTTGCCGGGCGGTCGGCCGCCCTCGCGGCGGAGGCGCACCTTGGCGGCGGTGACGCCCGACGGCCGCCAGGCGCTCCATACCTCGGCGTAGCGGACGGGCAGAGCGTGGTACAGATCGTCGTCAAGCGTGACCGCGTCGGACTCGAAATTCAGGTCAAGATCAGTCCACCAGTGCGGGTCCTTCAACCAGCCGTTGATGCGAACGACGGTATCGCCGTGGCGGCCGATGACGTTTTCAATACGCGTGCCGTCGTCGCCGATGCGCACGACGCCCTTCAGATCGGTCAGGCGATAGCGGAACTCCTTGTACCACGCCTCGGCGCCGTCGGCGGTCAGGATGGCGTCGATGCGCGGCGCGATGTCGCGGCCGGGTTCGCGCCGCAGATGCGCGGCCAGGTCGATCTTTCCGTGCGGCTCGAAATCGACGAAGAAGTTGCGCAGATTCCGCGGCAGCGATTCGTCTTCGACGACCGCGCGGCGCAAGTCACCTTCGGGCAGCACGAGTCCGCGGCAGGTGAGTTTCAGGTCCTGCCCCGTTTCGCCCGCCGGCAGGTCGATGCGGCTGACGCGGCCGGTCAGATTGCAGGCGGCGCCGTTGAGCGTTCCCATGAGTTCGACTTCGGCCACGACGCCCGATAGCGACACGCGGCCGCTGAGATGCTCGAATTGCAGCGGGGTGTAGGCCTCGGTTTTTGAGCGGTCGGTTCGCCGCGGCGACGTTTCGACCGGCCACGGCAGCTTTGGCGAAAATGCCGCGTCGGCAAACTCGACGACGATGCGCTGCGGCTGCGTAGACTGCGGTCCGTAGTCGATGCGCCGCGCGCGGAACTGCCCGGTCAGCGCGAAGCGGTCGAGGAAGTCGCGGTAAGGAATCGGCAGTAGTTGGCGGATCGAGGCGTACGAAACGAACGGCGTGTCGACGACGCGGCGATCGAACGGATCGAACACGCCGCGGGTGCGCTGCGGGACGTCGCCGTACAGCCGCGAGTCGATCGCGTACGCCGTGTTTGATCGCGGATCTGGCCAGGCATCCACGTCCAGCCGATAGGGCTTGGCGAATTCGGCCTCGCGACCCTCGATGCGAACCAGCGTCACCTGTGCGCCGCGCAGGCGAATCGGCGGCCGCCGGGCCGAGGCGGCGCCGCGCGGCGCGACCGGACGAATTCCCTTGAACAGCAGGTTCCAGTTGTAGCGGTTGCTCTCGGCGTGATACACGAGCGTGACGGCCGGCTGAGCCGCGACGATCTCGCGCACGCGCAGCTTGCCGAACAGCAGCGCCCACGGTTCATGCAGCAGCAACACGCCGCCGCAGGTGAGGATGGGCGGCAGTTCCGGTCCGGGGCGGCCCTCATGGCCGACCACGACGAATTCCGGATCGGGCGGCGCGAAGACGCTGACGTTTTCGAGACGAATGCCGGAGAACAGCGAAAAGCGGGCCGCCTCGATTTCGACGCGCCCGCCGGTTGTTTTTTCCAGCAGGTCGACGGCCGCCAGCCGGATGTATTCGGAATCGGTGAAGTGCCGGTACAGGCCGTAGGGCAGCAGCGCCAGCGCCAGCAGCAGCCAGCCGGCCCGTCGGCGACGGACCGAAATGCGCGGCTCGACGCGTTCGCGAAAGCGATCGATCGTCACGAATGCGCGTCCTTTGTGCGCGGTTTGCTCAAGAGCAGCCTCTCGATCCACGGAGCGACGCCGACGCCGGCCAGGATGAACAGTCCCGGCATGGCGGGCACGCGGTACCGCACCGAGCCGACGAACAACAGGTGCATCAGCGCGATGAGCAGCGCCGGCATCAGCACAAACAGGGCAACCCCCGCTCGCCGCCGCAGCCGCCACGCGCCGGCGGCTGCCGCGACAAAGACCGGCGCAACCGTGGTCCAGCCGATGACATCATAGAGCCGGCTGGTGTAGCCCGGCGCGTTGAGCGTCAACGACCAGGTGCGGCGCAGCTTGGCCCAGGCCAGCCGCACTGCGCCGCGCGGATGCTCGGCGGCCCAGGTCAGCGCGGCGTCGCGGTAGATTCGGTCGCGCTGCGCTTCGTCGGCGTCGGGGGGGACGCGCGGCCAGGTGACTTTCTCCATGCCCGGACCGCCGTCGGCCCACGGTCCGAGCGATTCGAGCAGCGTCGCGCCGCCGCCGGTTCGCACGGGAACGAAAGTCCCCAACAGGCGGTGATTTCGTACGATTGCAGGCGACAGAACGGCGAGCAGCGCCATCCATGCGATCAGCGTCGGCAGCCAACGCGCGGCTCGGCTGGCGTCTCCGGCGACTTCTCGGCCTGTGCGAAACAACGCGATGACGGCGGGCAGAACCACCGCGAGCGGAAGTGCGCTGCTGCGCGTCAGGGCGCCGAGTCCCAGCAGCGCGCCGGCGGCCGCGGCGAATCGCAGGCGGCCTGTTTCACGGGCGCGCCACAGAAAATACATGGCCGGCCACAACAGCCCGATGAATGGGATTTCGGTCAAGACGAGTCCGTGGAAGAACAGCAAGATGGGATCGATGGAGTAAATGGCCCCCGCCGCCAGCGCCGCGGCGTCGCCGGCCACTCGCCGCGCCAGGCCGAGCAGCGCGGCCAGACCGAGCATGCCGAAGCCGATGTTGAGCAGGCGCGTCCATACGAACGCGACCGACGTGTCGTCGGTGAGAAGCGCGAACGCCGGAGACATCAGCAGCGGATAGAGCGGATCGGTGCCGGTGCGATTCGTGGGCGACTCGATCGGCCCCAGCCCGGCCGCGATGTTGCGGGCGACGAGGGCGTAACGCTGCGAATCGGGGTAGTCGAACCGCTGCGGCTGCGCGAACGTGAACAGCAGCATTCCCACGCGGGCCGCGAGGGCGACAGAAAACATCACAATGAGCGCGCGATTCCATGCGGTTGTTGTGGCGCCGGATGGTTGGTTCGACCGCTCACTCATCATCGGATACACCGAAGCGACTCAAGGCGCCAAGCACTCACTGACAACGTACGACGGACAACCGGCAACTACTCGAAATCCCGGTCGAGGGCGGCGCGTGCGCCAAATACCACGTTTTTCCCGCGCCGCGTGACCCATGCGCCGCCGGGCAACTGAATGCGGCGGCCGCCGCGGCCGGCGGCCAGCATCGTCAGCACGGCGGCGATGCGCTCGTAGCCGATCTCGCCCAGCCCGACGCCCAGTTTCCGCAGCGCCTGACGCACGGCCTGGCCCTGCACGATGCGCGGCGACGCCGCCAGATCGGTTGCGGGAACCAGCAGCAGCCGTGCGCCATCGACGTCATCTCGGCATCGCACGCGCGGCCCGGTCAGCAGCGAAGCGGCCATCGACTCAATCAGTTCGCTCGACGCCCGGGCCTGCTCGCCCATGCGCAACAGCGCATCGACGACGCGAGGATTGATCTGCTGTTCGATCATCGGCAAAAGGCGATGGCGAATGCGATTGCGCGTGTGCGCCTCGTCGATGTTGGCCGCATCGGCGCACCATGCGACATCGACGGCGCGAAGGTAGTCCCCCAGCATGACGCGGCGAAAGTACAGCAGCGGTCTTGCCAAACGCAGCGTTCCCGTTGCGTCCAGCGGTCGAATCGCGGGCATGCCCGCCAGCCCGCGAAGTCCGCTGCCGCGCAGGATGTGATGCAGAATCGTCTCGGCCTGATCGTCGGCGTGATGCGCCACCGCCACGACCGCTGCGTCGGCGGAAGCGGCGGCGCGTGCGAGAAAGGCGTACCGGCAGGCACGCGCGGCTTCTTCGATCGTCAGATCGTGCGCCGCCGCGAATTCGCGCACGTCGACGCGCTCGGTGACGAACGGCAGCCGGCGATGTGTCGCGGCGCGTCCGACGAATTCCGCATCGGCATCGCCGGCCGGTCCGCGCAGGCCGTGGTTGAGATGCGCCACGTGCGGCCGCCAGCGCGTGTCGCGCCGCGCCGCCAGATTGTGTACGCAGTGCAGCAGCGCCATCGAATCGGCGCCACCCGACACGCCGAGCATCACGGTCGCGCCCGGCGACCACAGGCGGTTGGCTCGGACGGCCTCGAGCACACGGCGCTCGAAAGTGCGCGGCGTCATGGGCAGTATCGTACTACGCTAAGGGGTGTTGTAGCGGGGTGAGTCGCGCCGGGGTTGAGTTTTTTCCGAGCCTCGAAGCGTGCATGACAAGGTCGATTCAAGGCGAGCGTCCACGGTCGAGCATTTCGCTCTGTGCGATGACAACTCGCCGCTCCCTCACGGTAGCGGTTCGGTTCAGGCCTCTTGATGACGTTCTCGCACGCGAGCGCCGGGGTTGTGCCCGGTGCGCGAAATGACGTCGGCGGTTGCGCTGGACGCTCGGATCAGGTGGTGCAGCGCGCTGTGCGGTTGGTTGCACACGGCCAAGCGGCCCGAGTTGCGCGGTCGGCGAGCGTGCGGCGGTCATTTGCGGGCCGCTTGACCGTGCCGCGCGGGCGCGCGCCGTGAGTCGTCAGCCGCCGGCGCTCGGCTCCGCCGATGAGCTTGACGCATCGACATCCGAATCCTGCGAGGTCGGCGCCGAAGCCGTCGTCGGCTGCGACGTCGCCAGGCCGCTGAGCTGCGCGAACGGCGCCAGTATCGGCGAGCGCTTGGCCAGTTCCTGCGCCAGCGGCGCCAGGGCCGCGGCGTTGCGCGGGTCGATATTCGTCTCCAGCGATTTCGCCAGCCCCTCCATCATCTGGCGGAACTGCCGCTGATCTTCCTCGAGCTGCCGCGTGTATTCCTGTTTGCGATCCAACTCGGCGCGAAGCTCCTTCTTCTCTTTCTGCAAATGTCCCATCGACACGGACAACGCGATCAGCAACACGATCAGCGACGCGATCACCGCCGCGATCCGGTGCCGCATGATCACCTTGCGCAGCAAATAAATCGGCGAGGCTTTTTTGGCCTGAATCGGATCGCCCGCCAGGTAACGCTCGATGTCCGCCGCCAGCTCTGCGACCGACTGATAGCGATCCTCCTTGCGCTTCTCGAGTGCTTTCAGCACGATCGTTTCCATCTCGTCGTCGACCGCCCGGCTCACCTTGCTCGGCGGCGTCGGCTCCGCGTGCTGAATGTTGTTCAACACCGCCGACAGGCTGCCCTTGACGTCATAAGGCGGCTGGCCGGTCAGCAGTTCGTACAGGATCACGCCCAACGAGTAGATGTCGGTCCGGATGTCGATGCCCGAAGGATCTCCGGCCACCTGCTCGGGAGACATGTAGGCCGGCGTGCCGACCAGATGATCGGTCACCGACAACATCATGTCGGGCACACTGCCGGCTTTGGCCAGTCCGAAATCGTGCACGCGCGGCTCGCCGTCGCCGTCGACTAGAATGTTGGACGGCTTCAGGTCTCGGTGAATCACGCCGCGCTGATGCGCGTGGCTGATGGCGTGACACACCCTGGCGAACAGCCGCAATCGCGCGTCGAGCGGTGGATTCTCCTGCCTCATGAAGTCGGCCAGGTTGATGCCGTGGACATACTCCATTGCGTAGTACATGCGCCCGCCGACCTGTCCGCTGTCATAGATCGGGACGATGTTGGCGTGCTTGAGTTGAGCTGCCAGTGCAATCTCACGCTCGAACCGCCGGCGCACCGTTTCGGACGCAAATGGACCTTCGAGCAGCAGCTTGATGGCCACGACGCGCTGCGTGCTGCGCTGTACGGCCTTGCAAACCAGCCCCATGCCGCCGCGACCGATTTCACGCAGGACGATGTAACCTTCTATGTCGGGGAGGCTTACGCGCTGATGATCCGTCCCGGGCCGCGGCCCCGTCAGGGCGGCGCCGCGCGGCGATGCGACGGTCCCGTCGCCGGATGAACCGGCGGCCAGTTGCTTCATCAACCCCAGTCCCGCGAAATGCTGGCTCAGTTCCAGGGAATACTCCGGGTGCCGCGAAAGAAAATCGTCCGGCGTGATGGGGTTACCGGCTGCGCGCAGGTCGAAGAACTCGTTCAGCAGTTCACCGACGCGGATTTCGCGCGGGGAAGCAGCGAGCGAGCCGGTCTCATCGGGTGTTTTATAGGGTCCTGAACTCATTCAAACGATCCCGCGCCGCACGCCGAGCCAACATGCGCCGATTCTATTGACGGCGGTTCGCGCCGGCGGTTCGTTTGCCGCGCTAAACGCCGCGTGTAGAATGAATAAGGACGTAACGACCGCCGTGCCGACTCCTATATCCAGTCTAAGGGATATTGGGCCTTGCGCGATTAGAATTCCTGTGTCCTTTTACACAGGCCGGCAGTCCTTGTCGCGGGTATCATAAGTCGTTGTGGGACAAGACGGTTGACGAAGGCCACACAGGCGGGCAGGGCCACGCATGACGGGACCGCAGGCGGAACTTCCGGGCGACGAACCGGTTGGCGTTGAGCCTGTAGGGGGCGAGGCTCCCGCCATGACCGAACCGGCTTCGTTCGACGATCGCGCCGATCGGACCGAACCGCTGATTCAGGGCGCGATGGCCGGCGACGAGGATTCCATTCGCCGCCTGCTGATCCTCTATCACCCCCGGCTGCGGGCGCGATTGGTGCGCCAGATGGATGCGACGCTGCGCGGCCGGCTGGAGCCGGAAGACATTCTTCAGCAGGTCTATTTCGAGGCGTTCCGCGCGCTGCCCTCGTTTCGCTATCGCGGGCCGAATTCGTTTCTGCGCTGGCTGTTCACGATCCTCGACCGCAAGTTGATCGACGAGCACCGGGCCGTACATGCCGATCGCCGCGACGTGCGCCGCGAAATCCACAGCGCCGCCCAGGTCTCCGGAGCGACGACTTACATCGATCTACTCAGCCGACTCAAGGCCACGAGCGTCACCGCCAGCCAGGTCGTACGGCGCGAAGAAGCGCTCGGCGTGGTCACGGCCTGTCTGGCATCGCTGCCGGAGCACTATCGCCAGGTGCTTCAGATGCGCTTCCTTCAAGGCATGGCCGTGGCGGACGTGGCGGAATCGCTGGGGCGTTCCGTCGGCTCGATCCACATGATCTGCCATCGCGCGTTGCAGCAGCTTCGCGAGCTGGTCGAGCAATACGGCATCAACGCCGAGGCGCCGTGAGTGCCGCGGCATCTTGTCATTTCGCACCGGGCGTCCCGGCGCGGCTTGCCTCATCGTCAAAAAACTCCGCCGAACTTCGACGTTGCGGCTGGTGCTTGAGCGTTGCGCCCGCCGCGCTATCATGGCTTCCGGCCCGGGGCAAAGCGCCGCGGGCCGATGACGGAAGCGTCGCGCCCCACGTACGAATGAGAACCCCATGCACTTTGACATCAAGCACATTTCGGAACAGGTCCACGCCGTCAGCGAACCCTTTCGCCGCCTGCGAACGGAGATGCAGCGCATCATCGTGGGGCAGGAGAACCTGCTGCACAAGATGATGGTCGGGCTGCTCGCCAACGGCCACATGCTCATCGAGGGTGTGCCGGGGCTGGCCAAAACGACGGCGGTCTCTTGCTTGGCGGCGGGCATCAACACGGGCTTTCAGCGCATTCAGTTCACGCCCGATCTGCTGCCGGCGGACCTCATCGGCACGCTGGTGTATCGTCCGGTCGACGGCCAGTTCATCGTCAAAAAAGGTCCGATCTTCTCGCACCTGATTCTGGCCGACGAGATCAACCGCGCGCCGGCGAAGGTTCAAAGCGCGCTGCTGGAAGCGATGCAGGAACGGCAGGTGACGATCGGCGAGGAGACGTTCCGGCTCGAGGAGCCGTTCCTGGTAATGGCGACGCAGAATCCGATCGAACAGGAAGGCACCTATCCGCTGCCCGAGGCGCAGGTCGACCGCTTCATGCTCAAGCTGACCGTGACCTATCCGACGAAGGCGCAGGAGCGCGAGATTCTCGACCGCATGTCGCACACCACGCCGCCGGGAAAACTCTCGCCCGTCATGAACCCGGCCGACATCCTCGCGGCGCGCAAGGTCGTCGACGAGATCTACATGGATGACAAGATCAAGGATTACGTCGTGGACCTCGTCACGGCCACGCGCGATCCGAAGGCGTACCGCGTACCGGTGGAGGGGCTGATTCAATACGGCGTCTCGCCGCGCGCCACGATCTATCTGACGCTGGGCGCGAAGGCGTGCGCGTTTCTGGCCGGCCGCGGCTACGTCGTGCCGCAGGACGTCAAGGACATCGCCCCCGAAGTGCTGCGTCACCGCGTGATCATCTCGTACGAGGCAGAGGCGGAAGAGAAGACGAGCGACGACATCGTGCGCGCGATACTCGATCACGTTCCTGTACCCTAAGAAAACGTCAAAAAGTCGAAAAGTCGGAACATCGGAAAACTGAGACGTCGAAGGATTGAGGCAGGGGGCGTGGTTGCTGGGGGAGACTCAGGGACGATTGTGTGGGCATCGTGGAACGGGATTCCGAAGTGCCCCTGATGTGTGGCTCGTGGGCGTCAATTGCCTGTTGTCAGATACATGGGGTGCGGCATGGGCAGGATTAAGGGAGACTTGCGGGAGCGATCGTTTCAATTTGCAGTTGCGATCGTAAAGCTGGTCGATGGATTTCCTCATGGAACGAAGGGCTGGACGATCGGGAAGCAAGTGCTACGGAGCGGGACGGCTGTCGGTGCCAACATTTTCGAGGCCGATCATTCTATGACGGATGCGGACTTTGCACACGAATGCAGCATCGCTCGAAAGGAGGCGTCAGAAACTCAATACTGGCTTCAGCTTTGCTGCGAGACTGGATTGGCGTCGAGCGACTGCACAAGTACCCTGATCGACGAAGCGAGTGAGTTGACGCGCATTCTCGGGGCCATCGTGAGGACAACGCAGGAGTACATCGCCCGCAAGAATGAATAGCGCCCTCAGATCGATAGTCGTGTGATCAGGACGATCTCCAATCGGCAGTGTTCCTCTTTCGACTTTTTGACTTTTCGACTTTTCGACGTTTCATGATTCCGACCGACCTGCTGAAACGAATACGACGGATACAGATACGGACGTCACACCTGGTGAGCGACGTGCTGGCGGGGCAGTATCACTCCGCGTTCAAGGGGCGCGGCATGGAGTTCGAAGAGGTGCGGCCGTACCAGATCGGCGACGAGGTGCGCACGATCGACTGGAACGTCAGCGCCCGCTACGGCGAGCCGTTCGTCAAGAAGTTCCGCGAGGAGCGCGAGTTGACCGTGCTGCTGCTGGTCGACCTCAGCCGCTCGCACGCCTTCGGCACGCAGAACCAGCTCAAGCGCGATCTGACCGCCGAAATCTGCGCCACGCTGGCGTTCTCGGCCATCCGCAACAACGACAAGGTCGGGTTGATTCTCTTCACCGACCGCGTCGAGAAGTCCGTCGCCGCCCGCAAGGGGCCGCGGCACGTGCTGCGCGTCGTTCGCGAGTTGCTGTTCCACCGGCCCGAGGGCACGCGCACTCGCCTGGCCACGGCGCTGGAGCATCTCAACCGCGTGGCGCGGCGGCGCAGCGTCGTGTTTGTCGTCAGCGATTTTCTCGACGCCGGTTACGAACGGCCGCTGCGCATCGCGCGGCGGCGGCACGACGTGATTCCGATTCTGATTACCGATCCGCGCGAGCAGGAGCTGCCCGACGTCGGGCTGCTGGAACTGTGCGACGCCGAGACCGGCGAGCGGACGATCGTCGACACCTCCAGCCGCCGCGTCCGCGCCGAATTCGTCGCCCGTGTACGCGCCGCCCACGAGAGCCGCGACCGGCTGTTCCGCCGCATGAACATGGATCGCATCATCGCGCGCACGGGCGAGTCGTTCGTCGAGCCGCTGACGCGGTTCTTCCGCGCGCGCGGGCGGCGGATGTGAACCATCGGCAGGCGGTTCATCCGAGCTTCGAGCGCAATCGCTGGGGTCAATCACGGATGTGCGTGCAAACCGCGGCGCTGGCGCTTGCAGCTCGGATCAGCAGAGCGGTCCGCACGGCGGACGCTACGAGTTCATCCGAGCCCCAAGCGCAAGCGCTGGGGTCGATCACGGATGTGCGTGCAAACCGCGGCGCTGGCGCTTGCGGCTCGGATCAGCAGAGCGGTCCGCACGGCGGACGCTACGAGCTACACTGCATGGCAAGAGGAGACGAGTGAGTCGATGATTCGCTGGCTGATCCGTTTTCGCGTCGCGCCGCACCTGTGCGTGTTGGCAACGATGACGGCGTGCATGGCCGGTTGCGACCGGTCCGCGCGCGACGCCTCGCCCGCAACGCAGCCGCGGCCGGTCGAAATCGTCGCCCGGCGCGGCCCCGTCACGCTGATGGTCCGCGCCGCCCGCGACCGCATCGAAGTCGCCGAACCGCTTGAAGTCGCCGCCGGCGTGACCGCCCCCGATGGCATCGACGTGCGTTGGCCGCCGCCGCCCGAGACGCTCGGCGCGTTTGCCGTCCGCGACGTGCGCGACACGCCGTCGGTGCCCGATCAGGGCCAGCGCCGCTGGGAACGGCGCATGCGGCTCGAATCGCTGGAACCCGGCGAGCACGAAATCCCGGCGATTGGCTGCCTGTTCGTCGATCAGCGACCCGACCGCCGCCCGGCGGGCGCGGGCGCAGCGCCGGATGAACCGGCGTCCGCCACGCAGGCGGTCGAGCCGCGGGAAGAGCAAGAGCTGTCCGCCGGCCCGCTGGTGATTCGGGTCGCTTCGGTTGTCGGCGACGACGCCGATCCGACTCACTTTCGCGACATCAAGGGCGCTGTGGACGTTCCGCTGGAGCGCGCGTGGGCCTGGGCGCTGTGGGCCTTGGCGGCCATCGTGGTGCTGGCCGGGGCGTTTGTGGCATTGCGCGCCCGACGGCGGGCACGCGCAGCCGACACGCCGCCGCCGCCTCCGCCGCACGTGTGGGCGCTGGGCGAGTTGGACCGGCTGGCGGCGGAAGACCTGCCGGGCCGCGGGGCGTATCATGAGTACTATTACCGCCTCAGTGGGATCGTGCGGCAATACATCGAGCGGCGGTTCGGGCTGATGGCGCCGGAGCGAACGACCGAGGAGTTCCTGCTCGAGGCCGGTCGCGATCCATCGCTGCGGGATGAACATCGTGCGTTGCTGGCGCCGTTCCTTCAGGCGTGCGACCTGGTGAAATTCGCCCGCTATGAGCCATCGCGCTCGGACGCAGAGTCGGCGATGCAGACGGCGCGAACGTTCGTCGCGCAGACCGCGCCGGTTGAAACGCCTGCCTCAGCCGCTTGCGGCTCAGATCAGATTGGGAATCGCGTGGGGTAGCTGGCCCGTTCCACGCGGTCTGACCCGAACCGCGACCGTGAGGGAGCGTCGGGGAACGCGGCGATGGCGTTGAGGGTACACGGGCTGCAAGCCCGCGCCACGCGGGGACGGGCGGGACGCCCGTACCACCCGGACACAGCCGGGGGCGGCTGTGCCCTATTCACGGCCGGGGGCGGCTGTGCCCCATTCACAGCGGGGGCGGCTCTGCTACATGGAATTTCATGAGGTCCGTGCATGGATGGCGTTCTCGTTACCGGCGGCGCGGGGTTCATCGGTTCGCACGTGTGCGAGGCGTTGTTGGCGCGCGGTACGCCGGTAATCGCGCTGGACAACTTCGACGAGTTCTACGAGCCGAGCGTCAAGCGGCGCAACGTCGCCGCCTGCCTGGCGCGGCTCGGCTTTGTCCTGATCGAGGGCGACATTCGGGACGCCGAGCTGATCGACCGCCTGCACAACGACCATCGCCCGGCGGCGGTCATTCACCTGGCCGCCCGGGCCGGCGTGCGACCTTCGATTGAGAAGCCGCTGCTGTACCAGGACGTCAACGTGCGCGGCACGGCCGTACTGCTCGAAGCCGCGCGCAAACACGCGGTGAAGCGGTTCCTCTTCGCCGGCAGCAGCAGCGTCTATGGCAACAACGAGAAGGTGCCCTTCAGCGAGGCCGACAACGTCGACCATCCGATTTCGCCATACGCGGCGACGAAAAAGGCCGGCGAGCTGCTGTGTCACACGTATTACCACCTGTATCAACTGCCGATCACCTGTCTGCGCTTCTTCACCGTATACGGCCCGCGGCAGCGTCCGGACCTGGCGATTCACAAGTTCGCCCGCCTGATCGAGGCCGGCCGGCCGATTCCGGTTTTCGGCGACGGCAGCACGAGCCGCGACTACACGTACATCGACGACATCGTCGACGGCGTGCTGCGGGCGCTGGATCGCTGCGCCGGCTATCGCATTTACAACCTGGGTGAGTCGCGGCCGATTTCGCTGAGCGATCTGATCGCGGCGTTGGAAACGGCGCTGGGCAAGAAGGCGATCATCGACCGCCAGCCGATGCAGCCGGGCGACGTGCTGCGCACGTTTGCCGACGTCTCGCGGGCCTGCGCCGAGCTGGGTTACGAGCCGCGGACGCCCATCGAAGTCGGGCTGGAGCGTTTTGTCGCGTGGCTGCGCAGCACCTGAACCGCTCGACACTGCCGCCGGCCTCCCGTAGCATGAACTCGTTCGATGTGCCCGCGGAGGCCGGCATGGGAAGCCGGCTCTGTCGGCGGCATCGTCCGCGCGCGGGAGGGCTGCCCTGTGAGTTCGATTCAACGCGTCGCCATTATCGGTCTGGATTGTTTCGAGCCGTCGCTCGTCTTCGGCCGCTGGAAGGCGGATCTGCCCAACCTCACGCGCCTGTGTCAGGAAGGCACGTTCGGCCATCTGACGAGCTGCATCCCGCCGATCACGGTTCCGGCCTGGTCGTGCATGGCTTCGAGCAAGGATCCCGGCACGCTGGGCATCTACGGCTTTCGCAATCGCAAGGACCACACGTACGACGGTTTGTCGATCGCATTCTCAACGGCCGTCAAGGAACCGCGCCTGTGGGAGATGCTCTCCGATCGCGGCAAGCGCTGCATCGTCGTCGGCGTGCCCGGCACGTTTCCGATCACGCGGCCGGTCAACGGCAAGATGGTCACGTGCTTTTTGACCCCCTCGATCAACGACGAATACACGCATCCGCCGGAGCTGAAGCAACAGATCGCCGAGTTGGTCGGCGAGTACATGGTCGACGTCAAGGGCTTTCGCACCGACAACAAGCAGTGGCTGCTCGATCAAATCTACGACATGACCAACAAGCGCTTTGCGCTGGTGAAGCACCTCATCACGAGCGAGCCGTGGGACCTGTTCTGGATGGTCGAGATGGGCACCGATCGCATCCATCACGGCTTCTGGCAGTACATGGACAAGGATCATCACCGCTACGAGCCGAACAGCCCGTTCGCCGACGCGATTCACGACTATTACGTTCACATCGACAAACTCGTGGGCGAGCTGCTGGGGCTGATCGATCGAAAGTCGACGGCCGTCATGGTCGTTTCGGATCACGGCGCCAAGCGGATGGACGGCGGTATCTGCTTCAACGACTGGCTGATACGCGAGGGCTTCCTCAAGCTGAAGCAACCGGTGACGAAGCCGACAAAGTGGGACGAGATCATCAAGAAGGATCTGATCGACTGGACCGCCACGCGCGCCTGGGGCGACGGCGGGTACTACGGCCGCTGCTTTTTGAACGTCAAGGGACGCGAGCCGAACGGGATCATTCCGCCGAACGAGTTTGACAAGGTGCGCGACGATCTGATCGCCCGGCTCGAAGCCCTGCCCGATCACAAGGGCCGGCCCATCGGCACGCGCGCATACAAGCCCGAGGCGTTGTACCAGAAGTCGAACCGCGTGCCGCCCGATCTGGTCGTGATCTTCGGCGATCTGCACTGGCGCAGCGTGGGCATGGTGGGTAATCCGAGCATCTACACGTTCGAGAACGACACCGGACCGGACGACGCCAACCATGCGCAGCAGGGTATGTACATCCTGGCGCATCCGTCCCTGCCGCCGCGCGGACGTGTCGACACGCCGACGCTTTACGACGTGGCGCCCACGGTGCTGAAGATGATGGGCCAGCCCGTGCCGCCGGACATGATCGGCCGGCCGCTCGCGTGAGCAACGGCGCGGTGACGTGCGCGACCGCGCGCGGGTGCTGTAGTTAATCAGAAGCCCAAAGCGCAATCGCCGGGGTCGACTGGCGGCAGACGACACCGCGCTGAGGGCCAAACGCTGTTTCCCCCGCGCAGGCGGTGCTCCGGTTCCGGAGTCGGACGATCGCCGCGATGACGCGAGCCGCTGAATTCGCGCCTTGGCGGGAGTGACGGGATGGGCCATCACGGAGAGTGCATCGCGCCGCATCACGAGTTGCCTGGACTGATGCCACGAACACAAGAGAGTATCCCACTGATCACACGGAAAACCGCAGCGCTGGCGCTTGCGGCCCGGATTCGTCCGCGGGGCTTGGCCGTCGTGTCGGCGCCGATTGCGCGGCTTGCGCGGCGGGCCCTGATTTGCACGTTGATGCTGCCGCTGCTGGCCGGCTGCCCGTCGACGCAGCCGCTGCCGACCGCTGCGCCGGTGCAGGAGTTCACCGTCCGCGACACGCAGGCGAAGTACTATCTTTATGTACCGTCGCGCTATTCGCCCGAGCGGCCGTGGCCGCTGATCGTGCTGTGTCACGGCACGAATCCATACGACTCGGCCTGGCTCGAAATGAAAGAGTGGGCCGGCTTCGCCGAGCAGCGCGGCATCATCATCGCCGCGCCGCGCCTCGTCGGTACGCGCGGCGACTTTCCGCCCGATCCCGATGAGCAGCTTCGCCGCCAGCGACAGGACGAGCGCACCATTCTCGGCGTCGTCGCCGCGGTGCAGGCCGCCTACAACGTCGCGCCGGAGCGCATTTTCCTGCACGGCTGGTCGGCCGGGGCGTACGCCGTGCTGCACACGGGTTTGCGCCATCCGGATATTTTCCGCGCCCTGGGCATCCGCCAGGGCAACTTCGACGCCCGCTACATGAACGACGCGTCGGCAAACCTCGATCCGTGGCAGCAGGTGTACGTGTATTACGGGCTGTCGGATCTCATCCGCGAACAGTCCGAGGCGGCCATCGCATGGCTGCGCGATCACGGCATGTACGTCGATGAGTACCAGGTGACCGGCTATCACCGCCGTCTGCCGCCGTCGCTGGCGTGGGATTATTTCAAGGAACTGGCTGACACGCGGCCGTGGATTCGCGTCAGTGCGGCGCCGTCCGATTATCGCAATCCGCGGGCCGTGAGTTTTTCGATCCGCGCGGCGCCGGAGGCGACCGATGCGCGGTGGAGTTTTGGCGATGGCGCCGAGGCCGCCGGACTGTCGCAGGTACATGAGTACGCCGAGGACGGCACATATACCGTCGTCGCACGCGTGCGCATCGCCAACGGCAAGTGGTTCCGGCGCACGCTGCGCGTCGCGGTTCCGCGTCCGTCGCTGGGGCTGGAGAGCGGGGCGACTCGGTGACGCGCGTGGGCCATGTGGCAAAGCCGCCCTCTACTGCGAATGAAGCGCCGCCGCCGCAAACTGTTGCAGTATCCGCGTGCCACGGGCTGTCGCCCGCGCCACACGGCTCGATTCGAACCGCGACCGTGAGGGAGCGTCGGGCAACGCGGCGAAGGCGTTGACGGTACAGGGGCTGCAATCCCGTGCCACGCGCGACGAGACGCGCACGTAAGCAAGCGTTCTGTCTTCGCAATCCGAGGGCGGCTGTGCGACAGGGGGTTCACACTGCCAGCGGCAGCGGGATCGTCCCGGCGGCGGGAGCGGGGCGGTTGAGTTTCACGTAGACGTCGTCGTACTGGTGCTCCAGGTAATCGCGGTCGGGGCCGCCGTGGATGTGGTCCCAGGGCAGCACCTCGTCGTAGCCGCGCTCGCGGTGTGCGTACCAGTCGGCGTCGATGCCGGTTTCGGCGAGCGCCCGCGTCCAGATCGAGAAATCAAACGTCTCGTCCCAGCCGTCGAATCGCGCTCCCAGCCGCCACGCCCGCTCGATGGCCGCGGACAGGCGCCGGTCGCCGCGCGCGAAGACCGCTTCCAGAATCGAGCGGGCCGGGTCGTGCGTCTTGACGCGCACGTGTTTCGCAAGCTGCCGCGCCGCGCGCGAGTCGCCGCCCTTCGACAGCCGCGCCAGCAGCCGCCGGGCGTTCTGAAAATACTCAATCCGCGGCTGGGCCGCCCATTGGAACGGCGTGTAGGGCTTGGGCACCAGGAAGCTGACCGAAGCGGTGATGTCGGCCGGGCCTTTGCCGATGTCGCGCCGCGCCTCGCTCATGCGCAGCGACAGGTCCCAGATGCCGGCGACGTCGTCTTCGCTTTCGCCGGGGAAGCCGACCATGAAATAGACCTTCACGCGCCGCCAGCCACCCGCGTATATCTCGCGCATCGCGTCGAACAGGTTGTTGTCGGTGACTTTCTTGCGGATGGCCTCGCGCATCTCGGTGCGGGCGGCTTCGGCCGCGATCGTCAGGCCGCTCTTGCGAACCTGGTTGGCCATCCATGGGATGTTCTGGAGCATCTTGTCGATCCGCAGCGAGGGCATCGAGATGTTGACGCCGCGCGGGCCGAACCGCGCGTTGACCCGGTCGGCCAGCTCGCGCAGATGCGGATAGTCGGCCGTCGACAGGCTCAAAAGCCCGATCTCGTGGTGGCCCGTGGCGCGGTACATCTCTTCGAGCATCCGCATGATGCGCTCGACGCTGCGCACGCCGACCGGCCGCTTGGTGTAGCCGGCGTGGCAGAAGCGGCAGCGCTGCGGGCAGCCGCGCATGATCTCGATGCCGATGCGGTCGTGGACCACTTCGACGTAGGGCAGCAGGGGGCGAAGCGGGAACGGGGCGTTCTCGAAGTCGGGCGTCTGGCAGCGATGAATCGTGGCGGGCAGGCGGTCGCTGGTCGGCCGGCAGCTTCGGATCGTGCCGTCGTCGTTGTAGGTCACGTCGTACAGCGAGGGCGCGTAAACCCAGGGGAAGCGCTCGGCCATGATCGGAATCATGTCGCGGCGGCGCACGCCGGCGGACTTCAACTCTTTGTAGAGCGCGAGGATGGCCGACATGCTTTCCTCGCCGTCGCCGATGACGACCAGATCGAGGAAGTCGGCGACTGGTTCGGGGTTGTCGGCCTGCGGCCCGCCGGCGATGACGAGCGGATGCCGGTCGTCGCGGTCGGCGGCGCGGAGCGGGATGTCCGCAAGATCGAGCAGCGTCAGCAGGTTGGTGAACCCCATCTCGTATTGCAGCGAGACGGCGAAGATGTCGGCCTGTGCGGCGGGTTGGCGCGTGTCCCAGGTGAACAGCGGGATGCCGCGGTCGCGCATGCGGCGCTCGGCGTCGATCCAGGGGCAATAAACGCGCTCGGCGCAGACGCCGGGCGTGTGGTTGCACAACCAGTAGAGAATCTGGCAGCCCAGGTGGGACATGCCGATGGTGTATGTGTCGGGGAAGGCCACTACGACGCGCACGTCGGCCGCCGGCCAGTCGCCATCGCGAACGAGCTGGTTGATTTCGCGGCCGATGTACTGTCCGGGTGTGGCAACGGCGGGAAGCAGTTCGCGGCTGACGCGATCGGACAGAGACGGGTGCGATGTCATGGGTCCGGCCTCCGGTTGGCATTGTAGGCGACGAAGGGAAAGTCGAAAGTCGATAGTCGAAACGTCGAGATGCCGGGAAGTGAAACAACGGAACAGGGAACAGGGAACCGCAGAAGCGGGATGGGACAATAGCGTCGTTGCGTTGGGGCAGGATCGAAAGTCGAAAACCGATGGGCGAAAGCTGTAAGGCAGGGCGAGGACTGAATGGAATGGTGGAAGAAACGCAATCACGGCTGAGCAGGGCGGGGGGACGCCCCAATCGCCCGAGACGCCAGGCCCGGGCTTGCTCGGCAATGCTGAAAAGGGGACGGGGAGTTGGGGCGTGGGGAAGATCGTAGGAAAAAACGCTTGACGGCTTCAGTCGCGTCGGGTAGCATGTCGAAGCATGGGAGAATGCGTCCTGCTGGCGGACTGGCTACGGTCGGAGGGTCACGCAGGCGCGCCGAAAAACCGCACCGAATCGCTTGCTTGCCGGCCCGATTTGCACTGGCATCGGACCGGGGCGGTGATATAATCGAGCGGCAGGCATCGTCTCCACCTGCCGACGATAGTTGGTGCGCGTCCTGAAAAATTGCGGCGGACACGCCGCAACCTGCCGTTGGCGGCAAAGCGTGCCACCCACCCCGCTTGGAGGAGACGACCGCTACTGCATACCCCACCCGATGCGGATCGGGCGACCGAAGTGAAGCGACACGCCGGAACCTACAGTTGGGGATTTCATTCGGACGAGCAACGGTAACTGTGCGTCCGGTCCAGCGCTTCGACGCGATGAAAGGCATTCCATGAATTACATGCGGGTCATCAAGTGCAACCGAATCTGGGGGATTTCGGCGGGGTTGTGTGTCGCGATGCTGGCCGTGCTGGCGGCCTGTAACGGGTTGTTTCCCATCCCTCAGCCGGTTCCCGGCGGCGATCGGCCGCCGCGCATTCAGATCACGTCGCCGACGACCAACATCACGGTTGACGCAGGCCAGCCGGTGACGATCGGGTACGAGGGTGAGGACGGCGAGACGGCCGCGACGATCCGGATTTACGTGGATCGCGACCAGACGCCCAACAACGGGAATGAGATCGTCCTGCGCGACAACATCATGGTCGGGCCGGGCGTCGGGACGGGTCAAATCCTGTGGGATACCACGGGCGTGACGCCCTCGACGTACTTCGTTTTCGGCGTGATCAACGACGGCGTAAACGCGGCGGTCACGGCGACCGGACTGGGAACCGTGCAGGTCGTTCCGACCGGCACCAACCCCCTGAGCAACCCGCCGGCGCTGATCTTTCTGGAGCCGGAGCCGAATCTGGGGCTGTCGAGCGGCGACACGGTGACGCTGCGGTATCGCTACCGCGACCAGGACACGCCGGTCAAGATCACGCTGCTGCTGGACAAGGACCTGAACCCGACGAATGACGACGTAAACAACCCCGGCGATCCGTTCGGCCCCAACACCAACATCATCATCCTGCCGTCGGCGCCGCGCAAGCCGGATGACCCGGTGCTTCCGCCCGATGTGCCGGGCCAGCCGCCGGCCAATATCGACAGCATCGAAATCCGCACCAATCCGCGGAACTTCCCGTCGACGCCGGGCGGCAATCCGCTGGCCGATCCGACCGCCGACAAGCTGTACATGTTCGATATCGACTTTTCGCAGATTCCCGTGCGGCCGGATGGCGCGCCCTATTTCTTCCGCGCGACGATCGACGACGGCGAGAACACGCCGGTGCACGTTTACGCGACCGGTCGGCTGACCGTGACGGGTCTGGCGGCCGGCTTCGTCGATCTTCGCGACGTGGGCCGCACGGTGGCCGGCGCGCAGATTCAGGGATTCAGCCAGGATGAGCGGCTGGGCACTTTGATTCTCGATGGGGGCGATACGGATAATGATTCGATTAACGATTTCATGATCGGCGGGCGGTTCGCCAGCCCGCGCAATCGTTTTCAAGCGGGCGGCGCTTACCTGATTCGCGGACGGCGCAAGACGCCGTTCCCGCCCGACACGAATGGCAACGGTCGACCGGATCAGCAGGATTCGAGTGGGAACCGGATCGACTTTTCGCTGCCACCACCGTTCATTGCCGGTCCGTTCAATCCGGCAATCGACAATTTCCTGGGGCCTTATCAGCCGCAACACGTTGGTCGGTTCGGGGGCACAATCTCGATCAACAGCGTTGGCAGCTTTTACCGAGGCATTACGATGGGCATGCCGCAGGCGCACGGCAGCACACGGCCGCCGCCGGCGTTGCAGGATCCCGATCTGCCCAATACGAATTCGGCTGGATTAATGTCGATCGCTCGTCTGGACTTGACCGGCGACGGCGTGGATGACTTTGTTTTCGGCCTGCCGTTCATTTCGGACGCATATGAGTTTCACGATGACGATCCATGTGATGGAAACGCCCTGTATGGTGAGGGATATCCAAATCGTTCCTGTGTTGCGCCGCGAAATGACGACATGGTGATATTCCGCGGCGGTTCCGAGTCGGGTCCGATTGATCAGGGAATGGTCATTATCCTCTCGGGCGCGAACGATCAGGAAAACGATGGCACCGCGAATACGTCTGCAGGACATACCATCGCCGCCGATGGGGACGGGTTCGTATTCCGGTTGTTCCTCGACGCCGGAATGGCAGGCCAGTTCGATCCGGATTTCGCGATCGATGATGAGGGCATCATACAGGCCGGGGGGAGCGTTCCGGTTGGTTTGCGCCT
The DNA here is from genome assembly GCA_011525745.1 of Planctomycetaceae bacterium. Lineage (GTDB taxonomy): Bacteria > Planctomycetota > Phycisphaerae > UBA1845 > UTPLA1 > PLA4. The sequence goes on along the minus strand of WYBU01000066.1, from coordinate 32,071 downwards.
TCGGGGCGGGTGGTTCGGTGGCGGCCTGTCCCCACCGATTCAGTCGGACAACGAATACGGTGCGACGGTATCGCGCCTGCCCTCGTTCGACAATGACCTGATCGATGAGCTACTGGTGTCTGTACCTGGCCATAACTTCGGACAGGGTCGGGTTGACGTCTGGATCGGCGGCAACTTCATTTCACAAACTTACTACAGCCAGGCAAACGACGGTGTGCGTTCGTTGCCGCATTACTTCTGTCCCGACACTTGTGTGCGTGGCCTTGTTGCGACGCCGGTATTCGTGAGCATCTTCGGTGCGGCCGGTGGCGATCGCTTCGGAAACGCGCGGCCTGGCGGCCAGTTTAATCAGGACGGTACGACCGACGTGCTTGCGGGCGCGCCCGATGCTGACCGCAGCGGTCTGATCGACAACGGCGTGCTCTACGTACTGTTTACGCCGGCTGGCGGGTTCGGCGACGCCGACCTGTCGACTGAGAATCTACCACGTGTCGAGATTCACGGCACACACAACGGCGACCGCTTCGGCGAAGTGCATGACACGGCCGGCGACGTCAATGGCGACGGCGTCGAGGACATCATTTTCGGCTCGCCGAACTTCGACGACGACATTCTGGGCAATCCCGACGCGGGGTACGCAGGCGTCGTATTCGGCAATCGCCCGATCACCGGCGAGCGCGTGTTCTTCCCCGAGCAGGTCGGCACGGCGCAACTCGTGGGCGTACGCTTCTACGGCGCCACCATCGGTGCACGCGCGGGCGCGGCGGTTTCGTCGGCCGGCGACTTCAACCAGGATGGCTACGGTGATTTCCTGATCGCTTCGCCGGGCGAAGTGCGAAACATCAACGGTGAAGATCGCCTCGGCGTGGCCTATCTGGTCTTCGGCGGGCCGCATCTGACCAACAAGAGTTTCAACCTGTCGGCGGTGGGAACGGCGCAGTTGCCCGGCGTCATTTTTGTCAGCCCCTATGTTCGCGGTACGGCCGATGAAGCGCCGATCGACAACGTGGGCGCCATCGGTGACGTGGACGGCGACGGATTTGCCGATATTGCTCTGGGGCTGCCGCGGGCCGACTTCATTTATCCCCCGCAGCCGAACCAGCGCCGCACCGATGCAGGCGAGGTGTACGTCATTTACGGCAGCAACTTCGGATCGAACAGGCTTCCGTGATGCGGATGGGTGCAGAGAATCATGCGACGCACTGACACACGAGGTGACCTCATGGGTACCACGCGAAGAACTCCTGCTTACATGAATCGGCCGACATGGACGCTCGGTACGGCGATCGGACTGGCGCTGGCGGTCCTGGCCGGTTGTCAGTTCATAAATTTTCCGGGCACCGGGATCCCGACGCCGACGAATCCGCCGATCACTCCCGAACCGCCTGCGCCGCAGCCCGACACTTCGGGCGGCGAGAACCGCGCGCCGGTCGTGACGTTCCAGTGGCCGACGTCGCCGTTGAGCATTCAGAACGGCGCCACGGTGAACATCCAGTGGACAGTGATGGATCCGGAGGACTCGGCGCGCGTCACGATCTTCGCGCGCGACGCGAACGGCTCGGACTCGGTGCTGGTCAGCGGCCAGCCGGGCACGCCGCCGCAGTCGAAGCACTCGTTTATCTGGAAGACCGACAACTTCAGCGACGGCACGTATCAGATCGTGGCGAACGCATCCGACGGCAAGAATCCGATTGTGACGACGATCGCGCCGGGCGCGGTGACGATTGTTCCGCGACCGCCGCCGCCGCCGCCGCCGCCGCCGCCGCCGCCGCCGCCGAACGGCGTACCGTCCTTTACGTTCGGCGCGCCCACCTTCGACATGACCGTCGATCAGGGCGATCCGGTGACGATCTCGTACACGGTGCGCGATCCGGAGGACAAACAGCTCAACGTGACTCTGTCCATCGACCCGGACGGCACGGATGGGAACGGCAACGAGATCTCGCTGTTCAGCAAGGTCGTGACGATTCCCTCGAACGGCACCTCGTTCTCCGAGGACATCACGCTGAACACGGGAACGCTGGCGCCGGCGACCTATCGCGTCATCGGCACGGTCGATGATCAGACCGGGCTGGCCAATCACACGGTCACGCAGGTGGCCAACGGACGGATCACGGTGGTGCCGGCCGGAACGACCGGGAACAACGGTCCGCCGACCGTGGACATCGTGCTTCCGGTTTCGGACGCGGGAGTGGGACAGGACGACCAGATTCAAATATTCGTCATTGTCAGCGATCCGAACAGCAACGTGGATGACGTCAACGTGACGTTCTATTTCGATCGCGATCAGAATCCGTCGAATGACGCGGTCGATCCGCCGATCGAGATTGCGCAGCAGCTTGTGCCGGCCGATCCGAATTTCCCGCCGGGCACGCTGTTTGGCGTGGGATTCTTTTACACCATTAACACGACGATAACGCCCGTGCGCGACGAAGTGGACGAAGGCGGCCGTCCGCTGCCGTACTACTTCCGGGTGCGCGCGAGCGACGGCAAGGGCGGCGTGGTCGATCTGTATGGGCCGGGCGCGATTCGCGTGCTGGGCGCTGCGTCGGACGTCGTCGATCTGCTGGCGGTCGGTGGATCGATTTCGGGCATGACGTTGCACGGGTTCCACGGCGATCCGTTTGTGACGAACCGTGGCTCGGCGGCCGGCTCGGCGTTTGCTCGACTGGGCGATTTCGACTTCGACGGCATCGCCGATTTCGCCATCGCGGCCCGCTGGGCGACGCCGTTCGCGCGGACCAACGTGGGCATGGTGTACGTCATTTACGGCCGTCCCCGCTTCGGCGGCATTTTGCAGGGCCGTTACGGTGGATTCCAGAGTTTGAACGCGGTAGGGCAGTTTGAAGATATTCCGCCCACCGATCCGTTCTATCAGCAGGTCTTCACAATCCGCGGGACGCAGTTGTACGGGCCGCAGACCTACGGCGGCGGAGCGCCTCACGGGATCGCGTCCATCGCGGGCTGGCCGGACATCACCGGCGACGGACTGCCGGAGCTGCTGGTCGGCGCACCGTTCTACGACACGATCGAAGATCACGAGGACAACGATCCGTGTGATCTCTGCACCCAGCCGAACACGTCGTTCATCTGTTACGTCAATCCGGCAGCGACGCCGCCGACGCAGCCGCTGACGTCAGAGTTGTTCCTGACAGCGGGCGAAAAGGCAGCGCTGGCGCAGATCGCGAATACGTGGATTCCCGTTGATCCCCGAATCGATCCCAACAACCCCACCCCGCCTGTGTTTGATCCATTTTCCCCTCGCGTGTTGTTGGATATCACGGACGAGCGCATCATCAGCCTGTCGACCGTTCGCATGGTCATTTCCGGACAGGGTGTGGGCGGCCCCGCCGATGCAAGCGTAACGTTTACCATATCCGGTCAACTTGAGCCGGACCATACGGACGTGGACGCACTGGGTAATCCGGTGGTGGTGCACGGGATGCAGGGGTCGATCACAATCACGGTTGAAACGGACGATCAGGGCAACTTCGAGTTCGATACGAGTGCGCTGGATCCCGCCTTGAATCCGGCCGCCACGGTTCTGGCGCGCGGCATCGTCTTCCAAAACCCAACTCCCGAGTTTCCGCTGACGGTTGACGGCACCAACACCTTCACGAGCATTCCGCCGTCGGTGTATGACGGGGTGTTTAACGCCTTTCTGAGTTTCAGCCGGGGCCAAATCGAGATTGACACGGTGGATATGGAGGTATCGGGCGTCACAGCCGAAGAGGACGATCACGAGTTCGCCCTTTTCTATCGTGATCTTTATCCCGATCCGCGCTCCAATGCCGGCAGTTGCGCGACGACGACTCCGGCACCGGTGAATCCGTATCTGGCCTCGCAACTTGCACCGGCGTGCGGCGTCGGTCCACTCCAGTGGAACGATGACAACAGCAGCGCGGCGGGATTGTCCGGGTACCTCTGCGCGGCGCTTCCGCCCGGCGTCCTGGGCGGCGTCAACGGTCCGACCAACGACGGTGTGTTCGTCACGACGGACCCCGATCCGACGTATCAATCCGGCTTTGCGTTCATGCTCGCCAGCGAGCAATTGGTTCTGCCGCTGGATCCCAACACGGGCGTCTGGGGCGGCATCGGTCCACGCAACGCGGACATGGGCGTATTCGGACAACCCGTCGGAGGCTCGCGCAAGGGTTCGCGTATTCGCGGCGCCTGGTATGGCGAGCGCTTTATCTATGATCCGGAATCACGCTTTGGTGAAACGGTCGACACGATGCCGGACATCAACGGCACGACCGGCGGGTTGTTCGAGGCGCTGGTTTCCGCGCCCGGGGCCAACCGTTCGACGGACGTGATTGCCGACCTGTCGGACACCGTCACCGGATTGGCCGGAACCTACACGCCCGGCACGGCGCGGATGGCGCGCTGGACGCTGACCGATCCGTTTGGGAATCCTCTGACCTATGCGCGCCTCGGGCGCGTGCTTACGGCGCGATTCGCGTTCAGCGGAACGGCCAGCCGCGGTGCTCGGGCACAAGTTCAACTGCTCCGGGACCTTCCCGGCGGCGGGACGGCGCCCATCCCCGGGACGCAACGCGTGGTCCTGCTGTGGAACGGCGATGCGGACCTGGACGGCGACTACGAAATGCCCGAATACATTGAGCACGCACTTCCCTTTGCGGTCGCCGCCGCGTTCCCAAGCGGCTCCGACGGACTGGGGGGGGCGCTGGGCCTCCTGCGCGAGGTGGACAGCGCCGCGGCCGGTCTCTGGATCGAGCTACGGATGCTGGACGACTGCACCGTTCAGGGCACGACGCTGGACGTTACCGCCGCCTCCATCGACATGGCGAGTCCGCTCCTGATCGATGCCCTCGAGCCTTCGAATGGCATGGTCGTGTTGTTCAACGGCGAGGATTTCTCCCTGCCGGATTTCCTGAACGACCCCGATCCGACGACCAGTTCGTGGCCGGCGTATGACTGCATCAATGACGCCATCAGGCAGCGCGTCGGTCCGGTACCGCTGACCCAGCTCATGGGAGCGGCGCCGCATGACGAGCTTGGCTGGGCACGCAACGGCGGCGACATCAACCGCGACGGCGTGGCGGATATCGCCTGCGGCGCTCCGGGCAACGACAACGATCCGTTCAACATCTTCACCGAGCCGAACAAGCTGTCGAACAACGGCAAGACCTACGTCGTGTTCGGCTTCCCCGCGCTGGATCCCGGTCCGCGGACCATCGAGGGGCAGGGCGTCGGCACGGGCACGGGTCTGGAACGCGTTGAAATCCGCGGCTCGCACAACGGCGACGGGTTCGGCCGCGTGCAGGGCGGCATGGGCAACTTCACGGGCGACGCGGCCGGCGATCTGTACGTGGGCGCATCGCTGTACGACTTCGACACGATGTTGCCCGAGTTCACGCAGCGCGGCTATACGACGCCGCTGGTCGACGCGGGCTTCGTCGCCGTGCTGGCCGGTGTGCCCGAGACCACGGCGGAAGCGGTGATCCGGCCTGAACAGATCGGGTCGCTGAACTTCCCCGGCACAAAATTCGTGGGCGGACAGGCCGGCGCGTTGCTGGGCGAGAGCGTTTCGGGCGCGGGCGATTTCAACCAGGACGGCTTTGCCGATCTGCTGATCGCCGCGCCGGGCCAGCGCTGGCCGGGGGCGCGGATCGCGTTCAACGGCAACGTGGCCGAGGGCGAGACCATCACGATCAACGGTGTCGTTTTTGAGTTCGACACAAACAACAGCGTGCCGCTGGGGCGTGTTCGCGTCGATGTCAGTGGCAATGACGCCAACGGCAACCCCAAGGTCCAGCCGGCCGGCGCCGAAGCGGCGTTGCGCGGAACGATGAAAAACCAGAACATCGACGCGCTGCGGGCGGCGCGGCCGCTGTCGCAGACGATCTTCCCCGATCCGGAACCGGATCGCCCGACGACGGTCTTTTTGTCGCGGCGGGCGACGCTCTCTGTGACAACGACCTCGGCGAACATCGCGGTCTCGACGTTTACGCGGCAGGGCGTCACCTACCTGGTCTTCGGCGGCCAGAGCCTGCTGAACAAAACCTATGTCTTGCCGGATGACATGAACACGCGCGACATCAGCGGCAATCGCATCCTCAAGGGGATGGTGCTCGTGTCCGCCTATGAAAAGAACTCGCTGGGCGACATCAACAACCCGTTCGTCGATCTGGATTTCGAGCCGGGCGGCGGGCTTGAGCCGGCCGACTTTGCCCAGTTGGTCACGTTCGCCGGCGGCGCGATCGTCGATCAGTCGGCCAGCGTACTGGCCGGCTTGCTGACCGGTCCTAACGCCTACACGCTGGGAACCGGGACGACTGGCGACATCACCTTCCTCACTCGACCGATCTGCTCCGACGTCCGCATGTTCCTGGGCGTTGAGGGCGGGGCGAGCGCAACGGTGACGGCTCTTAACGCCAGTGGAGTGACCGTCGGAACGGCGACCGTGGCGGCGAATGCCGGCAATCCCAACAGTTCAAACAGCCAGACGCTCAGCTTCCAGAGCATCGGCGGCATCGCCAGCCTTCAGGTGGTGGTGACCGGCGCAACGGGGCTGGCCATGATCGACAACTTCCGCCTGAGCGATCCGACGCCCGACGAGGGTCCCGTGCAGGTGGTCCGCGGCATCGGCGACATCGACGCCGACGGCTTCGCCGACATCATCCTCGGCGCGCCGCAAGCGGATTTCATCAACATCCTCGAGCCGTGCAATCGGCGGCGGAACGCGGGTCTGTCGTATGTCGTCTATGGCAACAAGCTGGGTCTGAACGATCCGGTTCAGCCGTAGTGCGGAGTTGATTTGCCTGATTGATTTTGACGGGCGGTCGTTCGTTGAGCCGAACGGCCGCCCGTCGTCTTTTCCGGGCCGACTCTGATGCCGGCGCGGCGAAACCGTTGCCGATTCGCCGGCGTGCGGGCTAATCTCTGGACATGTCCGATGTTCGCTACGAAGTTCTGATCGTCGGCGGCGGCCACGCCGGGGCGGAGGCCGCCTGGGCGGCTGCGCGGCTGGGCGTGCCGACGGCGATGATCACGTTCGATCGCTCCGCCATTGGGCGCATGTCGTGCAATCCGGCCATCGGCGGCATCGGCAAGGGGCAGATGGTTCGCGAAATCGACGCACTGGGCGGGTTGATGGGGCTGGCCGCGGATGCGGCCGGAATTCAGTTCCGAATTCTCAATCGCAGCAAAGGCCCGGCCGTGCAGGCGCCGCGGGCGCAGTGCGACCGGCGCCTGTACGAAGCGTTCGTTCAGCGACTGCTCGGCGAAACGCCGGGACTGACGATACTCGATGGCAGCGTCGACGAGATCCTCACCGATGATCGGGCGCCGCCGCGCGTGTGCGGCGTGCGACTCGCCGACGGCCGAACGATCCGCGCGGCGGCCGTCGTGCTGACGACCGGCACGTTCCTGCGGGCGCTGATGCACTGCGGCGAGCGGCAATCGACCGGCGGGCGAATCGGCGAAGCATCGGCGGAGCGGCTTTCGGTCGAGCTGCGGCGACTGGGACTGGAGTTGGGCCGCCTGAAGACCGGCACGCCGCCGCGCGTGGCGCGCGACAGCGTGAATGACGCCGCCCTGGTGGAACAGCCGGGAGACGAACCGCCGCGGCCATTCTCGTTTCTCAACGACACGATCGCGAATCGGCAGGTGTGCTGCTGGATCACGCACACGAACGAGACGGTGCATGAGTTGATTCGCGCCAATCTGCACCGCGCGCCGATGTATTCGGGGCAGATCGCGTCGCGCGGGCCGCGGTACTGCCCCAGCATCGAGGACAAGGTGGTGCGTTTCGCGGACAAGCCGCGGCACCAGGTCTTCCTCGAACCCGAGGGCTATGACAGCGACCGCATCTACTGCAACGGCATCAGCACGTCGTTGCCGCCGGACGTGCAGGCGGCGCTGGTGCGTTCGATCGTCGGCCTCGAGAACGCACGTGTGGTGCAGTGGGGCTACGCGGTCGAGTATGACTTCGTCCCGCCGCATCAGACCCGCGCGACGCTCGAGAGCAAGGTGGTCGGCGGGTTGTATCTCGCCGGTCAGATCAACGGCACGAGCGGCTACGAAGAGGCGGCGGGCCAGGGGCTGGTGGCAGGCGCGAATGCGGCGCTGGCGGTCATGGGTCGCGAGCCGCTGATTCTGTCGCGCGACGCGAGCTACATCGGCGTGATGGCGGACGATCTGGTGACGCGCGGCGTGACGGAGCCGTATCGCATGTTCACGTCGCGTGCCGAGCATCGGCTGTCGCTGCGGTCGGACAACGCCGACGTGCGACTGACGCCGATCGGCCGGCGGATCGGCCTGGTGGACGACGTTCGTTGGGCGGGGTTCGAAGAGCGTCGGCGAACGGCCGCGGCGTTCGAAGCGTGGCTGTCCGCGCGGCGCCGCGACGGCCGGCCGCTGCGCGACTGGCTGGTGCGGCCGGATGTCGATTGGCGCGAGGCGGTGCGGCATTGCGGATGGAGCGTGTTCGATTCGGCGGTCGAAGCATTCGTGACCGATCTGCGCTACGCGGGCTACCTGGAGCGGCAGGCGGCCGAGATTCAGCGGATGGCGGCGATGGATGCACGGGCGATTCCGGCGGGGTTCGATTTTCTCGGCGTGCCCGGCCTGCGCGCCGAGGCGTGCGAGCGTTTCGCCGGCGTCGGTCCGTCCAGTCTGGGGCAGGCGCGGCGTATTTCGGGCATTACGCCGGCGGATGTGGCGCTGCTGGCGTTGCATCTGACGTCGCGGCGAAGCGCGTGAGGGCACGCCGCGTGTTTCCTCGAGGGTCGAGCAGTGCTGGTTGCGTGCCACGGCGCCCGCCTGCGCGGGAATACAGCTCGTGTGCATCCGAGCCGCGCAGCGTCAGCAAGCGGGATCCGCACGCTCGAAGCAAGGGTGAACCGCTCGTTCTTGGAGGCGTGCTCAAAGCCTGTCGGCGAACCGGGCGCAGTTACGCGTTAGAGGCTTGGCTCATCGGGCCGAAGCGTCCAGTCCCGCTCGCTGACGCCCGCCCGCGCGTAGGCGGGGCTTCGCGGCTCGGAAGGACCGCAGCGCTGGCGCTTGCTGCTCGGATCGGACTGCGTGCCACGGCGCCCGCCTGCGCGGGGATACAGCTCGTGTGCATCCGAGCCGCGCAGCGTCAGCAAGCGGGATCCGCACGCCCGAAGCAAGGGTGAACCGTTCGTTCTTGGTGGCGTGCTCAAAGCCTGTCGGCGAACTGGGCGTAGTTACGCGTTAGAAGCTTGGCTCATCGGGCCGAAGCGTCCAGTCCCGCTCGCTGACGCCCGCCCGCGCGTAGGCGGGGGCTTCGCGGCTCGGAAGGACCGCAGCGCTGGCGCTTGTTGCTCGGATCGGACGCGCCAGCGTCGGCGCTTGCGGCTCAAACACAAGGGATCGTCGCGGCGGCAGTCCGTCGCTCTACTCGGTTCCCCCGTTCCGCTTCAGCACGTCGGCCACCTGCTCCCGCCGCGATTGACGCGTCAGCTTCAGCGGAGTCGCGCCGCCGGCGTCGCGGGCGTTGACTTCGGCGCCGCCTCGCAGCAGCGCCTCGGCCGCGGATGCGGCCAGGGCGTCCAACTCCGGCTCCGCGGGCGTGTCGGCGGCCAGCGCGTGCAGCGCGGTGCGGCCGCGGCGGTCGCGGTGATGGACGTTCGCGCCGGCCGCCAGCAGCCGCTCGACGGCCTCGCGGCGGCATCGATGCACGGCGCTGAACAGCGGCGTGCCGCCCGTGTTGTCGGTGGCATCGACGGCCGCGCCGTGGGCGATCAGCCAGTCCATGATCGGCAGCTTGCCGGCCAGGGCGGCGTAGTGCAGCGGCGTGCAATCGGACAGATCGCGCAGGTCGACGTCGTATTGGCGCACCGCATCGGCCGCGGATGAACCGTCGGCCCCCCGCACCGCAGCGCCGTTGCCCGAACCTCCGTCGCCCGAACCACTCGGCGCCGGTTCACCCTTCGCCGGACGTGACGCGGCGCTGCCGCCATCAGCGGCATCGTCGCGCGGCGATTCGCCCGCCGCGCCAGGCCCGCGCGGCGCCGCGGCGCCTTCCCTCAGCGGCGCCAGCAGCTCCACCAGTTCCGCGTGCCCGTGCCACGCCGCATGATGCAGCGGCGAAAGCCCCATGCGATCCGTCGCGCGAAGATCCGCCCCCGCCCGCGCCAGCAGCGAAGCAATCGCCCGCTGTGCCGGCGGCGCATCCGAGTCCAGCGCCTCGCCCGTCACCAGCGCGTGCAGCGGCGTCTCGCCCCGCGCGTTCTTGCGATCGACGCCCGCGCCGGCCTGAAGCAGCAGGTCGACGGTCGCAACGATATTCGCCCGCACGGCCAGGTGCAGCGGAGTGTCGCCCTGGTGATCCCGCCCGTTGACCGCCGCCCCGTGCTCCAGCAGCACGCCCAGTGCCGACGGATCGGACGCCGTCGCCGCGACGTGAATCGGCATCCGGCCGGCCGCGTTCTTCAGGTGCAGCAGCGTCGGCCGCTCGGCCAGAAGTTTCATCACGCGCTCGGCGTCGCCGGTCTGCGCCGCGGCGTGAATCTCGAAGCGATCGCGGCCCTGCGCCGTAGCGGCGGGCTGTTTCGCTTCCTGTGCGGCCGGCTTTGCCGCATCCTCGGCGCCCGGCGCCGGCGGCGGATCGAACCACGCGGCGGCCGAAAGCACAATCGTGATACACAGTGTCGGAATCATGGCAGGTCGCCTCCCCACAGCGCGTCGACGAACGCCTGCACGTCGTCGCCGTCGATGACGCCGTCACGGTTGAAATCGACCGCGCAGCGCTGCATCGTACCGGCCGGGGCGTCAGCCAGCAGCAGCGCGACGAACGTCGGAACGTCGGCCGCGGTCAACTGCCCGTCGGCGTCGGCGTCGCCGAACAGACAAATGGTAAACGGCCCGTCGCCGGCATCCCAGGGTCCGAAGCCCGCGTCGTCGCGATACGAGCGCACCCGCACGCCGAAATCCGCGCCGCCGAACGTCGGCGTCCAGGCGACGGACGTCACGCCGACGTCTGTCAGCGCCGCCACGTCGCTCCACGCCGCCGCCGGCTCGTTCGTCGTCAGATCGTCGATCCACGCGGCATCGCTGCCGGACGTGCCGCCGGCGTCCTTGACGTATTCCCACCGCAGCACGTGCGAACCGGGCGGCAGCGAAACGCTGAAAAAGGTCCAGCCGACCGTTCCCGAGGCGTGCACCAGCCGCTGGCCATCGACGTAAAAGTCAAACCAGTCGTGATTGCTCTCGGAACTGACGCGATACCAGAAACTCGTCGGCCCGCCCAGCACCGTGCGTTGCAGCCACGACGTGCGGTTGTGCCCGATCGTCCCCGATCTCGCCGAGCGCGTTCCGCCGTGAGCAATCCCGCTGACGATGCTCCACGCCGCCGCTCCGCCGGTCGAGAACCCGAGATCGAGCACGCCCGACTCGAATCCGTCGATGCGCCGGAACGACGCCGAGACGTTGGGCGTGTATTGCACCTGAAACCGCGCGTTGGGACTGCCGCACCATTCGATCAGCACAACCGGCTCGCGCGAGAGCATCTCGCCGCCGTTGGGCGACACGATCTCGGTCCGCCACAGGTTCACGTCCAGCCGCGTCGCCTCGCCGATGCTGACCGGCACGTTGCGGATCGTCTCGGACTCGCGCCCCGGCGACTCGAACGACAGGTCATACACGCCATCCTCGATCATCCGATGGTAGTCGCCGACGTCCGGATCGGTGAACACGTCGTGCGCGCGGCCGGCCACGCGCACCGTCGCGGCCAGCGGCGCGCCCGTGTGCCCGTCGCGCACCAGCCCGCGCACGCCGACCGTCAGGCAGGTCTCGATATACGCCAGCATCGACTCGCGGTTGTTGCTCCACCAGACGGGTATCTGCGCCGCCGGCGGCGTGTTGTTGGCCAGTTCGATCGTCACGTCGTTGCAGCCGTTGTAGACGTAGCTCCAGTCCTGCAACCCGCCGTAGATTACGTACCAGTCGGCGCCGTTGGTAACGCCGTGCGGGAAGGCGGGATTGTTCCACATCGGCGGATTGTGGACCGAGTACTGCTCGCTGATATAGACGAACATCGCGTCGTCGGGCGTGGGCGTATAAACCGGCTGGCCGGTCGCGTTGGCGTCGAAGGGGAAGTTCACCACCAGCGCGCCGCTGTGGAAGTTGGCCGACAGCGTGAACGCCCGCCCGAACGCCCAGTTCATCACGGCCGCCGTTTCGACCTCGCGGCCGTCGGTGGTGTTGTTGGGACTCGTATAGGGGCAGGGGAAGTTGCGATTGAGGTCGACGCCGCGCGCGTTGTACCGCGTACCGGCGACGAAGCCGTCGGGGTTCATGAGCGGCATGATCCAGATTTCGACGGAGTCGACGAGGTTGGTGACGCGCGGATCGGCGCCATAGTTGTCGGTCAGATAGTCGATCAGCAGCAGGCACATCTCGACGCCGATGGTCTCGTTGCCGTGAATCGACGAAATGTAGCGGAATTCCGGCTCGTCTTCCTCAACCCCCACGTTGTCGGTGATGCACACCGCCCACAGGTTGCGGCCCTGCGTCGATTGGCCGACGCTGATGCGCTGACAGATGCTCGGATGATCGGCTGCCGCCTGCGCCAGGGCAGCCTCGATCTGGGGCCATGTGTGATACTGGGCGTTGGCGCGCGTGCCGGTCGACAGCGTCAGGATTGCCAGGGCGATGAGCGGGGTAACGTTCACGAACCGCGTGGGATTCCCCCCATGTGATCGGTGCATTGCGCGATCCTCCCATTACCCCGCGCGACGCGCCGCGCACCGCATCGCAGCGCGTCGCAGATCCTGTTGTGTTGCGCGCGACGGGTTCTAATGCCCACCCGCCGCACCCGCGCGTAGTCGGTGGCCGTGCCACGCGGTAAGCTTCGAGCCGCAAGCGCCGCCACGTCTGGACCGAGCCGCAAGCGCCAGCGCTGCGGTCTCTCATCCGAGCCGCGAAGCGTCAGCGAGCGGTATCGGGCGCTACGGCTTTGCGACCGACGCTTCTATCGCGCACCGACCTTCACGCACGCCGACAGGCTTCGAGCGCGCACCAATCTACGATCAGTTCCCCCGCGCTTCCGGCAGGCACTTCCCGCTTGCTGATGCTGCGCGGCTCGGATTAGCACGGGCCGCGCCCCCGCACAGGCGCGAGCGTGTCTACCCTTAGCCCCAAGCTGCAACCTGTGTGCCATCGGCAAGAGCGCAATCGGGCGCCCTTTTGCCACATGCAACACAGCCGAGGGCGGCTGTGCCCCATTCACAGCCAAGCGTGGCCGTGCCGCACGTAACCTCAATCTCCGACGCTCATCAGCCTCGTCACGAACAGCGGCACGTCCAGCGAATCAGCCGCGCCATCCAGGTTGAAGTCCGCCGCGCAGCGCTCCGCCTGCGTCGCCGACTGCGGATCAACCACCGCCCGCACGAACGCCTGGACGTCGTCGCCGTCGATGACGCCGTCCCCGCTCACGTCGCCGGCCATACTGCCCAGGCACGGATGCGGCGCAACGCCCCAGAACTCCACGTCGTCGATGTTCCATCCCGGCGCGGTCCCGTTGCCATCCGTCGGACCCATCCCCCAGCGCACATAGACGCGAATCGCACCATCCGCCACGCCCGAAACATCGAACGTCTGCAACGACCACGCCGATTCGGCGATCGTCGCGCCGGTATGGCTCCAGATCGTCGTCCAATTGAAGGCATTCGCCGACACCTGTACCGTCGCGCGATCCGCCGGCGCGGCCTGAATCCCCAGCCAGCGACGGAACCGCAGTTCCGTCGCCCGGCTTGCCGTGCAGTTGACCGGCAACGACTGGAGGTATTGCGCGCCGAGGTTGTTGGCATAGTCGCCGGCCAGGTTGTAGCCATAAACGTTGTCGCCGGTGTAACCCGCGGTCGGATCGCCATTGCCCGATCCGCCGCCGGTCGGTACGCCGAACGCCCATTGACCTTGCGTGACCCAACCCGGGTTCGTCTCTAGATCGAACACGCGGATCAACTGCCGCTCGCCGACCAGCACGCGCACCACGGCCGTGTTCGATCCGCCGCAGTCATTGCACATGCTGTAGCTGAACGAATCGTTCCCGCCGTACCACGCCGCCGGCGTGTAGAACACGTCGTGCTCCAGCGGCGGCATCGCACACGGAACGCTCGTGATCGGATTGCCCTGAGCGTCGCTCAGCGTGCCGTGCGCCGGCAGCGACTCGATGACGCACCAGGGGTTGTCCCCCGGATCGACCGCCGCCGCCATCGTCACGCACACCGGCGTGTTGTGCGCCGTCGTGACCGACACATTCGTCGCTACCGGCGGGCAGTCCGCCTCCGCCGCCGGCAGCAGCCGCAGCGACCAGCCGTTGAGCGTGCCCTGTCCGCCGTTGACCTGATCGCTGACCAGCAGCGTCCACGTTCCCATGGCGTTGCGTCCGTCGAAGTCGGCCAACATGCCCGGCCCGTCGGGCGCGACGGTATCATCGTCGTACAGCTTGAACAAATTGGCCGTCGTGCCGCCGCTGCGATTGTGCAGCGTCACCAGCGTGCCGCTCGGCGAACGCAACTGCACCAGCAGATCGCCGATGCGCGGATGCGTGATGGCGACGGACACGTCGAGATCGGCGAGGCACAAGTCGGCATCGACATAAACGGTGCGCTGCGTGGTCTGGTTGTCCACGATCGGCGCGGCCGGCTCGCTCCACGACACCACCGTGCGACCGACATCCAGTCGCACCGGCCGCGTCGTGTCTCCGACGTGATTGCTGATGTTGGTGAACGCCACGACGTCTTGATACGTGCCGCCCGGCAGCGCCGCGGCTTCAGGGCCGAACTCGACCACAATGTCGACGAAGCCGAACGGCGGCAGCGTTCCCGATGTCGGGCCGGTCACGCTCAGCCAGGTTGCCGCCGGATCGTGCGCGACCTCATAAACGACCGGTTGCCCGCCGGCGTTGGTCACGCGATAGGTGCGGATCGATGGGAAGAACGGCCCGCCGATCGGACCTTCGGAATCCAGGCCTTCGTTAGGCGTAACGGAGATGCCGGCGTTCGCGTCGTGCACATAGGTCGCCGGCTCGCCCATCAGGTTATACATCTCGAAGTAGCGCCGCGTGGTCGAGCCGCTGCCCATCTGCGCCAGATACCGCACGCGCGACTGATTGAACGCGGGACCGGTCTCGCGGATGTAGTCGTCGAACAGCACCGAGAAGAGGATGCGCTGCAACACGTCGTCCTCCGTCCAGTAACTGTTGACCGACGACGCCCAGATCGCCGCCGCGCCCTTGTTCGGTGCGAGAATCCACGTCTCGGCGAAACACTCCGTCAGGTGATAGCTGCCCGTCACGCAGGCGAAGCTGCACACCCATGAGTACATGTTCGCGTTCGTCAGACCGTTTACGTCGGCCTGCGAAAACGGCGGGCCGTCGGCCCAGGAGTACTCGCTGCCGTGACCGCTGTAGATGCCGTACAGTCGCCCGGCGTTGAAGGCGTCGCGAACCTGCTGCGTCGTCGCGCCGTAGGTGTGGCAATACAGCCGGTCCGAGACGATGTTGTTCGGAATCATGTAAGTATTGATGCAGTAGTTGTGCGTCCCTTCCGAAACCGGATAGTTGTCCTCCGATGCCATGAACACCGCCCGCAGCCAGTAGCCCGGATCGGCCACCGGCCCGTCTTCAAAGTTCAGCACCTTGGCGATGACGTTGCTCAATTGCGTCGTCGACCGCACCGGAAAGCGACCGATGGCGATGTCCGGCATCCAGTCCGCCGCGCCATCCATGCAGGTGTAGGGCAGATCCGTCGGCGGATTGCCCGCGCCGCCGCCGATCCAGTGCGGGATCGTGTCCGTGTCCCCCACGAGCAGGATGTAATCCGGCGCGTTCGCCCCGCCCCACAGCCCCTGGATGTAGGTCTTAATCTGCGAATTCGTGCTGCCCGCCGGCGCCGTCCACGTCGACACCGTGTAACCCTGAGCCTGCTTGGCCGACACGAACGTCCCCAGCCCGGAGGCATACGCCGGCACGGTGATAATCAGATAGTTCCCCGTGCCCGTCCGCGGCGCGAACCCGTTCGGCGGATTCAAGACCGCTCGATCAATGCCCGCCATCGGCGCATGCCCGGCCGCCGGTCCCGCACGGCCGTTGAATCGCACGTCGACTTCCATCTTCGGCCACAGCGTGATGCGATGCGCGGCGGCGTTGTAGGCGATCGGCCGGACTTCCAGCAACAACAACCGCTGCCCGCGCGACAGGCCGACCTCGCTGACCGCCACGCGCGTCGCCGGCAGATCGGCATCCAGCGCGTAGGCTGCGGCGTCGTAATGGAATTTCGCCTGCTCCAGCGCGCCGGGCACCTTCTCGATCGGCGGCTGCACGGGCATCAGCAGCAGCGATCCGCCCGCCGTTGCTTCGTCGATGACGATCGGCGTCCCGCACAGGGCGCTCGCGGTGACTTCGACTCCCGGCGGCGCCAGGAACAGCCGGCGCACCACCGGAATCGCCGGCGCGCCGATCTCGCCCGCCGTCGCCGCGCCCGGCCAACTTACCTGTACGAACGCCCCTTCGTCGCGCGGGCGCGGCGACACCGTCAGACCGATCGTCTCGACGCGCAGGCGTATGCCGGAATCGTCCGCGCGCATCACGGCGACCTCCGGCGGGGCGGCCCGCTCGACGGGCTGGCGCGCGACGCCATCGTCCGGCATGACGCGCAGCCAAACGTCTTGCGCGGCGGCCACGGCGGTCACGAACAGAAAGATCAGGACCGCGATCCAAAGCGAGAGCTTGAGCATCGGCGAGGGCGACATTCGACACCTCCAAGAAGAGTGTTCATTGATTAGGCTGATCTGACTGAGCACCCGCGGCGTGCATAGGAAGTAAGCCATCAGATCGACCGCCTGGTAAGCGACAGCGGTCGCTGGGAGCGTTAACATTATAACAGACCTGATGATCTCTGGTAAACAGAATTACCTCAATGGCTCGGGAGCTGTGTCACAACATTTTGTCATAACTTGATTTATGTAACAGATTAATTTGTCTGTTGATTTGCGCAAATGACGCATGTCACCACGCTCCGGCATCGGGTCGCATCGTCAGCAACGCGATTCCCAGCAATGCTCGTCATTTGTCGTTGAGGCGTACGTGCGTCAGCCGTGATCAGCCACTAATCTGAGCGCGCCGGAATCGCATCCGATGACCCAACTGCATCGACGCACGCAAACTCCCGCCGCACAGCAGGAGCACATTCATGAACGCCGAATCGACATGGACTGAATCCACCGCGACTTGTCCCGTTGCTCACCTTCGCGCCTCCGTGCCGTCGTGCCGTCGTAACTTGTTCACTCACCAATGCCCCCCCAGGCGCAGCCTTTATCATTCACTCCCGGCCCTCGCCATCGCGCTCCTCGCCACCAGCCTGCCCGCCGCCTTCGCCCAGGGACCCGACCGCGTCACCGGACGCATGTTCGCCACGCGCTCCGAGGTCATCGCGCGAAACGGCATGGCCGCTACCAGTCATCCGCTCGCCACGCAGATCGCCCTCGAAGTTCTCAAGCAGGGCGGTAACGCCATCGACGCTGCCATCGCCGCCAACGCCGCGCTGGGGCTGATGGAACCTACCGGCTGCGGAATCGGCGGCGACCTGTTCGCGATCGTCTGGCACGCTGAATCGCAGAAGCTCTACGGCCTTAACGCCAGCGGCCGTTCGCCCCATGAACTGACCCTCGAACACTTCGAGCAGCACAAGCTGAACGCCATCCCTTACACCGGCCCGCTTTCGATCAGCGTTCCCGGCTGCGTCGATGGGTGGTTCGAGCTGCACCGGCGCTTCGGCCGGCTGCCGATGAAGGACGTGCTGGCGCCGGCGACGCGCTACGCCCGCGAGGGCTTCCCGCTTACCGATCTGATCGCCTACTACTGGGCGATCGGCTGCGAGCGCCTCAAGGACGGCCCCAACTTCCTCTCCACGTATGCCCCCGACGGCCGGCCGCCGAAGCGCGGAGAGATCTTCCGCAACCCGGGGCTGGCGCGAACGTACGAGATTCTCGCCGAAAAAGGCCGCGACGCTTTCTACAAGGGCGAACTGGCCGACGTGATCGACTCGTTTTCTCGCCGCGCCGGCTGCTTTCTGCGCAGGCGCGATCTGGAAGAGCACTCATCGACGTGGGTCGATCCGGTCTCGTCGCGCTATCGCGGCTACGACGTCTGGGAGCTGCCGCCCAATACGCAGGGAATCGCGGCGCTGCAAATGCTCAACATCCTTGAAGCCTTCGACCTGCGCACGATGGGCCACAACAGCGCCCCCTATCTGCACCATTCGATTGAAGCCAAGAAGCTGGCGTTCGAGGACCGCGCCCGCTTTTATGCCGATCCCGCCGCGGCCGACGTGCCCGTGACCGAGCTGATCGCGAAGCGTTACGCCGCCGAGCGCCGCCGCCTGCTGAACCCGGCCCGCGCTTCGCGCAGGCTGGATGCAGGCAATCCCCGGCTCGATTCGGGCGACACCATCTATCTGACGGTCGCCGACAAGGACCGCAACATGGTCTCGCTCATTCAGAGCAACTATGGCGGCTTCGGCAGCGGGCTGTGTCCGGACGGGCTAGGATTCTGCCTTCAAAACCGCGGTACGCTGTTCACGCTGAAGCGCGGCCACGCCAACGTCTATGCGCCTCACAAGCGGCCGTTTCACACGATCATTCCCGCGTTTGTGACTCATGAGGGCAAGCCGTGGCTGAGCTTCGGCGTGATGGGCGGCGGGATGCAACCGCAGGGACACGTGCAGGTGCTCTGCAATCTGATCGATTTCGGCATGTCGCTTCAGGAGGCCGGCGACGCCGCGCGCTGGTATCACGAGGGTTCATCAGAACCGACTGGCGAAACGATGGCCGACGGCGGCGTTGTCGCACTCGAATCGGGCGTGCCCGCCGAAGCGCAGCGCGAACTGGCCAAGATGGGTCATCGGCTGAAGCCGATGATCGGCGTCTTCGGCGGGTATCAGGCGATTCGGTACGATGCGATCAACGATGTCTATGTCGGGGCGTCGGAATCGCGCAAGGACGGCCAGGCGGCGGGGTATTGAGCCGGCATCGGTCGTAGGCAATCGACCAAGGCGCTTGCGGGAGTTGCTGCCCGCTGCGGCGAAGGCAATATTGGATGATTCGTACGCAATCCGGTCATCGCGAATCCGGCAACGCGACGTGGACCGCCAAGTCCGTCGTCGTCGTCATGCTGTCGGCGGCGTTGCTCGCGGGCGGGTGCGACGCATCATCGGGCGAACGACCGCTCGCGTCCGCACAGCCCGGGTCGGCCGGGCCGCGCATCGAGTTCGATACGACCGCCGGCCGCATCGTCATCGAACTGGACCCGGTCCGCGCCCCGCTGACGGCGCGCCACGTCCTGGACCTTGTGGAGCGCGGCTACTATGACGGCTCACTGTTTTATCAATCGCTGCCGAAGCGCTTCGTTGCCGGCGGCCGGCGCGCGGCGGACGCCCCGCGACTCGCGGCCCCCACCGTTCGCAACGAGTGGAGCAACGGACTGCGACACGAGCGCGGCACGATCGCCATGTGCCGCCGCATCGGCGATCCGCGGACGATGCAGCGTCGGGCGCTTCAGGCGTGCATCGACTCGGCCTCGGCTGAGTTCTTCATCAACACCATGGACAACGCGCATCTCGATCTGCGCCAGCCCGATGGCGCGGGTTACACCGTCTTCGGCCGGGTGATCGCAGGGATGGACGTCGTCGACGCCCTCGCCCGGTGCGCCACCACCCGTGACGCGGCCAACGGCGAACCCGGAATGCTGATCGAGCCGGTCGTCATTCGCATCGCCCGTCGCGCGGCGGATTAGCACGGCGACGCTGGTTCGATATCAGGGCCGGATCAGAAGCCCCCGCGCCAGCGGGGGGACCGGCCCGCGGGGCCGGCTTTCGATCATCCAGCGCTATGCTTGCCGAAGCCGCTATGATTAACCGCAGCCATGCTCTCTTACGAAATTCTTGTCGAGGGCGAATTCGCGGCCGCGCACCAATTGCGCCTCTATGACGGCCGCAACGAGCCGCTGCACGGTCACAACTGGAAGGTGGAGGTCTATCTGGCCGGCCCCAGGCTGGACTCGATCGGGGTCCTGGCCGATTTTACCGTTGTGCGACGACGGCTGAATGAGACGTTGCAGCAACTGCATGACCGCTTCCTGAACGATCTGCCGGAGTTCCGCGACCGCAATCCCTCGGCGGAGATAGTCGCTTCCCACATTTACGAGGCGATGAGCGCCGGCCTGCCGGCGGGCGTGCGCGTATCGCGCGTGCGCGTCTGGGAAGCGCCGGGCTGCGCCGCTGCGGTCATCGGCGAATGTTGACGATGATATCGGTGCTTACTACGATTGAATGACCGCCGTTTTTCCCTGGGTTGGGCGCTTGATGAATCCCCTTCACTGCCAACGCTGCAAGAAGGCGCAGGCGACGGTGCATCTGACCGACATCGACGGCGCCGAGAAGCGCGAGCGCCACTTGTGCGACGAGTGCGCCGCCGAAGAGGGCATCAAGATACAGGTCCACCAGCATGTCCCGCTCAACGAACTGCTTACCACGTTCGTCCTCCAGCACGCCAACGTGCAGCAACTCGCCCAGATGTCCTGCCCCAAGTGCGGCATGACGTTCGCCGAATTCCGTAACTCCGGCCTGCTGGGCTGCCCCCACGATTACGACGCCTTCGAGAAAGCGCTGCTGCGGCTGCTGGAACGGGCGCACGACGGCGGCACGCGGCATACGGGCAAGTCGCCGCGGCGCGGCCGGTCCGATGACGGTATGACTCGCGCGCGCGAGGTGGCGCGGCTGCGGCGCGAGTTGGAACACGCAGTCGAAACCGAGGATTTCGAGCGCGCCGCTCGCGTCCGTGACAGCCTCAAGGGGCTGGGGGCCGCGTGAACCTCGAAGAACTAGCGCGCGGCGCTGGCGAGTGGCTCCGCGGCACGGGGGCGATGAACGATATTGTCATCAGTTCGCGCATCCGCCTGGCCCGCAATCTGGCCGACTTTCCATTCGTCAACCGCATGGACCCCGAGCAGCGCCGCAGCGTCGTCGAGACGCTTCAGTCCGCGCTGCGCAACGCCTCCGACCGCGCCTGGCAGTACGTCGAGCTGGACGACCTCGACGAACTCGACCGGCAGCTTCTCGTCGAGCGGCACCTTATCAGCCGCCAGCACGCCACCGGCGCCGGCCGTCGCGGCGTCGCCGTGTCACCGTGCGAGACGGTGGCCGTGATGATCAACGAAGAAGACCATCTGCGGATGCAGGTGATGCGCAGCGGCCTGGAGCTTGAGACCATCTGGACCGAAATCGACGGCATCGACGACCGCATCGAATCCGAGATCAACTACGCCTTCCACGAGCGCTACGGCTATCTGACCGCCTGTCCGACCAACGTCGGCACGGGCATCCGCGTCTCGGTCATGCTGCACCTGCCGGGACTGAAGCTGACGGGCGAGATCGAGCGGGTCTTCCGCGCCGCCCGCGAGCTGCGGCTGGCCATCCGCGGGCTGTTCGGCGAAGGCACCGAGTACCTGGGGGACTTTTTTCAGGTCAGCAATCAGACGACGTTGGGCAAATCCGAAGAAGAAATCGTTCACGAATTCCGCCACCAGGTCATCCCGCGAATCATCGAGTACGAGCGCAAGGCCCGGCAGACGCTTCTCAAGGAGCGCACGCTGGCGCTCGATGACAAGGTGTGGCGATCGCTCGGTACGCTTCAGTCGGCCCGCACCATGAGCAGCGAAGAGACGCTCACGCACCTGTCCCACGTGCGCATGGGGGTGAACCTGGGCCGCATCTCCGAGATCAGCCTTCAGACGGTCAACGAATTGTTCCTATTGACTCAGCCCGCCCACCTGCAGAGAATCCAGGGGGAGCGGCTCAACGGCGAGCAGCGTAGCGTCGTCCGCGCCGAGTACATCCGTCGCCGATTGAGCCAAAACTGAGTCTGCCAGCGCATCTTGACGGCCGGTGTTGGGTTCCGCATTCTGGCACACGCGGGGTCGTGCGATGATGACGCTGGGCACAACGGGCGCGTTCGGCTTCGAAGACTTCCACCCGCCGGAAGTTCTGGGCCTGTACGCGCAGGCCGGCTGCACCATCGTCCAAGTTTATCGCAATCGCCTCCGCCACATCACCTCGCGCGACATCCTGGCCATGATGCCCGATGAGCCGCTGACGATCGACTCGATCCACGGCGTTTTCGGCGACGATCTCGACCCCTCCAGCGAAGACGAGGCGTTCCGCCGTCAAACCGTTGACACCTACAAGCGCGAGGCCGATTTCTGCCGCGAACTGGGCGGCGATCTCGTCGTGGTGCATCCCTGCCCCGCCCGCGCCGCGGTCGGCTCGCTCGAAGCCAAGTACGCCCAGTTGCGCCGCTCGTTCGACGAGCTGGGCCGCTTCGGCGATCAGGTGGGCGTGACGTTTGCCTTCGAGAACATGCCCCCGTATCACCCCGTCGGCTACGACGTCGAGCGGCTCGTGCGCGAGATCGCGGCGGCGGCCGCGTCGCGAATCGTGTTTCTCCTCGACACCGGCCACGCGCACATGACCTGCGGCATCGGCAACGCCGTGCGTCTCGCGGGCGACAACCTGCGCTACACGCACGTGCACGACAACGACGGAAAGATCGACAATCACATGCTGCCCTATCGCGGCACGCTGCCCTGGGACGAGCTGCGCGACGCGATTCACGAGGTGCGTTACGACGGCGTGTTTTTGCTCGAAGTGTTCGAAAAGGCGCGCGACCTGCGCAGGCTGCTGAACGACCGCTGGAAGAGTGACATCGGGCGCATCCTCAACAATTCACACGCGGACTGACGACCGCCGTGCCGGATCATCCGCGCGGCGCCCCCATTTCGATCCGATCCGCGAAGCGTTAGCGTCGCGACCGATCCGTGCCGCGAATCATCATCGCGGCGATTGTCCGAGCCGCAAGCGCCGGCGCTACGGCCAATCCGAGCCGCGAAGCGTGAACCAGCCCCCAATCCGAGCCGCGAAGCGTCAGCGAGCGGGATCGGGGGGCCTCGCCGCGGATGAACCGCCCAGCAGCGCGGCGCAGGCCGGGCGCGCCGTCAGGCTTCGGGCGCACGGGCGCGAGAGGACAGGTCACTTTCTCTTCCGGCTTGCGAATCCCGCTTGCTGACGCTGCGCGGTTCTGAATGCCGCATCGCTGGCGCTTGCGGCTCAGACCGTTCCGCGTGGTACGGTCCCCGCCTGCGCGGGTGTCGCGGCAATCCGCGTGGTACGGGCTTGCAGCCCGTACGAATCCGGCCCGCGAAGCGTCAGCGAGCGGGATCGGGCGGTCTCGCCGCGGATGAACCGCCCAACAGCGCGGCGCACGCCCGGCGCGCCGTCAGGCTTCGGGCGCACGGGCGCGAGAGGACAGGTCACTTTCACTTCCGGCTTGTGGATCCCGCTTGCTGACGCTGCGCGGCTCCGAATGGCCCGGGCGCGGGCGCTCGGGGCTTGGAACAATGACTCAGAGCGCCGTACCGCCGCTTGAGGTTCGGTCATGCACGGGCTGAAAGTCCGCGCCGTGCGGACGATGTCCGCACAGCGGATCCTGTAATTAACGACACATTTCAGCGCCGACTACCCCCGACGCGCGCCGCCGCCGTCATGCGCCGCCGCCGCCTTCGCCCGCGCCGCCGCCCAGCGACGCTCCAGCGGCATCATCACCAGCATCAACATCCCCCCCAGCGCGCCGAAACCGGCCATTGCGTACAACCATGCGTCCCAGCCGTAATGATCGATCAGCCGCCCGAGGCCCACGCCCGCCAGCCCCGCCCCGATGTACTGCCACGAGTCGATCACGCCCGCGGCGAATCCCGCCATTTTACGTCCGCCGATGTCCATCGCGGCGGCCGTGCCCAGAATCGAGTGCGTCGAGTTGCACGTAAACGCGGTCAGCACCAGCGCGGTGCAGACGCCGACCAGCGAATGGGCCTGCGCCCCGATCAGAATGATCCCCGTCTCGACGAAATACAGCGCCGCCGCCACCGGCGCCCGGCGCCCCTTGAACGCCAGGTCGGAAATGTAACCCGACATGATCGAACCGAGCGTCGCCGACGCCGGAATCAGGAACGCCGTCACCTGAAACGCCGTCGACGTCAGAGACACCTTCTGCACTTCCCTGAAATACTTGGGAAACCAGTCATCCACGCCGTAACGCACCACGCCCGTGCAGAAATAGGCCCACGCCGTCAGCCACACCAGCGGGTTACGCAAAATCGTCCAGAAAATCTCGTAAAGCGGAATAAGCTCGCGATGCGTCGCGTCCAACGTCTCCAGCGGCACCGCCCCGGCGTATCCCGCCTCCTCGGGCGTGTTCTTCGTCATCAGCAGCATCAGCGACGTGATGAGCACGCTGATGCACGCCGGCACAAAAAAGACCCACTGCCAGCTCCCCGCCGGGACCGTGTAGCTCCACAGCGTAAACCCCGCCAGCAGCGCCGGGGCCAGCACGTTGATGCTGAAACGCCCCAGATTGATCATCAGCCCGAAGATGCCCGCAAAGCGCCCGCGCTCGGACCGCGCGAACCACGCCGTGTTCATCTTGACCATTCCGGGCGCGCCGAAAGCCTGGATGTAGCCGTCGATCGAGCGCAGCGCGACGAACCACGCCAGCGTGCCGAACACCGGACCGAACGCGTTGTAATACCACCCCAGCCCGAACAGCACGTTCATCACCGCCGTGCCGAAGCCGCCGATGGCCATGCAGGTCCGCCCGCCCAGCCGGTCGGCCAGCAGGCCGTTCCAGAACTGCCCGATCGCGTAGCACCAGTTTCGGCCGGACTGAATCAGGCCGTACTGGGTGTTGGAGAATCCGAAAGTGTTGCAAAAATCGGTGCTGGCCAGCGACAGGTTGTAGCGGTTGACGTAATAGCTGGCGTAGTTGAGGCCGACGAAGAACCAGTTCCGCCCGCGGCGAAGCCGGAAGCCGGGAGGACGCGTAGCCAGCGAGACCGGAACCGGTCGGGCCGGCTCGTCGCCAACGTAGTCGAGTGCGGTCGATGCCAGAGGCGCGCCGTGACCGGCCTGGGGCGGGTTGGACGGTTGGCGTTCCATGCTCATGCTGGTGAACTCCGTCCCGCGGCGGCCTCGGTGGCGTGATTCCCCCCGCCGCCGGGCAAACGGAGCGTAAGGATATAACCGCATCGCGCGGGCGACGCAAACCGTCCAAATGCGCCGATTGAACCAAACCACCAGCGCGGGCAATCTCGTTTCAGCGGCGAGCGCCGGCACGTCGTTTGATCCGAGCCGCAAGCCCCGACCCGATTTCACTCTCGAGCCGCCTGCGCCGGTGTCGCGGCAATCCGCGTGGTACGGGCTTGCAGCCCTACGAATCCGGCCCGCGAAGCGTCAGCGCATCGGCCAATCCGAGCCGCGAAGCGTCAGCGAGCGGGATCCGGCCGCCCAGCCCGCGTCGCAACGTTTCGATCTTGCTCTGCGCGCCCGGCGCGCCGCCAGGCTTGGCACGCACGTGCGAAAAACGTACGTTCGCCCCCCTTCCGGCTTGCGGATCCCGCTTGCTGACGCTGCGCAGCTCTGAATGGTCGCGGCGATGGCGCTTGGGGTTCGGTTCTGCACGGGCCGCCGGCCGGCGCCACGCGAAATGGAACATCTCGACCGATATCGTCACGCCAGCCAGAAACGCACCGCGCGGATCGCGCCGTATGCAAGAAACGCCCCCACTACCGCGGCATACGCCGCGTTCAGCCAGCGTGGATCGCGGCGGATTCGCTCATTCATCCGACGCCGCACGTCGCGCGGCAGCAGGCTCGCGATCGCAAACGGAACGGCCAGAACGGGAACCACGAGGCCGAACGGATGATAGGCCCACGCCTGCGCCAGCCGCCCGCGCACGACGCAACTCGCCGATCGCGACAGTCCGCACCCGGGACACGGCGCCCCGCTGACTGCACGGGCCCAGCACAAGGGAATGCCCAAACCGTCCGGAGGATGAAGCGCGGCGAGCAGCAGGACGATCCACGCGGCCGCGAGGTTCCCCCGGCGGAACAGAGTCGACGACTCGGTCCCGATTGGACATGACTGTTTCGCAAGAGCAAGCGTCATTGTTGCCAGAAAGGCCCCAGCGTGATGTTCAGCACGCTTGCGAGGAGTGACGCCAGGAACGCATGTTTGAGCACGGAATTCGTGTTCACCGAGAAAACGAAGTACAGTGCGTAAAACGGGATGCACAAGCACATGATGCCCGTACCTGCGCTCACGCCAAACGCCGCTACCAGCAGCCACAGACCGACAACAAGCTGGTAGATTCCGGTCAACAGGCGGAATGCGCCTTCTAACTCGTCGTCACCACTCGCCAGGAAGTAAAACCCCAGCATCAGCACCGCCGGCACGACGGAAAACAACCACGGCTGCTTCAGCAGATTGCCGAAGTCGAACCCGCCGCCCGATCGGGCGGGCCGGGCCGTCGCCGTCGCCGCCGCCGGAGCGAGCATGGCCGAACTCAGCACCTTGCCGGTCTGCGTGTTGAAGCCGCACGTCGTGCACAGCACCGCGTCCGGCGCCATGAACGCGCCGCAGTTGGCGCACAGCGAGCCGGTCGTGCCGACGCCGGCGGACGCTTCCTCGAGCATCGCCAGTTGCGCCAGGCCGTCGTCGGTCGGCTTGCGGGCCGGTCGGGCCGCCGCCGACGCACGCGCCGCCGTAACCGGTGCCGCGCGCGCCGCGGTCGGACGCGCGGCGGCCGGCCGCGCCGATTGCACCGACGCGGCGGCGGCCGCGACGGCCTTCTTACGCGCGGACTCGTGACATCCGGTGCAGTAATATCGGCCGTTGTGGTCCTTGACGCGCGGTTTGGCGGAACATTCCTGACCGCAGATAACGCAAATCTTCGAGGCAGCAGCGGACATGTTCAACCTCCAGGCAGGCACGCTTGGGGGTTCGGCACGAATCGAATCGCTCGGCGGCCTGTTGCGAACAGCGCCGCCGGCGAGATCGCGCGTTTGCACGGCGATCTCGTAACGGGCACCGTACCGAAAACCGGGGCCGAATTCAAGACCCGCCGGATCAATAGAACACGTTGACGATCAGATGCGGCTCCTGATGCTGCTTGGCCTCGAACATGCCGATCGTGCCCACCGCAAACTTGATGTGGAAGTCGCGATGAGCGTCGATCCACTCGTTGATCTGGTTGTCCATGTACGACAACGCCGCGTCCGTCAGCTTGGCGTGAAACGTCCGGCAGCGCGTGGCGCCCATCGCGGCGTCCACCAGGCCGCGCTTGAAGTTCTCGTGCCGGTCCGCCTGAGCCAGCGAGCTGACGTTGAACGATCGAATGCTCGCCCCCTTGTCCGCCGCCATCTCCTCGTCGCTCACCAGCGACAGCGGCTCTTCGGTTTCTTCCTTCGGCGGCGCGATCGTGCCGCTGGTTCCGCTCGCGCCGGCCGGCCGAATCAGGCCCGATCCGCCTCCGACGGCCTGCGCCCCGGCCCGCTGGCCCGACGTCGCGGCCGCCGCGACCGGCGCGGACGCGATCACGCCCGAGGCCGACGCTCCCTGTTTGCCGGATGCCTGGTGTTCACGAATCTTCTCCGCCACACACGAGGGACACAGCAGCTTCCCGCCGACGCGGCCGGCCTTCTTCTTGGCGATGTGTTCCGGATAGATCGTCGCGCCGCATTGTTCGCAGGATTGAGTCGCTTCGGACATAAGACACCTCGCGTGATGAGTTGCTCGGCAGGGCGCAGCCGCATCGATACCGCACCCATGATAACGCCCGGGCCGAACGGCGGTCAATTCGCACAACGAGTTGCAGCGTGCCTTATACGCCCGCGCAGGCGGGGGCCGTGCCATGTGCAACGCTCCGAGCCGCCAGCGCGAGCGCCGCGGTAATCAGAGCCGCGAAGCGTCAGCGAGCGGGATCGGACGCCCGGGTATTGCCAGCGACGCCTCTGTCGCGCGTCCCGCGTTCAGCGCGCCGTCAGGCCTTCGACGCGCGTCGACGCCATGGCGCGGCCGTCACCTTCGTTGCGCGCGGATCCCGCTTGCTGACGCTGCGCGGCTCGGATTCCCATCGGCTGCACCCCCGCGCAGGCGGGGGCCGTGCCACGCGGAACGGTCCAAGCCGTACGCGCCCGCCGCTCGCTCGCCGCGTTCAAAAATCGCGCCTACAGCCCTTCCCCGCGCACCGTTACTTCCACCGGCGCGGGCAGGTCGAGCTTCAGTTCGGCGATCTGCTTGAGGATCGACGCCTTATCGCCGACCAGCACGATCACGCCCTGCTCCAGCGGCACCGCGGCGCGCGTCAGGGCGTTGAGGCCCGGCGCGGCGACCTGCGTCATGGCCGCCATGTCGGACGCCAGCGTCTCGAACGGCAGGCCGTTCTGCAAAGGCTCGCTCGCGGCGGCCAGCACGCCGCCCAGGCCGGCGAAGGCCTGAATGACGTCGGTGCGCAGCGTCTCGCGGGCCTTGATCACTTCCTCGTCCGAGATGTTCCCGCCGCGTAAGCCGCCGATTTCCGTCAGAAACTCCTTCAGCGACGCGCCGGTCACGTCGGCCCGCACGCTGGCGCCGGCGGCGAAGTAGCCGGTCGTCGGCCGCAGCGCGAACGACGATCGCGCGCCGTACGTGTAGCCGTGCTTTTCGCGCAGGTTCTGGTTCAGCCGGCTGGTGAAGCTGCCGCCGAAGAGCGTGTTGATCAGCCGCAGCGGCACGCGGCGCGCGTCGTTGTAGCCCGGCGCGGGAGTGGTGAAGCGAATCACCGTCTGCACCGCTTCGGGCCGGTCGACGATGACCAGCTCCAGCCCGTCGCGCCGCGGCGGCTGCCGCGTGGGCGTGCCGAACTCGGCGGCGGCGCCGGCCCGCCAGTCGCCGAGCAGCGGCTCCAGCACCGCGCGGGCGTCATCGGCGGTCAGGTCGCCGGCGAGCAGAATCGTGGCCGCGTCGGGCCGGAACAATGCCGCGTGCAACGTGCGGACGTCGTCCAGGCCGATCCGCGCCGCGCTTTCCGGCGTGCCGGCGACCGGCAGGCCGTAGGGGTGTTCCGCGCCGAACAGCCGCCGCGCCGCGACGCGGGCCGCGACGATCGTCGGCTGGTCGTCCTGCTGCTTGAGGTCCTCGATGTGCAGGCGATGGACGCGCTGCCATTCCTTCTCGTCGAAGCGCGGGCGCCGGATGGCGTAGGCCAGCAGCGCGGTGGCAGGGTCGAAGTTGCGACGCAGGACGGTCATCGAGACGCTGATGCTCTCGGGATCGGCCCCGGCAGCGAACGTCGCGCCGAGCATCTGGATGGCGTCGGCGAATTGCAGCGCATCGAGCCGGCCGGCGCCTTCGTCGAGCATGTCGGCCGTCAGTTCCGCCGTGCCGGCCTTGTCGAGCGGATCGAGCGTGCGGTCGGGGACCTGGAAGATGACCCGCAGGGCGACGAGCGGCAGCTCGCGCTTGGGCCAGAGCATGACGCGGACGCCGTTTTTCAGCGTTAACGTCTCCGGCGGCGGGGGGCTGAACGGGCGTTCGGCCACGGAGGCGGGCCGGGCTTCTCGCGGCGATTCGGCTCGCTGCGGCGCTTCGGGCAGTACGCGCATGATGACGCGCGCGTCGGGCGCGAGGATGCGCGCGGCCCAGCGCTGCACGCTCTGCTTCGTGGCGTTGCGATAGCGGTCGAGATCGCGCTTGAACGAGTTCGGCTCGCCGGAGTAGTACTCGTACTGATTGAGCTGATCGGCCCGCGCTTCGACGCTTTGCAGGCGCGACAGCATCGCCAGCTCCATGCGGTTCTTGAAGCGCGTCAACTCGTCGTCGGTCGGTCCGTCGCGGACGAGCCGGGCCAGTTCTTCATCCACCGTTTTCTCGACGCGGTCCAGATCGGCGTCGGTGTTGGCCGTGACGTCGATGCGGAACATCGAGCCGAGCTGGTTGGAGTCCTGCACGGCCGACACATCGACGGCGATGCGGTCGTCGTAGACCAGCCGCTTGTACAGCCGGCTGGTCTTGCCCTCGGCGAGGACCAGCGACATCAGGTCGGCCTCGGCGTCGCCGTCGGCGTAGAGCGCGGGGCTGTGATAGACGATCGCCACGAGCGGCAACTGCACCTTGTCGAGCATCGTGGCGCGCTTGACGCCGTCGAGCGTCGCCGGCTCGGCGCCGCGTCGCATCGGCTGGCCGCCGGCGGGCAGCGTGCCGAACAGCCGCTCGATCAGCGGCTTGATCCGGGCCGGATCGAAGTCGCCGGCGACGCACAGGGAAAGATTGTTGGGGACGTAAAATGTCGCGAAAAAGTCCTTCACGTCGTGAACGGTCGCGGCCTCGAGATCGGCGTGCGTGCCGATGACGGGGATGTGATAGGGATGGCCCGGCGGGTACATCATGCCCTGAATCGCCAGGTCGGCCTTGCCGTAGGGTCGGTTCTCGTAGCTCTGCCGCCGCTCGTTGCGCACGACGGCCCGCTGCGTGTCGAGCTTTTCCTGCGTCATGGTACGGGCGAGGTCTTCAAGGCGATCGGCCTCGAGCCACAGCAGCGTGGGCAGCAGCCGCGACGGTCCGGACTCGAAGTAATTGGTGCGGTCGTTGCTCGTGCTCGCGTTGTTGGAGCCGCCCTCGGCCTCCATGATGACGTCGAACTGGTTGCCCGGAACGCGCTGCGTGCCCATGAACATCAGGTGCTCGAAGAGATGGGCGAAGCCGCTGCGGCCGGCCGGCTCGTCCTTCGAGCCGACGCGGTACCAGATATTGACGGCGGCCACGGGCAGGGAGTGATCTTCGTGCAGGATGACCGTGAGGCCGTTGTCGAGCGTGTACTTTTCGTACTTGACGTCCTGAGCCGATGCCGCGGTCGCGCAGGCGAGCGACAACGACAGGGCGGCGAGTGAGGGATGGATGCGGGTCATGCGAATTCCTCGTGCGGA
The DNA here is from genome assembly GCA_011525745.1 of Planctomycetaceae bacterium. GTDB lineage: Bacteria > Planctomycetota > Phycisphaerae > UBA1845 > UTPLA1 > PLA4. The sequence continues at coordinate 1,233 of WYBU01000066.1, read as the reverse complement.
TGCGTTTTGCTGTGGCCGGTTCGGCGCGACGCCGAACGCCGCGCCCCCGGCGGAATCCATCACGGTAGTAGCGCGGCGGCACGGGGTCAAAGGCTGGAGCGTTGTGCGAAATCGAGGCATGGGATTGGTTGGCACGGTCAAGCGGTCCGCGGACGGCGCCGTCACCGCGGTCGAACGCCGCTGCGGGGCCGCTCGGCCGTGTCGCGCCATGCCGTGGTGTTCATCCGTTGTTCTTTCGTCGGGCGTGCGGCATAATGTGTCGGCAATTCGTATGGTCAGGAGGTCGTCATGCCCATCATCGTTCACTGCCCATCGTGCGGCGCGAACCTGAAAGCGCCGGATCAGCTCGCCGGAAAGATGGCCCGATGCAAGTGCGGCGCGAGTCTCGCCGTGCCCGGCGCTACGGATGCGTTCGCGTCGAGCGCCATGCCGCCGCCACCGCCGCCGCCTGCGGCGGACGCCGCGGTGGTCGATCCGTTCCGCCCCCATCGGCGCGTGGCTGCTTCGGCGTCCGGCGGCGGAGCGGGGGAGGTTCTCAAACCGCTGATCATCGTCGCGGTGTTGGGCGGCATCGGCTGGGCGGTGTATGAGCTGATTCGCTTCGATCCGGTCGCGCAGGGGCAGGAGAAGCTGAAGAAGATCGGTGCGGGAATGACGGTCGAACAGGTGGTGGCCGCCGCCGGCCGGCCGCAGGACGCGTTCACCTATCTGGACGAAGAACAGCAGAAGAAGTACGCGACGGATCAGTACGTGGCGAAGATCGGCTTCGTCGACAATTTCATGACGGCGCACGGCCCGGAGAAACTGCGGAACGGTTTCTATCTGATTTATCGCTTCACTCCCGCGGCGGTGCATCGCGTGGAATTCGACGAGGCCGGACTGGTGACGGGGATCGAGGAAGTGCCGCATTTGCTGCGGCGGTAGCGGCGAATGTGGCACAGCCGCCCTCGGCTGTGGCGCGCCGCTCGCGCGGCGGGTTCTGATCGCGTGGCACGGGCTTTCAGCCCATGCGAATCCGAGCCGCGCAGCGTAAGCAAGCGGGATCCGCGAGCCGGAAGCACGAGTGAACGAGCAACATGCGCTGGTGTGTTCGAAGGCTGCCGTCGCGTCGGGCGTGAACTCGCAGCAAGGTGCGTATCGCGCGAGGTCAGGCGGCGCGATCCCGCTCGCTGACGCCTGCCCCCGCGAAGGCGGGGGCTTCGCGGCTCGGAATGTCCCGCGCGGCACGGGCTT
>WYBU01000065.1 GCA_011525745.1 Planctomycetaceae bacterium | reverse complement strand
TAACGAGACGCTTACGTAAATAAACGTTGGCCGCATGACGAGACGCGCACGTAAGTAAGCGTTGCCTCAGCATCGCGCAGGCAGGCTGCTTTCCGCCTTGTCCGCGTCGCCTTCGAGGCGTAAACGCCTACTCTCGTGCGCGTCTCGTCTCGTATGCCTAAAGGAGCACAGCCGCCCTCGGCTGTGATGTGGCCCAGCCGCCCCCGGCTGTGATGTGGCCCAGCCGCCCTCGGCTGTGAATGGGGCACAGCCGCCCCGGCTGTGATGTGGCCCAGCCGCCCCCGGCTGTGAATGTGGCCCAGCCGCCCCCGGGCTGTGTCCGCGTGGCACGGGCTTTCAGTCCGTGTACCGCAGCGCTTGCGCTTGCGGCTCGGATTACCCGGCGGCCGCTGCCGCGCCGGCGGACGCTCGTTAAGATTCCGCCATGCCCGCGCCGGCCCACGCATCACGCACACGATCGCGCCGCAACGATGCACCGACCTCGCCGCGCTTCGGCGCGCACATGTCCGTCGCCGGCGGCCTGCACAACGCCTTCGACATCGCCGCCGACGCCGGGTGCGACTGCGTTCAGGTGTTCGTCAAGAACCAGCGGCAGTGGGCGGCCCGGCGGTTGACCGACGAGGACCTGATCGCGTGGCGCGCCGCGGCCCTGCGGACGGAAATCGCGCCGGTCGTGGCGCACGCGACATATCTGATAAACCTGGCTTCGCCCGACGACGCACTGTGGCGGCGAAGCATCGACGCCTACGTGATCGAACTGGAGCGTTGTGCGGCGTTGGGAATCGGCGGGCTGGTCGTGCATCCCGGAGCGCACTTGGGCGCGGGTGAGGTTACCGGCTGCCGCCGCGTGTCCGACGCATTGCGGCTCATCCTCGACCGGACTTCCGATCTGCAACTGGCACACCTGCACGGATCGAATCGCAGTGAGGGCCGCTCTTCGAATGGTCGCCCCACGCTGCCGGGGACCTTCGGGCCCCCGCAAATCTGGCTCGAAGTCACGGCCGGCCAGGGAAGCTGCCTGGGCCATCGCTTCGAGCACCTGCGCGACATGATCGACGTCGCCGGCGCGGACCAGCGCATCGGCGTCTGCTTTGACACCTGCCACGCGCTGGCGGCCGGATATCGGTTCGACACGCCGGAACGCTTTGCCGAGACATTCGGCGCATTCGATCGCATCCTGGGGCTGCACCGCCTGGGTTGCTTCCACTTGAACGACTCGCAGCGCGAGGCCGGCTCGCGCGTCGATCGGCATACGCACGTCGGCCGGGGACACGTCGGCCGCGCGGCGTTCCGGCTGATCGTCAACGATGCACGGTTCCGCTCGCTGCCGATGATCCTGGAAACGCCCAAGGGCGAAGACCCGCGCGGGCGCGATTACGACCGCCTCAACCTGGCCGCGCTGAGAAGAATGCTGGCGCGCCCGAAGGCCCGGTGAAAAAAGGCCGGCACGCTCAATCGCCGCGCGCTTCAGCCCGCGCAGCCCCTGCCCTCGATCCCGAACGTCCCGTAGAATGGCGCGACGACGGGCCTCGGACCCTGCTTTCAAAGGAGTCGCTTCATGTGGACCGCCTGCCTGCTCGCGGCCGCGCTGCCCCTGGGGGCGCCGGATCAACCCAACGCCGATCTGCACCGGCTGTTTGCCGACTACTGGGAAGCCCAGCTTCGCCGCCATCCGTTGCGCGCCACCTACCTGGGCGATCATCGCTACGACGATCGGCTGGAAGATTACTCCGAAGAGGCGCGCCAAGCCTGGCTGGCCGAGCGTCGCGATTTCCGACAGCGCCTGTCCGATTGCACGAAGGCCGAGTTGTCGCCCGACGACCGGCTCAACGCCGATCTGTTCGAGACCATTCTCATCGAGGAAATCGAGCTGGCCGAGTGGCCGGGCCATCTGATTCCCATCCGCCAGCAGGACGGTCCGCACATCGACCTGGCCATGATGCTGCTGTCGCACCCGTTCCGCACCGTGCGCGATTACGACAACTACGTCAAACGGCTGCGCGCCTTTCCGGCCCAGACCGATCAGGTGCTGGCGCGAATGAAAGCGGGCATGGGCAGCGGCGTCACGCCGCCGCGCGGCATCACCAGGGCGGTGCTCGAACAGCTCGCACGCCACGTCGTCAAGGACGTCAAGACGAGCGAGTTCCACAAGCCGCTCGCGCAAATGCCGGCCGAGTTGACGCCGGACCAGCGCGCCCGGCTGTCGCAAGAGGTCGAAGCCGCCATTCGCGACGCCGTCGTACCGACCTATCGCCGGCTGCACGATTTCGTCCGCGACGATTATTTGCCGGCCTGCCGCGAGAGCGAGGGCATCTGCCATCTGCCGCGCGGCAAGGAGTGGTACCGGCGGCTGGCGAAGCATCACGTCACGACCGACATGTCGCCGGAGGAAATTCACAAGATCGGACTGTTCGAGCTGGAGCGCATTCACGAGCAGATGCGCGGCATCATGAAAAAAGTCGGATTCGAGGGCGACCTGCCGAAGTTTGCCGAGCATCTGCGCGGCCGGACGGACATGCACGCCTCGTCGGCGGACGAGCTGATGGAAGGCCATCGAGAAATTTTGCGCCGCAGCGACAAGCTGCTGCCAAAGGTCTTCGGCCGGCTGCCGAAAGCGCCTTATGAGTTGAAGGCGATCGAGGCGTTTCGCGCGCCGGAAGCGCCGATGGCGTACTACTACCCCGCGCCGGAAGTGGGGGACCGGCCGGCGTATTTCTACGTAAACGTGTACGAGCCGACCAAGCGGCCGAAGTACACGATGGAAGCGCTGGCCTATCACGAAGCGATGCCCGGCCATCATTTGCAGGTGTCGCTGGCGCAGGAGAACACGAATTTGCCGAAGTTCCGGCGCTACGCGGGCTTCACCGTGTTTGTCGAGGGCTGGGGGTTGTACTCCGAGTCGCTCGGCTTCGACCTGGGCGGATATCGCGATCCCTACTCGGACTACGGCCGCCTGACGTTCGACGCCTGGCGCTCGTGCCGGCTGGTCGTGGACACGGGCATTCACTATTTCGGCTGGTCTCGGCAGAAAGCGATCGACTTCATGAAGGCCAACACGTCGATGACCGAGCTGGACATCGCCGCCGAGGTCGACCGCTACATCGCCTGGCCGGGTCAGGCGCTCGCGTACAAGATCGGTCAGCTTGCCATTCTCGATCTGCGCCGCGAAGCCGAGTCGAAGCTGGGGCCGCGCTTCGACATTCGGGGGTTTCACGACGAGCTGCTGGGCCAGGGCGCCCTGCCGCTGGAGATACTCCGCAAGCGCATGCGGACGTGGATGGACCGTCAGTCGGCTGCGAGCACGTCGAAGTAGCCGTCGCGCGGGTGGCCCACCGCGAAGCGGCGGGGACACAGCCGAGGGCGGCTGTGCTACACGGGCTGAAAGCCCGTGCCGCGCGGACTGATCCGAGCCGCAAGCGCGAGCGCTGCGGTTCCGAGCCGCGAAGCGTAAGCGAGCGGGATACAGGCGCTCCGCGCGGTAGGGGCCTATCGCTTGCGTACGCGGCGCCCCCGTAGTGCTACTTGCACTCCCATGCCGCGCACCGACTCCGCCGATATAATGGCAGCGTTGCCGCGCCGGTACATCGTGACGCGACGCGAGAACCGGCCCGCAAGGTCGGCCGCTCGCGGGCGGTTAGCTCAGTTGGCCAGAGCGCCTCGCTTACACCGAGGAGGTCACAGGTTCGAGCCCTGTACCGCCCAGTCCCATGCCCCGCCGCAACTGTCGCTATGCCATTCGTCGCGGACTGCCGGCCGGGGCGATCGACGCCATGCTCCGGCTGATCGGCGGCGTGTCGACCGCGCGTTCGGCCGCGGACCAAAAGTTTTCAAAAAAACTGAACAAACCCCTTGACAACGCCGGGTCGTGTCCGTATTTTGGCCAAACCGAGGGTTCAGAGGGGATTCGATTCGTCGCGTACGCTTTATTGCAACCGGGCGCACGGCGCCGGCCCGTTGTGGCGCCGGTGGTGCGCGCCGCGTGCGAGCAGCCGGCGCGATGCGTCGCCCACAGCCAGTGAAAGGAACATCGCATGAAAACCCGCATGATCGCCTGTCTCATCGCCACCGCCGTTGTGTCCACGCTGATCACGCGCCAGGTCGTCTCGCGCGAGCCGCCCAAACCCGACGACAAACCCGCCGCCGACCGGCCGCAAATGTCGGAGAAACAGAAGGCCATGATGGAAGCCTGGCAGAAAGCCGGCGAAGTCGGGCCTAATCATCGCAATCTCGATCCGCTTGCGGGCGCGTGGACCTGCGGCGTCAAGTTCTATCCCGAGCCGGGCGCCCCCGCGCTGGAATCGACCGCCAAGGCGACGCTGTCGTGGATTTTCGGCGGGCGGTTCCTCAAGCTCGAATACCAGGGCGACTGGGCCGGCCAGCCGTTCGAGGGGATCGGTCTGCTCGGCTACGACAACGCGAAGAAGAAGTACACGAGCATGTGGGTCGACTCGTGCAGCACGGCGATCATGACCGAGCTGGGGACGTATGACTCCGGCGCCAAGACGTTCACCTGGACCGGCACGATGGACTGCCCGCTGAACAACAAGCCCTGCCAGGTTCGCTCGACTTACCGCATCATCGACAACAGCAAGTTCGTGTTCGAGATGTGGGGCGAGGACGAGTCGGGCAAGATGAAGAAGGACATGGAGATTACCTACACGCGCCAGTAACGCCGTGGCGCGTGGCGACGGTTCGCATTCGCGGCGCCGGGCGGCACGGTCAACGGTACTCCTTTGGCCGTGCTGCTGCCGCGAATGTCTCGAGTGAAACGGACGAGTGATCCGCATGGGGCGCGCGAATTAGTCACCTGCGACGTGCTTGTGCCGCGTCGTCCCGCCGCCGGCGCGGCGGTTCAGAGCCGCGAAGCGTAGGCGAGCCGATTCAGAGCCGCGAAGCGTAAGCGAGCGGATTCAGAGCCGCGAAGCGTAAGCGAGCGGAGTGTCGCGCGGCGGGTTCGGATGACCGCATCGCCGGTGCTCGCAACGCGGATCCGAGTGGCGCCGAATGCGCGGGATGGCTATCCCGCGAATTGCGGTGCGCGAAGGGATTCCCGCACCAGTGGCGAAAGACGGCCTACCGCGCCGCGCCCGCCGTCGCCGGCAGGCTCTGCGTTGCGGCGACATCCGCTTCGACGCCGGCGCCGCGCTCCTTTTCGAGGAACCACCGCACCGTCGCCGGCACCCCGACTTCGTACGTCACCGTCGGCTGCCAGCCAAGTTGCTCGCGCGCCTTGGTGCACTCAAAGAAGCTGCGCCGCCCCATCAGCCACACGCCGTAGCGCGTGATCATCGGCGGCTTCGACGTGTGGAACAGATGCCCGAAGCACTCGAGCACGAACGCCACGCGATACGCCGCGCCGTACGGAACCTGCGCCGTCACCGGCTGGCAGCCCAGCGTCTGCGCGATGAGATTGACGTACTGCCGCTGCGTGATGACGCCGTCGTGACTCGCGTTGTACGCCTCGCCGGCCGCCCGCGGCGAGTCGGCCGCCAGAATGCAGCACTCGGCCACGTTGCCGGCATAGACCGTGTTCAGGCGGTTGTCGCCATCGCCCAGCAACCGTTGCCGGCCGCGGCGGATGAGATTGACGATGCGCCCGATCGTCGTGCGGTCGCGCGGGCCGTAAATCCAGCTTGGGCGAATCACGCTGACTTCGATCTTACCGGCGCGGTGGCGGTCCCAGACGATATGCTCGGCCTCGACCTTGGCCCGCGTGTAGTAGCTCCAGCGATAGACGTTCCGCCCCAGCGGGGCGGTTTCGTCGAGCACCAGGCCGACGCCGTTGCGATGCCCGTAGGCGCTGATCGAGCTGACGTGCACGAACCGCCGCACGCGCGCCGCAATCGCCGCGTCGATCAGATGCCGCGTGCCGTCGATCGAGACGCGGACGAAGTCTTCCCACGGTCCCCAGTCGCCCACGCGGGCCGCGGCGTGATAGACCGTTGTCACGCCGTCGCAGGCCGCCGCCAGCGAGGCCGGATCGCTGAGGTCGCCGTCGGCGAACGCGACGTTCTGCGTGGCCAGCCAGGCGCGATCGGCCGCGCGGCGCAGCAGCACGCGCACCGGCCGCC
>WYBU01000064.1 GCA_011525745.1 Planctomycetaceae bacterium | reverse complement strand
GCCGCCACCGGAGAGGGGGGGATTCGAACCCCCGGTACCCTTGCGGGCACACTGGTTTTCGAAACCAGCTCGATCAGCCGCTCCGACACCTCTCCAGGACCCGCGCGGCGGCCGGTGCATGCCGGCCGGTCAGCGGGGTGCGATACTATAGCGGCGCTGGGCGGGAGAGTGGAGAGGAGAACTTTGAAAGCGCCGCGGCGCGGATCATGTGAGACGCGCGGCGAGATATTTGCTTATCAGAGCCGCGCAGCGTCAGCAAGCGGGATCCGAAAGCCGGGAACCGGTGGGACCGTTCACACGCCCGTGTGCGCCCAAGGGCTGACGGCGCATTGCTCGCTCGCCGCGGTGTCGCACGATCGTCAGCGTGCGGCGCCGAAGCATCCCGCTCGCTTACGCGTCGCGGCTCGGATCAGAGCGGGGACGGGCGGGACGCCCGTACCACCCGCAGGTCCGCTCGCTTACGCGTCGCGGCTCGGATCAGGTAAGACGCGCGGCGCGGATCATGCGCGAAACGCGGTTCGGATCATGTGAGACACGCGGCGCAGATCACGCGCGCGGGTGGCTCTTGTCGAAGGCGTCCTTCAGCCGGCTGGTCGTCACGTGCGTGTAGATCTGCGTCGTGCTGATCGAGCGATGGCCGAGCAGCTCCTGCACGCTGCGCAGATCGGCGCCGTTGTTGAGCATGTGCGTCGCGAACGTGTGGCGCAGCGTGTGCGGGCTGATCGACGGATCGAGGCCGCACTGGATCAGGTACTTGTCGAGCTTGCGGCGCACGCTGCGCGTGCTCAGCCGCGAGCCGTGCTTGTTGACGAAGAGCGGCCGCTCCGGCGCGGGCTGGCCGTTGCTCAGCGCGACGCCGGCCATGTCGAGGTAGCGGCGGATGGCGGCCAGGGCGGTCGGGGCGATCGGGGTGATGCGCTCCTTGCGTCCCTTGCCGCGGATGTGCAGGCACTCGCCGACGAAGTCGACGTCGCCGAGCTGAAGCGCGACCAGCTCGCTGACGCGGACGCCGGTGGAGTAGAGCGTTTCGAGCATGGCGCGGTCGCGCGCCCCCAGGATGGTGTTGACGTCGGGCGCGTTGAGCAGGCGGTCGACATCTTCTTTCTGGAGGAACTTGGGCAGCCGCTTGTCCTGCTTGGGCGTGCGGATGGTGGCGACCGGGTTGGAGGCCAGGTAGCCGCGGCGCACGAGGAACTTGTAGAAGCTGCGCAGCGTTGCGAGCTTGCGGGCGGTCGTGGCCTTGGAATATTCCTGGGCGCGCAGGGCCGCCAGATAGTCGCGGATCGTGTTGGGATTGATGCTCAGAAAGCGCCGCGTCAGCTCCTCGGTCGACAACGTGATCGTGTCGGCGGCGACGGCCACGGCGGCGGCCGTTCCGGCGTAGGCGGGCGTCGGCGCCGGCGTCGTCATGCCGGCGGGCCCGGCGTCGCCCGAGCCGGCCGGTCGCCCGGGTTCGGCCAGGAACAGCGCAAACTGGTGCAGGTCGGCGGCGTAGCACTTGCCAGTATGCGGCGAGAAGTGCCGCTCGCACTTCAGGTACGTGAGGAACTCTTCAACCAGTGGATGTTGCACAGCACTCATGATCGCGGGATTCTCCGCGGCGATTCCCATTCCAAACTTCCTTCCTTCAACCTGGCTTACCCCCGCGCCAGCCCCCCAACAATCGGCGTTCCAAAACCGCTCGCCGGCCCGCTCAGTCGCACCGGGCGCCGACGCCATCCACTACTGATTCTAGGCGTCGTCCCAGTTGATAGGACAGTACGGCCGCGTCAAACCAGTCGAACTGGCTCTGGTCGTCGCCGGCCAGTTCGGCAAAAGCGTTGATCACGTCGGCTTCGCCCCCCGGACGATAGCGGAATACGTAGCGTTGCCCGCCCTTGACCAGCGACAGTTGAATCCATTGGGTCACGGACATCACTCTCTTGCATCGGATATTCGGGCCGTCGCCATGCGATCGGATTCGCCGGAAATCAGCGCATCGATCCCCTCGAAAGCACAAAATCGAAGGAATCCCTCCTGCGTCACGAGATACCGCCGCCAGCCCATCGGCCCGGCCTCGGAATCGCGTCGCTCGCCGAACGCCCGCACGCGCCGGACGGTCTCGGTGTGCGAGGCGTCCCAGGTCAACTGCACCTGCGCGGCGGGTCCGTCGAGGGCGACGTCGCCGCCTGTGGACGCGTGTCGCGCGGTCCCATCGGCCGATCGCTCGCGCGCGGACGCCTCGGGCAGCACGAACAGCTCGAGCGTCGCGCCGACGATCATCGGCGGATAGGGCTGATACTCGGTGACGGCCGAGATCAGCATCGCATCGGCGCCGACGGCGCGGCAGACTTCGTAGGCCTGGGCGGGCGAGCGAACGTGCAGTCCGCCCCGCGCGATCAGGGCCGCCGCGACGCGGTTGACCGGCACGATCGTCACGCCGCCGGACTGAGTCAGTTCGGAGGCGAGCAGATCGGCGACGCGCAGCGGGTCGAGTGATTCCTGACCGCTGAAGTTCATCGCCGGCGCAACGGCCAGGCGCTGAACGGACCTGAACGGCCAGCGGTCGGCAGTATCGGTCGCAGGATGCGGGTCGTGGCAGCCGGCCAAAAGGGCGAGCAGCCCGACGATCCCGGCCCGTTCCGCCCGCAACGCCCTCCTGGGAGCCGGAGCGGCCGTCGAGTGAATTCGGCCGCATGTCCGGCGGGCGGACACCGGCTTATCGGCTTGAAAAGAGACGAGCATCATCAAGACCCGTAACGGTCTGGGTGGCGGTTGTTCCGATAAGTCTGGCCTCTTAGTATCGTCCGATGGGTGCGATGGACTTGAGCGAGTCGGCGTTGCGTATTCGTCGGAGTCGGGCGGCGCGCGCCGCGCGAGATCGAGGGACCTCGCGTGAGAAAGCGCACCATGCGCGAATGTTGCCGACGCGGCGGTGTACGCGTGACGCAGACAGGGTGGGTGGGCGGCAACAAATGCCGCGGTCAAGGGCCGATACTGGCAAATGATTCCGAGCATCGTGATTGAATTTGCTTGACAGTATCGGAACAATAAGAAAAGGAACCGCTTCGGCCGCAGCGCGCCGATCGGCGCGGGCGGGGTCTGGGGGACATCTTGGATGCGTTGCCGGGTCATTCGGGGGTGCGAACCGATCCGAAGCCGTCGTCTTGAGCCGGTTCTTTCACAGGGAGGTTGGTACATGGCACTGTCCAGAGGTGGGGCTGCGTGCGCCTGCGCGCCGGTAGGCGGCGGCGGTTTCGTTCGACTCGAGATGATGATCGCGGCGGTGCTGGCGGTGAGCGCTGCTGCGGGGCCGGCGATGGCGCAGCGGCGGCCGATGAAGCCCGCCGTGACGACGCGCGTGTCGCCGGTGCGCGAGAAGATCGAGACGCCGGAGAAATTCGACTTTTTATATCGAATGCGTGCGACGACGCTGGGGAACGTGATCTACGACGTGAGCGGTTCCGGCGGCGACAACGGTTTCGAGCCGCGCGGTCCCGGCTGTCCGCAGGTGATCGTGACGCACACGGACGCCAGTTTCACGGGCGGCTCGTATGTGCTTCAGATGGGGTTCGTCGAGACCGAGATCGCCGCTGCGCAATATGTGCTGCCGGCGGCGACGTTTCCGATTCGCATCGACCTGATGGAGATGATCTTCGCCCATCAGGCGACCGTGCAGACGACGACGCAGTGGTCCATCCTGGTGTGGGAAGGGCGGCCCGACACGGGCACGCTGGTGGCGGGCTTTTCGTCCGACGGGCTAACGCTGCAGCACATCGTTATTCCGCCCGGGACGAACGGCGTGAACGTGGCGGTCAGCGTCGATCCGGGCGATCCGGAGCAGATCATCATCAACGACAACCCGACGCACAGCTTCACGATCGGCTACCGCATCGACGATCACAACAACGAGCCGACGTCGTCGTGCCAGTGCCTGCCGCCGCTGCCCGGCACGCTGCCGGCAGTGTGCTGCCCGCCGCCGCCGCAGAGCAACGCGTTTCCGACGACGGATACGTCGGGCGTGGCGCAGCCGACGCACAACTGGTTGTATGCGCGCGACTGCCCCGGGGCGACGGGGGTATGCGCGGCCAGTCCGGGTTGGTATCGCTTCAGCGACATGGGCGGCTTCAGCCCGAGCGGCGACTGGGTGATCCGCGCGACGTACACGCCGGTCTTCTGCAATCTGCCGCCGGAGATCACGTCGATCGTCCCGCCGTCGGCGACGAATACGGGCGTGCAGCATCTGGTGATTCTCGGTTCGAATTTCGCAGTCGGCCAGACGACGGCGCAACTGTCGTTGTCCGGTCAGCCGACTATTTTTGGTCAGAATTTCGTCGTGAACGGAACCGGCACGCAGCTCGACGCCGACTTCAATCTGGCCGGCGCAGCCGTGGGCACGTGGACGATGTCGGTCAATAACGGGACCGGCACGGCGACGCATCCGTTTGAGATCACCGCGCCGCAGCCGCCGACGATAACGGATTTCTCGCCGCCCAATGCGAACAACAACGCGACGCTGACGGCGACGGTGACGGGCGGCGGGTTTGTGTCGGGCGTGACATCGGTCGAGATTTCGATGGGGACTGCGACGACGATCGACGCGGCCAACGTGACGGTGTCGTCGGCGACGGAGCTGACGTGCGACTTCGATCTGAAATGCGCGCCGACCGGGACGTATGCCTGCACGGTCACTACGCCCTACGGGACGAGCACGCTGCAAAACGCGCTGAGCGTCGGGTCGCTGCCCGCGCCGACGGTGTTCGGCGGCGACGTATCCGACACGACGAACTGTCCCAGCCCGTTCGGCATGACCGTTTTCGGGCTGGACTTTCAGGATGGCGCGCAGGCCTATCTGACGCGAACGGGCCAGCCCGACCGGGCGGCGACGTCGGTGGTGTTCAACGACGCGTTTTCGTTGAGCGCGACATTCGACCCGTCGGGCATGGCGATCGGTGACTGGAACATCCGGGTTGACAACCCGGATTGTCAATCGGCCGAATCCGATCCGGTCAACTATGTGCTGGCGGTCGGTTCGTGCGTGCCGACGGTCGGGTCGATCAATCCGAACACCGCCAACAATCACAACAACCGCACGACGCAGACCGATCCGACGCTGCCGGTGGCGGTGACGGTGAGCGGGTCGAATTTCGTCAACGGGGCCGAGGTTCGCCTGCGAAAGAGCGGGCAGCCGGATATCGTCGCGACCGGCGTGAACGTCGCGTCGTCGGCGCAGATCAATTGCGACGTCAATCTCTACCTCGTGGCGACGGGGACGTGGAACGTCGCGGTCATCAATCCGGGCGGCGCTCAGAGCAACACGAACGTGACGTTCAACGTCACGGCCGGACCCGCGCCGACGGTATCGCTGGTGACGCCGGCCAATCCGGACAACTGCGATCCGTGGAGCGCGACGATCAACGGCAGCAACTATCTGCCGGGCGCCACGGCGCGGCTGGTGCTCAGCGGCCAACCGGACATCGTGGCCAGCAGCGTGATTCGCAACGCGCATTCAAACCTGACGGCGGTGTTCGATCTGACCGGCGCGGCGCCCACGCCGGGGGCGGACAAATGGGATTGCGTCGTGACGAATCCGGACAATCAATCGGGCGTGGGCATCAATCGCGTCAACGTCGTGTCCTGCCCGATCACGTGCCTGCGAGGCGACATGAACGACGACGGACTGCGAGACGGAGACGATATCGAAGCGTTCATGCGGGTGATGTTCACGCAGACCGGCACGCCGACGGAGTTGTGCGCGGCGGATATGGCGACGCCGCTGGGCGTCTATGACGCGGCCGATCTGGCGGCGTTTGTGGATTGCCTGGTGAATCAGGCGTGCCCGCCGTAAGCGACGCGACGGGCGAGCGGGGGTTCGTGTGCGATGATCGGGGAGAGGCGGTGACACGAGCGGGCATCATTCGACATCCGATCATCGTGGACCCTCCGCTGATGCGGTGGGCCTCCCGGCAGGGTCATGGCAGGAAGCGGTCGCGCAGGCGATCGGGGATAACCGGACACATTCTATCAGGTTTATGGAACAGCATGCGGCGGATTCGGGCGATGAGGCGGTAGCCGGCGTCGGCGACGGGGCGCGGGATGGCGCCCAGCAGCCGGGCAACGGGGCGCCACGGGCCGCCAAGCCGGTGCAGGATGCGGACGACGGCGGCGGAGCGAACGAAAAGGCGGCCTTCGGGTGTCAGGACAGCGACGCTGTCGGGCAGCGTCGCACGGCAATCGTCGGCAATGGCCTCGCGAATCGTCCGGCCCTGAAGCGGCGAGAACAGGAAGCGCGGCGCGCGATGGGCGCGGCGGGCGACCGCGGCGGCGGAGCGGTCATCGGGAACGGGCGGTTTCGCGGAATTGGTCGAAGCGGGCGCGTCGGCGGCGCCGATCGGGCCATCGCGCGCCAGTATGAAGCGCACCGTCGCATGGCACAGCCCGCAGTGGCCGTCGTAGAAAACGATATCCGCGTCTCGCGGCAGCGGGGTGCCGGGGGCTTTGCGCGGCGCCTCAACAGCGATGTGAAGCGGTGCGTTCATTCAAACACGGCATCGGGGCGAAAGGCGCCATGTGACATTCTGCCCCAAGTTGCGGCTTTCAAAGCGGCCAATCGGACGCGGGAGCATAGGACGCGTCCAGTAGGGACTTACAACCATTGCGGCGTTGGCTCGCGGCACAACGCGGCACGTGCTGCCAGCCCGCGCCGCGCGCGGCGCCACGCGGCCAAGCCTTCGAGTTCACCGTTCACGCGGGCGGCTCGGTCCGCACAGAGGGCCTTCCGCGCGAGGGCTTGGCCGCGCGACCGATGTCAGGCGCTTTTCCGGTAACAGGATTCTATGTCGGCGGCCGTATTGATGACGGCGCGAAGCCCCGCTAGAATCGAACGCCGAGCGAGCGCATCGACTTCACGCCGGACTCGTCGGTGGACCCTCCATTGCCTGGCACACGGGGCGACGCACGCTCGGATGAAACCGCATGGCTCGCACGCGCAAGAAGATCGGTGAGATTCTCCAGAGCTGGAAATTGGTAGACGCCGCAGGCGTGGAGAAGGCCCTGGAGTTCGCCCGCAAGAACAATCTGCGCATCGGCGAGGCGCTGGTCCAGCTCGAAATCTGCTCCGAAGAGGACGTCACCAAGGCCCTGGCCACTCAAGCGGGAATGGAGTACGTCGACCTGAGCAAGAACGTCGTGGTCACGGCGGCGCTGAAGCAGATTCCCGAGAAGATCATCAAAGAGCGGCTGGTGCTGCCGATCAGCTTCGAGGGCGGCCGGCTGAAGGTGGTGGTTCACGATCCGCTCGATCTGGACACGCTGGACCTGCTGCGGTTCCGCGTCGGCGCAACCGACGTCGAGCCGGCGCTGGCGCCGCGCAGCCGCATCGAAGCCTACATCAAGAAGCACGTCGATTCGATCGAGGCCTCGATGGACTCGATCTCGAAGAGCATCGACGCCTCGATGGACAAGTCGATCGACGCCTCGATCGACCAGGACGCGCCGATCAAGATGGACGCGGTCGACGAGTCCGACGCGCCGATCATCAAGTTGCTGAACATGATGATCTCGGAGGCGTGCCGGGCGCGAGCCAGCGACATACACGTCGAGCCGATGTCCGACCGCGTGCGCGTTCGCTATCGCATCGACGGCGTCTGCGTCGAGCGCGAAAGCGTCCCCAAGCGCATGCAAGGCTCGATCTCGACGCGTCTGAAGATCATGGCCGGCATCGACATCGCCGAGCGCCGCCTGCCGCAGGACGGGCGCATCAAGCTGCGCGTGTCGGGATCGGACATCGACTTCCGCGTCAGTTCGCTGCCGGGGGTTCACGGCGAGTCGATCGTGCTGCGTATTTTGCGGCCGGATTCGGCCAAGGTGGGAATTCAGTCGCTGGGTTTCGAGGACGACGACTACGAGTTGTTTACCAGGATCATCAAGCGGCCCAACGGCATCTTCCTGGTGACCGGCCCGACGGGATCGGGCAAGACGACGACGCTGTACGCGGCGCTGTCGGAGTTGAACCGTCCGGACCGCAAGATCATCACGGCCGAAGACCCGGTGGAGTACAACTTCACGGGCATCAACCAATGCCAGGTGCGCGAGGACATCGGACTGTCGTTCGACCGCATCCTGCGCGCGATGCTGCGTCAGGCGCCCAACATCGTGCTGGTCGGCGAAATCCGCGACCTGGCGGTGGGCGAGATCGCGATTCAAGCGGCGCTCACCGGCCACCTGGTGTTCTCGACGCTGCACACGAATGACGCGCCCTCGGCCATCACGCGACTGATCGACATGGGCATCAAGCCGTTCCTGGTGGCCAGCTCGATTCAGGCGGTCATGGCGCAGCGACTGATCCGTCTGATCTGTGAAGAGTGCCGCGAGGTCGATCCGGAGCCGAATCCGCTGTATGTGAAGCTGTGCGGTTTCACACCGGAGGAGCTGGCCGGGCGTCCGCTGTACCGCGGGCGCGGCTGCAAGTTCTGCCACAACACCGGTTTCCGCGGACGCAAGGGCATTTTCGAAATCATGGTGATGACGAGCGAGATTCGCGAGCTGGCGTTCAACCGCGCGCCGGTCGGGCAAATCCGCAGGGCCGCGGTTTCCGCCGGGATGAAGACGCTGGTCGACGACGGCAAGCGGAAGATTCTGCGCGGCACGACGACCGCGGAAGAAGTGGCGCGCATCACGCAGGCGGAGTTGCTCGAGGCGTAGGAGCAAAGTCGAAACATCGAAACAAGGGAACGGGGAACCGGGAAGCGGCGCAACGGCGCAGGGATGACGGGATTTCGGATTTCAAATTTCAGATTTCCGATTTGGGATTTGAGAATCGAGATTTCAGGATTGCGGAACGCCGGGGCCGTCCGAGGCATCCGGCTGAACGCCGACGGCTGACGGTTTATGGACCGCACAGCGGACCCTACTGTATTGAAAAGGAACTCTTGAACGCTCATGGCCACGATACACATTGACCGACTTCTGGAGACCTGCATCAAGCGCGGCGCGTCGGACATTCACCTGGCCGTCGGCCGGCCGCCGTGTCTGCGGCTGCACGGCCGGCTGCGCCAGCTTGAGACGAAGGTGCTGGAGCCTGACGACACCGTGTCGCTGATGAAATCGATCTGTCCGGACCGCAATCAGCAGGAGCTTCAGGAAGAAGGCGGGACGGACTTCGGCTTCGCCTTCGGCGACGCGGGGCGGTTCCGCGTGTCGGTGTTCCGGCAGCGCGGCAACATCTCCCTGGTGTTGCGACTGATTCCGACGAAATTCATGACGTTCGAGGAGATCGGCCTGCCGCCGATCACGAAGGCGCTGTGCCGCCGGCCGCGCGGGTTGTTTCTGGTGACGGGACCGACCGGCTCGGGGAAGACGACGACGCTGGCGTCGATGCTGAACTACATCAACGAGGAACTGGATCGTCACATCGTGACGGTCGAGGATCCGATCGAGTACTACCACAATCACAAGAAGTGCATCATCAATCAGCGTGAGGTGGGCAACGACGTTCCGAGCTTCGCGGAGGCGCTGCGGCGCGTTTTGCGTATGGATCCGGACGTGATCCTGGTCGGCGAGATGCGCGACCTGGAGACGATCGAGGCTGCGATTCGCGCGGCCGAGACGGGCCATTTGGTGTTCGCCACGCTGCATACGACCGGCTGCCAGGGAACCGTCAACCGCATCATCGACGCGTTTCCGCACGAGCAGCAGGCGCAGATTCGCGTGCAGCTTTCGACGTCGCTGATCGCGATTCTGTCGCAGGCGCTGATGCCGCGGATTCCGACGGGCATGATCGCGGCGTATGAGTTTCTGGTGATCACGCCGGCGATCGCCAATCTGATTCGCGAGAACAAGACGTTCCGCATCGACTCGGCGATTCAGACCGGCAAGAAATACGGCATGCAGTTGCTGGACGAGCACTTGTGGCGGATTTACGAAACGGGGCAGATCAGCGCCGACGAGATGCTGGACAAGGCGCGGCACCCGGGCGACTTGCAGGAGAAGCTGGAGAAGATCGGCAAGCTGCACGAGGCCGGCGACGCGGCGATCCAGGGGGCGCTGGGCGGCAAGGCGCAGCAGGAAGAAGGCGAGGCGGCGTAGGAACGTCGAATCGTCGAAACGGGGAAGAAGGAAACAGAAGAAGGCTCGAGGGCACGGAGGAAAGAAAGCGCGAACGGGAAGTGATGGCGGGCGGAGCGGCGCCGGCGGAGGCGCGGGTGCGACGAAGGGATCACGGGATTTCAGATTTCGAATCTCAGATTTGAGATGCGAGATCTCACGTTCGGGGTACTGCGGGTGAGTTTTTCAAGCTGATAGCTGAAAGCTGACGGCTGATTGCCGATGGCTTTTCTGTCATGATACGGATGTTTTCAACATGGCCGAAACGACGCAGGCGGTGACCGGCAGTCATTACAAGGGCCGTCCGCTGGGACGCATTCTGATCCGCATGGGCAAGGTCAACCGCGCCCAGGTGCATGAGGCCCTGTCGGTTCAGAAGAACCGCCGCGGGCCGATCGGGCAGATTCTGATCGACCTGGGGTACATCACAGAGAAGGACCTGCAATTCGCGCTGGCGGCGCAGATCGGCATGGAGCCGATCGAGCTGGACCGCGTGGACATCGAGCCGGCCGTGATCAAGATGATCCCGGCGCAGATGGCGCACACGTACAAAGTCGTCCCGGTCGCCCACGACGCGTCCAACAACACGCTGTCGGTGGCGATGGCCTCGCCGGACAACTTCCACGCGACGGACGATCTGCGGCTGCTGATGGGGTTCAACGTGCGGCCGATGATCGCGGGCAGCGACGCGGTTCAGGCGGCGCTGAACCGATACTACCCCGAGGACGCGGTCGAAAGCATCAACGATCTGATCCAGGAGATTTCGCAGGACGATCACTTCGCCCAGTTCGAGGGGCGCGGCGAGAGCATCGACCTGGACACGCTGAAGGACCTGGTCGACGAGGTGCCGGTGAAGCGGCTGCTGAACCTGGTGCTGCTCCAGGCGATCCGCGACAAGTCGAGCGACATTCACTTCGAGCCGTTCGAGGACGAGTTCAAGATGCGTTATCGCGTCGACGGCGTGCTGTATGAGATGATGCCGCCGCCGCGCTTTCTGGCGATGGCGATCGCCAGCCGCATCAAGGTGCTGGCGAACCTGGACATCGCCGAGCGGCGTCTGCCGCAGGACGGCCGCATCGCGTTGCAGGTCGGCGGGCACCCGGTCGATCTGCGCGTGTCGGTGCTGCCGACGATGTTCGGCGAGAGCGTCGTGCTGCGCGTGCTGGACCGGCACAACGTGTCGCTGGACCTGACGCGCATCGGAATGCGCGAGGACGATCTCAAGGCGTTTCACCGCCTGATGAACAAGCCGCACGGGATCATCATCAATACCGGGCCGACCGGCTCGGGCAAGACGACGACGCTGTATGCGGCGCTGAATCATCTGAACAGCATCGAGGTGAAGATCCTGACGGCCGAGGACCCGGTGGAATACGACATCGACGGTCTGATCCAGTGCCAGATCAATTCGGACATCGGACTGACGTTCGCGCGCTGCCTGCGGTCGTTTCTGCGACAGGACCCGGACATCATTCTAGTCGGCGAGATTCGCGACCTCGAGACGGCGCAGATCAGCGTTCAGGCGTCGCTGACGGGGCACCTGGTGTTTTCGACGCTGCACACCAACGACGCGCCGTCGGCGATCGCGCGGTTGCTGGACCTGGGCCTGGAGCCGTTTCTGCTGACGGCCACGCTGGAAGGAATCGTGGCGCAGCGACTGGTGCGACGCATCTGCGTCAACTGCAAAGAGGAGTTTTCGCCGACCGAGGAAATGTTGCTGGAGCTGGAGCTGCGGCCGGAGGACGTGGAGGGGCGCAAGTTCTTCTACGGGCGCGGCTGCGACTACTGCAACAACACCGGCTACCGCGGGCGCATGGGGTTGTTCGAGTTCATGGTGTTGGACGACGATCTGCGCGAGCTGATCATGAAGCACGCCTCGACGAACATCTTGCGAGCGGAAGCGCGCCGCCGCGGCATGCGCACGCTGCGCGAGGCGGGGCTGCTGGCGATTTACGACGGCGTGACGACGATCGAAGAGGTGGTTCGAGAGACGATTATGGAAGAGGTGTAAGCCCCGCCAGGAAAGGCTGAATATCCTGGCCGTCGAGTGTGCCGTTGCCGTTCATATCCGCGGCGCACGCACCAGGAGGCGTCAGTAACATGGATACAAAAAGGGGCAAATCACCTGTGGTCGTCACGTTGCCGTCACCGTCCAAGTCGCCCGTCGAACATGGAAGCTGGAGCACCCAAGTCTCACCCGTCATGTGGTCATGATCAGGGCCTCCGCCGTAAACGACGATGTTTCCGCGCCGAGAATCGTAAACCATTGCGTGTCCCCATCGACGGTAGGGGACACCTGAATGACGAAGCGTCCACGTAGCCCCATCCCACTCCCACGTCTCATCGCTCGCCCCGTACGTCGATATCAGTCCACCGTACAAGACCGTCACGCGCCGATTGGCGTCGTAGGCCATGGCGTGAGCCGCCCGCGGCGATGGGCCGTCAGTGGCGCGAAGCGTCCAACTCCCACCATCCCATTCCCAGGTCTCGCCGTTTCGCGTACCAGTGTCGCCACCGAACAACACGGTGACGCCACGTGCAGCATCATACGCCATGGCATGCCGATAGCGCGGTGAGGGGCCGTCGGTGGCGCGCAACGTCCATTCAACGCCATCCCATTCAAAAGTGCGCCGATTGAGTCCCATGTTCGTGTAACCTCCGACAAGTACGGTTACACCGCGCTGGGAGTCGTACACCATTGCGTGCCCGTACCGCGGAGACGGCCCCGTTTCGGATCGAAGCGCCCAAGCGCTGCCATTCCATTCCCAAGTATCACCATAAAGCCCCGCTCCCCCGGAGTCACCTCCGAATACCACTACGACGCCGCGCCGTTCATCGTAAGCCATCGCGTGGCGATATCGCCCGGGTGGGTTCCAAAACAACAAACGGGACCAGTCCGTGCCGTCAAATCCCCATGTGCCGTATCGCCCAAGCGTGCCGCCGTACAGAACAATCTCATCGCGCGCGCAGTCATACGCCATTGCATGTTCAAGTTTGACCCACGGCCCACTGAAACGGATAGTCCACGTGGTTCCATTCCACTCCGCCGTCTGCCCTACTAGTCGGAAACCGGAACGACCCCCAAATATCACCGTCACGCCCCTCGCTGCATCGTACACCATCCCATGGCCGTAGGATCCCCAAAGTCCCCACACGTAATCCGACCGTAGCGTCCATGTATTTCCATTCCATTCCCACGTATCTGTTCCATCACCGACACTACCGTGCAGTACGACCACGCCGCGCGCGGAATCGTAGGCCATTGCATGGCCACAGCGCGCGCTTATTCCGGTCGAGGAACGCAGCGTCCAGTCGACCCCGTTCCACGCCCACGTTTCACGACTGTACGCACCGTCGTATCCGCCGAATAGGATGCATTCGGATCGCAGTGAATCGTAGGCCATCGCGGGCAGGTAACGGGCAGAGGGACCCGTCGTCGACGCAAGCGTCCACGAATTACCGTCCCATTCCCACGTCTCACCATTCAATCCGGCAGTGTTTTCGCCGCCGAACAGCACGGTGACGCCACGGCTGCTGTCGTAGGCCATGGCGCTGTACTGACGCGGCGATGGGCCGGCCATTGCGCGGAGAGTCCATTCGTCGCCATTCCACTCCCAAGTTTCACCGCTGAGCCCATTCTGCGTCATCCCGCCAAACATGACCGTCACGTTTCGCGCCGTGTCGTATGCCATGACGTGGTACTCTCGGCCAGGAGGTCCGCTCGTCGAGCGCAACAACCAGCGGACACCGTCCCATTCCCAAGTTTCGCTGTTGAAGGTACCGCTGAATCCGCCGAAAAGGACAGTCACGGCGCGATTCACGTCGTAAACCATCGAAACGCCCCCGCGCGCTGAAAGCGCGCCCGGCGTCCAACTTGGCTCACGGGCTGACACAGGACTGGCCAGGCAAAGCGCGCCCAGCAGAAGCGCGCCCAGCAGAAGCGCGCCCAAGAAAGGGCCGCGCAGCCGTGAACAATACTGACGTGCCCGCTGCCGCGAGCTTTCACCGGCATCGTTCGTCCTCATAATCAACCTCCCATCCATGTCTCGCACACCCCAACGAATTGATGCGATTTTGCGCAAGAAGTCGCCCGCACGATTAACTGGCTGACCGATGAAAAAACCGAAATCATGCGTCGAATAACTTGGCATGTTGGTCGCACCCCCTGTTTCCGCAACAGAGCCAGCGGGGTTCAATCCGCGATTGTCGCATCGAGATTTGACAGCGATCGAGGTCAGCGGCGACATCTCAACCGCGTATGGACAGGGTTATACCTGACGAGTCTCTTCCTGTCAAGGTCCCGCACGCGTCGCGGAACAAGGAAAAAAGCACGCATCGCGAGCGACGCACGACGCTCGATGAGCCAGATGGGTGCGTTTGCAGTGCGCCGTGGCAATAAGACGAAGGTTCACACGCGCCACGCCTCCAACATCAACAGATGCCGACTGCCCGCCGCCGCCGCGAGGCGATGGAGCACGCAGTGCCGCTTGGAGTCGTAGCGCTCGATGCGCGGCGCGAGGCCCTCGCGGCGCACGGCGGCCGACAGCGCGGCGGAGTCGATGCCGCCGCTGATGGCCCAGTAGTCGGCCAGGCCGGCCGGGTCGTAGTAGGGGTCGTTCCGCGGCCAGCGGCGGCCCAGGCGCAGGCGCATCGCGGCGCGTTGCAGGGCGAAGTCGATCGACTCCAGCACGCGGCCGGCGAGGTTGCACTCGCCGCGCGGCAACGGCTCGTGGACGAAATAGAGGCAGCCGCCGGGCGCGACGCGCCGCGCGGCGGCGGCGGCGGTGGCGAGATAGTCGGGCACGTGGTGCAGAAAGCTGCACGCACAGACGAGGTCGTAGCAGCGGGCGTCGGCGGCGAGGAAGGCGTCGGCGTCGGCGTGAACCGTGCGCAGCCGCGCAGCGGTCGCCTTGGATCGCAGCCGGTCGAGCATGGCGGCGGACAGATCGATGGCGGTTACGTCGGCGCCGAGGTTCAGCAGTCGCAGCGTGAGATTGCCGGTGCCGCAGCCGAGGTCCAGGGCGGTGAAGCCGCGCGGCAGGCGAGCGGCGATGCGGCGCAAGTCGGCGTCAAAACGGCGCTGCTCCCAGGGATTGCAGACCAGGCCGACGTAGCGGTCGTAGAACTCGGCGTAGCCCGGGGCGTCGTGCATCCGAAGGTTGTCGACGCGGATGCGCTCGGCGAGATCGGGCGGCGGCGGCGTGGGGCGGGTTGGCGGCACGGGCGTTCCAAGCCGGGTAAGGCATTTCGCGGAAACAGGGTGAACGAATTGAAAAGGGGTGGTACGGGCGTCCCGCCCGTCCGGAACGGGCAAGATGCCCGTACCACCCAGCACAATCGTTCTGGTTATTTGTGCGCGACTCCTGGGCGATTATTCGGAATCGTATCATCGCGAACACACCGCTGAAGCGGTGAGCCGCTCGGTTCAACGGCGCAGGAAGCGCGCTTCGCCCCAGTCGGCGTGATCGCCGACGTCGAGACCGTCGCCGAAATCGACCAGCAGCGTCACACGGCGCGCCCCGACGAGTTCGACCACAATTTCGCGCGGCGCGTCGGCCGCGCGGACCGGGCCGGAGTCGAAGAGCACGCGTTCGCCGTCGAGAACGCAAAACACGACATCGCCGCGCCCGCCGGCCGCCGCGTCGATGCCGATCACCGCCGCCAGCGCGTCGAAGCCTTCGGGCACGTCGAATGTCAGGCGCGAGCGGCTGTGTACGCCCAGTCCGCGGGCCAGCGTGCGGCGGCCGATGCGCAACGTGCCGCCGGTGACGGAGCGGTCGCGGCGCCAGGGCCACTCGGCGCCGAAGAATCCGCGGCCTTCGGCTTCGACCGGCTCGAGATCGGACAGCCAGGCGACGCGATCGCTGCGAAAGTCGATCGTCATGACCGCGCTCCAGGGGACGCGAATCGGCTGCCCACCCGGCGCGGCGAACGCCACACCCGAATCGTCGGCCGATGCCACGTCGGCGGGCCAGATGCCGGCATCGCCGAGGTTCAGCGTCGCGCCGGGCCGCGGTGGGACGTCCGCGACTTTGGCCAGCACGATTCCGACTGCGCGCGACAGATCGCCCGACAGCGTTCGGGCGTCGGTGCGAAAGGTCCAGCCGGCCGGCGTCAGCGACTCCAGCGCGCCGAAGAACGCCGTGACGCCCTCGTCGGTTCGGACGATGAGCTGATCGCGCGAGGCGTCGCGGCGGCGCAGGCGCTGCTCGAATTCATCGGTCGGCTGCGCGGGCTGCGCCGTGCCGAAGCGCACGCCGGCGAGCTGTTTCATGGGCAGATCGAACGCGGCGACGAATTCGGTCGCGGCGCGGATTCGCGGCGATCCGCCCGCGGTCGCGTCGCCCGCCGGCGCCAGGCGTACGCGCATCCAGCCGCCGGCGGCGGGGTAGATGGTAACGATCGCGCTCGCGTTCCCGGGTGCGGTGGAGGACGTCGCGGCAGGCGGCGCTGCGGCGGCGGCGAGACGCTCGATGCGCGAAAGCTGGGATACGTCGAGTGAGTCGGTCGCGGGCGAAGGCGGCGCATCGGCGTCGATCGGCGCGGGATCGCGCAGCGAGACGCGGCCTGATTCGTCGATGGCGACGGCCGCGGCGCGGTATTGTCGGCCGTCGATCGTGGTGAGGAGGAATCGCGGGTCGACGGCGTACGCGGTTGCGGTCGAGAACGAGGAAAGCCAGAGTAGCCAGACGAGCAAAGCCATGGAACTTCTCAGCCGGTTGCGCGCCGCGACGCAGGGTGCTTCGCCGCGCTGCGCCGTGTGCCGAAACAGGCGTAGACACTTACGTTCGTGCACGTCTCGTTTCGGGGCGCGGCGTTTCCCGAATGCGTCACAACCACGACTCTGCTTCGCAAGGCATTCGCGAGCGTTCGACGGGACGGGCGAGACGCCCGTACCACCCGAGACCCTTTACTACCCGAAACCCTTTACTACCCGAAATCCTTTACTACCCGAGCCTCTTTACTATCCGAAATCCTTCACTACCCGGAACCCGCGTTCGCCTGAAGCCCCCAATCACCCGAACGCCGCTACCGCCCCAAGCACAAGGCCTCGCGTCACGCGAGGGTGTGACCATGCCGCCCGCGCTATGTGTACCCCGACGCGCCTGCTACGGCCGCGACGATTCGCGCGAGAGCTGGCGGTAGTACTGCTCGACCAGATCGCGGTACTGGCTGGGGAACTGCTTTTGCAGCGCTTGCAGGATCTGCTCGCGCTCGCGGGCCGGCATTTTCCCCCAGGATTCGCCCGGTCGCGCGCGTCGCGCCGCCTCCAGTTCCTTGTCCGCCCCGCCGGCCTCGCGCAGCTCGGACTGTTGCGCGTTGCGCTGCGGCTGGCGGTTTCGCTGGGCCTGCGAACGCCGCTGGTTCTTTTTTGAATCTCCCGAGTTGTTGCACTGGCCGTTCTTTTCGTTTTCCTCGGCTTCTTCGATCAACTGATCGAGCAGCCGGATGGCCTCGGCCTGTCGGGCGCGCATCTCTTCGTCGGTGCGTGCGAGGCGCAGCTCGCGGCGGGAAAAGTCCATCAGGTCGTGCACGTCTCCCAGTCGGCCGGGCTGGCGGCGCTCCAGCTCGGTGAGAATCTGCCGCGCGGTGACGGTGAATCGCTCGGGGGTGTCGGGGCAGTGTTGCAGAAAGTGGGCGAAGCCGGCCGCAGCGGCGTCGTATTGCAGCGTGTGGACCTGCGAATAGGCCAACAGGAACAGCAGATGATCGGCGTGCGTGGTGTATCGGGTGGCGGGTGCGTGGCGCGTGAAGACGTCGTGGAGCAGGGCGTGGGCGTCGCGGACGTTGTCGAGGTCGATCAGCGCCTGCGCGGCGAAGAAGGCCGCGTTGACGGACAGGTAGGGATCGTCGCCATGGGCCAGCGCGGCGAACCGCGACGCGGCCGCGGTGGGATCGTCGGCGGTTGCGGAGTCGAGGGCGCGACGGAAATCTTCGGAGAGCACGGCGAGAGCCGAATCGGGAAACGCGGCCAGGTCCTGCGGGGCCGCGGCGACGCGTTCGTCATATTGGCGATTGACGAAGGCGACGGCCTCTTCGCCGAAGGCGGCGCTCTTCGTCACGTGGTCGACGAAGCCGCGCACGACGTCCTGGGGCGGCAGCGGCGCGGCCAGCGGCGGCGGATCGGGGAGCGTGAACTTCGGACCCGCCGGCGGCGCGGGCGGCGGATCGGTCGGTAGGCCGAGCGACGCGAGCGTGAAGATGCACGACGAAAAAAGACAAGAAAGAGCCATTTCTGTGCGCTCCCTGTTCGCCCGTGGGCGGCATTCGGCGGCCGCGTGCGGCGAAGGCCCCGGTTTGCGGGAAAGGATTCCCGCGGAATGCTCGTGCGAGAAGGGACTCTCGCACGAGCGGCGCTGCCGACCGCGACTCAGCGCGGCGATTCGGCTTCGGACTCGCGCCGGGCGCGTGCCTCGTTGAGCGACTGGGCCAGCGCCGCCACGTCGGCCTGACGCCGGGCCAGTCGCTCGGAATCGCGCTGAATCGTAGCGCCCTCGGCCTGCGGCGCCGCGCGGCGCTCTTCGAGCGACTCCGTCGCGCGGTTGATGCGCACCTGGCACGCCCGCAACATCTTCAGTTCGGCCGAGTCGGGCAGCAACGGCGGATTGCCGCCGCTGTTGCCGCCCTGGTTTTGCCCATCCTGCTGTTCGCTGTTCTCCTGACGCTTGCGGCGAATCGCCTCAATCATCTCGCTGAGCGTGTCGGCCAGGTCGGCCTGAATCTGGCGCACGCCCGGGCCGGTGTCGGCGGCGGTCAGCCGAGTCGCCGCTTCGCGTGCGTCGTCGCGCACGCCGGCGACGATTTCGGGAAAGACGACCGTCGTTCCTTCTTCCTTGAGCAGGCGTGCGGCCTTGTCGGCTTCGTCGGCGACCCAAGCCTGATCCTCCGCAGCGGCAGCGAGCTCCAGTTGATCGGAGCGCGACCAGGCAGAGCGGCCAACCTCGTCGAGGCGGTTAACCACCTTGATCGACTTCTGCTGTCGCGCCAGCATGGCGGCGAATCGCGCTTCGAGCGCGGCGAGCAGTTCTTCCTGCTGTTCGCGGCGGCGCTGCTCCAGCGCATCCTCGACTTCTGCCCTGGCCTGCTCCAGTTTTTTCAGAGCCTCTTCCTGCTGCTCGGCCGCTTTTCGCGGCTTCTCGTTTCGCAGTTGCTCCTCCGCCTCGCGCTGGTGCGGCACCGCCCCTTCGACCTCCTGCTGCCCCGGTGCGGGTTCCGAGGGTTCGGATTCCCGCTCGCCTTGCGGGCGTTCGCCGGACTGCGGCTGAGCATCCTGCGACGGCTGCGACTGATCGCCCTGCCGGCCGCGCGAGCCTTGCTTTTCCTGGCCCTCATTCGGTGAGTCCTGCGGCCGGCCCTCGGCGCCTTCGCGCGACGGGCGCGCGTCGTCGCGGTTCTCGGAATCGGGTGGCAGATCGGTCGGCGAATCGCCCTGGGGCTGGGCCCCCTTCATCTGGTCGGACAGCTTCTCGGTTTTTTCGCGCGTTTGCGCCTGATCGCGCGCCTGTTTGTCCAGATCGAGCTTGCGCTCGAGTTCCTCGATTTGCTTAGACAGCCTTCGCAGCGCATTGCGAAGCTCGGCGGAGGCCTGTTCCTGATTCGGCCGCGCCTCGCCGCGGCGGCCTTCGCCGAGCGATTGTTCGGCGCGGCGCATTTTCTCGGCGGCGCGCTGCAAATCGCGCGAGGCCTCGGTCGGCGCCGGCCGCGCCTGGGGCGGCAACTCCTTGCCTTCCGGTTCGGGGCGCGGCTGTTGAGCTTCACTGTCATCGGGCAACTTCTCCGCCAGCGACTGTGTCTCTTCGCGAATCGCGGCCTGGTCCTGGGCGGCCGCGCGGCCTGACTCGGGCGGTTCCGTCGCGGCACCGGCGTTGCGCATCGCGGCGGCGTCCTGGCGCTGGGCGAGAGCGGCCAGTTTGTCGGCGGCCTGCTTCAGGCGTTCAAGCTGTCGTTGCAGGCGGGCGGCCTGTTCGGCGCGTTGCTTTTCGCGCGTTTGCTCCTCGATGAGCGAATCGAGCTGCTTTCGCAGGCGTTCCAGGCGTTCGATTTCGTCGCGGTCGAAGTCGCTGGATTCTTCGATGAGCAAACGCAGAAGCTGATCGAGGTCGGCCAACAGCGCCCGCTGAGCTTCACCGGCATCGGACAGGCGCGACTTGTCGAGCATGCCGGCGACTTCTTCCATGCGTTGTCGCACGAGCTTGTCGCGTGCGGCGCGAAAGGCCTCGGTCAGTCGCTCGGCCTGGGCCGGATCGGTCCGGGCGAGCGTCTGGCTGAGCTGGAACATTTTGTCTTCGAGGCGGGCCATGCGGTCGAGGATGAGGCGCTGCTGTTCGGAGAGGGCGGCGCGGCTGGTCGGGCCGGGGTCTTGCGCGAATGCGCCGAGGGGGGCGGCGGTGATGAGCGCCCATGCGAGGAGCCTCAGCGGTGGAGTGCCTTGGATTCGCATGAGCGGAGCGGTCCTTTTCGGTTCGGACGGATTCGAATGACGGATGCGCTTTTTCAAGTTCGTATCATCGTGAACCCACCGCCAAAGCGGTGGGCCACCCATCGTCAATGGTCCTCACAGCGGACCCAGCCGTATCGGCCCGTTCGGCGGGCCTTACTTCCCTTGTGGGCCGAAGAGGCGCTCGATCTGGCGGTCGAGTTCCTCCTGAGTCTGTCGGTTCAGGTCCCCTTGCAGTTTCAGGATTTCGCGCAGCATCGACGCGGCCTCGTTCAGACCCTCCCATTTTAGCATACGGGACAGCACCGCATTCAGGCCGTCGAGCACCGCGAGCTGTGCCGCGTCCACGCGTGCGGCGTCGGCGTCGCCCGAACCGCGCGACAAACGATCGATCAGATCGGCCGCCTCGGGCATGCGGACGGTGGCCAGCTCCGCCAGCGGCGCGACGATGCCGTCGCCCAGGCGCTGCTCCTCGGGGCGCGTGGCCAGCCGGTTGATCCGAGATTCTGATAGAATCTGCTCGAAACTGCCCTGGATCGCGCGAACGCGCTGCGCGAGCTGTCGCTGGGCGCGGGCCTCGCGACCCAGAATGGCGGCGCGGTCGGCGTCGGCCTCCTGCACCGCCGCCGCCCCCAGCCGCGCGCGGAGCCCCTCCTGCACGCGGATGAGCTGCTCGAGCGCCTGGCGCTGCTCCTGCTCGCGTCGCGTGAAGTCGGCCAGCAGTTCTTCGCGCGTCACGACGCGCAGCGCCTGGGTCGGCGAGCGTCCCTCGTTGGGATCGCCGAAGTCCTTGAAGTCGCGTGCGCGGGCCGAGACGCTGAGGCGATTTTGCGGCGCGAGGCCAAGCGGCGCGAGATCCCACTCCCAGCGATGCGTGAAACGCGTTTGATGCGGCTCGAAATCCGGCAGCGACTGCGTAACCGGCGTCGGTTGCGAGGTCGCCGTGGCGCGGTCGATCTGGTATTCAAATTCGGCCGTCGCCAGGCCCCAGTTGTCCTCGAACTCGGCCACGATCGGCAGAACCGCGTTGGGCACGATCATGGAACCGACGCCCGGCAGCTTGACGCGCACCGTCGGCGGGCGGTCGGAGACGAGCCGGATCGAGAACGCCGCCGGCCGCACGTCTTCCAGTCCCATGTCGTCGCGCACGTCGAACGTGTAGACGGCCGAGCGAACCGGCTCGACGTCGGCGGCCCAGCGCTGCTCCCCCACCCGTTCGGCCGGGCCGATTTCCCCGCCGCCGCACATCAACCGCGCCGAGACGACCGGCTTGTTCAGCTCGATCTCCAACCGCAGGCGCGAACCGGCCGGCGCTTCGCCGGAGGTCTGGCCCGCCGGGAACGCATACGTCGGCTGGCGCGTGTAGGCCGCCGGCGTGACGCGCACCAGCGCGGTGCGGACGCTCGGGCGGTCGATCGCTTCGATTTCGAAGGGTTCGCTGGTCTGGTCGGTCCCCCACCGCGACACGACAAACCGCACGGTCATCGACGAATCGAGCGGGCCGAGGTCGCAATGGAAGCGGTTTTCGCCGACGCGCTTCATCGGCCGTTCGTCGTAGCCGCCGTCGGGGTGACGGACGGTTAGATAGACCTGGCGCGGCGGCTTGTCGTCGGTCGTTTCGACGCGGGCCGCCAGCAAAAGCGCATCGCCGCGCGGCCAGCGAATCCGGCCGCCGATCGCGCCTTCGAGCACGATGCGATAGCCGCGCGGCCAGCCGACGTCGGACAGCAGCAGGTTGCGGCCGATATAAACTTGCATCAATACGGGTCGGGCGCGGCCGGCGGCGAACATCGCGCCGATGATCGCGAGCAGCAGAACGAAATGGCGCCGCGCCGACGCGCCACACAGCAGGGTGTGCGGCCGGATCTGGCGCGCGTCGTCACACGCCTGGCGAATGACGGCCTCCATCAGCGGGCGAGAGTCATCACCGGGCGGTACGCTCGCCGGACGGCCGGCGCCGGTGGCAAACTGCACGGCGCTCAGCAGTCGATCCTTCAGCGCGGGGTGATGGCGTTCCAGCGTTTCGGCGAGGCGGGCGGGATTGAAGCCGGCACGCAGGGGCCGCCAGAGCAGAGCCCGGAACTGAAAGGCCACGATGCCGACCACCATCAGCAGCAGGACGAATCGCGGCAGTCTTTCGAGAACGAGCAGATAGTCGATGCAGAACTGAAGGGCGGCGGCAGACAACACGAACGCCAATGTCAGCGCCAGTCCGCGAATGAGCAGATACAGCCGCGTGCGCCGACCGAGGGCGGCCAGAGCGCGCAACACGCGCCGTTCGAACTCGGCAGCGCCGGTGAGCGGCGTTTGGGGGATCGCGGACATCACGTTTTCCCTGGCGAGCAGCGCCCCGGGGCAAATTCATTTGAGAGCGCGGGACACGCGAAAAACACAGTGTAGTTGTTCAGGCCGGTTGCATCTGATCCAACGCGTCGTGAGGGCATTCTACCTGCACGAACGGGCTACAAGCCCGTTCCACGCGACTTTCGATGGACGCGCCGATTCTGACCGGGACCGTTGGTTTCGCACCAAGTCGTGCGTGGCCGGCGATGGATGCCTGAAGGCAAGCCCTCCGGGCCGGTCCCTTGCTTGCGCGGGGGATTCTGATCCGGCACTGACCTCGAACCAGCACTTTGGTGTTAGTATACTCTCGAATGGCCGGATGGACTCGGTTGTTTCCGATCGAAGAATGTCCCGTCGGGACGCAACGCTTTGTTTCGATTCAGGGCGTGGAACTGGCGGTATTTCACCTGCCGCGGCCGGACGGATTTGTGGCGATCCGCAACAGTTGTCCACATGCAGGCGGGAACTTATCCGCCGGGCGCGTCGCCAACGCGGTCGTGACGTGCCCGTGGCATGAGTGGGAATTCGATCTTCGCACCGGTGCGTGCGTGCACAATGCAATGGTGCGGGTGCAGCGGTTTCCGGCGCGGGTGGAGAAAGACTGGCTTGAGGTCGACCTGAGCGGGGCCGGCACGACGGTGTCGATGCAAGTGTGAGCATTGTGATGGGCGGGGAAACGTTGAAGAAACGTCAAGAAGTGAAAAAGTCGAAAATTCGAAATAATTGTCCGAGCCGCGAGCGCAGGCGCTGCGGTTGTTCCGGGTTGCGGCGGGGGTCTCGGCGCTGGCGCTGGGGGGTCGGTTCAGGCCGGTCGCAGAGCGGAACGCACTCAATCGGGCGCGTTTGCGAAATCCTGTCATCGTGAACCCACCGCTGCGCGATGGGCCACCCGATTCAACGAAACCTTCAATCGTCCTGGCGTTTTTCAGTGGATGTCAACACGTGCTGGATCAGTTGCCACGCGGCTTCGTCGCAGGCGTGGGTCGCGGCGGGGTCGCCCAGGTTGGTGACGGCCAGCACGGCGAAATCTTTTTGTGGCGCCATCCAGACGACGCCGTACCACATCGTGTTGCTGCCGGCGTGCGTCTGGACCGTGCCGCCCCATTCGCGCTGCGTGACGATCCAGCCCATCGCATAGTCCGCGCCGCGCGACGGCGTGTGCAGGCGGTGAAACGCATCTCGCTTCAACAGCGGCGTGTCTTCCTTTGAGCCGCGAAGATGCAAGGCGACGAAACGGCCCCAGTCGGAAAGCGTGCAATGCACCGTTCCCGCCGGGGCGATCGCGGGCGGATTGTCGGCCATCGGTCCCGGTTCGATAGGCGTCAGCTTTCCCTCGCGCAGCACGTGTCCCCACGGCACGTCGCCGCCGCCGACCGCGCCGGGCGCGCCGAATCCGGCCGACTTCATGCCGAGCGGTTCGAAGAGCTTCCGCCGCATCAGGTCTTCCCACGACAGGCCGGTCTTGCGCTCGGCGATGGCGCCGGCGATCGCGTAGCCTGCGTTGGAGTAGAGGTATCGCCTGCCCGGCTCGGAAACGGGCGGCCTGGCGAGCACGGATCGCAGCAGGTCGAGCCGCTGCTCGATCGGCGAGCCGCGTCGTTCCCAGAGGCGCGCCCAGAGTCCGTCGGCGTTGAGATCGGCCGGCGCGCCGGCGCGGTGAGTCAGCAGGAGCTCGAGCGTGGCTTTGCGAAACGCGGGGTCCATCGCATCGCTCAGTTCGGGAAAGACGTCGGCCGGCGTGGTGGTCCAATCGAGCGTTCCTTCCTCGATGAGCCGGGCGATGACGGTGGAGGTCATGGCCTTGGTGCAGGAGCCGATGTGGAACAGGTCGTGTGGCGTAACGGCCTCCGCCGAACCGTGGCGTCGGATGCCGACGGCCGCAATCGAACGGACGCCGTCGAGGTCGACGATCGCCCCGCCCAGGGCGGGCAGCTTGTGCCTCGTGCGAATGCCGTCGAGCAGTTCACGGAGGGCGTCGTTTTCGCGAGCGTCGAGGGAGGAAGGTCGCGACGCGGCAGGATGCGACGCCGGATGCGGGCGGGTCGATGGCGGTTCCGCCGCCCGCGAAGGCAGTACGGGACACAGAATGGCAACGGCGATTACGGCCGCTGCCCGGGTTCGATGCGTGCAGGCAAGTCGAACCTGTAGCCGTCGTGAAGCGGTAGACGTCATTGGGTAAGCCTCCCAAACATTGCAGATGTAAAGCCATGATTCCGAGTTGCTGCTGTGACTCGGCGGCCCGTCGACCGGCAGGCATCGTACCCGCAAGCTCGCATATCATCGGCGCGGATTTTCGGCCTGGCTGGAGTGCCGCGGACCCATTCCGTGCCGGTACGCCCGAATGATGACCTGGGTGCGCTTCTCGCGTTCGACAAAACAAAGCCCGTTCGCGACACGTTTGTCATGGAACCTACCGCATAGCGCGCGTAGGGGCCGGGCCATGCGACACGATCGGATCGGAACGCCGCCGCGTGATGCGGCGGCCTGCTTGGGCGCCGGCCGTCATGCCGGCCGGACGCCGACGAAGCAACGGGAGACGTCATCAACCTCATCCGCTCCGGGTTCGACGCAGGCGGCAAAGCCGGCTTCGCGCAGGAACTCGATCCACTCCCGCTCGGCGAACAAACCCAAGCGGTGCTGCTCGTGCTCGACGCGCACGGCGCCGTCGGCCATTTTCATCAGAAAGGCGAACTGGACAACGTATTCGCTGTCGGCCGGATCGGGGTCCCAAGTCCATTCAAGATAACGCATCGCGACAGCCGGGCCATCGTGGCCGCCGTGACTGGTGCCGGCGCTCCATGTCTCGCGCGTACAGTCCGGCGCGAACAGGACGACTCCGTCCGGCGCGCAATGCTCCCAGGCGGTTCGAATCGCGCGGCGCAGATCGTCGCCCGTCGTCATGTACATGACCGCGTCCTGGATGAAGACGGCGTCGAATCGCCGTTGCAGGCGCAGGCTGCGCATGTCACCCTGAACATGCTCGCAATCGGGGTTGAGGCAACGGCTGACGTCGAGCATGGCTTGGGATGCGTCGGTCAGCGTCATGCGAAGCGGAGCGTTCGGCGTCGCCCCCCTGCCGCTTTGCCGTCGCGCGGCGTACCGGCGAATGTGAAAGGCGTTGTTCCCGCCCCCGCTGCCCAGCTCCAGCAGCGATTCAATGGGCCGGCGCGTATGTTTGCAGAGCAAGCGCCAGTAGTACGCGGCCTCGTCGCGGTACTCATCGGGATGGGACAGCAGCGGCCACCATTCCGCCAGCGATGAATAGAGTTTCATTGCGGTCCCTCACGGCAAACTATTTCCGGGGAGTGCCGCCGATGCGGCGGCATCTCGCAATGGACGCGCGTGTCAACAACTTGAACGAATCACCGCCCTTTTCGCACGACGAGTTTCAACATGGCACGGCCGCCGCGGGAGAACGACAGACGGGCGGGTCGCCCGCACCACTCGAAACTGGCAGGACCGCTCCCGCGCGACGGCTTGACCGTGCCGCGCTTCAGGTGGCGGTGCAGGTCATTCCCGCGCGGTTCCTCATCCGCCGCCCGCCTGCGAGGAATCGTACCGCGCCGCGAGCGGCGCCACCGTTAATCGTGGCACGCTACAATGCGCCACACAGGCCCGCGGACGGGCGATTCACAACCGCGATGTCGCCACCCATGAGCATGCAACCGTCTCAGACCGCCGCAGTTCCCGCCAGAATCCATCTCGACCGCGAGCGGTCGCTGACGATTCACTGGAACGACGGACGGCGGAGCGTCTATCCGCTGGATTACCTGCGATCGCATTGTCCCTGCGCTTCGTGCCGCGAACAACGCGACCGTCCGCGGGCCGTCGGCCTGTCGCTGCCGATTCTGCCGCAGAATCATCAGAGTCGCGCCCAGGCGGTGACGGCTTCGCTGGTGGGCCGGTACGCGCTTCAGATCGTCTGGGCCGACGGTCACGACACGGGGATTTACGACTTTCGATATCTGAGAGAGATCGACCCAGGCGCGGGCGATCAGGCGGATGCGCCTGCGCGAGGGCCATCGATCACATGATCTGGCTGTATCCCGGAATGCTGGTCGGCCTGGCCGGCTGCGCGGCCCCGATCCTCATCCACCTGCTGCTGCGTCCGCGACCCAGGCGACAGATGTTCCCGGCGTTGCGGCTGCTGCGGGCGGCTCATGCCGTGTCGCGTCACAGCCGCCGGCTGCGGCATCTGTTGCTGCTGGCGGCGCGGATCGTCGTGCTGGCGCTGATCGCGGCGGCGCTGGCGCGGCCCGTGGCGCGCGGCGCGGCCGTTGCCGGCGCGGCGCGAGCGCCGACGCACGCCGTGTTTTGCCTCGACGATTCGGCCAGCATGAATTACCGCTTCGCCGGGCGCACGTACCACGAGAATGCGGTGGCGTGGGCCGAGTCGCTGATTCGCGACGAGCGGCGCTTTCCGCCCGGTTCGCGGTATCTGGTGCTTTGCGGCGGGGGCATTGAGGCGCCGCGATGGACGCCGGACCGCGCCGCGGCGGCGCGCGCCATCCGGCAGCCGCCGGCGGGCATGCACGATCGCGGTGTGGCGCCGATGCTGAAAACGGCGGCGGCCGCGCTGCGCGAGGCGACGGACGGGTCGAAAGAGGTCTATCTGCTGACGGACATGACGGCACACGCGTGGAGCGGACAGGCCGTCGTTACCCGTGACGGCGAACACTCCTCGGATATCACTTATTACGTGCTCGACGCCGGCCGGTCGGAGCATCGCAACGCTTCGCTGCATCTGGCGGGAAGCCGCGGCGCCGGCGCGACGCTCGCACTCCCGGGACGGCCGCTGACGTTCGACGCACGCATCACGACGGGCGACGAGTCGGCGGAAGGCGTGGTTGAGATGTGGATCGACGGCGCGCTGGCGTCGCGGACCGAGCGGCTTCGCGTGGAGGCGAAGTCGCAGCGCGACGCGGCTGCGGCCTCGCCGCCGATGACGCCGGGCGTGCATCGGGTGGAGTTGCGGTTCGATCACGGCGATGCGCTGGCGGATGACAACAGCGTGTTCGTGGCGGTTGAGGCGGCGCCGCGGGCGCGCGTGGCGGTGGTCGCGCCGGATAACGATGCGTCGGAAAACGAGGAGGTGCGGCGGGTGGCGTCGTTGCTTGCGCCAAGCATGCTGCCGCGCGAGCGCGTGCCGTTCGATGTCGACGTGCTGCCGTTTGAAGCGCCGGCACGCGAGCCGCTGGAGGCGTATCGGCTCGTTGTATGGATCGAGCCGCCGGCGCCGGATGCGATGATGCTCGCGCGGATGCGGGGCTGGTGCGAAAGCGGCGGCACATTGCTGATCGTGTGCGGGCCGAACATGGCTGAGCAGAATTGGAGCGACGTGAACGGACTGGGCGCGACTCCGACGGGCGTGGAAACGCCGCGGCCGCCGACGGCGTTCGCTCCGCGGGCGGAGGTGCGTGATGCGCCTGCGGGCGCGGAGCTGACGGGTCGCGTGGTGTCGCGCTACGTGACGTTGCAGCCGGTTCCGCAGGCGAGCGTCACGCGCACGTTCGCCAACGGTGCACCGGCGATTGTCGAGACAACCATCGGCAGCGGGCGCGTCGTGTGGTGGGCGTTTTCGCTGCGGACCGACTGGAGCGATCTGGGGATTCGGGCCGCGGCGGTCATGATCGAGCTGCATCGGCTGGCGGCGGCGGTCACGCCGCGAGAACGACGCGCGGCCCACGTTTATTGCGACGAATCCGCGCGACTGTTTGTCGGAAATGCGAAGGAGGCGCGAATCGAGCGCGTGGCGCCGGCCGTTCCGGTTGTGTCGCCTGCCGTAGCGCAGGTTGACGGGCAGGGCCGCGTCGCGCCGCCGACCCGGTTTGCAGGGCTGTACCGCGTGGCGGCGAATGGCGACGTGGTCGCGACGTACGCGGTGAATCTGCGGCCGGGCGAGACCGATGGGCTGCGGATTTCGGACGAAGATGCACTGGGGCGCTTCCCGCGGGGCGCCGCGATGGTGATTCGTGATGCGGCCGATCTGGAATCGGTCGCGAGCGGCGCTTCGGGCGAGCGCGAGTTGACGGGCGACGTGCTGGCGCTGCTGCTGGGGCTGCTGATAGTGGAGTCGTTGTTGACGGGGCGCGCCGGTGCGTCGTTCAGCGGCCGGAGGGAATCCAGGGGCGCGACGGGAGCGGCCGGACCCGCGCCTTCGCGGCGGTGACGCGCGAAGCCGGTTGGCGGGGCGTCGCCTGCTGAACCGAACCGCGACCGTCAGGGAGCGCCGCGGCGCCGTTCACTGTCGACGCCCGGTCCGCCTTCGGCTGTACGCAGCGTCGTTGCGAATGCGTGCGCGCCTCAGCGTTCGATGCGTTTCCCGGCGCTCCCTTACGGTCGCGGTTCGGATCAGATCCGACTCACGGTCGCGGCTCGATTCAGGCCGTAGGGGCCGCTGCGTGGGCCGAACCACCGCTTTGATCGAGATAGGCTTGTAACATCACCTGGGCGGCTACCTTGTCCTGCTTGGCGCGGCGGAGGCGGCGCGGCAGGCCAGCTTCGCGCGTCAGCTCGTCGGCGTGAAAACTGGACAGGCGTTCGTCGAAATAATCGACCGGTCGATTCGAGCGGACCGCCAGCGCCGCGCCGAAGCGTCGCGACAGCTTCGCCTGTTCACCCTCCGAGTCGTCCATGTTCAGCGGCAGTCCGACGACGAAGCGCTCCACGTCATGCTCCGCCGACGCCGCCAGCACCGCCGCCGCATCCTGCTCGACGTCTCCGCGGCCTGGCAGCACCGACAGCGGCATGGCGATCGTTCCGCCGGCGTCGCTGATGGCCAGCCCGATGCGCTTGCTGCCGTAGTCGATGCCGAGAATGGCGGACATGAACGATCTCACACCGCTTTCATCGCCGCGTCGAGATCGGCGCAGAGATCGTCGGCGTCTTCGATGCCGACCGACAGCCGCACCAGCCCGTCGCTCAGGCCGCGCGAGCGCCGCACCTCGGGCGGGATGCTCGCGTGCGTCATCGTGGCCGGATGGCCGATCAGGCTTTCGACGCCGCCGAGGCTTTCGGCCAGGGAAAAGAGCTTGGTTTTGCCGAGGATGCGTTTCGCCGTTTCGAGTCCGCCTTTCAGCTCGAACGACACCATGCCGCCGAAGCCCCGCATCTGCTTGCGCGCCAGTTCGTGCTGCGGATGATCGGGCAGGCCGGGATAGATGACGCGCTCGACTTTGGCGTGGCTCTTGAGGAACTGGGCCACTTTCATCGCGTGGTCGCAGTGGGCCTTCATCCGCAGTTGCAGCGTCTTGAGACCGCGCAGCACGAGCCAGCAGTCAAACGGTCCGGGCACCGCGCCGACGGCATTCTGATGAAACTTGAGCGATTCGTACAGCGCCGCGTCGCGCGTCAGCACCGCTCCGCCGACGACGTCGCTGTGACCGCCGAGATACTTCGTCGTGCTGTGGACGACCAGATCGGCGCCCAGCTCCAGCGGGCTTTGCAGGGCCGGGCTGGCGAACGTGTTGTCGACCGCCAGTTTCGCGGCGGCCTGGCGCGTGATCTTCGCCGCGGCGGCGATGTCGATGAGCTTGAGCAGCGGATTCGTAGGCGTTTCGAGCCAGACGAGCTTGGTGTTGGGGCGCAGCGCCTCGCGGATATTGTCGGCGCGGCTCATGTCGACCGCGGTGAACGTCAGGCCGTGTCGCTCCCAGACCTTGCTGAACAGCCGGAACGTGCCGCCGTACAGATCGTCGCCGCAGACGACGTGGTCGCCGGCCGAGAGCAGGTGCAGCACGTTGGTCGTCGCCGCCAGGCCGGAAGCGAAGCAGAGGCCGAATTCGGCGCTTTCGAGAGAGGCGAGGCACTTCTCCAGCGCCGTTCGCGTGGGGTTGCCGGTGCGGGCGTACTCGTAGCCCTTGTGCTTGCCCAGCGCCTCCTGCGTGTAGGTCGAGGTCTGATAGATCGGGACAATGATGGCGCCGGTGGCCGGATCGGCCTCCTGGCCTACGTGAATGGCGCGGGTGGCGAAACGCATTGCGTGACCTCCGTTGGTTTCGACGGACGGAATCAGTGTCGGCGAAGGGGCGCGGGGAGGCAAGCGGGGGGAAAAGTCGAAACGTCGAAACGAGAGGCACGAAGGGGAAGCAAAAGGTCGAGAGTCGAAACAGGACGGCCGGCGAGCGGGCCTTGGAAGGAGCGGGCCGGCGATTTATCGCGGATTCATCGCGGCAGTTATCGCGCGGCGCCGGGCCGGTTCGTTGACGCGCGCGGCCTTGTCTGGATAATCGCACGGTACGTCATGTTGCGTCATGGTCCAAGACTACAGCGCTCGATCAATGTCAGAGCCGCATCAGAACCGCCCGCGCCAGCGGGGGGACCGGCCCGAGGGGCCGACTTTCAGACATCCTGCCTTTGGGTGCTGATTTCCGCCGGGCTGCTGATGACGGGCTGCCGGCAGCCGGCGGCGGAGATTGTAGATTCCCAGCCGGCGGCGTTCGGCCCGCTGCGATTGATGACATTCAATATCCGCTACGCTACGGCCAACGACGGCGAGAACCGCTGGGAGCGGCGGCGGGCGCATGTGATCGAGCTGATCCGATCGCGGCGGCCGGACATCGTGGGGCTTCAGGAAGTGTTGCATTCTCAGTTTCTGGAGCTGTGCGCCGCGTTGCCGGAGTTCGCCGCTACCGGCGTGGGGCGCGACGACGGCCGGACGGGCGGGGAGTATGCGCCGATTCTGTTTCGTGCGCGGCGGTTCGAAGTGCTGGACTTCGGCACATTCTGGTTTTCGGATACGCCGGACGTGCCGGGATCGAAGAGCTGGGGTAACAGCATTCCGCGCATCTGCACGCGGGCGCGGCTGCGGCAGCGCGACGTCGGCGGGCCGACGCTCAGCGTGTACAACGTTCATCTGGATCATGTTTCGGCGGCGTCGCGATTGCGCAGCGTCGATGCACTTATGCGCCGCATCGCGGCGCGACCGGTGGACGATCCCGTGATCGTGATGGGCGATTTCAACGCGGGCGAGAACAGCCCGGAGATCGTGCGCCTGCGGACGTTGCCGCTGCACGTGGGGCCGCGGCCGTCGCCGCCGGCGCGGACGCTGGCGGACACGTTCCGCATGCTGCATCCCGATGCGGCAGACGTGGGCACGTACCATGCGTTCCGGGGAGACCGCGGCGGAGCGAAGATCGACTACGTCTTCGTCGATCCGCGGTTCGAGACGCTGGAAGCGGAGATTGTGCATGAGGAGCGCGACGGGCGTTATCCGTCGGATCATTTTCCGGTCGCGGCGGTGGTGGCGTGGGAGGGCGATTAGCCGTCGGCGATCAGCCATCGGCGATCAGGTTGAAGTCGTCGGTCTGCCTGTTGGGGGCGTGCCGGCGTTGGAGGCGTTTCGGTGTCGCTCCGGGGAATTGAGATGTGAGATTCGAGATCCGAGTTCCGTGATTCCTGATTCATGACGTCAGATGCCGGTTGGCGATTTCATCTGTAAATTGTCCGCTTTCAATCCTGAGATCTCGAATCTCAAATCCCAGAGCGTGCATGAGAAGCCCGATTCAAGGCGAACCGCCGCAGTCGAGCGTTTCGCTCATCATGATGACGATCGGCCGCTCCCTTCACGCTCCCGTCATGGTCGCATACGGGGTCGCGGTTCGGTTCAGGCTTCTCGGACGCGCACTCACATGGCAGACCCAAGTATGATGCCGGCGCGCGTATCGCGGAGTTTTCGATGGCGCTTAGACCTGTCCCGTTGTCGTGCGTGCGATTACATGACGCGTTCTGGGCGCCGCGGATTGAGACGGTTCGTTCCGTCACGCTGCCACATGGGCTGGCCATGTGCGAGCAGACGGGGCGGCTGGCCAACTTCGACCGGGCGGCGGGACGGTTGCCCGGCGGGCATGAGGGGCGTTTCTACGACGACTCGGATGTGTTCAAGCTGCTCGAAGGCGCCGCAAACCTGCTGGCGCTGCGACCCGATGCGCGGCTCGACGCACTGCTCGACGATCTGATCGACCGCATCGCCGCCGCGCAGCGGCCGGACGGCTATCTCAACACCTGGTTCACGCTGACCGGGCTGCCGCGATGGGCCGACATCCGCAACAAGCACGAGTTGTATTGCATCGGTCATCTGCTCGAAGCAGCCATCGCCCATCGGCAGGCGACGGGCAAGCAGTCACTGTGGTGCGTCGCGCGGCGGGCGATCGACCACGTCGGCGCCGTCTTCGGCCCGGGGCGACGAAGCGACCCGCCGGGGCATCCCGAGATCGAACTGGCGCTTCTTCGCGCGTATTGCGCCTTCGGCGATTCGCGCGATCTGGCGCTGGCGCGATTCTTTGTCGAGCAGCGCGGCCGATGCGAAGGGCGCGAATCATACGGCGAATACGCCCAGGATCATCGGCCGATTCGCGATCAGCATGAGCCGGCCGGTCATTGCGTGCGGGCGATGTATCTCTACTCCGCCGTGACCGACCTGGCGGCGCTCGATCCGGCGGCGGAATTCGACGACGTGCTCGAACGGCTGTGGCAAGACGTGACGCAACGGCACATGTACGTCACCGGGGGGCTGGGATCGGTCCACACGAGCGAGGGCTTCGGCCCGCCGTTCGATCTGCCTAACGAAGGTGCGTATGCCGAAACGTGCGCGGCGATCGGGCTGGTTCTGTGGGCGCGGCGCATGCAACTGCTGCGGCGCGACGCGGCCTGCGCCGACGTGCTGGAGCGCGCCCTGTACAACGGCGTACTGGCCGGGCTGTCTCGCGAAGGCGACGCGTTTTTCTACGTCAATCCGCTGGCGGCCGGGCCGGAGCATCGACGGCGGCGGTGGTTTGAGTGCGCCTGCTGTCCGACGAACCTGGCGCGCTTTGTGCCGAGCGTCGGCGGGCTGTTCTACTCGTGCGGCGACGACGAGGTCTACGTCGATCTGTACGCGGCCGGCGCGGCGACGCTGTCGCTGCCGAACGGCGCTGCTGTTCGCGTCGTTCAGCAGACCGAGTATCCGTGGGACGGCCTGGTACGTGTGGCGATCGACTGTTCGACGCCGACGCAACTCGCGCTGCACCTGCGCGTACCCGGCTGGTGCGACGCGAACGAGGCGACGCTGGACGGCCGGCTGATCGGCGCCGAACGACTGGAGCGCGGCTACGTCGTCGTGCGGCGTGAATGGAGGTCGGGCGACGCCGTGGAACTGAATCTGCCGATGCCGGTGCGACGGGTCGAGGCCGATGCGCGCGTGGCCGCGTGTCGCGGGCAGGTGGCGCTGCAACGCGGGCCGATCGTGTACTGCATCGAAGGCTGCGATCACGGCGGCGCCGTAGACGGCGTAGCGCTGGCCGAAGACGACGCGCTGATTACCGCGTTCGATGCGGCGATGAACGCCGTCGCGTTGACGGCAAATCGCGAGAATCATCGGAACCGCGAGCGTGAGCGGGAGGCGTGTTCATCTGATCCGAACCGCGACCGTGAGGGAGCGGCGGAAGACGATACGGTTGCACGTGAGCCGCACGTTGCGCGGCGTGTCGGCGTTCACTCGAATGCGGGCAGTGCGCCGTCGATGGAAGTGACCGCGGCGCTCCCTGACGGTCGCGGTTCGGTTCAGCAGGCGGACCCCGACCGGGAGCGGCCGATTGACCGCGCGTTTCCCTATTTCGCGTGGGCCAACCGAACGCCGGGCGACATGCGCGTGTGGATTCCGCGTTGCGGAGCGGCTACGTGAGGGCCTATGCTGTCCTTCGATGGGGCCCCGCGAAAAAGTGACGCTGGCCACGCTTCGCGCGAAAAAGCGCGCCGGTCAGAAGATCGTCGTCCTGACGGCCTATGACTATCCCACCGCCGTCGCCGAGCAGGAAGCCGGCGTCGATGCCATTCTCGTCGGCGATTCCGTCGCCCAGGTGCTGCTGGGGCACGACTCCACGCTGCCGGCCACGATGGACCTGATGGTGGCGCTGGCCGCCGCGGTTCGGCGCGGCGCGCCGCACGTCTATCTCATCGGCGACATGCCGTTTCTGTCGTACCAGGTCACGCCCGCGGAGGCGGTGCGCAACGCCGGGCGCTTCATGACTCACGCCGGATGCGACGCGGTCAAGGTCGAGTGCGACGCGCGGCTGGTGGATACGGTGGCCGCGATGGCGCGGGCGTCGATTCCGGTGATGGTGCACATGGGGCTGCGACCGCAGTCGATTCACCAGTTGGGCGGCTATCGCAGCCAGGGCCGCAACGCCGACGACGCGCAGCGTCTGTTGCAGGACGCGCGGCAAATGGAACAAGCCGGCGCGGTGGCGCTGTTGCTCGAGGCGATGCCGCCGGAGCCGGCGCGGATGATCACGGAATCGACCGAGTTGCCGGTGATCGGCTGCGGCGCCGGACCATACTGCGACGGGCATGTGGTCGTGCTGCATGACATGGTCGGGCTGTCGCTCGGCCCCGTGCCGCGATTTGTGCCGCGATACGCCGAGTTGCTCAGCGAGCTGAAGTCGGCGGTCGAGCGTTACGCGGCGGACATCCGTAGCGGGGCGTATCCGGCGGCGGAGCATTGCTATCAAATGGCGGCCGGCCAGGCGGAGCGGCTGGAGAGCGGGAAGTAGCGGCGCGGTCCACGTCGTCCATGTTGAGCGTGCCGTCCACCGGGGATAATCACACAGCCGCGAGCGGCTGTGCCGCGTTTGATCGGGCCTTTCGCACTGAAGAGGTGACCGCAGCGATGGCGCTTGCGGCTGGGATCAGATTTTGTCCCGCACGGGCTGCAAGCCCGTGCCACGCGGTGACACAGCCGAGGGCGGCTGTGCCACATTCACAGCCGGGGGCGGCTGTGCCACATTCACAGCCGGGGGCGGCCGTGCCGCGTTCGATCGGGCCTTTCGCACTGAAGAGGTGACCGCAGCGATGGCGCTTGCGGCTGGGATCGGATTTTGTCTCGCACGGGCTGCAAGCCCGTGCCACGCGGTGACACAGCCGGGGGCGGCTGTGCCACATTCACAGCCGGGGGCGGCTGTGCTCCATTCACAGCCGGGGGCGGCTGTGCACCATCAGGCGGAGAATGCCGATTTACTCCACGCGGCCCTACAATGAGCGGCGAGCCGTGACGTTCCCGACCCCTTGCGGAGCAAATGTCCATGGACGAGTTCTGGCACGCGGATGAATCGCTGCATCGTTCGCCTCGACGGCCATTCGCGGGCCGGGCGATCTTGACACTTCTGTTCCTCACGCTGGGGGCAACGGCCATCTATCGCCTCGATCTGATCGGGCGGGCCGCCTACGCGGTGCAGCGCGGCCGGCTGGACGCCAACCGCGAGTACCTGGCATCGATTTCTCCGCAGGACGTGGCCGGGCTGGAGCAGCTCTCACACGCCTATCAGCGTATCGCCGAGGTCATCAAGCCGTCGGTCGTCAGCGTGCAGAGCCGTCGCGCGGCCGTGCTGCCGGACGATCCGGCGCACAACGAGCTGCGCAAGCGGCTGGAGGAGCTGGGCGGCAAGCTTGAGATCCCCGTGCCGTCGACGAACGTCGGCAGCGGCGTGATCTTCAGCCGCGACGGCTACATCGTCACCAGCAATCACGTGGTCGCCGACGCGGACGAGATTCGCATCGAGCTGGCCGACGGCCGCGAGTGTGACGCGACGGTCGTGGGCACCGACCGCATGACCGACATGGCGGTGCTGAAGATCGACGCCGACCGTCTGGAGCCGGCGCAATTCGGCGATTCCGACAAGATCAAGGTGGGGCACATCGTGCTGGCGGTGGGCAGCCCGTTCCGGCTGCCGCAGACGGTGTCGCACGGCATCGTCAGCGCCAAGGGCCGCAAGGAAGTGGCGCTGAACATCGACTACCAGGATTTCATCCAGACCGACGCGCCGATCAATCCGGGCAACTCGGGCGGGCCGCTGGTCAACACGCGCGGCGAAGTCATCGGCATCAACACCGCGATTGCGACCGAATCCGGGGCGTTCTCGGGCATCGGGTTCGCCACGCCGTCGAACAAGGTGGTCGCAATCGCCGAAGTGCTTAAGGCGGGCAAGCGCGTGGTGCGCGGATTCCTGGGAGTCGAGTTCCGCTCGGTCGTCGCCGAGGACGTCGACCTGCTGGGGCTGTCGGCGCCGCGCGGCGTGGTTGTGACGGGCGTCGTCGGCGGCGGGCCGGCCGACATGGCGGGGCTGCGGCGAAACGACGTGATCCTGCGAATCGACGATCAGCCGGTCAACGGCCGGTCGGAACTGCCGGATCTGATCGCCTCTTCGCCGCCGGGCAGCAAGCGGACGTTCGCGGTGTGGCGCGACGGCAAGGAGTTGACGATCCGTGTGGAGCTGGGCCAGCAGCCGCCGGATTTCTCGACGCGCACGAGCATCCGCCGTCTGGAGCGGATGGAGCGCAATCGCAACGCGCCGCCGGATGAGCCACAAACGCCGGAATCGGGCGAAGAGAAAGATTCCGAAACGGCGCCGCCGGATGATGACGAGCCGATGTGGTTCGTCGAGCCGCTGGGGATCGAAGCGCGGACGTTGACGCCGGCGCTGATGCGGGCTTTCGGGCTGGACGAGTACGAGTTAGAGGGCGGCGTGGTCGTCACGCGGGTCGAGCGCGATAGTCGCGGCGGCAAGGCGGGGATGAAAGTCGGCGACGTGATTCTGATGGTCGACGGCGAACGGCTGTTCGACGTGACCGATCTGCGCACGGTGCTGACGGACGATGCGCTGAAGCGCGGCGTTTCGGCCCGCGTGCTGACGCCCGACGGCGGACGGACGGTGCGGCTGAAAGTGGGCCAGGAGTAAGAAGCGGGTGGGAGACCGACTGTCCGA
Source organism: Planctomycetaceae bacterium (assembly GCA_011525745.1). Taxonomy (GTDB): domain Bacteria; phylum Planctomycetota; class Phycisphaerae; order UBA1845; family UTPLA1; genus PLA4. The sequence goes on along the minus strand of WYBU01000064.1, from coordinate 47,700 downwards.
GCCGCAGGGACCGCCTGCGTCATTCCCGCGAAGGCGGGAATCCAGTCGTGCGGTGCGGAACCGAACCCCCGCCTGCGCGGGGGCGACGGATCACTCCGGTTCCCATCTTCGCGAACCCACCGCAACGCGGTGGGCCACCCGAGTGAACAGAGCCGCAAGCGACAGCGCTGCGGTAAACGCGCCGTGAGCGCGCGACCCCCGCGCTGGCGATTAGAGCGCGGTTCAAATCCCCATCATCGCGAACCCACCGCAACGCGGTGGGCCACCCGGCCGACGGCGCAAAATAAAAGCGTCCCCAAGTTTCCCGGGACGCCGCCTCATCTTTAAGTCGCGTCAGTTTTCGAAAATCGCCCGTGCCGCTCTACGGTTGGCCGTCGCGACGCACGGGCTAGCGCCGGCCGGTTTGTGCAGCTTCATCAGCAGATGCGCCAGCCATTCCGCCCGCGTCAGCACATCCGGCTGCTCGAGGAACACCTGCCGCGCCTCGGGCGATGGCAGCAGGTTGAACGCCAGCAGGTCCAGCGCATCGCTGAGCGACAGATCGCACGTGCCGGCGACCTGCTGAAGCAGGGCGCAACTGGGCGTTTCTTCGAAGGCGGGGGCGGCGTCGAGCAGACGGGCGAGCTTGCAGCGAATTTGTCTTTCGGTGTCGGGGCAGATGTTGTTGGTGACGGGAATGGGCTTGAGCCAGCCGCGGCGGTACGAACGCTCCTGATCTTCGCGCACGATCGCCGCACGGGTTACGCCCTGCAACAGCAGGTTGCAGCGCCGGTCGGGCAGCCGCTCGTATCGCACGACGTAGCCGACGCACAAGACCGGGTGCACGGCCGCGATGTGGGTGTAATAGTGCTCTTCGTAGCCGGGTTCCAGCAGGGCCATGGCCACGAGCCGCGCGCCGGGCAGCACGTCGTCGGCCATGTCACGATAGCGGGGTTCGAACAGGTGCAACGGCAGGACGGCGCGGGGCAGGAGGACGGTGTTGGGCAGCGGGAAAATGGGAATCGGCGCGTCGAAGTTGATGGCGCCCACGTCGGGCGCCGTACCGTTCCTGGTTGATCGCGAAGCTCCCATTCCGCCCGTATTGTAGTCCGGGGGAAACGGGGTGTTTCAAGTTTCTCCCCAGCGGCGGATGAACGTTTCCGGCTCGACGCCGAGGGCGTCGGCGACGCGGTTGATGTAGTTGAAGTAGGCGATGATCTGAACCGCGTCATGGATGGCCTGGTCGTTCCAACCGGCGCGGCGCAGGGTCGTAACGTCCGCCTCGCAACTTTCATGTGGGGCGCGGGTGAGCCGATCGGCGAAATGCAGCATCGCCGCGGTTTGCCCGTCGAGCGTGCAGACGCGCCAGTCGCGGACGAAGGCGTGGACGAAGGCGTCGGCGTCGGGACGATCGCGGACCTCGTCACGGAGGTCCTGAGCGTGGGCCTGCACTCAGTAGACGCACTGATTGACGACGCTGACGACGACGGCCAGCATCTCGCGCTGCGCGCGGCTGAGCGGCGAAGGGCCGAACATCAGCGCGCGATAAAGGGCCATCGAGGCGTCCATCGCGGCCGGGTTGAGGCTCATGACGCGCACGATGTTGTAGACGCGACCGGCGCGGCGATAGGCGGCGTCGTATTGGGCCTTGAGCGGGCCGGCGGCTTCGTCGTCGGGGATGGTTCGAATCCAGGGCATGGCGGCATTGTGCGCGATGAGCGATTTGCGCGGAAGGCTGGCGCGAGCGGGGAATCTCGATTCAGCGGTTGATTCGGAATCTCATCATCGTGAGCCCACCGCCGAAGCGGTGGGCCACCCGACGTGATTCGAGCCGCAGGCGCCAGCGCAGCGTTGATCGCTCGATTCGCGGTTGACCCCAGCGCTTGCGCTAGTTGCTCGGATCATCACGCACGGGCTACAAGCCCCTGCCACGCGCGGACACAGCCGAGGGCGGCTGTGTTTCCCCAAAAGCTTCCAGCGTCGGCGCGATTTAAGCCTCCGGGACTTAAGTAAGCCACTCGGCGATAAATCTGCTTGGTTCACCGCAGCACGCTGCCCCCTCGCGCCAGCGAGCGCTCTCCGTGCAGTCGAACCAGTAAGAACGCACAAGCAAGGAGCGCGGCGTTCCGTAAGAGGGCGATTTGAATCGAATCGACAGTCGAAACGAACCCACAGCCGCATTGCGTGCGCCAGCCGAGACGAAAACCGGCAATCACAAGGAAAGTGGAAAACAGCAGTAGTACACCCACGGCCGCCCTTGAGGAAACACGTTCTCGGAACCCGGTTGCCAAGCACACACCAAGCAACGTCTCACCGATCGACACTGTGAGTGCCAGCGCAAGACCGCCATGTCCCGGCCGAATTCCCAGTGAATTGAGAAGCCGCAAAAGATCATCCGTGCCGAAAAGAAGCTTGCTCAATCCGCCGAAAAGGAAGGCGAAGCCAAGGGCCGCGCCGCAAGCAACTCTCCCCCACTGCCCTGCGATCTCGGCTCGCGCGCAATGCCCCACGGCACACCCCTGCACATGATCGCTTGCAATCTATCTCGCCTCCTAGCGTTGCATGTAAAATAAACGCAGTCTGAAAGCACCAAAACCAAGGGCGATCGCCGCAAGACAACCTGCGAGGCCAAGATTGGCGGCGGCCGTCGTACGCGCGCCGAGAATCGTCGTCACTTTCGCCTTTTCACCACGCTCGTTAATGCGATAGCCACTTCCGTCACGATTGTCGAGCAAAGTACCGTTGGGTGGGAGGTACTCGAAAACAACAGGATCCGGCTCGACCAGCGAAAGCTGAGTTACCTCAAGATGCCATTGATCGACAACCTCGCGGGCTTCCCCTTGAACGCTCCGGTCGGCCCGAATCGGCAGTACGCGGCTTTCGCTGTCCCGTGTGTACTCCACATGCTTTGTCGAAGTCACGCCGGCTGCCCTGGATTGCGCCCAAACAACTGCATAGTCCCATTGGCGCGACAGCCTAGCATCGTATTGTGCGGCCGGTACATCGCCCATCTTGAATTGGACGCGAATATCTACATCACCGTTCTCGTGGCGCCTCAGCAACGTAATCGAAAACCGCGGGTCCTTTTGTATACGGTCGAAGTCTCGGTTGAAAACAGGAAACAGCCAGTAAGATGGCCCCCACATGCGCAGGTGGTCGCTCTCAACCGTATAGGCCTTCCGCGCTCGGGTCATGATCTCCGTTTCAGTCTTCGCCTTCTCGTCAAATATGTTAATCAAGTCCTCATACTCGTTCCGTCGTATGTGCGACGGAACCGCCCAACGAGTATCGACACGTTCGTGTCCCTGAGAGCGATACCACGTCATCTCGCCCTCCATTACACCACCGTTGTACATATGCTCTTCAGAAAGTTCGCGTCCCGAGCGAAGGATGGCCTCCACCGGAAGTGACCGTCGCACTTGAAAGGTCCCCACAACGTTACTCATGTTCCCTTGAACGCGACTTGCTCGGGCCAAAACATCCTCGAGACTCAGCTTGACATCGCCAGTGCCAGCGGATTCGTCAAGACGCGGCGCGGTACCTGCATCCTGCCAAAAGGCAATGGCGTTGGAGCAGAAACTACATAGCATCGTGATGACGGCCGCCCGCGATACGCATTTCAGTGTGCTTTCGATTCGAGCCATCCCTGATCTCCATGAAGCGGGAGCCTGGGTACTGCGTTTTTACCGCTCAATGCGCTGCAACCGCTGCCGCGACGCAGACCGCTCAAGTCGTCCTTCCGAAGGCAAGTCAAGTCAAACGTCGCAGTAACAGCCAAACCCACGACAATCGCCGCTATTCACAGCCGGTCGTGTATCGCGTGTAAGCACATAGCAAATCGAGACAGCCTGCACTCTCGTAGTAGTAATCCCTCTGGCACGCCACATCCTTGAGCTCGCATTCGCCGCCGGATAAGGTAATACACAGCCAGAACTGTACGTTAACCCCCTTCTTCCAATTAGCGAAGCCCAAGGGGCACTGGTATCCCGCCGCCGTGCAGCTGTATGAGCCCGGGAAGCAGCCACCATGAATGGTTGTAAAGTCGCATGTCTTGTCGGGTAATAGATCGCGGGCATGCGTGATGACTGGTTGCGCGCAAAAAGCGACGACGATGACCGTTGTGATCAGAATTACCGCGAGGATCCTATCGACAACAGGTTTGCACTGCATGTTGCGGTCTCCGGAGATTTGTTGTCCGCGACGCCAAGCGCCCAACACAGGTGAGCATCAAACTCTTGGAGCGCCAACGTCGATGAAATGGACCAATTCGAATATACCCCACAAACGGGGGGGGGGGGGCAAGCGAAAACCAGATTTTTTTTCGGGCCGGTACAAATTCCCAAGGACGACGCGCAAAGGAATGATAACGGATGATTCAGTCCTGTGACATTCCCTGTCCATTTCCGCTGGCAAACTCAAATGAGATTTCACACAGACGGCTGCCAGAGCGATTTGATGTTTCGGGTACTATGCCAAGGGCGTGGGTAACGCGCTGAAGGCGCATGGAACAATCGCGCGCCGCTTCGGCCAAGCAGTGCAGGGAACATCTGCAGCCTCTCTCGCTAGCCCATCATTGCGATTCCACCGCCGAAGCGGTGGGCCACCCGACGTGATCCGAGCCGCAGGCGCCAGCGCAGCGTTAATCGCGCGATTCGCGGTTGACCCCAGCGATTGCGCTAGTTGCTCGGATCATCACGGCCGGGCTACAAGCGCGTGCCACGCGCCGACACAGCCGAGGGCGGCTGTGCTACACAGGCGGGGACACAGCCGGGGGCAGCTGTGCCACGTGGGCTGAAAGCCGGTGCCACGCGGTGGGCTACGTGCCTTCTTCGAACGACGCGAGGTACTTCTTCTGATCCGGAGTCAGTTTGTCGATTTTGACGCCCAGCGACTCGAGCTTCAGGCGCGCGACCCATTCCTCGATGCTGGCCGGGACCTTGTGTACCCCCACCGCCAGCTTGCCGTTCTGCCGCCGGGCGTACTCGGTCGCCAGCGCCTGCGTCGCGAAGCTCATGTCCATGACGCTGGCCGGATGGCCCTCGGCGGCGGCCAGGTTCACCAGCCGGCCCTCGGCCAGCAGGAAGATGCGCCGGCCGTTTCCGAGCACGTATTGGTCGACGTGATTGCGGACGTTTCGAGTCACTTTCTTACTCATTTTGCGCAGCGCGGGAATGTCGATCTCGACGTCGAAGTGGCCGCTGTTGCAGATGATCGCGCCATCGCGCATGCGGCGGAAGTGCTCGGCCCGCAGTACGTGCTTGTTGCCGGTGACGGTGATAAACAGATGGCCCATCGCAGCGGCCTCGTCCATCGGCCGCACGTCGAAGCCGTCCATGACGGCCTCGAGCGCCTTGAGCGGGTCGGACTCGGTGACGGTCACGAGCGCCCCCATGCCGCGCGCCCGAGACGCCACGCCGCGACCGCACCAGCCGTAGCCGCTGACGATCACGTGCGCGCCGGCCAGCAGCATGTCGGTGGCGCGGATGACGCCGTCGAGCGTGCTTTGTCCCGTACCGTGGCGGTTGTCGAACAAGTGCTTGGTCAGAGCGTCGTTGACCGCGATGACGGGGAAGCGCAGCGCGCCGGCGGCTTCCATGGCGCGCAGGCGGATGACGCCCGTGGTGGTTTCTTCCATCGAGGCGATGATGTTGGCGCCATCGCGCCGGCGGGCGCCGTGCAGCACGTTCACGAGGTCGGCGCCATCGTCCATCGTGACCTGCGGCTTGTGATCGACGGCGGAGTTGAGGTGACGATAGAAGACGTCGGTCGATTCGCCCTTGCGCGCGAACGTGGGGATGCCGTACTCCTTGCACAGCGCCGCGGCCACGTCGTCCTGCGTCGAGAGCGGGTTGCTGGCGCACAACACCGCGTCGGCCCCGCCGGACTGCAGTGTGCGCATGAGGTTGGCCGTCTCGGCCGTGACGTGCAGGCAGCAGGCCATGCGCAGGCCCTTGAGCGGCTTTTCCTTCGTGAACCGCGCGCGGACGAGCCGCAATACGGGCATATCGTTGTCGGCCCACTCGATGCGTTTCTTGCCCGCGGCCGCCAAGGACAGGTCCGTGCAATCACCCTTCAGCTTCGCCATACGGTCGTTTCTCCGGATCGTTGTTTTTCGGGATTCAAAGGCCATCTTTTAGTGCAGATGCAGCAGAAGGTCAAATGAGCCGGTAAGGCCCGCTGTGCGGACCCACAAGCCATCAACCGTCATCCATCCGCGTGGAGCCGAAACTGCCGGCAGTTGTCGGTCCCCGGTTGTGAGTGCTCAGTTGCCGGAAGCGGGCGAATGCTCGCAGGCGACATCACGGGAGGCGCGCCAGGATCGTCGCGCGGAGTTGACCCGCAGTGATGCGCGTGTAGCGAAGGAACAGTTCGGCCGCGTTGCCGGGATAGTCGGGGTGCGTCAACGGCGGCGGCGATTCGCCGTCATCTACGAAGTCGTCGTCATCCTCGCCCGGACGGCGAAGCCCGAGGGCGTCGAGTCGGCCATGTCCGAACGGACCCAATCGCCAGCGAATCGCATCCGCGGACCATTCGACCCCCAGTCGCGCGGGCCAGAGCGTTACCAGCAGCCAGCGCACGGCGGCGAACGTCGCGAGTAAACCCAGCACCGCGGGCAAGGCTGCCGCGACGGCCAGCGCGGTACAGGAGAGCGGTTCGGTTCGCCACATCAGCGGCCAGTCGATGCCGCGGTAGACCAGCCAGCCGGATCCGGAAAGCAGCACGGCGCACAGCATGCGCCAGCCGCCGCGCATCAGGGCGGCGACGCGGTCGGCGGGGACGAACAGGCGGTCGTCGCGGTCCATTGAGCGAGCATGATAGAGCGCGGAGCAAGAGTAGGAGCGGGGGAGAAAGTCGAAAGTCGAAATGAGAAGTCAGGAAGTCGAACAGTCCAGAAGTCAGAACGAGAGATTCACGCAGAGGCGCGGAGGCCGCAGAGAAATGAGAACGGACAACGTGCAACCGGCAACTCGTGGCTGACGGCTGATGGCGCATGGTCCCCACAGCGGACCCTACGGGCTGTTGGCGGTTGCAGGGGCGGCAAGCGCGTTCAAAGCCAAAAAAGCCGAGGGCGGCTGTGCTCCATGGGGCCATTGGGAAAGTCGTTCGTTGCAAGAGTCGCGGGCACAAACGGCCGATGAAGCGCCGGTGCGAGGGTTTCTTTCTGCAGACGGCCCCTTCGGCCAATGCCAGGGCTACAATCGTTCGACCTTGATGCGTACGCACGCCGAGAGGAGAAAGCGCCATCGCCACCGAAGCCGGCCTGCAAACCTACCTCAAGCAAATCAACGAAGCTCCCCTTCTGACTGCGGAAGATGAGCGCCACTTGGGCCGCGCCATTCAGGCGGCGTGCCGCGCTTCGATGGATTTTGCGTCCGGAAAAATCACTCTGGCGGACCGGGAGCGGGCGGAGCGAACAGGTCACGAGGCCCGTGAGCGGATGATCCGCTCTAATTTGCGTCTGGTCGTCAAGATTGCCAAGGGCTATCAGAATCGCGGCATGTCGCTGTCCGACCTGGTCGAGGAAGGCAACCTGGGACTGCTGCGGGCGGTCGAGGGATTCGATCCGGATCAGGGCACCCGCTTCAGCACTTACGCCGCGTGGTGGATCAAACAGGCCATCAAGCGGGCGCTGATCAACACCGTTCAGCCCGTGCACATCCCGGCCTACATGGTCGAGATGATCGCGCGGTGGAAGCAGGCTCAGCGCGAGTATGAGGACCGGTTCGGCCGCCATCCGTCGATCACGGAGCTGGCCGAGCACATGCAGTTGCCGGAGCGCAAGGTGCGCATCATCCGCCGAGCCGTGCGTGCGTTCGCGGCGCCGACGCAGCACACGCCGGACGAGAACGGCCTGACGCTGACGGAGATGCTGCCGGACGAAAAGACGCCGTCGCCCGACGAGCAGTTGTTCACCGAGGGCGAGACGCGGATGATTCAGGAACTGCTGAACCAGATCGACGAGCGCGAGGCGATGGTGCTGCGGATGCGTTACGGGCTGGACGATCAGGAACCGATGACGCTCAAGGACATCGGCGCGGCGATCGGTTTGACGCGCGAGCGGGTGCGACAGATCGAATCCAACGCCCGCCGCAAGCTGGCGGAATTGCTGGAAGAACGGCGCGAGGCCGCGGAGAAGTAGAGTCGCCGCGGCGTTACTCAGCGAACGGTTGCGATGCTTTTCAACGGAGCCATCGCGCGGCGATCACGAGATGGCGATCGTGTTCGTGGGAAGGGATTGGCGAAAAACGCAGGAGACGGGGCGCGTCACGGATGACTGGCCGCAAGCCCGGACGACGCGAGATCTCAACCCGTCCAAGCCCTCGCCGGCCCCGTTTTTCTAGAACTATAAGCCCGCCCTGCGCCAAGGCACGACCGTGCCACGCCGGCGAAATCGTCCAGCCTGTTCCGGGATGATTCGTTACGCCGCTTCCTTGCCGCCGGCCGCGCGGGCCATTTCGACGATGCGATCGAACGCGGCCGGATCGGCGATCGCGATTTCACTGAGCATCTTTCGATTCAGCGCCACGTTGGCGGCCTTGAGGCCGCTCATGAAGCGGCTGTAACTGATGCCGCGCGCGCGGACCGCGGCGGTCAGGCGCGTGATCCACAGGGCGCGGAACTCGCCCTTGCGGGCGCGGCGGTCGCGCGTCGCGTAGGCCCGCGCCCGCAGCACGGTGTCGCGCGCCGGGCGCAGCAGCTTGCTGCGCGCTCCGTAGTAACCCCTGGCGGACTTGAGCACGCGCTTCACCTTGCGATGATGCGCGACCTTGTATTGCGTTCGTGCCATCGAATGTCCTCGTTCTCAACTCAGGCCGACAAGGCCCGGCGCAGTTTCTTTGCGATCACGGGCACCACTTCGTTGCCCTTGCGGAGCCGGCGCAACCGCTTGCCGCTTTTACCGCTGAGCAGGTGGCCGGTGCCGGTCTTGCGGTGGCGCACCTTGCCGCCGGCGGAGACCTTGAAGCGTTTCTTGACACCCTTGTGTGTCTTCATCTTCGGCATGAAAACTCGTTCCTTTCACCGTGGCGGCGCATCGGCCGCGCGGACCTTGCGCCTTGGCCGGTCCATGGTCCACCCGGCGCCAAGCCCCACAATTTAGCACGCCGGTGCGGGGGCTGCAACAGCGCAGCGGCAGCGATTTCTCGGGGTTACCCGGATCGGCAGTGCCGACAATCGGCGCGGCGACGATCGTCATGCACCGGCACGTTCATATCGTGTTGTTGATCCGCCTGTTTGCATCTTGTGTATTGCATGGGGCGGGCATTCCGCCCGCAGGAACAGGCTACAAGTCCGTTCCACGCGACTTTCAAGCGATGCACCGATGCCGAGCAGGACCACAAGCACGTTCACCGGCGCAAACAAATCGTTACAATTCGGGCCGGTCCTCACAAGTCGGGCGGGCATCGTCGCCGACCGGGGGACCGGGAGAGGCGCTTCGCATGTCAGCCAATTCTGCCGAAACGGCCCGCCGCTCGGCGGCGGGCCTGCATCGCGCCGTGACGCTGCTGGGCGAGTTAACGCTGCGCGGCGCGGCGGCGCTTCGGAACGGCGTCGAAATCCTCGGCGGCGTGGCGTTGCTGATGGGCGACGTGCTACGGCGCAGCGCGTCGGCGTTTTTTTCGCGCAAGAGCAAGCTCAATCGCACGGCCCTGATCGACCAGATGGTCCGCGTGGGGGTGCGCGGCATCCCCATCGTGATGCTGGTGCAGATCTTCATCGGCATCATTCTGGCGCTTCAGATGGCGCCGGTACTCCAGCAGTACGGCCAATTGGACCGCGTGGCCGACATCATCGGCATTGCGATTTTCCGCGAGCTGGGGCCGCTGATTTCGGCCATTCTGCTTTCGGGGTTCGCCGGCGCAAGCATCGCGGCGGAGCTGGGCGCGATGGTGGAGGGGGAGGAAATCAAGGCGATGCGCGCCTTTGCGCTCGATCCGATCCGCTTCCTCGTCGCGCCGCGGGTGTGGGCGACGGTGGTGATGCTGACGGCGCTGACGATCATCGCGGACGTGATCGGCGTTTTCGGCGGGTGGCTGACGTCGACGATGGTGCTCAACGTCGATTCGCACAACTACATCAATGCCACGCGTGCGGCGCTGACGCATCGCGACTTTCTGACGGGGCTGGTCAAGGCGGGCGTGTTCGGCGCGCTGATTTCGCTCATCGCGTGTTATCAGGGGCTGAACGTCACCGGCGGCGCCGAGGGAGTGGGCCGGGCCACAACGGCCACCGTGGTGAAGTCGATCGTCGCATTGATCGCGACGGACTGTGTGTTTACGGCGGTGTTTTACGCGTTGGGGTGGTGACAACGCTCGTGCCATCGAACTGGGTGAATGATCGCCTGCGCGCCCTGCGAGATTCAACATGGCCAAGCCCTCGCGTGCGTGCCGGTGAACGGGCGGGACGCACCTGCCATTCGTGCTGTAGAGTCGCGACTCGCGCCGCGGTTCGACGATGCTGCCGTTACCCGTGGTCGCAGCGAACTAAGACCACGAAGGCCGCCCCGCCGCTCCCTCACGGTCGCGGTTCGGATTGGTCTCGGCGGGCGCGCGCAACACGGGCCGGGGCGCGGCGGGCGCGCGGATTGACGGCCGCGCCGTCCGGTCGTTGAATAGCACCGTTGGCGCGGGGAGGCAGGGCGGCCGGCCGCCGGCGGCGTGCGCGTTTGTGAGCTGACGGAGCCTGAGATTGGACCAATTCATCATCAACGGCGGCGCGCGGCTGCGCGGCGTCGTTCCCATCAGCGGATCGAAGAACGCGGCGCTGCCGATCATGGCGGCGACGCTGCTGACCGAGGGCGAGACGATTCTGCGCGGCGTGCCGCTGCTCGACGATGTCGAGTCGTTGTCGGTGCTGCTGCGAAAGCTGGGCGCGAACGCGCGGCGCGACGACGACGGCGCCATTCGCCTGAGGGTCGAAGATGAGCAGAACTGCGTGGCCGAGTACGAACTGGTGCGCAAGATGCGCGCCAGCATCTGCGTCATGGGTCCCCTGCTGGCGCGGCGGCACAAGGCGCAGATTTCGATGCCCGGCGGTTGCGCGATCGGCGATCGACCCATCGACCTGCACCTGGCCGGGATGGAAAACCTGGGCGCGGACGTCGATCTGATCGGCGGCGACATACATCTGCGAGCGAAGCGGCTGAAGGGCGCCGAGATGTTTCTGGGGGGGCCGTTCGGCAGCACCGTGCTGGGGACGGCCAACGTGATGATGGCCGCCTGTCTGGCGGAAGGGACGACGATCATCGAGTCGGCGGCGTGCGAGCCGGAAGTGGCCGACGTGGCCAATTATCTCAACGCGTGCGGCGCGCGGATCAGCGGTCACGGCACGCCGCGCATCACGATCGAGGGGGTCAAGTCGCTCAAGGGCTGCGAGTACACGATCATTCCCGATCGCATCGAGGCCGGCACGTTCATGATGGCGGCGGCGATCACCAACGGCGAGTTGACGCTGACGAACTGCCGCATGGACCATCTGCTGGCGGTCATCGACCGGCTGAAGGCGGTGGGCGTGAACATCGAGCGGAAGGACGGCGGCGCGGTGGTGTCGTCGGCGCGGCGGCTGGAGCCGATCACGGTGGCTACGCAACCGTTTCCCGGTTTTCCCACGGACTTGCAGGCGCAACTGATGGCGCTGCTGAGCCTGGCCGACGGCAACAGCATCATCACCGAGAAAGTTTTTCCCGATCGCTTTCTGCACGTCGCCGAACTGAACCGGCTGGGCGCGCGGCTGCGCAAGGAGGGTCAGACGGTGGTGATCGAGGGGGTTCGACGGCTGATCGGCGCGCCGGTGATGGCCAGCGATCTGCGGGCTTCGGCGGCGCTGGTGCTGGCGGGGCTGATCGCCAAGGGACAAACGCGCATCAGCCGGGTGTATCACATCGACCGGGGGTATGAGGCGATCGAGAAGAAACTGGCGGCAGTGGGCGCGGATATTCAGCGAATGGCGGAGTAGCCATGTCAGTGCAGCGCGTTGCGCAGCAGCCGGGCAGAGATGCCTCTCACGGATCATCGTTCTTGCAGGCATGACGAACGCCGCATGGGCCAGGCTTCGCGAGGCACTGTTCTCGGAAACGCGGGGCGCGTCTTGCGCGTGGGCGTGATCCTGCCGCACGTTGTTTGTTGTCGCGGCGCGAACCGCTGATTACGGCTCCTACGGCGCGCTGCCGCTGATAGCGATGGCCTCGAACGCGTCGGCGTGGTTGGGCAGCATGGTGTTGTTCGAGACGTACCAGCAGCGCGTGTCGACGCCGGGCCGCGCCAGCATGTAATCGTGGAACTGCTGCGGCGTGAAGCCGTACAGCCCTGGATTCGGATAGGCGGCGTGGCTGGAAATGAATCCGAAGCGGACCTGCTGCACCGCGAAGAAGCCGCGCGTGTTGTAGTAGTTGTCGATGAACGGCGGTTCCGCCGGCGTCCAGGTGGCCTGGTAGTAGTATGGATCGGTCGCGAAGTGCTCGACGAACGCCAGCGGATCGTTCGCGTCGTCGGGCCGGAACAGCCCCGAGGCAATCGCGCGCAGCTCCGGGACCCACGGGCTTAAGTACGGGTGATAGAAGACGACAAAGATCCCTTCGCTGCGGAGCTGCGCCACCGAAGCGCGGAGCATCGGCTTGATCGTGGCCAGATTCGCCGGTGTCCAGAAGGTCGAGTAGCGCCGTTTCCAGAAGGTCTCTTCGCTGTCGAAATAGACCTGATTGCTCTGCGCTCCGTGCGCGATGATGCGCGTGCGATTTACGAATTCATCCCAGAATGCCTGATCCAGCAGTGCCTGAAGGATCATCGGGTGGTAGTTCACCGCCGGCGTCTGCGTCACGTTCCACGGCGCTTCGCGCGCCAGACCCCAGACGTTCTGAACCAGATGGTGGAACCACATGCCCGGAACGAACCGGATGTTGTTGGGCTGCGAGACGGCCAACACCGGCGCGAAATAGGCCGCGGAGTCCGAATCCGACCGCGCCACGCCCTGATAGCACGGCGTCGCGTATCGTCCGAAGCCGTACGTCGCCAGTTTCGGCAGCGCGTCGATGATGAGGGCGCGGTTCTGCGTCGATCCCGGCGCCCAGCCGTCCGAGGCCAGCTCGCCGCCATCCGGCGTGTAGCCGACGAACGTCAGGACGGCCGGCGGCATCGGCGGCGGGGGAGGCGGAGGCGGCGGATCATCCGGCGGCGGATCATCCGGCGGCTGGCCGTTGGTGTTGTCGTCGGCAGTGCCCTGGGGGAGGTCGGACCCGTCGTTGTTGCCGGGATCCGATCCATCCGGTGGCGGATCGTCGACCGGCGGCGTGTCGCCGGTTGAGCCGTCGTTGGAATCGGGAGAATCGTCTGAACCGTTGCCGGTGTCTCCGGCGCTATCGCCCGTGTCATCGAGAACCGCGTCATCGTCGGACGCGTCCGCGGCGTCGTCAGCCGGAAAGTCGTCATCGTGCGCGGCGGCAACGCCGAACGCGTCGGTCAAGCCACCGGCGCCGGCGTCGCTCTGCGAACCGCCGGTCGTTTCGGGCGGCGCGTTGTTTCCCACTGTTGCCAGCGACTGAACGGCGTCGCCGGCCTCGGTGCCGCAACCCAGGCTGATGAACGCCCCGACGGTCATGGCGAGCGTCAGGACGAGATACAGCGCCGCAAGGGCGTTGCCCAGTCGCGATGCAGCGGGGACGCCGCGGGAGCGCGACGCGGTGCGGCGGTCGCGTCCGATCAACAGGACGAAGTACAACGGGAGCAACGGCAGGGGAATGGTGAAGCGCAGGTCCACGAATTTCGGACCGGGCTGGCGCACGGCCAGGTGCAGCAGCTTGCGCACTTCGAGAGACTGTGTGTCGCTGAGCGAAGCGAGCACCGCGGAATTGCCGCGCGACAAGAGACGGTCGACCCCGGCGTCATCGACCGAGAAATCGGCCGCGCCCCGGACATTGCCATCGGGACACATGCTTTGATACCCCCCACCAGACGGCGCCGCGAACGGCTCCGTTCCCACAACCGAAAGCAAGACCGCGCCCGCCGACGTTCGGCGGTACGTACTCGTACCGGCATCCATCGGCTCGCATTCTGGAATCTAAAATACGCACGCCGCATTCTCCAAAAGGGCTGCCCAGATTGACCCGGGTGTGCCAGAAACCGATAACGGATTCGGGTGAACGCGCCATGGCGCGGCCGTCCGAAAAACCGCGTCCGCGCGGCCTCGGCGGACATGAGCGTCTCGACCGTGATGCCCGCGGCAACTTGTGTTATGTTGCCCCGATACGGGAGTGCCTATGCCAAAGCCTCGAGTTGCCGTCATCGGTGGAACCGGAGTGGGCGAGAAACTGGCCAGCGCGACGCGCGGTTCGACGCTGCCGGTCGAGACTCCATACGGTCACACCAGCGCACCGCTGGTACAGGCGAACTGGGATGGGCTGGACATCGTCTTTCTCGAACGGCACGGGGAAGGACATCTACTGCCGCCGGCGGCCGTGCCCTATCGCGCGAATATCTGGGCGCTGAAGTCGCTCGGCGTCACTCACATATTGGCGACCGGCGCCACGGGCAGCCTGCGCGAGGAGATTCACCCGCGAGATCTGGTGGTTCCGGATCAGGTGATTGACCGCACGTGCCGCCGCGCGTCGACTTTTTTCGACGAGCCGGGCGTGACCGCGCACGTGGAGTTCGCCGAGCCGTTCTGCCCGGTACTGCGGCGGCGGCTGCTGGCGGCGTCGGATGCGGTGCAGGCCACGGTGCATGACGGAGGCACGTATGTGTGCATGGAAGGGCCGGCGTTTTCGACGGTGGCGGAAAGCCGGATGCATCGGGCCTGGGGCGGCGATCTGATCGGCATGACGTGCATGCCTGAGGCGAAGCTGGCGCGCGAAGCCGAAATCTGCTACGCGCTACTGGCGCTGCCGACCGACTACGACTGCTGGCGGCCGCACGATCCGACGAAGGACAAGCGGGCGTTGTTGAAGGAGATCATCAGCCACGCACAGGCGGCGACGGAGCTGTCGATCCTGCTGTTGCGAGGCGCGCTGCGGAGTATGGCGGCGAATCCGCCGGACGCGTGTCATTGTCAGACCGCGCTGGAGCTTGCGATCTGGTCGGATCGGACGCGTATTCCATCGGCGACGTTCGAGCGATTGCGGCCGATCTTGGCGCGGCATGTGAAAGGGTGAATGAAACGTCGAAACGTCGAAACAAGGGAACAGGGAACGGCAAGAAGCGACGGAGGGGGCGCCCGCGCAGGCGGGAAAGCGATAATGGGATTCTCGTTTCAGATCTAAACTATCAGATTTGTGATTTCAGACTGGCAACTGTATTTGGCTTGGGGCTTATGGTCCGCACAGCGGGCCCTACGGGCTGACGGCTGGCTGACGGCTGCGACCGGCGGCGCGGAAGATGTAGAACGACAAGACGACAATCAGCAGGTCGAGCGCCAGCGTCTGCATGCCGGCGCGTGCGGCGTCCTCGCCGTGTCCGAAGCAGCCGCAACTGAT
Source organism: Planctomycetaceae bacterium (assembly GCA_011525745.1). Lineage (GTDB taxonomy): Bacteria > Planctomycetota > Phycisphaerae > UBA1845 > UTPLA1 > PLA4. The sequence goes on along the minus strand of WYBU01000064.1, from coordinate 32,258 downwards.
GTTCAGCCCGCGATACAGCGCCTGAGACACGCTGACGAAGAACGCCGCGCCCATCAGACCGGTCAGCACACTCCCCGCACGTCGCCAGGAGGGAACCAGCAGCGCCAGCGCGGCAAATGCCTCCCACCACGGCACCATCAGCGCCAAGGGATGAAGAGTCCAGTCCGGAAAGAGCCGATAGTGACGCAGGTCGTAGATGAAACCGTTCGGATCGATCACCTTTGCATAGGCGGCATAAAGGAAGATGCCCGCGACGAGCAGGCAGGCGAGGTGCAGCACCGCGCGGCTGGCGCGTGAACCGAATGCGACGGACGCCTGCCGACCATAATCGAGTGCGACGGCGCCCGCGACTGCGCTGCTGATCGGCGGTTCCCGCAAGCTTGTCTCACTTCGCATCTTCGGACCGCTCCTTTCGCATCAGCGCCACAATCACCGCGGTCGGCTCGGGCATCTCGCGTACTGACAGAGAGTGGTTGAAAGGCCCCATTTCACGGCATCCGGTCGAAAGCGAGCATTTCGTTCCTCGCGACGACACCTCACCGCAGCCTCACAGTCGCGGTTCGGCGCCGTCTTCTCAATCACGTGCTCAAGCTCATGCATGTCTTTCACGCTCGATCGTCCCGCCGAAGCACTTGCGCTTGCCGCTCGCCATCGCCGGCCGGCGTCTCGCGGCGACCGTCGTTACGGCTGGACCGGTTCCTCGGCGTCCGTGTCGGTCTCGGGTAATTCCTCCAGCGGCGGCGCCATCTCACCGTCGCCGGCGGGGTCCGTCTCGCCGCTCATCCCGGACTCACCGTAGGGATCCGCGGATGGGTCGGCGCCGTATGGATCAGCGATTCCGGGCGGAAGCGCGCCGCCGAACGGATCGTCGCCCTGCGCAATCGGCAGTTCGCTCACACCCAGGACTTCCCAGCCCTCCTTGAACAGGCGAAGCTGTGTAAAGCCGCTGCGCTTCAGAAAGTCGTACACCTCGTGACTGGCTTCGCAGTTTCCGCCGTCACAGTAAATGATGACGAGTTGATCGGGGTTGACGTTCTGCCAGACGACGGCCATGTGCGTCTCCTTGTCGTCGGAGGGCACGTTGAACGCGCCGAGCAGGTGGCCTTCGGCGTACAGTTTCGTTGAGCGGGCGTCGATGAACGCGGCGGTCAGATTCGCGACGTGCTCGCGCACTTCGTCGAGCGTGACGGCGACCTCGGCATCCTTGCCGGCCCTGAAGATACTGTCGCTCGGCATCGTCCAGGGAACGGGCTTTTCCCGCGCGGCGTTGGCCAGGGACGCGGTCAGCGCACCCATGATGAGAATGGCAAAGACGCGTGAGCCGGTGCGCATCAGTCGATCCTCCGTCGCCGCGGCGTCGACGGCGAGTGTTGTATTCCGCACGTGATCCAATTCCGGCGCTTGCGCTTGGGGCGGTTCCAGGGCAAGTCAAGCTCAAGCGGTGGGCCAAACCCGTCATTCCCGCGCACGCGGGAATCCAGGATCACGCGGGCCATCGCTGCACCCCCGCCGACGCGGGGATGACGGTTGAATCGTGTTCCCATCATCGTGACCCCGCCGCGACGCAGCGGGCCACCCGCTACTGTTTATTTGGTCGAATCAGCGTGCCTTCGCTCTGGTCCTCGGCGCCGGGCTGAAGTATCGGCTTGTGTATCAGGCCGGGCGTCGCAGGCTGCGTGGTCGGTTTCGCACCGGTCGCGCGAACGACCGGCGGCGTTCGGCGGGCCGTCTGAGCGGCGATGGTCGGCTGAATCACGCGCAGCGTCAGGCTCTTGGTGGATTCCAGGCTGGTGTCCATCGTGATTTGCACGCCGCCGGGCGGGACGATGTAGTTGGCCGGGAACTTGACGATCACGACATGATCCAGCTCCGGCGGACGCGGGGCGACGCTGACCTCCAGGCGGCTGTCCGGGCATTTAATGTTGCTGATCTGAATCGACTGGCCCGAGTTGTTCTTGACATAGACCTGCTTTTCATAGGGGTTCGGCGCCTGCGTCGGGATGTTCAGAATAGCCGGCATCAACTGCACCGGCTCGGGAACGTAGGCCGATGCCACGACCAGCACCTCGGGCGACGAGGGGATGTTGGTCTGAATCTTGATCTGCGACGTGAGATTGCCCGTCGAGAACGGCGGATTGGCCGTCACGACCAGTTTGTACTTCTTGCCGGCCTCGATCGGAATGGCCTCGGCGCGAAACGCCGGGTTCTGACTGGTGACGCCCTTGATCTCCAGCAGATCGGTCATGTTGTTGACAATCGTCGCTTCGGCGGTCATGGGCTGCGTGGCGTTGGCCGTGAGGCGGCCGAACGACAGATGCGGAGGCGTCACTTCGACAGGCCGCCACACTTCGCCCTCGATCCGCAGCATTACCTGCGGGCTTTCTTTCACGTTGGTGTCGACCGTGATGGTCTTGCTGAACTTGCCGCCGACCTTGGCGGTCGAAATCTGAATCGGGATGCGGCCCGATTCGCCCGGCGGGATTTCGCGATCCCACGCGCCGGCCGTGGTGCAGCCGCAGCTCGTTCGCACGTTGGTGACCTTGAGGACCTCAGTACCGGGATTGGTGAACCAGAAGTCATGCGCCACGTTCGGTCCGGACATCACTCGGCCGTAGTCGTGCACCGGCGTGTCGAAGACGATTCCCGGACCGGAGAAAGTGCGGGCCTCACCGACACCGGCGGGAATGGTACCCACGCCGGTCGCCGCATGAGCGCCGGCCGGTTGGGCGACGCCGGCGGGCTGAGCGGCACCTGCCGGTTGAGCCGCGCCGACCGGTGGCAGGGGCTTGGGTTTGTCCAACTCGCCCGGATTCTGGGCGGCCACGACGGCCGCCGAGAGGGCGACGGCGGCGATGGAGGCGACCGCAAGAATGCGTTCAAAACGAGGGATGATCGAACCGGTCCGCGAAGTCATGGTGATTCCTCTCAAGAAGTCCCGTTGGGGGGTGGATTGCTGCTTCGTCCCCTGAGTGTGCCTGAAAACGCAACAACCCGCTATTCTCCGTATCTTCGGCGAGAACGGCAAGTGCGTTCGCCTGACTTATTAGCAACGAGGCTGCCCGCGCTCGGCATTTTGCATGAAATAGACGATCATAGCGGCCCGAATCGACAAAAACGGGCCGACCGACCATGCTACGGTCGGAAGTCGCATGAGCATCCCCCCGCCGCCCGATGGGCGATCCAACGCGTTAGCGACGCTTGCGGACCTCGCCCAGGCCGCGCGCGAGGGTGACGCCGAGGCATTTGCCAACCTGCACCGCCGGCTCAACGGCGGGCTGAAAGCGTTTTTCCACAAGAAGACTGCCGCCGGAGCCGACCTGATCGAGGAACTGGCCCAGCAGACGTGGACAGCGGCCTGGAGCGCCCTGCACAGCGGGCGGTACGACCCGCAGAAGGCGTCGTTCAGCACGTTCCTTTATGCCATCGGTTACAAGACGTGGCTCCGCCACATGCGCGACGATCGCGGGACGCCGCGCGCGATGGACGACCTCGATCGATACGTTTCATCCACCGCGGATGAGTCCGCGGACCCGGCGGCTTTTTTGCGGATGTGCGAGCTGCTGGACGCCGTTCGCGATTGCCTGCACACCGGCGGACGGGCATACAGCCTGACGGATGAGGAGCGACGCATCGTGGTCGGAACGACGCAGGGCAAAACGGACCGCGGAATGGCGGCGGAAATGGGCCTTGCGGCCAGTACGGTCAACGCCCGAAAACAGGCGGCCTACGCCAAGCTGAAAACGTGCCTGTCGCGAAAGGGGTTCAGCGAGGCCCCGTGATGGTACGGCGCACGCCGCGCCGGCAACCCAATTTGTGATAAAAAAAGGAACTAAGACACGAAGGCACAAAGGCACGAAGGGAGGAAAGACCCCGCGGAACACGCGCTCGTCGGTGGATGCTCTGTCGCGAGTTGTGCGGCTCGACGATTGAAAATCGTCGCGGGACACGAAGGAAGTCGGCGTAATCGGTACGAAGGGAAGAAAGGCCGCGCGTGACAACCGCTCGTAAGTCGATGCTCCGTCGTGGGTTGTGCGGCGCGGTGTCCGAGAATCGGTGAGGCGGGCGAATAAATCCGCCTTCAGTGAGCGCGGAGCGGACCTGCGTGTGAAGGGAATTCGAAGGTCTCAACAGAAGTGGAGCATTCCGAGCGCCGCGCGGGCGAATGTGAATAACGTGGTGAGCGAACATGGAAGACCGCGAGCTTGACATTCTGTTGCGCCTGGCGATCGAGGCCGACGAACTGGTCCGTGCGGATAGCGAGCCGGTGCGATCGGCCGATCATCGACCGCGGTACGTGGCGCCGCCGATCGGCGCGACCGCGGCAACAACGCAGCCGCGCAGGCGTACGCTTGTGCGCCGGGGGCTTTGGAGCGCGGCTGCGTTGTCGGCCGCGGCGGCGCTGTTGTGGGCGATGTGGCCGCACGGGACGCCGTCGTCGCGCGACCTGGTGCGCGGCCATCGCGTCGAAGTGGTGTCGAGCGGTACACCGCGTGGTCATGCCGCGGTCGGCCCTTCGGAAGAATGCGTCGTGCTGGCGATTTTTCGCGAGTCAGACGGCGATTGTCAGTGTCGTGCGATCAGCCCGATGGACCTGGGGGCCGGTTCTTCACTGGATTCGATTGATCCGCGCGAGTTCCTGCGCATCGCGCTGAACGCGTCCTGCTCCGCCGAGCCGGAACAGGTCGTCGTACTGGCGGTGGCCGGTCCGCGGAAGGACCTTCCCGACGATGCCGACGAAGCCGACATGATCGTGGCGTGCCTCGACGAATCGGCGCTGCTGGCCGGCGCCGACGCGGATGGTTCGAGCTACGCGATGGCGGTTCGCGACTGCCTGCCCAGCGGCGTGTCGGTCGTGTCGCGAATGTTCGATCTGTCGATGCCGTAAGCAGGCTCCGCGGCGCCCCTGGGACTCTTCGGCATCACTCTCCCACACGAAACTCGCGCAGCTCGAGGCCCACGTCGCCGTTGCGACGCGGGAACGTCGTCACGACGCGTCCGGGCGGTCCGCGACCGGGAACGTCGATGTACAGACAGCGCGCCCCCTTCGGCAGCGACGCCAATTCTTCGGCCAGCGCGCGCACGGCCGGACGATCTTCGCGATCCAGCGCATTGAACAGGAACTTGTCGACGCGCACGACATGATCGAAGCGGTTGTTCCACGGTGCAACGACCACACGCGCCGCCCGCCATTGCTTCGGCGGAACGGGAGCGTAGAGCAGCGCGTAGATGTAGGGCTGATTGCTCACGTCGGTCACGCCGATCACGTCGTACGCGTTCATGTGCGCGCCGGCCCACGCCATGGCGTGCGTCAGATTTTCCTGAAAATCGTCCGCAACGCGATCGGGATAATCGGTCGCGTAACCTCGGGCGCACCACGCGACGTTGACCAGCAACGCCGCGAAGCCCAGCGACGCGCACCCGCGCACGACGCGCCGCGCGCGGCTGTCGCAAAAGTCGCCGGCGCCTGACGCGCGACGGGCCAGCCATCGCACCGCGGTCAGTGCGCCCATCGCCGAGACGATCGCCCAGATCGGCGCGCCGAGAACCGCCCGCATCGGATGGGGATTCCACCCCCCGCAGATCGCGGCGGGAAGCGGATGCAGCAGCAGCCAGGCCAGCAGAAAACGCGCCGCCGTGGAGCGAACCGCCTGGCGGATCAACACGGCGAGGCCGACGAGCGTCAGCGGCAGCTCGACGTGCAGCAGTCGGCCGAATTCGAGCACGTCGCCGCTGGAGATGTCCTCGCCGCGTACGATCAGCGTGCGCGGATCGAATTCGGCGGCGTAGTTCCACGCGATTTCGCGCGCGATGTGCCCGGCGCTCCAGGGCGCGTAGAACAAAACCGTCGCCTGCGCCCGCGCCGCCGCCTGTTCCGGAGCGCGCCACAACGTCCACCACACCGGCAGCGTGCCGAGCATCAGGCCGATCATCGCCGCGCCGGCCGCCCTTCGCCCGCCGGCGGTCCGCAGCAGCGCGATCCAGGCGCGCGGGGCGACGAGCAGCATGACGAGCAACATGATCGGCACGAGGAACCTCGAGGCCGGATAGACCCACGCGCACAGGCCGAGCATTATTCCGGCGAAGAACGCACTCAACCCTCGACGCCCGGTTGGCGGCGTGCTTCGCCGAGACGGGCTATCGAGCGGTCCTGCGATCGGCGGCAGACGCCCACGCGACCACAGCATCAGTCCGCATGTGAGAAAGAAAGGCACGAGCGCCGACTCGTGCGCGGTGCGGCACATCGAGACATGCCAGGGCTGGGTGGCGAGAAACTGCGCCGCCAGCAGTCCGACGCTCGGTTCGAACTGCCGCCGCATCCACAGCCAGAGCGCCAGCACGGTCGCCACGCCCAGGATCGCGGAGGGCAGGCGCATCGCTTCGGGCGTCGGGCCTAGAAGCGGAATGAGCGGGACGATCAGATAGGTCGACAGCGCCGCGGTGTAGTCGCCGGGACCGAAGCTCTTGAGAAAGAACGGCCAGCGGGCGGCCCAGCGATCGGCGCCGGTTTCCCACAGGCACCAGGCGTCGTAGCCGCGCGACGCTTCGTCCTGATTCAGCGGCGGCGGAACACGCCCCAGGTATGGCACGCGGAGCAGCGCGGCCAGAAGCAGGATCGCGGCTATGGCCCATTTTTCGCGCGGCGCGATCGGGCGCGCGCCGGGCTGAGCCGCAATCGCCACATTCGATCCGGACCGCATGAACGACACTCTATCACATCCGCGTCTTGCAGCGACGGGACCGCGGTGCGTCCGAGTCCGTGCAGCGGACCGGGGGCGTCCGCGCCGCCGATGAGGCAGGGCGCGACAAAAACCACGGCTTCGTCGGCCAGTCCCGCGTCGAAGAAAGAACCGAGTACGCAACCGCCACCTTCGACGAGAACGTTGGTCATGTTGCGGCGGCCGAGTTCGTCGAGTACGGCGCGCGGCGACAGGAGGGGCCGCTGTCTGACGGTCGCGGTTCGGATGAGTCGAGGCGGCACTCGCCGCTCGCTGACGGTCGCGGTTCGGTACATGCGCGGCAGGGATGCCCGCTTACTCAAGGTCGCGGATCGCATTCGCCATGATGCGACGATGCAGACCTCGCAACCGGCGCGCTCCAGCGCCTTCCGCCGCGCGGATGGCGCGGCGGCGGACGTGAAGATCAGCGTCGGCGTTTGCTTCGCGGTGTAGACGAGTTTCGCGCTGTGCGGCGTGCGCAGTCGACTGTCGAGCACGACGCGGGTCGCGACGCGGCGAGGGCGAACGTGACGGCAGGTCAGTTCCGGGTCATCCGCCAGCACCGTGCCGACGCCGACGATGACCGCGTCCATGCGGCCGCGCAGCCGATGGACCTCGCGCCGTGACGCCTCGGACGAAATCCAGCGCGATGCGCCGGCGTGCGTGGCGATCTTGCCGTCGAGGCTTTGCGCCCACTTCAGTGTCACCCAGGGGCGGCCGGTCGTGACGCGATGGACGAAGGCGCGGTTCACCCACGCCGCCTGCTCCTCCAGGAGGCCGACATCGACACGCACGCCCGCACGTCGCAACGTGCGAATGCCTCGCCCCGCCACTTCGGGGAATGGATCGCGCATGGCGGCCACGACGCGAGCCACGCCCGCGGCGATCAGGGCATCGGTACACGGGGGCGTCTTGCCGTGATGGCAGCAGGGTTCGAGCGTGACGTAACAAGTCGCGCCGCGGGCGGCGTCGGCGCCGTGTCGGACCGCACACGCGCGCAGCGCCTCGATTTCGGCGTGTGGACCACCGAAGCGGCCGTGCCAGCCTTCGGCGAGCACGCGATCATTGCGGACGAGCACCGCGCCGACCATCGGATTCGGCTCGACGCGCCCCTCCCCGCGAGGCGCAAGCCGCAGGGCGCGCTGCATGAACTCGGCATCCGCCGGATCGAACGAGGCCGCCATGCTCAAGAATCTCCGCCCGCACGGCTTGCGGGTCAAGCGGTGGCGAAGAGCGGAAGGGGGCGAATCAGTGAATCGCTGGCATGGGCGGGGTCTTCAACGACTTCCCAAAGCGGTGCAATTCTTCGTGCATTCTTTTTGTCGTGATTTCCGCACCGGAAAGGTGGGAACGAAGGTGGATTGCACGAGCATGCTGAAAAGATGAGGACCCCAAGGGGGTCGCGGCCTTCAGCCCGGGGTTGCCTCGCCATGAAATGGCGGGGCAACCCCGGGTCAGCCAGCAATGATTCAATGGGACCCCAACGGGGTCCCGGCAGGCGTCGCGGGCCGTTCCGCGACCCCGTTGGGGTCGATCGGCCTTAGTGGGGCGATGCTCCCGGGGTTGTCGCGGCGTGGCACGCCGCTCCAACCCCGGGCTGGAGGATGCAACGCCGTTGGCGTTGAAACACAATGGGCGCGCGCGGAAATAACTTGCACGTATCAGCGGCACTCAAGCATGGTGACGCTCAACATGGCCAAGCCCTCGCGAGGTACGTTTTCCGCCAAAATGGGGCCGTTCGCGCGCGAGGGCTTGACCATGCCACCCCCGATGAAATCGTACTGCTTATTTCTGCGCGCACGCTTATGGCACAGAACTCCACAAGGCCAAGCCCTCGCGAGGCGCCACCCTGGGCAAAGTCGCCACTTGTGCGCGCGGGGGCTGAACATCCCCCCCGTTTTCTTGATGCGCGGCCATTTCTAAAAGAAGCCTTATCGCACCTGCGGCGCTGCTTCAAGGACGATGACTTCAAACGGCCTCAATTCGAGCGTCGCGTGTTTTCCGGCGGTCAGTTTCAACTCGGCCCGGCCGGCGTCGGATGTGAACGGACTTTGCGCGACATACAATTGCGGCGCGCCGGCCGGCAGCTCGAACGCCGAGCCGATTTCCAGTCTGAACGTCTGCGGCCGGTCGGACGGGTTGCGCAGCACGACGATGCCCTTTCGCGGCGACCACGACGCCCAGCCATAGACTTCCAGTTTTTCGGGATCGCCGCCGATCCAGTGCGTGTCCGCGAGTACGTCGGCGTTGGACCGCGACCACTTCGCGGCTTCGGCCAGGTCGTCCCAGTCGCGCGGCGTCAGCAGCGACGGCGAGAGGTACATCTCCTGCAACTGCGTGCCGCTGCCGAAGTAGCTGCGCACCTCGTCGCGAAAGTCGCCGTTGGGATCGCTGTTGAGCTTGTTGGCGTGTTTCGCGTAGATCAGCCCGTGCAGCATCAGCGAGTTGAGCGGGTACAGCGGTCCGCGCTGCACGACGCCGCGGTAGGTGTCGGCATCGCGATAAGTGATCCAGCGCTGCCGGTCCGAGCCTTTGCCGGTGAAGCTGTGATCGTGGCCGCCGCGCCAGGTCGAGTCGGCAAAGCGCAACCAGAAGGGCGACGGCCAGGTGCCGGTGGTGAGGTTGATGAACAGATCGGGCCGCAGGCGGCGCAGATCGGTGATCAGGCTGATGGCCGCGTCGAAATCGCTGTCGAACGCGCTGCCTTCGTACGTTTTGTCGGGGCTGCCGGTGCCGTCGAACTTGAACTGATTGACGCCGTAAGTGGTCACGAATTCGCGCGTGACCTGCTGGAAGCGGGCATAGTATTTCGGACCGGACAGGGCGTAACCCTGCGCATCGACTTCCATCCCCTGCGATTTACCGTGGGCCAGGCGCCGCTCGCGCGGCTTGCCGTAGCCGCCCCACGGCGAGAGCCAAACGCCCGGGGCCGCGCCCGCCGAAGCCGCGGCCTGTCGCAGCGGCGCGAAACCGTTGGGAAAGCCGGAGTGGAATTCCCATACGGACTCGTAGTTGTCCCAGCCGTCGTCGAACAGGAAGCTGTCGATCCTGGCGCCGCGCTTTTCGACCAGCTCGCGCGCGAACGTCCGGATCGTCTCGACGCACTCCTTCTCGTTGAACGGCGTAAACATGCCCAGGTCATACCACGAGTTGTAGTGAAGGAACGGGCGGTAGGGATGCGACCGCTGCATCTCGACGTAGCGCAGCACGGCGCGGCGCATCTGCCCGGGCCGGGCGACGCCGATGACGCTGGAGTAGCTCGCCGTCGCGCCGGGGCGCAGCGGCAAGACGCGCGGCATCAGGCAGTTCGCGCGGCCCTGATTCACGCTGGAGCGGCTCATCGGATGCTCGACGGCCAGAAACAGGTTGCCGGCCGTAATCGGCGAGCCGAGGCAGCTTCCCGCCACGCGCCCGGCCGGTGCGGGAACGTCGATCAGAACGATTTCGGCGATCGCCACCGCTTCGTTCTCGGCGTTCAGCGTCACTTCCTGTCGAACGTGGTCCGCGTCGTCGCGCAGGATCGCGCGCCAGGCCACGCGGATGCCGGATTCATCCTCGCGCAGCACCGCCTGCACGGAAGTGCCGCGCGTCTGCTCGGCGCGGCAGACGGCGCCGCTGACGGGCGGGACGTCCTCGCCGCGGGGCGGCTGGACGAGGGCCATTTCGGAAGAGCGGACGCGGCGTCCCGACTTCAGGACGATGACAAATGCGTCGGTGTCCCAGGTGAAATCCGTGTCGTTCAGGCCATCGCGCAGCTTGACGAGCTTCAGGCCCCGGGGTCCGGCCTGCCATTCCGCGCCCACGTGGTTGTTGAACACGCGGATTCGCGGGCCGTCGATCGTGTACTTCGCGGGGTCGGCGTCGTTGACGAGCGGCAGGAAGAACCCGACGGAAACAAGAGCGGCGATGTTGATCATCCGTGTATCTCCGTTGCGCGTGATGCGGGCCGCCTTGGGCGGACGGCACAGCCAAGCGCTCGCGCGAACCGTTTTCGACCGAGTGGCGAAACCTGTCTGGCGAGAGCTTCGCCATCCCATACCATGCGATTGGGTGCAGTGGACCACTGCGAGACTGAACAAGTCTGCCGCGATTGCGTGTTCGTTGCAACGACGTGAAAGCCCGGCAATGGAGCCGAAGGGAGTCGAACCCTCGACCTCTTGCATGCCATGCAAGCGCTCTCCCAACTGAGCTACGGCCCCGGGATTGAATTCTTCGGACCGGCTGTTTTGCCCGGTCCGGCAGATAGTTTAGGGCCGCTTGGGGCCTGCGTCAAAGCGCTGCGCGCGGGGCGTCGGCATTCCGCGGAACGATAAGATCGCCGCCGCCGGCCTGCGGCGGCGCGGCGCTCGGCGTCGGCGCCTCGCTTCGCGCCAGGCGGTAGCGCACGGCCTCGCGCGTCAGGCCCAGCAGTCGCGCCGTGCGGCTGAGATTGCCGTTCGTGTGGGCGAAAGCGGCCCGCAGAATGCGCTGCTCGACTTCGTCCAGCGACAGACAGTCGCGCTCGAAGTCCAGTTCGATCGTCTCGCCCGGCAGTCGGATCGTCAGTCCGCCGTCGCCCGGCGATTCACCGGCGACCGGCAGCATCAGATGCTCCGGCTCGATGCAGTCTGAGCAGACCAGCAGCGCGCGGTCGATGGCGTGCGACATCTCGCGGGCGTTGCCCGGCCACGGGCAGCTTTGCAGCGCGGCGACGGCCGCGTCGCTCAGCCGCGGCGCGGGCCGACCCAGCCGTTCGGCATGCTTGCCGACGAACCACGCCGCCAGGGCCGACACGTCCTCGGTCCGTTCCCGCAGCGGCGGAATCTCGAAGACGAACTCATTCAGCCGGTGGAACAAGTCGCCGCGGAAGTCGCCGCGCTGCACGGCGGCACGCAGATCAAACTGCGTCGCGGCGATGATCTGCACGTCGATCGGCCGCTCGCCCGTGCCGCCGGCGACGCTGATCGTGCGGCGCTCCATCACCGCCGACAGCCGCGTCCGCGCGTCGGCGGGCAGCCGACTGATTTCGTCGAGAAACAGCGTCCCGCCGCGGGCCATCTCGAACAGGCCGCGCCGCGCGACGCCGCCGCCGTGGCCTGCGTCGCCGAACAGCTCGGTTTCGATGTCCGCGCCGTCGTCGCCGCCGGCCGTTACGTGCACGAACGGTCCGTCGCGCCGCGGGCCTTCGTTGTGGATCGCGTGGGCAAGCAGCGTCTTGCCGACGCCGGTTTCTCCGCGGATCAGGATCGTCGGCGGATGACGCAGCTTCATGGCCGGCGCGGCGGCAAGCTGCCGCACGCGCAGCCGCAATTCTTGAATCGCGGGCGACACGCCGATGATGGCGTCGAGCGTTCCGCGGCGGCGCTCGCTGAGGCGGTTGCATTCCACCGCGTCGAGCGCGCGGGCATGGCGGATGGCCCGCTCGATCAGCACCATCAGGTCGCGCAGCTCGACCGGCTTGGTCAGATAGTCGTAGGCCCCGTCGCGGATGGCCTCCAGCGCCGTGTCGCGCGAGCCGTGCGCGGTCAGCAGCACGACCAGGCAGCGCGGACTGATGCGCCGCACTTCGCGCAGCACGTGCAGGCCGTCCTGTCCGGGCAGGCGCAGATCGGTGATCACCAGGTCCGGCGCCAGCAGCGTGGCCAGATCGATGCCGGCTTCGGCCGTTCCGGCGTCGACGACTTCGTGCCCGTCGGCGCGGATGCGGTCGACGATGTTGCGGCGAAGGATGGCTTCGTCCTCAATCAGCAGTATTCTGGCCATAATGAGGTTTCCTGACGTCGGGACCGGACCGGCAGCGCCGACCGGCCGGCGTGGCGTCGCGAGGCGATTCGATGAGCCGCATCCGCTGGTATCACTACTTCGTCGTGCTGGCGGGCTTCAACGTCGCGATCATCGCGGCGGTCCTGTGGCTGCATCATCAGACGCTGTCCCAGTTCCGCTCGCTGCTGCGGCAGGTGGCCATTCTCGATGCACGGCAACGCGACCTGACGTCGCTGGCCCGTTCCGTGCGCGAGCTGGCCGGACCACTGGTTCGCGCGCTGGAGGCGGGCGCCGTTGCCGAATCGCGCCGCGCGTTGGATCGCGCCCGCGCCGATCTGGCCGCGCTGAAGGACCGCCGCGCGATGCGCGGAGACGATGCTGTAACACTCTGGAGCGAACTGGCGCAACTGACCGCCGAGGCCGACGACGTGCTGAGTCAGCCGCCCGCGGAGCGCGCCGCCCGCCTGATTTCGTTTGACCAGCGGCAACAGCGGGCATTGCGGCTGATCGCCGACATGCAGGAAGACGTGCTGGCCGAGGAGGCCGATCTGCTGCAATCGTATGACGACATGCTGGCGCGGCAGACGCGCGGGGAAACAGTATTGGTCGCGGCGCTGCTCGCCGCGCTGATCGGCATGTTGTGGTACACGCGCCAATTGCAGCGGACCGATCAGACGCTGCGGAAGGAACGGCAGCGCGCCGCGCAGGAGCGCCGCGAGCGACTGGCCGCGATCGGCGAATTGTGCACCGGCGTAGCGCACGGCATCCGCAACCCGCTGGCGAGCATCCACAGCTCGGCCGAGTTGATCGTCGACCTGGGACGGATGGACGACGATTCGCGGCGACGGGCGCAGGATATTCTGAGCGAGTGCCGGCGGCTGAGCAGCCGCGTGACGCGCCTGCTGAACTTCGCCCGTGCCAGCGAACGTCCGCGGATGCGGCTCGACGTCGGGCCGGTCATTCGGACGGCGATTGCCGAGCTGCAATCCGAGTTCGATCGCCGCGGTGTCGGCGTGGCGGTCGAGGGCTGCGACGGCGCCTTGCCGGTCTGCGCCGACACCGACGAGATGGCGACGCTGTGGATCGAGTTGCTGTCGAACGCAATGGAGCACTCGCCATCCGGCGCGGCGGTGTGCGTGGTTGCGCGGCGCGAGGCGGAACGGATCGTTGTCGATGTGCACGACGCGGGACCGGGCATTCCGCCCGAACACGTCGGCCGCATCTTCGAGTTGTTTTACACTACACGCCCCGAGGGAACCGGCATCGGGCTGGCGTGGGCGAGACGCGTGGCCGAATCGCTGGGCGGCAGGATCGAGTTGGTGACGGATGGTCTGACCGGCACGACCTTTCGTGTCACGCTGCCCGTGGCCACGTGACGCCCTGCTTTCGATTCGTTCGGGCGGGGATTTGACTTCGAATACGGCGGCGGCTGGTTGGTTCTGATCCCCCTCCAGCGGCGGGTAAACGCGCCGGAAAGAATCGCTGCGCCGGCACAATGCACGATACAGCGCCGGATGATCGCCCATCACAAGGACGTATTGCGCTCCGAAATGCGTGGCCACGTCGGCGTAGTCAACCGCATCGGATCGCGCGGCCACGTGCAATGTGGGACGCCTCGCAGCCAGCCGGCCGCGCGTGATGAGCCGGTACCGCTGCCACAACTCCGGATACCTCACTTGCGTAAACACCGGATCGAGGCCGACGGCGTACCTGTTGTGGCGATTGGCGTAGAAGCAAGCGGGAAAAACGTCCCAGTCATCGGTCAGCACGAGCGATCCGGCCGGGGAGTTCCGTGCCAGCCACCGCGCGGCGGCGAGGGCGGTCGCGGCATTTCGCGGCGGCAGGGACTTGGATCGCGCAATGGTCAGTGTCGAGAATCCGAGTACAACGATGGCCGTCCCCAATCCCCATTTTGCCATGGTGCGGCCGCCGGCGCCGCGGAGCGTCCAGTCCGCTCCGCGGGCCAGCGACGCCGCACTGAGCAAGAGGAAGACCGGCCAGTACTCGATAAAGCGCCGCGCCTTGAGCGTCAGGACGAGCAGCGCCAGTTGGAACACAAACAGTGACAATTCGTCGGCGGTCAACTGCCGGGCCGAGCGCAGGCGAGCGATCAGACAACCGCACCAGACAATCGCGACGGGCGCGGACATCTTCAGCAGGATCCACGCGTCGAATGGCCGCCATTCGCTGCCGGCTTCGCTCGGCGCGCCAAGCCCCGTTTGAAATAGCTGTGTGTAAAGAAACAACAGATTGCCGGGAAAGTAGGGATGGACAACGAGTCCGCAGACCATCCCTGCCACAATGGCCGCTCCGCATCGCAGTCCATGCCGGGCCGAGCGATCGACCACGACGCCCGCAACCAGCGCTGCCAGAGCCAGCAAAGGGAGGATGACGCTGCCCAAATAGACTTGAGTCAGGACGAACGCCGTGATGCCGAGTCCGAGGTAGCGGCGTCGCAGCGACATGCACACGGCCAGAAGCAGGAGCGGCAGCGCAAGAGCGGGCGCACGTACATAGGCCATTCGCATCCAGAATTGCCACGGCAGCACCACCAGCAGGCCGATCCACATCCATTGATGTCTAACGCCCAGCGTGCGCAGCGCCGTCAGCAACAGCGCCGCCGTAGCTCCCATGGCCGCGATGACAAACAGCTTTCCGCCGATGGCCGCTTCGCCGGCCAGGCGCTGCCCCAGCCACGCGAACGGCGCCAGCGCGACGTGAAAACCGTGGTGATGGCTGACGAATGCGTCGCGGAAGATCGTCCAATGCAGCCAGGGGAATGACTGCACGAATCCCGATTCCGGCAGCATGGCCGCCATGCGGACGTGGTAAAGCGAATCGTTGCCCGCCGGCCAGACCGAGTCGTTCTGCACAAACGCCATTGACGCAGCGCCGAAGCACCACGCGGCCAGATAGGCCCCGGCTGTTCGGGCGCGCAGTCGCGCCGCGGCGTCGCACACATCGAGCACGTCAGGCACGCGTACCGGCTCGACGTGTGCGGCTGCGGCGGCGAAACACTTCCCGGCGGCTGCCCCCGTCATGTATTGTCGTTCCCGTTGTCGTCGCCGTCGTCATTGTCATTGGCGTTGTCGTCATCGACATTGTCGTTGGCGTTATCGTCATCGACGTTGTCATTGGCATTGTCATCATCGAGATTGTCCATGGCGTCGTCGGCCACGTTGTCGTTGCCATTGTCATCCGCTGCATCGTCGATGTTGTCATTGCCGTTTACGTTGTCGTTGTTGTTGTCGGCGGGCAGGTCATTGTCATTGCCGTTGACATTGGCGTTGTCGTCACCGCCGCGCGTCACGTCGATGTTGACCGTAACGCCCAGTTCGGACAGCAACTGCTCCAGCTCTCCGGACTGACAAGCACCCAGAACACACGCGGCGCACACTCCCAGCGCCAGCCCTCCCATTCGTCGCAGCCATCGACTCATACACTGTATCCTTGTATCTGTTACTTACGGCGTGCAGTGGACGCGCGCGGCGCTGCCGTAATCGCCGCGGCGTTTCTAATCCATCGGCCGGCACTTGCCGCACGGCGCCATGCCGCGCTCGAGCGCCTCCGCCGAACCCTTCAGTTGTATCTCCGCCTTGCTCTCCCCGGGCCGTTTTGCGCACTCCGGCCGGTGGAACGTCGCGCGTTCCTCGTCACCGACGAACGGCACGCCGCTGGTCGCCTTCAGCAGCGTCCACATGCCGTTGCGCTCCTCGCGCGCCTCCGCCTGAGCCTTCAGCAACACCGCCTCATATTTGCGGTTGCCCGCCCGCAACTTGACAAACGCCAGCCCGGCGCGCACCAGGCGTTCGTTGATGAACGTGTCATTGGCGTACACATAGGCAAGCAGTCGATCATCGTTAATGCCCCATTCATCGTCGAAGGCCAGCCGGACACCTTCGTCGTTCACCCATTTCTCCAGCGTGTGACGCGCTTTGTCCGCGTATGGCTCATGCTCGAAGGGCAATCGAATGGCGGCGAACTCGATGTCTCTGCCGTCCTTCAGCTTGATGCGGTCGCCGCTGACGCGCCGCACTTCCCCGCCGGGGGCGCGGCGTTGGTCCTCATTCGCCGCGTCCGTGCCAATCAGAACACTGCTTGCCGTCAATACTGCGCCCAGCGCCGCGGCCACGACAACGCACTTTTTTTTGAACGACCGTGAATCCACTTTCATAATGGCACCCGTGTCTGCACTCTGTGCAAGCCTGTTGCGATACTCACGCTGGTCCGTCGGCCGCTCGTGCACGTCCGCGGCTCGGTTTCGGCGCCGCGATCCGTCGCCCGAGGACGCTCGCCAGCAACGCGACTGCGAACAGGTTCCCCGTAAAGCCTGCCGCTCAATATGGCCAACCCCTCGCGAAAGGGAGGGCGCCGGGCGGGACGCCCATACTACCCAAAGCACAGGGGCTTACCTTACGCGAGGGCTTGACCCTGCCACCCGCGCGCCAGACTCGGCGCCCCCAGACGGTCGCGGTTCGACTCATGTCTTTCACACACATTGTCATTCTTGACCATCCAGTTGCTGCCAGATGGTCTGCATCGTCGGATTGTCCAGCAGAGACGTCGGCAGCGTCATGTCGTTGTCGAGCACAAGCGGCACGTTGTCGACGTACCGCACATGCCCGTCTGTGAAACCGACGTTGACGCCGGTCTTGTGCGCATCGGAAATGTACTGCGTCGTATGAAACAAATCGGCGTACAGTGCCGTCCGGGCCGGCAAACGCGTCACGTCGATGCCGGTCACTTCCGGACGCCGTCCGTAGCCGGCGCGCGTGTCCAGCAGGTCCTGCACCGGCCACGGGTTGACGAAGGTATTGAGACCGTGATACGGCGATTCCTGCACCGGGCAATACAGCACGCGGATGTCCGGCACCAGGTTCTTTTCGACAAACGGGCCGAAGTTGTGATCGAAGTCCCGGCCATCCCAGATGAGATAGTTGTATTGCCAGTGGCCGTCCTGCGGCTGATTGTTCAGCAGCGGAAACGCCTTTTCCGACTCGAGGTAGAAGAAGGCGCATCGGCCGATCTCGCGCAGCATGTTGGCGCAAGAGGTCCGCCGCGCCGCGCGCCGTGCGCCGCTCATTGCCGGCGCCAGCACGGCGACCAGTACGGCAATAATGGCAACAACGATCAGCAATTCGATCAAAGTGAAGCCGCTCGTTCGACGCCGAACGATTCCGTGCATCACAGTTTTCATGGTTTTCTCCGCAATACGATTGTGTCGTCGGCCCCGCGCGCCCGGCCTCCCCCGGATCGAGGCGCCGCGTCCAGCATCGACAGCGCCCGTTCGTGCAGACGCGCCGCGCTGTCTTCGGCGCCGGTCCGCAATCCGTGAATGATTCCCAGTCGCAGCAGCGAACTGACAAGATAGAACCGCACCCGCCGGGCGTCCGGAACCGCATCGGCGCCACGCCGGGCGTCGGCATAACCTTCGGTAAAGCACTCACACCACAGTTGCGCCGAGCCGGCGCCCTTTCCGGCCAGCGTTGCCGTCCAGATCGTATGGCCAATGTAGTTGCCGATATCCTGCTCCGGGTCGCCGACGGCCAGAGTGTCCAAATCGACCACAGCCCAGCCATTCGATGTTTGTACGATCTGCTCGTCGTAGTAATCCCGATGAATCACGCATGCGCGACGCGGGGCCATTCGTGCCCGTGCGGTTTGCAGCCATATCCACAGTTTCATCGCTGCCGGCGGCAGTCGGTCCAGTTGCCGCGCCAGTTCAACCCAGCGCCAGGTCGCATATAGCTCATCTTCGGAAGTAAAGGCCGGCAATCCGCTGCCTTCGCTCGCGTGGATCGCCGCCAGAATGCGTCCCGCAGCCTGGGCCGTTGTATCGCTCCTGCTAGACGGCGCCGGACGTTGGAGCAGCCCCTCGAATACCACCGTGTGTGCGTCGGGCCATATGGCCACCACAGCCGGCGTAGTAATGCGCAGATCCCGGCGCCTTCGCAGTTGAGGCTCCAGTCGCCGATGCGCCGTCAATGCGCGCTCCAGGTTCCCGCTACGCAACACCTTGGCAACGACAAATCGCTCCGCTGAATCGCTCGATGACGAAACGGCCAATGTGCAGCGTCGCCGCGGTCGATAACTCAGGCACCGCCGCCGCAGTACGCCACCATTCGCCATCCACGACAGCTCCGGACTATTCTCCATGCGCCGACGCAGCGCCGCGGGACTTGTCATGTGGCGTAAATCGAGTCGATCGTCACAATCCGGCGTATGGAGTAGCGCGTCTGAATTCTCAGGGCATACAGACAGTCCGCCAAAAGCAAACGGTCCCTGCGGCGCCACCCGCAGCCGATTGCGGCCTGGCCGCCGCCCGTCGCGGGCCGAGCTGACGTACACATGTCCCGCCAACGTCCGACCGTCACTATGACGAAGCCGCAATTCCCACTGCACTCCGATTCCGACCGGCCGCGCCGGATAGACTCGGGCAATGC
This sequence comes from Planctomycetaceae bacterium, assembly GCA_011525745.1. GTDB lineage: Bacteria > Planctomycetota > Phycisphaerae > UBA1845 > UTPLA1 > PLA4. Next base: position 13,357 of record WYBU01000064.1, on the reverse strand, counting down.
GAACGGACTGAATCTTCCAGCCTTGCGGCAATTCAATGCAGCGGCGTGCCATCGCAACGGCCTGCGTGGCGTCAATAGACACCTTCCAGTGCGTTGCCATGCTCGTTTCAGCGTTGCTCATTGCCATTGTCATGCGTTACGCTTTCAGCCAGTCCAGTCCGTTTTGCTGTGTCTGCGCCGCCCGCTCCAGCAGTGCCGCGGCCGCGTCGGGCCAGCCACAACGCAGATGTCTTTGCAATCCCCATGCCCGCAGCACAAATGCGCGCACCATCCACCAGCGCACCGTGGAACTGTCGAAGAGTCCGCCCGCTTCTCTCCACGCCTGCATACAGAGGGGCGCCCAATGCTCACGCGCCGCGGGATGCGATTGAGACAACTGCGACTGAAAAGTAGAAAGCGCGGCGGCGCACCCCCTCTGGGCGGCCGCGGCCGCCAGAAGCGCCGCCGCATCGAACTCGGCCGCCAGATTAGCGATGTCCTGCGTGGGATCGCCGAGCACCGCGCGCTCCCAGTCTACCACACACGTGCGGCCGCCCTTGAGAATGACTTGACGCGAATGCAAATCACCGTGAACCAGACCGGCGCGCCGCGGCAATGCCGGCCGGGAATCTCGCCACGCGGCGAGGGCCACACAGGCGTGATGCGAGGCGGGCAAAGCCTGGTGGAGGTCGGCCAGCATCGCCGCGGGCGCAACAGCCGGCTGGTTCAAGGGAAATTGATGAATCGAATCAGGTCCAATCGCCCGGCCCATCGCGGCCAGCGCGGCGGACACACGTGCAAGCAGACGGGGTCCTTCGTTCGCGGCGGCGTCCCGCAGCGTGACGCCGCGAACAAACTCAGTTGCAATCAGATGTTTTTCGTCGACGACGCCCAGGACATGCGGCACGCTGATGCCGCAGTCGGTTCGCGACAGGGCGGCTTCGATCGTTCGAAGCCGCTCGAGCTGCCGGGCGGCGTCGTCGCGCCGCGTCATTCGGACATAAGCACGGACCCATTGCTCGCCGCTCGAGTTCTGCCAGCGCCCTTTCAGCCGGCAGACCAGGCGCGACTCCGGCACGTATTTGATCGGCGTGCAGCGCCAGCCTTCGTCGGCGAATGCGCCCTCGCCCAGCCACTCGCAAAACCACTGTCGCGAGGCGTGCCGCAGCCAGTCGTCGCGCTGCATCGAGCGAACCGCCCGCATGCGCCGATCGCGCGGGTAACGGTGCAGATCGACCCATCCGCGTTCCAGCCGCACCCTCACGGCGCTGGCGTGCATGCGCCGCTCGCGCGACCAGCGCGCATAGACGATTTCCGGTCGCTCGTCGTCGTCGGCGTTCAGCGCATAGGCAATCCGGCAGGCCCGTCCGGGCTGGTACACGGCATCCATCACGGCACAGTCGGTCCACGCGTCGCGTTGCGCGCTCGGGACATTCGTCAAATGCGCACGGCACAACTCCAGCATCTGCTCGGGTTGCGCCGCGTCGGTGAGTCCCGGCAGTCGCGAATCGCGTGGAACCTGCAACGTGGGAGTCAGGGCGATGCTCATGCCGGCGCCCCCCGTACCAGGTCCGGCTCGCTCGGGACCTCGAACAGCTCGCGGTACACTCCCACCTCGCCTCGCAGATCGTCATGCGAGCCGTCCTGAACGATGCGCCCCTCGGTCAGCACGATTACGCGATCGACGTCCGCCAGCGGCCTCAGACCGTGCGAGATGATCAGCGTCGTTCGATTCCGCATGGCGCGCTGCAGCGCCCGGCGTATCTGTTGCTCGGTCCGGCCGTCCAGGCCGGTCGTCGGCTCGTCGAAAATCAGGATGCGACCGCCGCGCAGAATCGCCCGCGCCAGCGCCACGAGTTGCCGTTGACCGCCGGACAGCGTCGCGCCGCGCTCGCCCACGATCGTGTCGTAACCGTTCGGCAGCGAAGCGATCCACTCCTCAATGCCCAGCTCGCGCGCCGCCGCCTCCACGTCCGCCCGCGTCGCCCCCAGCCGCCCCATCGCGATGTTGTCACCCAGCGTCGTGCCGAACAGCACCGTGTGCTGCTGCACCACGCTGATCTGCCGGCGCAGCGATTCGAGCGTGAATTCGCGGATGTCGCGCCCGTCCACTCGCACGCAACCCGCCGTCGGGTCGTAAAACCGCAGCAGCAGTTTCATCAGCGTCGATTTCCCGGCGCCCGTCGGCCCGACCAGCGCCACGCGCTGCCCGGACGGAATGTCGAGGTGAATGTCGCGCAGCACCGGGCGGCCCGGCTCGTAGTCGAACCGCAGCCGTTCAAATCGAATGTGACCCGCCAGCGGCGGAGCAACGACCGCGTCCGGCGCGTCCTGAATCTCGGGAACTTCGTCCAGAACCTCGCGCACGCGATCGGCGCAGCTCGACGCTTTGGCCATGCGTCCCGCCGTCTTCGCAAGCTGTCGAATCGGCTTGACCAGGCTCGTGTAGTACGAGATGAACACGATCAGCGTGCCGGGTGACAGTTTTCCCGCCAACACGTCGCCGACGCCCAGGTACAGAATGCCGCACGTGCCCAGCGCCGTCACGATTTCCACGGTGCGGGCCAGCTTGCTTTCGAGTCGCACGGTCTTCAGTTCGGCGCGCAGCGACGATCGCTCCAGCCGCGACACCCGGTCTTTCTCGGCGTCCTCGCGCGTGAAGGCCTGCACGTGCGAGATGGCCCCCAGCACCTCGGCCGCGGCGCTGATCAGATCGCCCTCCTTCTCGCGCTTCTTTCGCACCGCCGCACGCAACCGGACCGACGTCAGCCACGACGCCGCAACGACCGCCGGCAGCGTCGCCAGCGCCACAGCGGCCAGCGCCGGCGAAAGGCGGAACATCATCGCCAGCAGCCCGGACAGCAGCAGCAGCGCCGCCATCAGGTCGAACAGCGACGCCACCAGCAGATCGCGCACCAGCGTGATGTCGCCGGTCAGGCGCAGCAGCAGATCGCCCGTGCGACTGCGTTCGTGAAACCGCAGTGAGAGCTGCTGAAGATGTTTGAAGACTCGGTGCCGCAGCTTGTTGCCGATGCGATGGGCCGCGTCGGCCTGAAGGATTTGGCTCGCATACTCGAACAGCCCGCGCGCCGCGGCGATCAGCACGACCGCCGCGCACGCCGCGAGCAATACGTTGCGCGGATCGCCCAGCCGCGCCAGCACGTCGCTCATCACGCCGCGCGCCGGGCGGCCGAGGATGACGTGATCGAGCACGACCTGTACGGGCCACGGCGCAGCCAGGCTCAACAGGGTCGCCGCCAGCATGGCCAGACCGGCCGGAATGAGCAGCCCCAGATGTTTATGCAAATCGCGCGCGAAGAACGCGATCGTCGACGCCACGCGCCGGGCGTCAAACACGCCTCGCGCGGTCTTCAATCGCGGCAGCCGCAACCGGATACGGCGCGACGGCGGCGCGATCACCGGCTGTTGCGTCGATGGATCAGACCGGTTCACAAGCGCGCTCCTCGCCGGGCGCTTCCGCCCGTTGCACAACCGACGTGATTTGTCGCGATGGCCTGCCGTCATGGCTGGACGCCGCGGCGTCGGCATTCGCCGCGCTGTCGGCCGCGGCCGATTGCAGCCAGTCCGACAGCGTGGCCACGCTGTTGCGAACGTCGAACAGCCGCTCGACGCGTTGCCGACCGGCCAGGGCCAGTCGCCGCGCCAGTGCCGCATCGGTCATGACACGCTCAAGCGCGTCGGCCAGTCCGGCCTCGTCGCCCGGCTCGACGAGCAGCCCGGACGCTTTGTCCTCGATGATCTCGGGAATGCCCGACAGCCGCGTTGACACACACGGGCAGCCGGAGGCCATCGCCTCGAGCAGCACGGTCGGCAGCGCGTCCATGTTGCCGTCCTGCGCCGCGACGCACGGCAGAGCGAAGGCCGAAGCCTCGGTCAGCGCCGCCGCGACACGTTCGATCGGCTGCGGCCCCGTCAGCCGGACGACGCCGCTCAGCCCCAATTCGCGGATCAGCGCCTTGAGCGCATCCTTTTCGCGCCCGTCGCCGATGATGTCGCAGCGGTCCAGCGCGCCGCGTTGCGCGAGAATGGCGCACGCGCGAACCAGATGGGTGAAGCCCTTCTTTTCGATCAGGCGGCCAACGGCCACGATCGTGCGCGACGAGCGCGGGGCGGCGTGAAACGCGAATCGCTCGAGCGGCAGGCCGTTGTAAAGCACGCGAATCTTCAGCGCCGAGGCGCCGATGACGTCGCGCAGGAATCGCTCGTTGAATCGCGACACCGTGACGGTGAATGCCGACGTTTCGATCATCTCGCGCAACAGCGCGGCGTCGACGTCGCGGCGGAAAATGTCGAATGCGTGGAGCGTCATGGAGAAGGATGGGCCGCCCATCAGTCGCGACAGAAACGCCACCCGCGCGGCGTACCCGCCGAAGTGGCAGTGAACGTGCGTCACACCCCGCCGCTCGGCCCAGCGCCGCGCCATCGCCGCCTGCCATACGTCGCGCGTCGTGAACCGCCCTCTGAGCCGACCCCAGGTCGCGCGGCTCATGGCACGCGGCGAGTGTCGCGTCGCCGACCAGAGCGCTTCGGCCGCCCGGCCCGGAGCATCCGAGAGGGCTTCGGGCAGATATTCGGCCGCCTCGTTCAGGTCGGCCAACATGCGATGGAAGCGCCCTTCGCGCGGCAGACGGAGCGACAGCACGCGCACCGCCGCCCCCTGCCGCTGATGCTCGATCAGTTCATTGAGAATGAACGTCTCGGAGAACTTGGGAAAAACCTGAAGCAGATACGCCACGCGGCCGCACCGTGCCGGCTCGCGAGAGGTCGCGGCCGACGCACCGCGCATCGCGTGATCGACGCGGGTCTTGGGACAGCTAGACGGCGGCATATGCGTCGTCCTCCACCGGCGCCGCCGGCCGTTGCGCGACCGATTCGGCGATTTGCGCGATCTTCTCTGCGACGTTCTCCCATCCGCGACCGGCCACGCAGCGGCGCGCCGCGGCACTGAGCCGCGCCCGCAACGCCGCGTCCGTACCGGCGTAGATCAGAACTTCGGCCAACTCGCCCGAGCGCCCGGGCGTGAACAACAGCCCGTTCTTGCCGCACTCGATGACCTCGGCGATCTGGCCGGCCCGACTGGCCACGATGCACAACCCCGCCGCCATGTACTCATACAGCTTCAACGGGGAGAAATAGAACGTGTCCTGGGGCAGATAGGGCGCGACGGCGATGTCGACGCCGCTCAGCAGTCGCGCCACCGTTTCGTGCGCGGCCGCGCCGTAGAAAGTCGTCGACTGGTCCACGCCCAGTTCGGCCGCCTTGGCGCGGTAGTAGTCCGACATGCGTCCGTTGCCGATGATCAGCAGATGTGCGTGACGATGGGCGTTGCGCACGTGGCGGAACGCGTCCAGCAGCGTCTCGACACCATGCCAGGCTTTGAGGCTGCCGACGAATCCATACACCAGCGCGTTGGCGGGCGTCCCAGCCTCGGCCCGCGCCGCCGCGCGGTCGTGGCGCCGGCCGAACAGTTCGAGGTCGACGCCGTTGGGCACCGTATGCACGCGCTGCGGCGACAGCCCCATCTGCGCGATGGCATACTGCCGCAGCTCCTCGGAAACGGTTATCACCGCGTCCGCTCCGGCCAGCGTCTGACGCTCGATCTGCCGCGCGAGCTGCTCCATGCCCGCGTCGCGGTAGCGGGCCGCCTCGCGCGACAGCGGCGCGTTCATTTCGACCAGATAGGGCAGGCCGCGCCGCCGCGCGAACGCCAGCCCTGCCGAAGCGAAAAGCGACAGTCGCTCGAGCACGACGTCGACTTCGATTCCCGGCTGGTCGCCGTCGAGCAGCCGCGTCAGCTCCGCGTCGTAGGTCATTTGCGCGATTTCGCCGGCCAGCGCCGGCACCGCGCCGATTCCGGTCAGCCAGTTCCGCAACGACGCGTCGATGGCCCGCGCCGCATCGCCCGCCGGAGTCTCGACTTGACGCGCCGGGTGGTCCGCCGGCAGCCGCCCGCGTGCCGCCAGCACCGTCACCTCGCGACCGATCGCACACACAGCGCGCGTGATCGCGCGGACGTGCGTGCTGGCGCCCTTCGAGCCGTCCAGGGGAATGCCGAGATCGTTACACAAATACAGCCATCGAGTCACGGATCGTCGCCTCCAATCGGGACAGGCGGCGGGCCACGTTGGTCAGCCCGTCGAGGTTGGGATGCCAGGCCGTTTCCGGGCCGGAACGCGACAGCAAACGCTCGACCGCGGCGTGCAGCCGGGCGGGCGTCATGCAGTTGGGATCGAGCGCTTCGCACAGGTGCAACAGCGCGAACCGCTTGGCGCGGATGTACTGCTCCAGCCGCGGCTCGACGCGCGGGTAGACCAGCATCCGCCGGCCGGTGCGGACCACTTCGACCATCGTGTTGTAGCCCCCCATCGTCAGCACGGCGTCGACGCCGCGATAGGCACACATCATGCACGGCATCACGTCGCGGAACGTCACGCCTTCGATCGCCGCGGCCCGCTGTCGCAACTGCACCGCCTGCGCACGCGGCAAGTCCGGGCCGCCGACGATCGTCGTTTCCACCGGTCGCTCGCCCACGCGCGCCACTGGATCCGAAAGAAACTGGTCCAGGAGCGAAAACCCGTCCGTTCCGCCGCCGACGGTCACCAGCAGCCGGAGGCTGCCGTTGCGCGACGGATCATCAACGTGCTCATGGCCGCAGTCGGGCTTGCTGACGTAGCCGACGTAGCGCAGCTTGCGCGTGATGGATTCGGGAAGCTGATACGCCTCGGCGACGTCGAAGACGCGGGAATCGCCGTAGACCCAGATTTCGTCGAAGTAGCGCGCCAGCGCGTCGTACTGACCGTTGCGGCGCCATTCGTCGATCGTCACGTCCGGCGCGTCCTCGATGTCGCGCATTCCGAAGATCGTCCGCGTGGCGGGGTAGCGGTCCTTCACCAGCCGAATCGCCTTCTCGTTCTCGCCCTGAACGCCCAGGGGCGACTTGTCCACCAGCAGCACGTCCGGCCGGAAGCTGGCGGCCGTCGCCGTGATGATCGACGAGCGAACGGCGACGGTATCCGCGAAGCTGATGCCCAGCGACTTGGCGCAGTAGCGATAGTCGGGGCCCTTGCACAGCGCCGGCAGCTTGACGTAGTCGACGCGCTGCGGCAGCGTGAAATGCGCGGCGTGAAGCGAACCGCTGAGCACCAGCACGCGACACGACGGTATCGTCCGCGTCGCCTGTTCGGCGATCGCGAACGTGCGGCGCAGGTGTCCAATTCCCACGCTGTCGTGACAGATCGCCATGAGTCGCATCGAAAGATCCTCGCTGTGCGGCAACAGCCGCTCTCGGCTGTGATCCGCGTGGCACGGGCTTGCAGCCCGTGCGAGAACACTTGCTCACTCCGCGAAGCGGCAAAGCCCAATCGGCGCGTTGCGCTTCGCCGTGCTTCTTCGTTCGCCTCTTATGGATTTCCGAGCAGCGCCTGCGTAAACAGCGCGACATCCGTGGCATCGACGACGGAATCGCCGTTCATGTCCGCCGCGCACGCATCGGCGCCGGCGCCCATGCCGGCCAGCACGTTCACGAATCGCCCGATGTCGTCGCCGTCACGAACGCCGTTGCCGTCCATGTCGCCGCTCAGTCCGACGAACGACACGGTCAGGTCGAACGTGGCCGACGCCGTCGCGGGCGGATTCGCCGAATCCGCCGCCTGCACAGAGAAGTTGAACGCGCCGCATTCCGCCGGCGCGCCCGAGAGCGTTCCGTCGGCGCCGAGTGACAACCCGTTCGGCAGCGCCCCGCTCGTCAGCGCGAACGTGTAGGGCGCCTGTCCGCCGGTCGCCTGAATCGTCGTCGCATAGGACTGCCCCGCAACCGCGGCCGGCAGCGGCGACGGCGTCGTGATCGATAGCGGCTGCGGCAGCGTCAGGGCCACGATGCTGCCGGCCTTCTCGTCGCCCAGATAAATGACCTGATTTGTCTCATCGACGGCGACCGCCTCGAACTCCTGAAGCGGTTGTCCCGGCATCGCGTCGCGCGTCCAGAGCAGATCCTGCATTCCCAGCAGCGCGCCGCCGACCGTGTAAGCCGCCAGCCGGTTGTTCGGCGCGGCCGTGCTGCCGAATTGACTTTTGGCGACGACCAGGAGCACTTCCTGCGAGATTGACTGGTCATTCAGCAGGAACCGTGCGAACGCGGGCGAAATGACGGCCGCGCCTTTGGCGCGCGTCGCGATGGCGAACTGAATGTTCAGATAAGTCGGGGCGTTGGAATAGACGCGCATCACGTTCGGATCGGTCACGACGTAGAACCGCTGCGTGAGCGGCCCGTAGGCGATGTCGTCCGGCGAGGTCATTACGCCCATGCCCGACGTCGCCCCCGTCGTCGTGTTGATCAGGCCGCGCGTGTTGCCGAACAGCAGCCACTGTTCGTCTTCGACCGTCACGAGCGACTGACCGCCGCCGCCGTAGCCCGTCGCGCCGGTGTTGAACGTCAGTCCCTCGGGACCCCACAAGACGTTGTTCGGATAGGAAGGCGGAGGATTCGGCACCGGCAGCGCCAGCGCGTGGTCGAACGTCAGCGTGCCATCCGCCGCCGTCTGAAACACGGCGATCTGATTCTGGGTCTCGTTCCAGTCGCCCGATGCGTAGAGCAGCCCGTTGCGCAACGCCAGGCCTTCGGGCCGGAGCTTGGGCGGATCGTTGAGTTGCTGTTGAAGCGCCGGGAACCACGGCTCGCCGTTGCGCGTCGGAAGGTCCAGCTCGACGTACTGCCCGCGGGCCTGCCACGTCCGGCCGAAGACCGGTCCCTGGGTGGCGCCCATTTGCGGCGTCACAGCCTTGATCGCGTACACAGCGCGGGCCGCCTCGTCGCCGATGTAGATCACGCCCGTCGCCTCATCGACGACGATCGCTTCCATCTCATGCGGTCCGGCCACCGTGCCGCTTTGGCTGCTGTTGTCCAGCGCCAGATCGACCCAGGAGATGTCCTGCTCGACGCCGATAGGCGTCCCATCCGCGCGAAACGCCGCCAGGCGGTTCGGCAGCGGATTCGCCGGGTCCGTGTCTTCCTTGCAGATCACGAGCAGGATGTCGCCCGTCAGCGTCTGATCGCCCGTCAATGTTCGCGCGAACTCCGGCGACACGACGGTCAGGCCGCGCGAGCGCGACGGCGCCAACCAGCTCACGCCCGTGGGCGTCATGTCCGCCGCATAGACGTTGACGGTGTTGGGCGTCGAAAGCACGAAAAATTGATGCGACAGCGGCGCGTAGGCGATGTCTTCGGGCACAGGAACCGTGCCGAACGACGACAGCGTGCCGTTGCCCGCGTTCACCAGCGCGAACGTGCTGCCCACGCCGGCCTGCTGATCGTCGACCGTCACGAGCGCGCCGGCGCCGGCGCCGACTCCGGTCGCGCCGGTGTTGAATGTCATGCCTTCCGGTCCCCACCACTGGTTGTTGGGCATCGTCAGCGGCGGCGGCGTCGAGAGCGGCAGACTGATCGAATGATTGAAAACAAGCTCGCCCCACTCGTTTGTTGAGAAGACGGCAATCTGGTTCTGCGTTTCATTCCAGTCGCCGGCGACGTACAGCAAGCCGTTGCGGAAGGCCAGCGCTTCGGGCCGCAGCGAGGGCGGTTCCAGAATCATTTCCACCGCGGGAGGGTTGTAGAGGTGCGGAAACCACGACTCCCCCGAGCGACTCGGCAGCACCGATTTGACGTCGTAGCCGAACGCGACGAACGGCTGTCCGAAGATGCGGCCCTCCGACGCCAGTGACGGCGTCTGGGCTGATACAAAGGGCGCGAAAGCCAACCAACACGCAATCGCGAGAACCGCTACCCCGGAATGACGGCGAGATACGACCAACATTCGTTGCTCCTCAGGTTCCAAGACCCACTCGACTACGGCTAAAGCCTCGCTCGCGCCGCCAACACGGCGCTGCGAGCGCGGCTACTCGAAGCCGCCCGGCCACAGGCCCCCCTTGAAGCACTCGCTGTGCCACAACCCGTTGCGGAAAAAGGCCTTGGAATGCCAGAGCGGAGCATATGAACCAAGTCGAGCGGCCAGATGGTCGCCGAGCGCGCCACCACCTGTTGTGGGGCCGCGAAGGGACGTGGTGGTATAATGACACTCCGAGCGATTGCGGGGGCGTGAACGTCGCCTTTAGTTGCGGCTGTCGTCAGCACCGGCCGGAAGAGCCGCGGATAAAGATCGCGTCAGCGACGTGAATACGGCCCAGAGACAGCCGAACGAGAACGTGGCAGTGGAAGACGCGAAGCGATCTTCGATCGGTCGCATAGGACAACGCCATCTGAATTCTGAGTGCCCATCGAATGCCCGAAACTGCGACTCCCGCCGACTCCTCTGCCAGCGGCCTACGCGATGCGCGACTCCTGCGGGTCGCAACCGTCCTGGGAAATCAGCCCGACTGGCGAGCGGTCTGCGGCGTGCTCGCTGACGCCATCGGCGACATCGGCAGCGTGCTTTGGGCGGCACTGGCCATCCACGATTCCCGCCGCGACCTCGTGGTGTTCTACCCGATGCCGACGCGCGGAAGCGCCGATGCGCGGAGCAGCGATCCCGCGGCCATCGAGTTTCCCAGTGCACAGACGCCGCTGGCCCGCTTCGGCACGTCGGACAGCGTCGTCCGAATCGACGACCTCACCGCCGCGGCGTCGTCGCCGTTCCAGGAATTTCAGTGCGACCTTGGAGTGGGCGCGTGCATTGCAGCGCCGCTGCGATGCCACGGGCGTCTCGTCGGCATGCTCTGCTTCGGAACCTCCGCCGCTTCGCCGCTGGATTCGGCCGCCGCGGACTACGTTGAACGCCTCGCGCGCATCGCGGCGCCCGCCATCTGGAACGCCCGCACGTTGACCCGGCTGGAAAAAGGCGACCGCCGCCGCGCCACGCTGATTGAACTGAGCCACGCCATTAACACGTCGCTCAAGTTTGACGAGGTCATTCAATCCGCCTGCCGCGCCCTCCGGCGGCTCGAGGGTTTTCAGTACAGCGCCATCGGGCTGGTCGCCGACTCTGGCGAAACCCTGCGCGCCTACGTGCAAACACCCGAATCGCCCGAAACGACCGACGGGCTTCCCGATCCGCAGGTCATGCAGACCGCCGACACGCCGATGGGCTTCATCAGCGAGACCGGCCGCTGCTACGAGTCGGGCGATTTGGCGCGCGGGACGCGATTTGCGAGCGAGCGCAGGCTGCTGGAAGCCGGCGTACGACACTACGTTGCAGCGCCGATGATGGTGCGCAACCGCGTCATCGGCGCGTTTTTCTTTGGCACCACCGATCCGCACGCGGCGCAGACGACCGACGTGTGGTTGTACGAAAACATCGCCATGCAGCTTGCGCTGGCGATCGACAACGCCCTGCAATACGAGCAGTTGCAGCGCGCCTCGGACCGGCTGGCGGCGCAGAACGTCTATCTGCGCGAGGAGATCCAGAGCAGTCACAATTTCAGCGAGATCGTCGGCTCGTCGGCGGCGATGCGGCGGGTTTTCGACGCGATCGAGCGCGTCGCCGTGACGCACGCGACGGTCCTGATCCTCGGCGAAACCGGCGTCGGGAAGGAACTGGTGGCCCGCGCCATTCACGCCCGCAGCAACCGCGCCGATCAGCCGCTGGTCAAGATGAATTGCGCCGCCATTCCCGAGGGATTGATCGAAAGCGAGCTGTTCGGCCACGAGCGCGGCGCGTTTACGTCGGCCACGGCGCGGCGCATCGGCCGGTTCGAGCTGGCCCGCGACGGGACGCTGTTCTTCGACGAGATCGGCGAGCTGCCGCTGTCGGTTCAGGCCAAGCTGTTGCGGGTGTTGCAGGACGGCGAGTTCGAGCGCGTCGGCGGCACGCAGACGCTGCACAGCAACGCCCGCATCATCGCGGCGACGAATCGCGACCTGCTGGCCGCCTGCGAGGCGCGGACGTTTCGTCCCGATCTTTTTTATCGCTTAAACGTCTTTCCGATTCACGTGCCGTCGCTGGCCGAGCGGCGCGAGGACATTCCGCTGCTGGTCGAGTATTTCATCAATCGCCTCAACCGCCGCATGGGCAAGCGCGTCAAGTCCCTCGATCGCGAGTCGCTCGACTATCTCTGCCGCCGCCGGTGGCTGGGCAACGTCCGCGAGCTGGAGCACGTGATCGAGCGGGCGATGATCATCTGCGACGGCGCCTGCCTGAGCATCGACCCGCGCGACGTCGGCGGAGTGCACGTGACAAGGCCGGCCTCGCCTGTGACGCATGGGGCACAGCCGCCCTCGGCTATGAATGTGGCACAGCCGCCCTCGGCTGTGAGTGGGGCACAGCCGCCCCCGGCTGTGAATGGGGCACAGCCGCCCTCGGCTATGAATGGGGCACAGCCGCCCTCGGCTGTGAATGGGGCACAGCCGCCCTCGGCTATGAATGGGGCACAGCCGCCCTCGGCTGTGAATGGGGCACAGCCGCCCTCGGCTGTGAATGGGGCACAGCCGCCCTCGGCTGTGTCGATCGCCCGACCACCGCTTGATTTTCCGTCGCTGCAACCGGCGGCCGCCACGTATTTTCCGCCCACGGACAGCGATCAGCCGGCCAACGGCGAGTCGGTTCACGCGCCGCAAGGCGAGCCGGCGCCGCCGTTTGCGATCCGCCCCTCCGAGCCGCCCGCGTCCAACATTGCGCCCGGTACCACCGCGCCGCCGGTCGCCACGCTTGAGGAGATGGAGCGCCGCCACATTCAGGAAGCGCTGCAAGCCGCCGCCGGCGTCATCGAAGGCCCGCGCGGCGCGGCGGCCATGCTGGGACTGAAGCCCTCGACGCTGCGTTTCCGCATGAAGCGGCTGGGGGTGATGCGGCCGAAGTGATCGCAGCCCGCGCCGCCCGCCGACGTCAGGCGCGAAGCCCGTAGGGTGGGTTGTACTCAACCCACCATTTTCAGTTGCATCGACAATTCCAAATGCGGGCGTCGGCAAAATCGCCCGTCACCGCGACGTCACGGCCGTGAAGGGCACCCGTATTCAAGCATGTACGAAGCTGTAACGACGAACAACGCGCGAATGCCACAATGGTGGGTTGAGTACAACCCACCCTACAACCGGCGTAGGGTGGGTTGTACTCAACCCACCGTTGTTTTTTGTTGCATCGACAATTCCAAATGCGGGCGTCGGCGGGATCGGCCATCGCCGCGACGGCACGACCGTGAAGCGCGCCGCTATTCAAGCATGTACGAAGCTGTAACGACGGCCGACGCGCGAATGCCGCAATGGTGGGTTGAGTACAACCCACCCTACAACCCGCGTAGGGTGGGTTGTACCCAACCCACCGTTTCTTGTTGCTTCGACAATTCCAAATGCGGGCGTCGGCAGGATCGCCCGTCGCCGCGACGGCACGACCGTGAAGCGCGCCGCTATTCAAGCATGTACGAAGCTGTAACG
>WYBU01000063.1 GCA_011525745.1 Planctomycetaceae bacterium | reverse complement strand
GGCGCGGGCTTGCGGCCCGTGTGAACAATACCCATCAGAGCCGCGAAGCGTCAGCGAGCGGGATCGGGGGCCGAGCCTGTTTTGAAACCGTCCAATCGCGATGAAGCCGACCAGCGCGCCGACAGGCTTTGGGCGTCCGCACGCGAGATAAACGCTCACCTTCGCTTCCAGCCGGCCGATCCCGCTCGCTGACGCTTCGCGGCTCTGATGGGTATTGTTCACACGGGCCGCAAGCCCGCGCCGCGCGCGTGGTCCGCACAGCGGACCTTACAACAACCGCGCCTCGGACTGCACCGCATCGAGGACGCACCCGGAAACGAACATCGCGCGGGCGGTTTCGAGATCTCGGCCGAACTCGCGATCGACGTCGGCGTGCGGAATCTGCTCACGAACAACCCGATGCGCCGTGCGCGGCCCGATGCCCGCCCGCAGCGGCGCGCGAAAGTCCAGCGCCTGCGCAGCGCACAACAGCTCGATGGCCAGCACGGTCTCGACGTGGTCGATGATCTGCATGCAGCGATTGGCGCTGGTCGCGCCCATGCTCACGTGGTCTTCCTGGCCCATCGACGTCGGAATCGTGTCGATGCTCGACGGATGGGCCAGCGTCTTGCACTCGTTGACCAGAGCGGCGGCCGTGTATTGCACAATCATCAGCCCGCTGTTGAGGCCCGAGTGCGGCGCCAGCATCGGCGGCAGGCCGTCCTGCCCGCCCAGCAGCAGATAGGCGCGGCGCTCGCTGATGCTCGCCCACTCGGTCAGCGCCAGCGCCAGATAGTCCAAGGCCAGGGCCATCGACTCGGCGTGGAAGTTCCCGCCGCTGATGCACTCGTCTTCGAAGACGATCGGATTGTCGGTGACGCTGTTGATCTCGCGCAGCGTCACGTCCGTGGCGTGTTGCAGCGCGTCGCGGCAGGCGCCGTGCACGGCCGGTACGCAACGCAGGGAGTAGGGATCCTGCACCTTGTCGCAGTTGCGGTGCGATTCGAGGATTTCGCTGTCGGCCATGAGTGCCCGGACGTTGGCGGCCACCGCCTGCGCCCCCGGGTGCGGTCGGAGGTCGTGCAGCCGCGCGTCGAACGGCCGGACGCTGCCGCGCAACCCGTCGAGCGACATCGTCGCGATGATGTCGGCCTGCCTCGCCAGTCGCCAGGCGCGGACGATCAGATGGGCGGCGGCGGCGCTGATGTACTGCGTACCGTTGAGCAGCGCGAGGCCCTCCTTGGGGCCTAGCGTGATTGGCGACAAGCCGGCAGCGCTCAGGGCTTCGGCCGCGGGGATCGTCCGGCCGTTGCGGCGGACCTGGCCGCGCCCGATCAGCGGCAGGCACAAGTGTGCCAGGGGTGCAAGGTCGCCGCTGGCGCCGAGCGAGCCGCGCGTGGGCACAACCGGAAGCAGATCGTTGCGAAGCAGGCCGCACAATGCGTCGGCGGTTTCGGGGCGAATGCCGCTGTAGCCGCGGCACAGGGCGTGCAGCTTGAACCACAGCATCCAGCGCACGACGGCATCGGGAGCGGGCGGGCCGACGCCGACGGCGTGCGACACGACCAGATTCTCCTGTAGTTGCGCCAGGTCGGCGGGCGAAATGCGCTGGCGGCAGAGCGAGCCGAAGCCGGTATTGACGCCATAAACCGGCGCGTCGCCCGCGGCGAGGCGGTTGACGGCCGCGCAGCAATCAGCGATTCGCCGGCGGGCCGATTCGGCGATTTGCGGCCTCAGCTTGCGACCTTCGGCACGGCAAAGCAGGTCGAGCGTAATGGCCGAATCGTCCAGTACCGTCTCGAATGCGGCGGCCGAAGCGGTTTGCGACACGGGCATGGAATCACGATATCGGCGGTCGGCGCGGGGGGCAATGCGGCGAATCCGAGTCTTGACGGGTCGGGGGGAATTGCCCTACAACGCGCCCCAATCGGGGCACCATCGAGGGGCGACAGGAAAGAGCCGATGTCTCGTCGACCGACTGGCAGTCGATGGGCACGAGCGGCGCCCATCGAATGGCTTGCACCCTTCCACAGGAGCCTGCTTCATGCTCTCGTTCATCGCTATGGAGTGGTACAGTTGGGTGATGCTCATCGTCACGGCCGTCATCGTGGTCGCCTATTTCATCTATCGCAATAAGATGATGAGCTGACGAACGCATGGGTACAGAGGCCCGTCCGGCGCGACTCGTCGTGCGGGCCTGGCCTCGACGATCGCCGAGAGAGTTGTTCGCGGCTCGCTCGGGCGGATCGGCGAACGACGCCTCGCTGGAAATAAGACGCGACCGTGGACGCACGCTGCCCGACAAGTTCGGGCGGCCGGGCATCCGCGGTCGCGTTTTGTCGTTTGGCGGGTGGATCGCTCTCGAGGTTGCGGCGGGCCGCTCGCAAGCGACGGCGCGCGGGCCACGCGCCTTGATCCGAGCCGAAAGCGCCGGCGCGGCGGTGTGTGCACCTGTGACGCGTCAAGTGTCTCTCGCCGGGGAACGGTCCCCGCGGAACAGGCGCGGGCCCCCGTATTCGCGCGGCGGCGGAATCCCGTTTGAGCGGACATTCGCACGCGTGTTGCGCGCTGGGGCGCCCGCCCCCGGCGATTGCGCTTGGGGCCTTGATGGGCGTTTACCGAGCGACCAGTCCCTTGTCAGCGACGGCGAAGCCTATTGAACGCCGCCGAAGATCGCGTCGAACAATTCGTCGAGATCTTCCTGAGTCGCTTCGTCGGCGTCGAACCCCGCCACGGTGTCGGCATAGGCGTCGGCCAACTGGTCCAGTCCCTGGATCGAGCCGGGGTCCGCTTCGGCCTGTTCGGCGAGCGTGGCCAGATCTTCGAGGCCGTCGAGGTTGTTCGAATCGAGGAAATTGACGACCGCGTCGGCCTGTTCGTTGGTCATGGGCGGCAGCACCGGGGCGGCGGGGTCAACAGCCAGGATCAGTGCGCGGGTCTGATCCGAGAGGAACTGCATCTCGTCCTGCGTAAGCTGCGTCATCTGGCCGCCGAGTGCCTTGAGCGACGCGGTCAGCAGGTTTCCTCCGCCTCCGTCGGTCAGGCGCGGATCGACGAAGGGGTTGAACAGCAGTCCGCAGCCGGCGACGCCGAACAGCGTGGCGACGCAGGCGGTCGTGGCGAACGCACGAATTCGTTTGCTTGTCATGACGATTTCCTTTCGATCAATAGCGCAATGTCTGCCCGACGATCGGGCACCGCTTCCCGCAATGCCGGCGCCGACATTGCCAAGAGTGGATGCAGCGAGGTGCGGTCGTGCGACCGCATTCTACCACGACGGGGCGCCGGTGAGTCGGGTGCGTCAAGCCGTTTCTGCTATCGGACGACGGGACATGGGACTTCAGCGAACATCGGAAACGCGCAACCGTGACAGGCACGATGAGTAAACGTCGATCGCCCGACGCATGCCACGATGTTGCCGGGACCGGGGAATTGTCCGGGAAGCGGCTGACCCGAGCCTCTGGAGTGGCAAGGTCAACCGCTCGCGAGGCACGTTACTTGACATAGCGGGGCGCAACGCGCGCGAGGGCTTGACCGTGCCATCCCAGCGAATGGATGGAGTTTTTTTTTCCGGTCGATTTGTCAATTCGGAACCTCAATGGGCTTCGTCAGCGTTTCCGCCGTTCGCGAGGACGTGTGAAAATGCGTGATCGTGACGCCCGGATCAACGAGAAACAGCAATCCCATCTTGTAGTCGCGCTGCGTGGCCATCACGTTGCGCGTGAACTTGCGCATGTCTTCCAAGGCGCGCTCCTCCACTTCCGCCTCGGGCCACCACTGGATCTCGATCTGCCGCTTGCCGTCGGCCGTGGCCTCGATGTACCAGCCTCGTGCGAAGTAGTTGCGGCCGTCCGCCGTGCGCAGATACCACTGCTTCAGCGTCGAACGGGCCAGTTCCAGCGGCCGGCCCAGGAACGAGCCGGCCATGACATATTCGTTGCCGATCTGGACCATGCGCTTGTCTTCCGGCACCCAGAACTTGGTGATGCGTTCGCCCTCCGGCGGTAGATCGTCCGGAGTGTCGGCGACGATATGTCCTTCGCGGAACTTGCCGCCACGCGCCGCCTGCGCCAATGCGGACGCCGACAACGCCAGCGGCAGGTCATCGTAGACGCCGGTGCGCTCTTCGATGGTGTTCAGCACGTGCGTGCGCCCCTTGGGCCGCTCGCCGGCCGGCGTTCGCGTGTTGCCGGACGGGCGCCGGCCGCTGGTCGAAGCATCGGCCGTTTCGGTCTGCTGCGCGACCGGCGCGTGGCTGCTTTCGTCCTGGGGTTCTTCGGGTTGCGGCGCGGGCGCCGGACGGGGGGCGCGACTCTGCGTTGAATCGCGGCCGGACCGAGGCGCCGCCGGCGCCAACTCCTCATCGCCGGTGGTTGAGCGGCGGCGCACTTGGGCGCGGGCGCCCTGCTTGAACTCCATGTACCACGGCTCGAAATCGGCCGGCACCTCGAAGACGACTTCCAGTTCGTACTCCTCGCCCTTGATGATCGCCTTGGCATTGTCGTCGCTGAGCATCAGCGGCGTTCCGTGATCCAGTCGCACCAGCACGCCGGCCTGTTGCTTCGAGATGTTGCGCGACGGCTGCTCGCCGCGGGCATATTGATCGGGCGGCGGGACGTAGATGTCGCTCATGCCGACCGCGGGATACAACTTCGGCGCGGCGCTGCGCGCCCCGGGGCGCGGGCGTGGTCCAAAGAGGCGGAACTGCTCGGGCGTGAACAGCGCGAAATTCTTGCCCGTCTCGTTGATGTTGCGCTTCAGACCGACGCTGCACACGAGAAAGGCCGTGCTGAGATCGTCTTTGGTGGCGGGCTTGTTGGTGCGTCGCACGCGACGGTCGCCCTGCTTGAAGAACTGCAACTCCTGGATCGAATCGACCTGGTAGGCGTCGTACACCGTCAGCGCATCGGACGGCAGCACGGTGCGGCACTGTGCCTGCGGGCCGGAGCGGCGATAGTGCAGGTCCTCGAGCCATTCGGGCTTTTCAACGGCGAATCGCGTATCGCCCCACGCGAAGCGTTCGTTGCCGACCATGCTCAGCAGGCCGACCGTGAAACCGTCGGGATTCAGCAGGAACTTGTTGCGGACGACGCGCGACGGCTCAACGGCGTCGGTCGATTCAATGATGCGGAAACGCTCGAAGCCCAGAACGGATCGCCCCAGCGGCAGCATCTGGATCGCAATCAGCGCCAGGCCCACGGTCGTCAGGCCGGTGAACAGGCCGAACGCGCCGCCGGCGACGCGGTCGACGTACATGTTCATGCGCACGTTGCCGGGAATGAACTTGTCGGTGAGGAACCGCTGAAGCCCGAGCGTCAGAAAGAACGTCAGCATCAACGCACCGGGTTCGCCCAGTGATGGGTCGATCGAATCCTTGAAGTTGTCGGCGAGCGGCTCGTAGAAGCCGACGGCGACCATCAGCGCCACCAGCGTTTCGAAGAACATGATGGCCGCCGAGAAGAAGCCCTGAAACGCCCAGAAGGCGGCGATCAGGATGACCAGAAGGGCGCAGACGAACGAAAGCATGATGGAACCTCACTGGAGCGCATCGAAGCGCACAAACGCCTGGCCCGGCGGGCCTACTCGTCTTTAGTCACGCGCAGCACCTCGTTGATGCTGCTGACGCCTTCATACACCTTTTGCAGTCCGGTTTCCTGGAGAATCGCCAGCTTCTCCTTGCGGGCCTGGGCCTTGATCGCCGTCAGCGACGCGCCCTTGGCGATCAGCTCGCGGATCGGATCGGAGATGATCAGCACCTCGAAGATGCCCGTGCGGCCGTGATAGCCAGATCCCTGGCAGACCGGACAGACGATCGGATTGCCCTGTTTGTCGACCTCGACCTCGTTGCGGTTGGGCGGGCGGTAGAAGGGCCGATTCTGGTCCATCGGCAGATTGGCCTTTTTCAGCAACTCCGCGTCGGGGCGATAGCCCTTGCGGCAGTTGACGCACAGCTTGCGAATCAGCCGCTGGCCCAGCACCGCGTTGAGGCTTTTGGCGATGAGGCGATTGTCCCCCACCATTTCCATCAGCCTGCGCAGCCCGTCGAACGAATCCTTGGCGCCGATGCCCAGGTAGACCTTTTTCTGCTCCGCATACTCGGCGCACAGCACGGCGGTCTCACGATCGGCGCAGTCGCCCACCATGACGATGTCCGGATCGGTCCGGAAGACCGACTGCAACTGCCGGCTGAAGCTGACCTGCCCGCCGCGGCCGTCGAAAACGTGCTGCGTGACGTTGTCGATGTCCATGGCCTTGGCCAGCTCGACGGTGTGGATGTTGCGCATGAAGGCGTCGTGCGCGCGGACGCAGGCGTAGAGCGTGCCGGTGACGCCGCTTTCCTTGATGCCGCAGACGACGATCAGTCCCTGCAACTGCTCGATCAGCGGTCCCAGCCGGTCGAACTGCGACTTGGTCAGTCCCAGCTCGTTGACGCGGAAGCGGCTTTCCTCGGCCAGCAGCGCGCAGTGGATGCGGTGCCCCTGCGTGCTGCCGAAGGACTTGATGCGCACTTCCACCTTCTTGTCGCCCGAGCCGCCCGCGCCGATCGTGCCGGTCAGGCGCCCCTCCTGCGGGCGGCGAATTTCGTCGGGATCCATGCCGCCGATGCGCTTGAGGTGGGCGACCATCACGTCGGCCTGCGGTCGCGGGACCGGTTCGCGCTCGCGGACGACGCCGTCGATCTTGTACCGAATGGCGGCCTGCTGTCCGGTGAGCAGCACATCCATTTCGCTGGCGCGACGCCACAGTGCGTCGAACAGCAGGTCCTGAAGGGCCTGGAATCCCTCGTGCTGTACCGGATCGGTCGGCCATGCGGGAAATTTGCCGTCGGCGCCCTTGATGCGCACGCGGTCCTTGGCGTGCACGGCCTCATCGGACGGCGCCTTGCGCTCCATGAGCCGCTTGAGGTGAGCGGGCGTCAGCACCGTCTGCGACGGCGAGACGCGACGATTGCGGAAGACCACGTAGACGGTCAGGGCCGGTCCGAACGTGAAAAGATAGACCAGGAACCCCGCGATCCAAACGGGGATGAACAGCCAGCCGAGGACGCCGATCATGGCCGCGGCCCCGATCAGGGCCGTCCATTGAGGGCGATTAGATCGAACCTTTACTGAATCCTTGTCGATCCACGCCCACGCGTACCACCAGATCGCCAGGAGCAGTACGAAGACGACGATCTTGGCGGGGTGAAAGTAATAACCGCGCTGGGGTAGTTCGGCGAGCAACGGAAGCAAAATCGATTCAAGCATCGTGGCGCTCAACGGGGTTGTATGGACGGCGCCGCCTCGGCCGGCAGACCCAGCGGCGGCGCTGCAACGTCAGGTCGGATACCAGATTGCGCAAATGAATCTAAGGCAGGCCGGTAAAACGGTCAACCGGGTCCGGACGGGTGCAAGCCATCGGCGCCTCGCGCATCCCGGGCCGTCGGCTGGCCCTTGAGAGGGGCTGGGGCTATCATGTCCGCTGTTTATGGAAATCGGCGTTCGCGGCGTTACACTGTCGGCGGCGTGTCTGGCCGATAATCACTGGAAACTTGAGTCACTCATGGAGGTACCACCATGATGCAGGCATACGACAACTTGAAGAAAATGGTCGAAGCTGCCGCCGATGACGTTGCCAAGGCCGCCGGGGGCAATAAGGCAGCCGGAACGCGCGTGCGAAAGGCCATGCAGGACATCAAGAACGCGGCGCAGGAGGTCCGCAAGAAGGTGCTCGAGTCGCGCTCGACGCCGACCAGCGCCCCTGAGTCCACGTCGGCCGGCACACCCGGCGCGATGCCGTAGGCGCACGACGACTCGCCGCCGGGGAACGCGAAACCGCTGCGATGACGGCGTAATCGCCGGGAGTCTTGATGCCACCGCCTGCGCTGCTTGATTTGTCGAAACTCGATTTGAACCGCGTCGAGATGACGCGCGAGCAGATCTACGAGGTGCTGCCCCATCGTCATGAGTTCATGCAGTTGGACGGCGTGATTCACCTCGACGCCGACAAGCTGGAAATCGTGGCCTATCGCGACGTGAAGCCGGATGAATGGTGGTGCAAAGGGCACCTGCCTGGCCGACCGCTGTTTCCCGGCGTGCTGATGATCGAAACGGCGGCGCACATTGCGTCGGTGTATTTCTCGAGGGTGCTGAAGGAACCGGGCTTTCTGGGATTCGGCGGCGTGGATTCGTTCAAGTTCCGCGAAGCCGTAATTCCACCGGCGCGACTGTACATCCTCGGCCGCGCGGTGGAGGTGCGGCGGCGCCGCATGGTGTGCGACGTGCAGGGCTTCGTGAACGAGGCGATGGTGTTCGAGGGGCGGATCACGGGGCTGCCGATGTGAAAGCAGGGAGCCGGGAACAGAGGGAAAGCGCGAAGCGACGGTCGAAGGTCGAAGACTCAACGTCGAAACGTCGAGAAGTTGAAACTCAGGGCAAGAGGGCGGTTGTGTGAGCGTCGAAAGTCGAAAATCAAAGGGGGACCGCCGACTGGTGGAGCGCGACGGCGTCGTGGACGAGAGTTGAGATTTCAGATTTGTAGCTGAGATTTTCGGCCGAAACTCGAGAACCGACAGCCGGCAACTCCGTCCGGCTGACGGCTGATCGCAGACAGCTCACGGCTTATGTCTGACGGCTCGTTTCTTCCCCCGAATTGTGAATCCACCCATGTCACGCGACGGCTTCCTTGCCGGGGCGACCACACCTGAACGCGTGCTCGAATTGACTCCGGCCGACCTGCTGTCCTCGGTCCGGCGCGTGACGAATGCGGCGCGGCATGTCGCCATCGACGATGCGGCCATAGAAGCGTGGGCGGTGCGATTCGATTCGGCCCGGCTTGCGTCCCTGGAAGCCAGTCCGCTGGACGATGTGACCGGTTCACCGGCTGAAATCGCCCGGTTCGTGCTGCTGATCGACGCGCTGAACTTCTGCTTCTGGTCGCATCAGCCGATCGAGACGACCTGGCGCGGGCGGCGCGTCGTGCGCTACACGGCCTTCGTCGCGTTGATGGCCGAGGCGGTGCAGCGCGAGCACCGCTGGCTCGAGCCGGCGTACTGGTCCGAAGTGGACGCCGCAAAGTTGCGGCGCGTTGTCGCCGGCGCCGGCGAGCTATTGATGATCGAGGAACGCGCCGCCGTGCTTCGCGAGACCGGACGGGTGCTGCTAGAACGGTTCGGCGGGTCGCTGACAAAACTTGCAGAGGCGTCGAATCATCGGGCCTGGCGGGTGGCCTTGATGCTGGCGGATTCATTTCCGTCGTTTCGCGACGTGGCGGAACATGCGGGGCGGCGCGTGTGGCTTTTGAAGCGCGCCCAGATCTGCGCCATGGATTTATCGACGGCCTGGACGCGGCGCGGATGGCCCGGGCTGTCGGGGCTGGACGATCTGACGGCGTTTGCGGATTACCGGATTCCTCAGATTCTGCGCCACCTGGGCATCTTGCGTGTCGCGCCGGCACTGGCCGAACGCATCGAGGCCCGTCGTGGGTTGGCGGCGGGGTCGGTCGAGGAAGTCGAGCTGCGCGCGGCCACGATCGACGCGGTCGATCGCATGAGGCAGGCCGTGGCGAAACGGGGAAACAGCGTGCCGGCGTGGCGAATCGACGTGGCGCTGTGGGAGGATTCGCACGCGGCCGACGTTTCGGTCGAGCATCATCGGGTGTGTACGATCTACTATTGAGGGACTTGGTGAGAATCAGCGCACCCGGAGACCAACGCGTGGAATGGGCTTGTAGCCCGTTCATGCGGGCAGGATCCCGGCACCACGCGGTTAATCGAATGCGCACGAGTTGACTCACTACACTGTTTGAGGAGGCCGGGTTCACGTATGAGCCGTCGTTCATTCTTCGATTCGGCGATTTTGCTTTGTGCGGCCGCGTTGTTCTCAGGGGGATGCGTTGCGCCGCAAGCGCAATACGACTTGGGCGCGCTGCGTCCCGGCTCCGACGAGGAAATCCGCGTCATCGCCGAAGAGCCGATGGCGTATCTGCGGCAGGCCGAGCGGCGTTGTGCGCCGCTGGATCAGTATCGCGTAACGTTCCACCGGCAGGAGCGGCTGGGGCTGATTCCGCGACTGGCCGAACTCGAGCGGATGGATGCGGTCTACCGCGCCCGGCCGCTGAGCGTGAAGTTCACCTGGCTGGACGCCGACAGCGAGTACCGCGAGGCGCTGTACGTAGAGGGGCAGCACGAAGACAAGGTGTGCCTGCTGCCGCGGAATGGGATGTTCGGCCTGCCGCCGGTGGTGTCGCGGTTCCGGCCGGAGGATGCGATGGCGTTCGGCAAGGCGCGCAATTCGATCAAGGATTTCGGCGTGCATCGGATGCTGGTGCGCACGCTGAAGCGCATCAACGACGCCCGCTCGCTCGGCGACGTGTCGCTGAAGTATGTGGGGCGGCGCGATCTGGAGTCGATCGACGTCTATCACTTCGAGGCGCGCTATCCGCAGCGCGATCCCTATCCCAACAAGCGGCAGGACCTGTTCTTCGAAGTGGCCCGCGGGCTGCCGGTCGGCACCATGCTGTGGCTGCCGTCGGACGAGCTGGATGCGCTTTATTTTTATCTGAATCTGACGACGCCCTCCGCGCCGTTCGGCGACGACGTGTTCACGATCAGCGGCCCCGCGCAGGCAGGGGAGCGACGCAGGGACGGACTTCCGCGAATCAGTCGTCATGCTTGACCGCCCCGGAAGGGTGCGGAGGGCTGTGGCCACGGGTGCAGATCGCCGAAGGCGAACGGAACCGGTGTACTGCGGCGCTTTTTTATCTCAATTCCCCCGGTTTCCCGCGTGGCACGCAACGCCGTGAACTGCGGCGGTGGTTGAAAGATCGTAAGTGATTGATGCCACAGAAAAAGCGGTTCATCTCCCAACTCCGGGGAACGCCGCGCGGATTTTTAGGAAGAAGTAATCTTCATCGCGGTAGCCGTAGGCCATGCGTTTGATGACCTTGATTTTGTTGTTGATGCCCTCCAGCAGACTGGT
>WYBU01000004.1 GCA_011525745.1 Planctomycetaceae bacterium | reverse complement strand
GCTGTGCCACATTCACAGCCGGGGGCGGCTGTGCTCCATTCACAGCCGGGGGCGGCTGTGCCACATTCCACAGCCGGGGGCGGCTGTGCCACATTCACAGCCGGGGGCGGCTGTGCCACATTCACAGCCGGGGGCGGCTGTGCCACATTCACAGCGCGGGGGCGGCTGTGCCACATTCACAGCCGGGGGCGGCTGTGCTCCATTCACAGCCGGGGGCGGCTGTGCCACATTCAAAGCCGAGGGCGGCTGTGCCCCATTCACAGCCGAGGGCGGCTGTGCCCCATTCACAGCCGGGGGCGGCTGTGCCACGTTCACGGGCTACAAGCCCGTGCACGCAGACGTCCACACGGCCAAGCGACCGCCGGAGCGATTACGCGGCACAACATGGCTCTTGGCGCGGCGGTCGCTTGACCGTGCAACCCAGGGGCGACGGGACGCTTCGACACAGTGCGACTGCGCTACTGCGGCACGGCGCCGACTTTCAGATGGCCGACGAAGATGCGCAAGTCGCACTCGTCGACCAGCCCGTCGCCGTTCATATCGGCGCAAGCGCGGCGCACGCAGGCCGGCGGCGGGAGGCCGAACAGGCAGTTCACGAAGCCCTGAATGTCGTCGCCGTCGAGGCGGTCGTTGGCGTTCATGTCGCCGCGATCGAAGGCGCACACTTCGTCCGGCACGCCGTCGCCGTCAACGTCCTGGCTCTGGCCCGACGCAATGTCGCACGCGTCGGCGACGCCGTTGCCGTTGAGATCCTCGCAGGCATCCGGCGTTCCGTTCGTGTCGCAGTCGCCGGCGTTCGGCGCACCGCCGTACAGGACCATCGCCAGATCGGCGTCGTTCGGCATGAAGGTCCCGCCGGTTTGGGGCGTGGCCTGATAGCTGAGCATGTCGCCGGGCGGAGCATCGGGACTGACGACCCAGCCGTAGGTGCCGGGACAGCCGCCCGGCGCGTAGTCTCCGACAATCGCCATCCAGTATTCCAGGCCGGGCTGAGCCGGGAACCCCGGCGCCAGCGTGCCGCTGTTGTCATAGACGGGATAGACGCCGAGGATCGGCGGCCGCGGATTCAGCGACTTGGTGTGCGGCACGTTGGGATAAACCGCGAGCAGCGTTCCCGGCGCGCCGCCCGGGCCGCCGACGGAGTCGTAGAAGCGAATCTCGACCACGTCGAAGCCGGGACAATCGGTTGCGTTGTTGAACGCCAGCGACTGCCACTCGACCTGTTGAATGTGCGTTGCCGCGCCGAACATGAAGTTGTCGACGGCGACGAAATTATCCGGCAGGCTGCTGCCGACGGCGAGAAGGCCCTGGCCGCCCACACCGCTGTCGTCGGGAATGACGTTCTGGCGATGAAGCTCGTCCAGCGCCGAGAGTTCCAGCTCGTCGGGGACGCCGTTGGAGTTGCAGTCGCCCGAAGCGCCCGTGGCGATGTCGCACATATCGGGCGTGCCGTTCTGATTGTCATCCGCGAGCGTCTCGCAGACGTCGGGGACGCCGTTGGTGTTGCAGTCGCCGCTGCCCTCGCACATGTCGACCGTTCCATTGAGATTGCAGTCGGCGGCGGCGCGATGCGTGATGTGCAGGAACCACTGCATGATCATGCCGGTATCCTGCGCTGCGGTGTCGCTGACGCGCAACGTCCACGGCCCCGACGAGTCGCTGTCATCGAATGCCGACAGCGGGCTTTCGGGCCGATAGCGCCCGAAGAAGGGCGGCGGGGCGGTCTGGATCGACTGCGGCGCTTCGTCGTCGAATATCGTGCCCGGATAGTCGTCGAAACTGCCGCCGCGGTTCTGCGCCAGCATCACGGATGTCGGCGGCTTGACCAGCTCGATTTGCAGATCGCCGATCCATGTATGCTGGATGAACAGTCCGACGTCCACGTCTCCGACGGGCGCGTTGCCGGTCAGCGTGATCGGCGGCGTCTCGACGGTGGTGTTGTCGCTAATCGGCACGAAGGGCGAATCGGCGCCGAAGTCGACGCCCCCCTGCGTCTCGCATTCATCCGGTACGCTGTTTCCGTCGCAGTCCGGGGAATTGCCGCTTTCGGTTTCGCAGGAATCGAGCGTGCCGTTCTGGTTGCAGTCGGACTGCTGGCACTCGTCGGGAATCTGATTGCTGTCGCAGTCGCGGCCGGATTCGTCCGGATCGGGAATGTTGTTGGTGTTACAGTCGGTTCCGCATTCGCGCGGCGGCTTGTGATCTTCCCAGATGCAGTAGTGCACCGGCCCGTGTTTGAAGGCGCGGCCCTTGTTGGCCTCGACCTCGGCCACGTAGTCGTCGATGCCGCCTTGGCTGGTCGGGGCCGTGGCACTGACCTTGCCTTCCTGGTAGGCGGCGAAGTAGAGCGTCACCGAGTCCTGTCGCTTGACGTAGCGCTCGCCGCACGAAGTGGGATTACCGTCGGGGCGGTGGATGTGAAACGGCTGACTGCGCTCCTGGCCCAGCAGTTTCATTTCGACCTTGAATTTGCCGGACAGCCCCAGGATCTGTTTGGACTTGGTACCGAGCGCGGCTTTGAGTTCGGCACTGTCGACCAGGCTGCACTCGTGCTCGGTTTCGGTGACTTCTCCGGGGGGACAAATGAGCGGGTTGGGATCGGAATCGGGCGCATCGGCCGCGTCGCACAGTTCCGGCGTTTTCGTGAAGCCCTCGCAGCGTTTGACCAGTTCCGCGTCGTTGACGAGTTTCTCGGCGGCGGACTTCAGCGCATCGATGGCATCGCTCAATTCGTCGCCGACCGCGCCGCGAAGCGTGGGCATGACCGTCAGAAGGCAGAAGGCCAACAGCGGCAGCGTAAAGAATCGCGGTTTCATGGTTGCACCTCCAGCAATTCGGCCGTCAGGTGCTGGCGCAGAATCGACGTGTCGATCGTTCCCTGCGTGCCGCCGACGTGCGGCACAGGCACGTAGGTCAGTTCACATCGCTGCGTGACGCCGCGCGTGACGTTCCATTCCAGCGTGCCGTACATGAACAGATTGAATTGCTCCAGGCCGCTGATGATGTTCTGAATCTGGGGCGTTCGCTCGCCCGGAGGGCCGAGCAGGCCCCAGACGAACAGGTTGTCGAGCAGTCGCAGAAAGCTGTCGAGGCTGAAGTCCTTGATCGTTTCACCGTTCTCGACGTGCTCGCCGTCGACCTGATAGTCGGTGCGCTGTTGCAGCGCGAGTTGAGTCATCTCGAGGTTTTCGTCGGGCGGATCGAGGATGCTCCAGTTCGTCGCGTCGGGATCGAGCGGGCCGGCCGGCAGCACGTGCAGCAGCAACTCGGCTTCCTGCGGCGGCGGCGCCTGATCGGGCTTCGTCACGGTCATCGAGCCGTCGGAGTGGAACTCGTAGGGTCCGTACGATTCACTCGACTTTTCAAGCGTCGACGTTCTGACGATGTCCACCAGCCCGTTGCCGATCGAGATGACGATGATGCGCTCGTCGAATTCCTCGAACTCCTGCCCGTTGTGGAACAGATCAACATCGACGCGGTACGTCAGCGTCCGGCAGGTGTTGACGTCCCAGCCTTGCGGGACCTGGGCGGCGGCCGGCGGCGCCGTCAGGGCGAGCGCCATTGGGGCGCACAAGGTGAACAACACAATTCGGCCGATGGGGCGCACGCGCCCCGCGCTCCGCGCGAGGCGCGGAGAGTCCGCGAAGCTCATCACAACCGCGGTCATGGAAGAAGCTCCTTTCAACTGGACGGGTTCATTGAGCGGAACAGATTGACGCGATGGCTCCGATGATGGGCACGTCTTGGGAATTGGCGCTCGCAACGCAAACGCAGGAGCCTGAAAGTGAAGCGCAGTGTACGCTCAGAACCGCTTGATTTCAAGCAAAATCCGTGGCAGGGCCGGTGTGGGCAGGGTTGGTTGGCGGTGGTTCACCGGGCTGCTGACGCGATGCCCGCAAGATGTTGACGGCGCCAGCTTAGGGATGCGTGCAGAAGAACCTGAACGAAGGGTCGCGATTGGGCGTCATGACGTTGAACACGGACTGAAAGCCCCTGCCACGCGAATGGTTGGCCCGCACAGCAGACCCTACGGCTCGTGCCGCGTGAAGCGGTTCGCGCCGGCGCCGTCGCCTCCCAGATGGCGTTGCGTTATTCTGCTCGGCGCTCGCATGAACGGCTTCTGGGCCATTCTGTTGAAGGAGTTCGCGCACATCCGGCGCGACCGCGGCACGATCGTGTTCGCTTTTGTCGTGCCGGCGCTGCAACTGACCATCTTCGGCTTCGCCATCGACGTCACGATCGAGAACATTCCGCTGGTGGTGTTCGATCTCGACGGCCGGCAGGAAAGTCGTCGGCTGGTCGATGCGCTGATCAACACGCGATCCTTCGAATTGGCGCAGCGCGTCGAGGACGCCGATTCGTTCCGCCGGGCGATTACGTCGGGTCAGGCCAAGGCCGGCGTGCTGATACCGGCCGACTATTCCGAGCGCCTGCTGCGGCGCGAGCAGGCCCATGTGCAGGTGCTCATCGACGGCAGCGATTCGCAGGTGGCCAACACGGCCCTGAACGCCGTGAACCTGCTGGCAATCCAGCTTTCGCTCGGGCGGGCGCAGGCGATCGGCGAGGCGTTGCACGTCGCCCCGGCGCGCGACGAGCGCGGCGCGCCGGTGCTGGCGATCGAGCCGCGGGCGCGACTGCTGTACAACCCCGATCTGGAAAGCGCGCGGTTCTTCGTGCCGGGGTTGATCGGCATCATTCTTCAGGTCGTGCTGCTGTTCTTGACGGCGTTCTCGATCGTGCGCGAGCGCGAGCACGGCACGCTGGAACAGCTTTTCGTGACGCCCGTCGGCCGCGGCGGCCTGCTGTTCGGCAAGCTGGTTCCATACGCGCTGATGGCCTTCGGCGAAATGCTGCTGGTTTTGCTGCTGATGACGGCGTTGTTCCGCGTTCCCATCAGCGGCAGCCTGGCGCTGCTGATGGCGCTGTCGCTGCTGTTCATCGTGACCGTGCTGGGGCTGGGGCTGCTGATCTCGACGCTGGCGACGACGCAGCTTCAGGCGATGCAGTTCGGCTTTCTGATCATGCTGCCGTCGGTGTTGCTGTCGGGATTCATGTTCCCCCGGTCGGAGATGCCGCCGCCGATCTATGTCATCAGCGCCCTGTTGCCGGCGACTTATTTCATCGAGATTCTGCGCGGGATCATTCTTCGCGGCGCCGACTTTCGCGATGTGTCGCCGCACGTCGGCAGTCTGGCGTTCTGTTGCGTCGTGATCCTGTTCCTGAGCCTGACTCGATTCCGCAAGCAGTTGGATTGACGAGCGCGCGGCCGTCATTTTGAGCCGTTGCCCCGCGCGCGTCGGGGCGCCCATGCCGCGGTCTTTGCACCTTGCGCCGGCGCCTGAAGCCCGGAACGTGAATCGCGCGCGTGCCCCGGTGGAAATGCTCCGCCGTCGCCTCTAGCATTACGGCAGCGACAGCAAGAGCGCACGATCACCCCCCGGAATGACGTATGTTTCCATCATTGACGATCCCTTTTCTTCCCGATGGCTGGAATGAACTCAAGAGCTACGGTTTCATGTTGATGGTGGGCTTCCTGACCGCCATCTGGCTGGCCTGCAAACGGGCCATGCGGCTCAAGGCCGATCCCGACGTTATTCTCAACATGGGGCTGCTGTCGCTGATCTTCGGCGTGATCGGCGCGCGGATCATGTTCGTCGCCCATTATTGGGATGCGCAGTTCGCCAATCAGCCGAATCCGATCTGGGCGGCGCTGGCGATCAACCGCGGCGGGCTGGAGTTCTGGGGCGGACCGCTGCTGGCGATTCCCGCCGTCATGATCTACCTGTGGCGCATCGGCGCATCGACGCGCTGGTATCTCGACATCGTCGCGCCTTCGTTGATGTGGGGGCTGGCCTTCGGCCGCATCGGCTGCCTGCTGAACGGGTGTTGCTGGGGCGGCGTGTGTCTCGATCCGCACGATCCGGCGCGGCGCGAGGCCGGACTTCCGTGGGCGATCCGCTTCCCGTTTGCCAGTCCGGCGATGACGCAGCAGTTCGCGTTCCGCCAGATGTCGCTGCCCAAGGAGCTGATCTGGTTCAGCCCGTCGGGTGAGGCGTTTCCGCTGCCGCGCGATTATCTCTCGATTTCGTCGCACGAGCTTTACGGACCGCGCCGCGACTGGCAGAAGGCGGTCGAACAACAGCAGACGCTCGAGCGGATCGGCGCCGACGCCGCGCTGATCGACAAGCAGAAGAAGCTCGTGGCCGATCTGAAATCCAGAATGGATGCGCACGAAACGAAAACAAGTCCGCTGCTGAACCAGTTGAAAACGTACGGCCTGGAGCGCACCGATCTGGTCGAGCTGGCGTCGCACCACGGGTCGCTGCCGGTTCATCCGACGCAGATTTACGGAATGATCAACGCCTTCGTGCTGTCGTGGGTGCTGACGCTGATGCTCTACCGACGCCGGCGGCACGGCATCGTGTTCGGCTGGATGATCGCGCTGTACTGCGTGCTGCGATTTCTGCTCGAGTGCATTCGGCAGGACAATCCGCTGGACGTGGCGAGCCTGACGATTTCACAAAGCGTGTGCGTGGCGATGATGGGCTTTGCGGTCGTGTATCTGATGGTGATGCACCGCCTGCCGGAAAGGTCGCCGCTGGCGCAGCCGGTCGAGCTGGTCGACGAGAATGAGCCGGAGTCGGTTCTGGAACGAGCTTGACGGCACCGGGCCTGGGGGGCGTCCGAACGCAAGCGGCGTCTGTTCTCCGGAGCGGCACGGTCAAGTCCTCACGCGCGGCGGGTTGTGCGATGCGAACGGCGTGTCTGGCGAGGGCTTGGCCGTGCTGAACCGGCGCTGTGTGTGGTCGCGGCGATTTGTGTAAGTCGATCTTGGACGGGTCCGTTCAAACACGATCGCTTGGCGCATGAGCGAAAAGGAACGGTCGCCATGTATCTTCGATTCTTCGTGATTCCGCTCATCGGCGCATCGGCTGCCCTGACCGCCGCACCCGAACAGAAAGTCACGCTGCGCAACAGCGTAGCGCCCGAACTGGCGACGACGCACGAAATCACCACGATCCTGACGCGCCGCACCGATCGCGCCGGCGTTCGCGAAGACGCCGTCGTGCGGCTCAAGGCGCGCAACGTCCGGCTGCAACTCGACGAGTCAAAGGTCGCGCAGGTCAAGGCGGCCGACATGACGATCATGCTCCCGGGCGAAGTCGTCTCGCTCCATCGCGACGGCAAACCGGTCGCCCGCTCGATGGGGATCGAGGCCTTTGGACTGCCGACGCAAAACTGGGTGCGGCTCGTGACGCAGCTTCAGACGCTGCACGACGGCCCCGCGATCGTTCCCGATGCGCCGCTGGCCGACCTGCCGCTGCTGACGGCGATGCTGGACGTGGCGCACTGGCCGCGGCAGCCAGTGCCGATCGGCGAGCGCTGGTCGCGACCGTTCGAAACGCCGGAGTTCGCCGGCACGCAACACTTTGAACTGAAAGAAGCGCTCCGCGTCGGCGACGATTCGGCGGTCGCCGTTCACGTCAGAATCGAAGGCCGCTTTCAGGGGCTGGCCGCGGGCACATTCGCATTCGAGCGTGCCGAGACGCAACTGGTGTGGGCCAAGGCCGAGCGAATCGTTCTGCGGCTGACCGGCGCGGCGACGTACATGCTGTTGCGCGACGAAAATCGGGAGCCGCGCGGCGTGCAGGTCGACATGGTGCTCAAGAACCGCGAGCGCTTGTCGGAGGAAGCGCAGGACGAAGCGCGCGAGTCGCTGTCGGCGTTTGCACGAGCGCTGGCGGAATTCAAGGCCGGCCGCCACGAGAAGGCCGTCACGGCCGCCGTGCTGTTCCGCGAGCGTTGGCCGCGCGGGGTGTGGCTGCCGGCGATCGATTATCTCGAGCAGGAGGCGCTGCGCCGCGATCGCGGGGGCAAGCCGTTGGCGTCGGACGATCTGAAGCGCGCCCTGGCGGCGCTGGTGGACCGATGGAAGGCGGCTGACGCGTTCGACGACGTTGAGCTGGCCGAGCGCAACGCGCGGGCAATGCGCGAGGTGCTGGAGCTGAACGAGCGGCAGATTCGCGCCATGATGCGCGACGACGATGAGCGTCTTCGCGCGCTGGCGGTATTCGCCTGGTCGTTCGGCGAGTCGCCCGATCATTTGAATGACGTCGCCCGCGCGACGCGCGACGCCTCGCCGCAGGTGCGGGCCTGGGCCGCCAACGGACTGGCGGCGCGCGGCAATCCGGACACCGATCCGGAACTGCTGCTGTCGCTCGTCAACGACAGCGACGCGACCGTGCGCGCGCGCGGCTGCGTGGCGGTGCGTCGCTGCAATCCGCCGGGCGAGCCGCTGGCAGGCCGGCTGCGCGAGCGGCTGCTGGCGCTGATTCTCGATCCGGACAAGCCGACGCGGCTGGCGTCAATTCAGGCGTTCGTGGCGGCGGGCAGTGGGCCCGATCTACCGGACCTGCGGCTGGCGCTGAAGGTGGATCGCGACCCGGATTGTCGCAAAGCGCTGGAAGAGGCCATCGAGCGCATCGAGCGCCGATGATGGATGGCACGGCCGCTGCGGGCCGTTGTGAACCGGGCACTTTGACCTGGGGGGCGCCGGCGCTATCTGATGCGGACCGCGAGGGAGCGCCGGAGGCCGGTTCGGAGGCGGTGGATGTTGCGAATTGCCGGGACCGTGCCCGTGGTGGCGATGTTGTAATGGCCGACGCGCACGGAGCGTCGCCCGCCGCTCGCTCACGGTCGCGGTTCGGTTGAGGAAGGGTGGAGGCTGCGCTGCGCGAACGGTCGCGTTTGCGTACAGGGGAAACGCGCGTTTCGGTTCAGGGAACAGGCGCGCCCGGCGTCAGTTCGCGACCACTACATCCGACGCCGGCGCCGTAGCGTCGCCAAGCCCATGACAAGCAGCGCCAGCGTCGTCGGCTCGGGAATGTGGCCGACGACCTTGTCGGAAAGCTCGCCGCCCGGTCCGACCGCCTGGAATCGCGCAATCACGTACGGATCGGGACGACTGACGTAGAAGCCGAGAAACGCCGCTTCGAGTTGCGCAGCCGTCATGCCGGTGTTGCCGAGATTCAGCACGACCGTCTGCGTTTGCCCCGGCCCGGGGCCGCCCATGGCGCTGCCGCCCTCGAAGTTGTTGTCGCTCGTGATCATCACGTCGTAGCCGCCGGGCGCATTCAGCTGCGCCGGCACGACATTGAAATGAAAGTCCAGCTCGTCGAAGTACGTGCCGATGCCGCCGGGCGCAAACGTGATCGGCAGCGACACCAGGCTCGGCACTTCGAACCCGACCGCCGTCATACGCCCGCCGATCGACGGCGACGTCGTGTTGGCAATCTGGACGTTCATCCAGTCGTCGACGCCGACCTCGAAGAAACTGAGAGTGACTTGCGCGGTCACCCCGGTGTTTTCGGCCGATCCGTAAATCGGATCGATGAAGAAAACGATCGGAGCGGCATTCGCGGTGACACCGGTGGCGATGCTGACCGCGAAAGCGGCCAGGGCGAGACTTATTCCCCTCATGTTCCCCCCTCTGACTACTGGCCGCCTCTGGGGCGGCCGTTACGGGTCGGCCTTCGCGCGGCGTTGAGCCGCATCGAAAGCGGATATCACGATCACTATCAGCAGTTGAGCCATGCAACCTTGCCGCGGGGGACAAGGTTTCTGTCATTGAATGTATACGACTGAAGGGCAGTTGTCAATTGCCCCTGGCTGAATTCGGGAATGCGTCCCAATAACGCCGTCAAATAATGTGCGCCCGTCGCGATGAAACGCGCAGACGTCTGGAAATGCGCGGAATGGGTCCGTCGCGATCAGGTTGACATGCTGACTCGATGGTCCGCAAACCCGATCGTGTTTTACGGGACTTTTCTTCGCGAATTGGAATACCGTCGCGGCCTCCATCGCGATTGCCGCGCGCCTGCACGTAGAGTGCAACGCTGGCTTGATGAAATGCGCAAACGCTCACTTGTGCCGATGGCCGCGTAGTGAGTTGATTCGCGATTGGTCATTCGAGCGGCCGGTAATAGTAGTCGCGCTTCCGCGGCTGCCAGCCGGCGTCGGCGATCAGGCGGCGGATGTCGACCTCATTCAACTGATAAGTCGTTCCCGCCGCGCTGACGACGTTTTCTTCCATCATCACGCTGCCCATGTCATTGGCGCCGAAGAACAGAGCGAGCTGCCCGATTTTGGGGCCCATCGTCACCCAGCTTGCCTGAACGTTGGGAATATTGTCCAGATAAATGCGCGCCAGCGCCTGCATCGTCAGATACTCATGCGCATCGGCCAGCAGCAGATGATTGCCGTCGTTGAGCGGGCGGCGGGGAGAATCGAAACCAGCTTCCACTGCCTCGGTCACGGCATCGCGCGAGGCACGATCGAGCGGGCCGGTTCGTTTCGCCGCCGGATCAAGGGTCTGAGAACTCGACGTTTCGACGTTTTGACGATTCTTACCATCCGCCGCCAGCGGCTTCCAACGCCCCAGCGGCGTGTTGCCGGGCTGAAACGGCCAGCAGATGAACGCCGAGAAACCGCCGTCGTTGTTTCTCGCCAGCGATTCGTCCTGCAACTCGCGCAGCAGGCGCAGGTGCTCGATTCGCTCGTCGAACGTCTCGATGTGGCCGAACATCATCGTACAAGACGTTTTCATCCCGATCGCGTGGGCCTGGCGCATCACTTCCAGCCACTCGGAAGTGAGCGTCTTGCCCTGGGCGATGCGCGTGCGGACGCGGTCGGCCAGAATTTCGCCGCCGCCGCCGGGCACCGTGTCCAGCCCGGCTTCGTGAAGGCGCAGCAGCACGTCGCGCACCGACATGCCGAAGACCTGGGCAAGCGCCCAGATTTCCGGCGGGCTGAAAGCGTGGACGTGCACGCTTGGGTAGTGCCGCTTGATGAAGCGCATCAGGTCGAGGTACCACGCGAAGGGCAACCCCGCCGGTCCATCCGGCGGCACCAGCCCGCCTTGCATCAGGATTTGCGTGCCGCCGATGGCGAGCAGCTCTTCGATCTTGCGGCCGATCTGTTCGTAGGTGAGCGTGTAGCCGGGCGGCAGATCGTTGCGGCGCGTGTTGACGCCGGGCACGTCGGCCTTGAAGTCGCAGAAGATGCAGGTGGCGGTGCACCAGTTGGCGTAGTTGATGTTGCGATCGACGACGTAGGTGCGATACGGCTCGGGATGCAGCGATTCGCAAATTTCGTGGGCGCGGCGGCCGAGTTCGTGAATCGTCGCGTTCAGATACAGCTCGCGCGCGTCGGTTTCGGCGATTCGCGGAATCCGCCGGCCGGCGGAGGGGTTTGCGTCGGCGTCGCGCGCGGGCGTCGTCAGCGTGCTCATGCTGCACAATATAACACAGCCGCCGCCCGGCGCCGGGTGGTTCAGAGCCGCGAAGCGTGAGCGAGCGGAATGGGGGGGCACGGCTTGTGACCGGCCCGTGCGATGTCGAAGTTGGCGACGTTTGCGCCGACAGGCTGGGGCGGGAGTGTGCAAGGGAGCGTGTTGGCGGAATGCGCGGCGTGCGGATCCCGCTTGCTGACGCTGCGCGGCTCTGAACGGCCGCAGCGCTGGCGCTTGCGCCTGGGATTCGCACGGGCTGGAAGCCCGTGCCGCGCGGACGGGCCCTCAGCAAAAACGCACGGGCGACCCACGAGCGATGGCTCGCTCGAAGATCGCCCCATGCGGCTTGAGGCCCGGCGTTTTTCCACCGCCGTCATCCGGGACGCTACGGACACGCGCCGCCTGTCAGCAATTGAGTGACAAACGCCGCGACGTCGTCGTGATCCACATCACCATCGGTGTCCATGTCGGCACAGGCGCATCCAGCCGGCGACGGGTCGGTCAGAAGGCAGTGCATGAACAACTGGATGTCGTCGCCGTCGGTGAGGCCGTCGGCGGTCAAGTCACTGGCGCACGTCGCACACGGCGGCGGTTCGCATTCATCGGCCACGCCATTGCCGTTCGCATCATGCAACTCGCCGGCCGCGATGTCGCAATCGTCTGGAATTGCATTCGTATTGCAGTCTGCCGAGGTACCGAATGCAATGTCGCAAGTGTCGCTGACGTAATTCGTATTGCAGTCAGCGCCCGTACCCACCGAACAATCGACGCTGGAAACCCAGTATCCGACATCAAGTGAATAATCGGTACTGGAAACCGAGCCGACGACGGCCTGCCCGATCGTGCAATTCACAGAATAGTCTGCGCTGATTGCCTCCCCGCCGCCGCAGGCGATGACGTTCCAGGAGATGTCATAGACCTGTGCGAGAGCAACGCCGTTGACGCCGAGAATCACGATGACGACGGTCGCTCCGAGGATCGTTGTGAATGAGTGCCGTCCCAGACCGATGATGCGCCGGTCGATTTCGCGTGCAGTTGTACCGGTCGCGTTCGGCGATGCGTGATGCGTAAACATCTGAGTCACTCCTTTCGCTCGAGGGCGAGTCGGACGTTGTCACTCCGCCGTGGACTCAGACGTGTGCTGGGGCGGAATCAGCCCGGAAAACAGCTCAATAGTGACGGGTAATTCGTGTGGCGGCGGGGTCGCGCCCGCCGCGCCGGCCGGCGGCGGCGGCCGATCGATGAGGCGGCCCATCGGTCCGCCCGCCGTGATATCCGGCAGCTCCGTGATGGGTTCGTCGCTGCGACCGCCCGGATTGGCGGTCAATTCGGCGGTGCAGGGTTCGCCGGTGAACGGCCCCGGGGATGTGTAGAACGCCATGTCCGCGGACTTTCCGTGCGCCTGCGGGTGCAGATACTTGCCGCGCTTGTCAGCGGGCTTGTCGCGTTCGACCACCAGCGGGTTGGCCAATGCGTAGGCATCCTTGCGGATGCCTATGACCTGCCACGAGACCTCGACGCCCGGCTTGTCGGTGCGAATGGTGAATCGGTTGTTCCTGATCCGATCCCCCACGATCGCCTGGGCGAACTGTCCGATGACCGTCAACTGATAGCGATAGTCGGCGTTCAGCGCTTCGAAGTAGGCCGGCAGTTCCACGATGGCCGTCCCCTGACCGTCGGTGGTTACGTTTCCGCTGTAGATGTTGGCCATCTCATCGCTTTCGATGCAGGCGTGCTTCAGCGTTTTGTTGTCTGGATCAGCCGGATGGTCGATCTCAAAATTCTTTACCCCCGCCGTCAGCGTGCCGGTCGCGTGGAAATCACCCTGAACCAGCGTGTTGCCAAAGAAGTTGCCGGCCAGGCCGCCGGCGTGGTTGATGCCTACGACGCCGTAGCCGAGCGCGTGGCTGGATCGCCCGACGACACCGGCGGTGTCGAAGAAACTGGCCAGTCCCGTGACGCCGTCGCCGACCGATGTGTCGCCGACGATGGCCGCGGGGTTGATCAGCGCCATGCCCGTTACGACGCCGCGACGGCCGAGCACGCCGATGCCGGTCGTCGTGTCTCCCACTGTTCCAACGCCAAACGCGCTGATGCCGCGCGCCCCCGCACTGAGCGGTCCGGGGCAGTCGCCGAACAGTCCGGCGCCCCCGTTGGCTGCACTGGTGCCCACGACGCCGTTGCCGGCGTCCGTGTCGCCGGTGATGGCCGCCGCGAAGGCGAGCGACGGCAGCAGCGTGCCCGCATTGCGCACTCCGTAGATGCCCCAACCGTTGATCGACCAGCCGGCGACGCCGACACCGTTAACGCTTGCTCCACCCACACCGACATCGTTCCAGCTTTCCCCATCGATTCCGGCGGAGAGCAGTCCGTCGCCAAATACGCCGTCGCATCGACCCACAACGCCGGAGCCGAGAGTCAAGCCGCTGTAGCCCAGGACGCCAATTCCGGTCGCGGTATCGGCCACAACTCCGATGGGCATATCTGGGAGCGGAATCGCAGTCAGGATTCCATTACCACCGAATACGCCGACGTCATTCAGGCTAATACCCGCTACACCTGCGGAAATGAGACCGTCGCCGGCCACGCCAGGAGAAAAACCGGAAACACCCGCGCGATTGGCAGCGGCGCTGGTTCCAGTGACGCCGGTGCCCGCAATACTACGTCCCGCCACGCCGCTTCCATTCGCATTGTCGTTACGTCCTTCGACGCCGCCCATGAGTGCCGCCGTACTAGTCCCTTTGACGCCGATGCCCGCAGTACTATCTCCCTTCACGCCGAATCCATCTGCGTTGTCGTTACGCCCTTCGACGCCGCCTTTGCCTGCCGCCTCACTAGTCCCTTTGACGCCGATGCCCGCAGTACTATCTCCCTTCGCGCCGAATCCATCCGCGTTGTCGTTACGCCCTTCGACGCCGCCATTGTCTGCCGCCTCACTAGTCCCTTTGACGCCGATGCCCGCAGTACTATCTCCCTTCACGCCGAATCCATCCGCGTTGTCGTTACGCCCTTCGACGCCGCCATTGCCTGCCGCCGTACTGGTCCCTCTGACGCCGATGCCCGCAGTACTATCTCCCTTCACACCTATTGCCAGAGCGCCATTATTCGCTTCGCCGCGGATGCCAATCCCCTGTGCGCCGTCCGCCTTGCCGATCACCGCGGCCCTCGACGGCGCCTTTGCAGTCGCTGAAATGACCGGTCCCCCGTCTGCGGCATCATTGAGATTGACAAGATTGAGCAGGCCGAGCGGCGCAATCGTTTCCGCGCCTGCGATCATGGGATAAACCAGACCGAGCGATGCCGGCTGGTTCAAGATCTTCTGTCGCGGCAGCGTAATGAAGGCCTCGGGTGGAACCATGCCGGCGCGCCGCACCTTGACCTCGAGCCACAGGTTCTTGTCGCCGTACGTTACCGGTCCGAAATCGACCTCGACGCTGAAGCGCCCGCGCGTTACAGGAATGTCGAGGCCTACACGTACGGGACCTCGCTGATTGCCCGCTCCCGCTACTCCATACGCTGTCAAAGAGTCGGAATTCCATGTCGAATGGACCATCAGCAACCAAGGCGCCGGCCGCATCGCGAATCTCACCCTGGTAGCTGAAGGCGCGGTCGCTTTGTCCCATCACCGCAGCCGTTGAACCGCTCAGCGTCAACAGAACAAGCCACATCTGAAGCATGATCTTTCGCATGATCCGTCTCCTTTCGTGAAATGAGGCCCGATGGGAGAACCCCGCCGAACGACCCTCCCCGGTCCCGCCGGGGAGAGCGGCCCGGCGGGAATCGGGGTTTGGGTTCTCCCAAAGAGGTAAGAGCCGACGGGGGCGAAAACCGGCGCGAAAAAAGCGATGCGGTGTCGAAGGGGCGGAGAGGTGCAGGGTCGTGGCGTGCGGATGGGGGTCGGACGGTACTGCCTTAGCAGGATTGGCGCGTTTTGCAGTTTCGCGACCGGACACGGGCTGGAAGCCCGTGCCACGCGGACGCAGCAGGGGCGCTGTGCCCAATCATCTCAGTCGATGGCGCGTGGGTTCCATTCGGAGCCGCGAAGCGTAAGCGAGCGGGATGGGGCGACATGGCTTGTTGTCGGCCCGTGCGATGCTGCGGATGACGTCGTTCGCACCGACCGGTTGGGGCGCGTGCACAAGTGAGCGAGTCGCCGGAGTGCGCGGCGTGCGGATCTCGCTTACTGGCGCTGTGGGGCTCTGATGGCCGCAACTCTGGCGCTTGCGGCACGGACTCGCACGGGCCGGAAGCCCGTGCCAAGCGAAATTTCGCACGGGCTACAAGCGCGTGCCACGCGTTACAGGCGCTCAACTCGGTCGGCTCAGATACTGCGACGCCCGCCCCATGCATGCTTCGAGTCGTTCCAGCGCACGCCCGGCCATGCGGCGCACCGCGTCTTCGGTGCGCTTCAGGTCCGCGGCGACCCGCGACATCGGCTCCTGATCGAGATAAACCCGCTGAACCACCTCGCGGTACTCCTCGGGCAACCGCGCGATACAGTTCATCAGGGCGCCGGCCGCGTCTTCATGTTGCGCCAGGCGGCTGGGCGTCGTCGAGTCGCGAAAACACCGTTCGAGCATGGCGTTGTAACTGCTGCCGGCGGGAGTGACTTCGCGAGCGGTGCTGCGTTTCTGCGTGCTCAGTTGTCGCACCTGGCTGTAGAAGCGATGGTCGATGATGCGCGTCATCCAGTGGTAGAACGAGTCCTCGCCGCCGTAATTGAAACCGCTAATCGACTCAAACGCCGCGACGTAAGCCTCCTGTACCACGTCTTCGGCGTCGATTCTGGCCTGCCACTGCACCCCGATCTTACGGCGGACAAAGCCGATCAGGCGCCGATGGTAATGACACAGCAGTTGCTCGAGCGCGTCGCCATTGCCCCCGGCGGCCTGACGGCACAGGCCCTCGATCGTTGCGGCGTCCAGCATTTTCGGATTCACCGCAGACATGGCCGACATTATAATGCACGCGGGACCGGAATTCGCACGTCCTTAGTCGACTCGAACAGAATCGAGGTCCGCCATGATCGGATCTTCTAATACGACAGCGCTATTGTTGCTCAAGTTTTTTGGGGTGTCGAGCCGATGGGTCCTTGGAAGGCAATGTTGGGAGCGCGCTCTCCTGAAGCCAAAATCAGGAGACCCTGTCATGACTGCGGAT
>WYBU01000062.1 GCA_011525745.1 Planctomycetaceae bacterium | reverse complement strand
CGGCACGGCCTGGGACTGTAACACCAATGACACGCTCGATTTGTGCGACATTGCGCTGGAACAATCCGAGGACGCCGACACGAACGGCATTCCCGACGAATGCGACGAGATCGAGCAGATGCAATACGGTGAGTCGCAGCAGCAGAATGAGAACTGCGGGCCCGAGAGCAGCGGCAAGCGATTCGAAGCGCTTCGAGACTGGCTGTTGGAACGGGAGGTGCAGCTACTGGAGCCGTGGCAGCGTCATGCACTGTTCAAAAAGCGCGGCTGCCAGTTAGGTCTGTGGTAACAGCGCGCGTCGGGATCGTACACGTTGCGAGGAAGACCTTAGTCACACGGTGCCGGGGCCTATTGGCATCGGCCGCCCGGACCAGTCTTGCTTGGCGCCCTTTATTTGTGCACCGGGAGGCTTTTTCCATGAAAACGTGCGGATGGTTTCTGTGGGGTGTTTTGTACGTCGCCCAGGTTGTTCACGCCGACGTCCAGACTTTTGTTAACGATTACGCTGGTTTCGTGGCGACCGCGGGTGCGCTGACGAGCATCGACTTTGAAACGCAGCCCAACGGACAGCCCAGTCAACCTGGGATTCAGATTACTGCCAGCTATAACTATGACGCACACGGAGTCCATTTTTCTGCGCCAGCCGGGATACTTGAACTAGCGGGGAATCCGATCAGCGGGTTCCATTTGGATGCGATCGTTCCGCAGCCCGTTCCGACGTCTCGGACGTGGATTGTTGCGGATCCCCTCGAACCCGTGCTTGCGGCCGGCGGAGCGTTCGGTGGCAGCAGCTACCTGTACGCCTACGACGAAACCAATCAATTGATTGCCCGGACATATCACATCGGCGGCGGCGCCGGGCACTTCCTCGGCATCGTCTCCTCAACGCCGATAGACTACGTGATCTTCGATCGCCAGTCCTACTTCGCTTCGATCGGCGCATTCTATTTCTCGCCGATCCCCGAACCGGCCAGCGCCGCGTTGCTGGCGGTAGGTGAGGGTTGGCTGGCTTGCGGCAGACGCCGGCGGATTTGAGGGCCGTACGGACTTGTCGGGCTTTTTGTGGCGGCCCGATCCGGACTTCATTCCGAAGCTCGAATGTCATCTCGAATGGTGGCGCGACAACA
The DNA here is from genome assembly GCA_011525745.1 of Planctomycetaceae bacterium. GTDB lineage: Bacteria > Planctomycetota > Phycisphaerae > UBA1845 > UTPLA1 > PLA4. The sequence continues at coordinate 11,295 of WYBU01000062.1, read as the reverse complement.
TGCCGCGCGACGGCTCGATCCTGCCGCCATTCGACGTGACAGGGCAAGCCAGCTGAAGGCCACTTCACTTGGCCGGGCGCCGGCGCCGTGGGATCGTAAGCGGCACGGCGCCGAGGCGCGGAGGCGCCGCGCTGCTCAACTCCGGCGAAAACCACCCCGGTTTTTATTGATTTGACACGCGCCCCATGGTTAAGATAAGCGCTTCGGGCCGGAATCGCGGGGAATGCCCATTCAATAAACGCGGGCGTCGGCGCCAATCATGCCGCGCCCGCAGCGCCGCCGGCCGTTTGCGCTGAATTGCTCATTCAAGGCGGTGCAGCGCGTCGTATTCACGGTGTCACGCAGCCTGCGCGCAGGTTGCGATTCGATGTCATCACGTGCAAGGAGGTGCGGACCAAGGTTGCCCTGAACCCGGGCCTTGTTCAGCGACGGCGCGCGTACACGGCCCCCTGTCCACTCGGGGAGGGCGTATCCATGCGGCCAGTGATTGAGGGATCGACAATTTCGTGCAAGTTTGTTTCAAGGCGACATGCGCGCGTCGCGGCGGCATCGGTTGTCGGGCTGCTGCTGTGGCCCGCGACGGCTGAAGCTCAGTTCGGCACGCCGCCGCAGATCTTTTGCGGCAGAACCTACGTGTTTTCCAAGGCCGTGCCCGACGGCAACGTCATCGCCGGTCAGGCGACCACGGTTCTCGTCAACACGATGCACTTTGTTAACCGCATCGCGTTGGCAGGCAACTGCCCCGCCGGCAATCCGACGGTGACCATGACGGCGAATCTCAATTGCACGCCGGGTCCGTCGTCGGGGCCGACCGTGTTCGGTCCGTTCACGCTGGTCGAGGGGTTCACGCAGATTCCCATCAACGTTCCGATCCCGGCCGGACCGGCGCGGCTGTGCGACGTGGTCGTCACCGCGCGGGTGACATTCAGCGACGGCAGCATCATCGAGCAGACCGGCGATCAGACGATCAGCGTGCAGGACCCGGCCGCGGGCAATCCCACCATGCCGCAACTGTGCGTCAGCATCGTGTCGGGCAGCGGCGTGTTTCGCGCCCACCCCGGCGACCAGAGAACGATCTCATACGTCCTCACGAATCGCCACGATCAGGGTTGGAATGGATCGCTGATCGTTCAAGCCTGGAACGCCGCCGACCTGCCGGCTGTAATTGCAGGGCCGAACGATCTTCGCAGCGGCGCGTGGTCCGTGGCCGATCCCGGCGGCGGCGACAATTTTCCGCATGTTTGCGACGCGGATGTCGCGCCGGGGGATTGCGTGACGTTGCCGGGCGCGCCCCATCAGACCACGCCGGTCATGGACAGCGTGGCGGTCTCGCTCGACGCAGGACAATCGCTGACGCTGATGCGCCTGACGCGCACGTGGGGCCTGTCGGCCAACGGAGCAGCCAACGAGTCGACCGCATTGCTCGACGGCACGTTTGCCGACGGCTCGCCGGGACGCGCGGCGGCCGGCACGATCCTGTGCGCCGACACAAGCCAGTCGGCGCAGTTTTCGTGCCCGAGCGGTTCGGGCCGGGCGGCCACGGCGGTGGGGGGCAGCATCAGCGGAGTGGGTCCGGCGGCAGAAATCCGCGCGGACGCGTCGATGGCCGGGACGCAGCAATTCCGCATCAACCTGGCACTGGACGTGAACCGGACGCAGATGCTGGTCAACGGAGTGCCGATTGCCAGCGCGACGGATTTCTCCGGCGTTCATCAGATTGACGGTCAACATGCCCGAGTGGCCTGCGATCTGTCGTTCATCAATCCGCGCGTGCCGCCCGATGCGACGATCACGCTGAATCAGTCGTTCGTGATCCAACCGCACGCGGTATCGGACCCGACGACGGACGTGGCGCTGCAGACGATCAGCCACGTCCGGACCGCGCCCAACGGGTTCCGGACGATGTATCCGTCGAGCATCGGCCGCGTCGACGTGGACCGCACGGGCACGCTGGTCGACGCCGCGCTGAACTTCACGCATCAGGCCTGTGCGGTCGGCGTGCTGAACGACGGCGCCTTTACGCCGGCGGCCATGACGAATCTCGCATGGGAGATCTCGCCGGAAGGGGCCGATCGTTACAACGTAAGTTCCACCTGGACGGCGACGAATCCGGGCGCGATTCCCTACATCGGCTTCGACGTATTCAACGACTTCCGCGCGTTCGCCGCGCCGACGCTGATCTGCGGATCGACGCCCGGCGACCTGAACGGCGACGGCACAATCGACGGCGACGACATACGCGGTCACCTGGATTGCGTGCAGGACATGGCGCCCGGCAGCGCCTGCGGCTGCGCGGACATGGACTTCAACGACAAACTCGACGGAGACGACACGGCGTTGTTCATTGCCGCCCTGCTCAGCGTGCCGCAGCGATACCAAACGCACTTCGGTCCGATACCCGCGACGATCACGACCGACATGGGCGATCAACCGGCGATGGTCGAGGGCGAAATGCGGCTGCTGGTGGGAGCGCCGGACGCAATGGGCAACCGCTCGGTCATTCTCGACGAGCTGATTCTGGGCACGACTTCCGTTCCAACGCAAGCGGGCCAGACGGGCGGGATGTCGATTCTGCTGCGGCCGGGCAAGGGATCGGGCACTTGGAACATGCAGATGGGCGTTTTCAACGCGACGGCCGATTTGGATGTGGCGTATCCGCTGGCGGACGAGCTATTCGGCCAGAGCCAGGATCCCGAGCCTCAACCGGACGTCGATCCGCACGCGACAGAATTCTTCTCGGCCTTTGTGACCGCGACGATGGCGCTGAGCGAAGGCATCACGCAGGTGGATTTGTCGGGCGAATTGACGGCCGACGTGATCGAGTCGATCGGCGACTCGGTCACCCGCGTTCACGTACCCGTCACGAACATCCCCATGACGCTCAAGACGTTCACGGAGCCGACGGACTGCCCGCCGCGACTCCGAGAAAACAAGCGTACGCTGTGTCTGAAGCCGATTTTCGTGCGCGACAACAACGGCAACAACCCTGCCGGCAGTTCGTTCGCCGCGCTTCAGGCCGAGGCGAACGCCATCTGGGCGAAGTGCTGCATCGATCTGGTCTGGCAGCCGGTCCAATTCCTGGACGTGACGGAATATCTGCTAATCGAGAATTTCGACACACCGGAGGGATTCAACGAGCGCCAGGAACTTCGTGCCCAGATCGATCCCCTGGGGGAGAACGACTGCGTCGAGGTGTTTTTCGTCGAGCAGTTTCTGATCGGTGACACGGGACCGCATCACGCAGCGGGCGACGGCGTCACTTCGGGCAGCGGAACGAAGCATGCGAAGATCATCATTGCCGACGCGGTCATCGACGACTGCATGAACGATCCAATGAATCCGCCGGCCACGCGACTGTTGGCGCATGAGATTGGCCACGCCCTGGGCCTGCGTCACGACGATCTGCCCTGCATCATGTCACCGCGGAGTACGCCGCCGAATTGTCCGGGGCAATACTCGCCCGGGCTGTCGGCGGGCTTTCACTGCAATAAGATTCGCAGTCCGCTGCTGAAGGCGAACACGCCGAAGGAGCCGTGCTGCCGCGTGTCGGACTGTACCAGTTCAGGAGAATAGCCTTTCCGGCCAGGCGTCGGCATGGGTGCATCAAGCGTGGTACGGACGCCTCGCCCGTGGAACGTACAGGCGGGACGCCCGTGACACTTTGACGGCTTCATGCGGCATGGCAAACGATGCCGAATTCTGATGTACATTGACACCATCGCCGCCGTCAGCTCACCGCCGGGCGCCTCGGCGCGGGGGATCGTGCGCCTCAGCGGGCCGCGCGCGATCGAGGCGGCGCGCGGCTGCTTCTGTCCGAATGACGCGGCGTCCTGGGACGGCGCCGGTCACTCACGACTCGAAGGTCGCCTCAAGCTCGGTCAGCGTCTCGAGCTGCCGGCGTCGGCGTTTTTGTTCCGCGCGCCGCGCAGCTACACGCGCGAAGACGTGCTCGAAATTCACGTGCCCGGATCGCCCGGTCTGCTGGCCCTGGTCATGGACGCCCTGCTCGCCGCCGGCGCGCGGCCGGCCGAAGCGGGGGAATTCACCTCGCGGGCGCTGCACAACGGCGCGCTGGACCTGATGCGCGCCGAGGGTGTGGCCGAGATGATTCACGCCCGTTCCGACGGCCAGCTACGCGCTGCGCGGCGACTGCTCGACGGCGCGCTGTCGCGCGACGCCGACGCCGCCCGAGACGAGCTGGACGATCTGCGGGCGCTCGTCGAAGCCGCCCTGGACTTCGCCGACGAGGACATCGAGTTCATTTCGCGCGACGAGCTGGTCGAACGCCTGCGACGCGTGGCCGAGCGTTTGAGCACGGCGGCGGCGTCGGACCAGCGCGTCGAGCGACTGGCCGAGCCGCCGCGAATCGTGCTGGCCGGTCCGCCCAACGCCGGCAAGAGCACGCTCATGAACCGCCTGACGGGCGTGGATCGGGCGATCTGCTCGCCGCTGGCCGGGACGACGCGCGACGTGCTGTGCGCGTCGATCACGCTGCCCCACGGCGAGGCGATGTTGTGCGACACGGCGGGGGTATTCACCGGCGGCGCGGCTGCCGAGCGGGCGGACGGCCGGTCGGATCGCGATGCCGCCGTGATGTCCGAACGCGGCGTGACTCAACGCGCGGACGCGGCGGCGCGGCGCGCGATGGAGTCGGCGGAGCTGGCCGTGTGGGTCACGTCGCTCGACGATCCCGTCGCCCCGCCGCGAGATCGGTCGTGGCAGGTCGTCGCCAACAAGCGAGACGCGGTAACGGATGACCAGGCAGCTTTGGCCGCGGAACGGCTGGAAAGGCAGTGTGGGATCGCACCGCTGCTGATCAGCGCGCTGACCGGCGCCGGCTGCGATGCGCTGCGCGAGCGGATGGACGAGCGGCTGCATCTATCGACGCCGGAAGGGCCGGATGTCGTGGTGTTGTCGGCCGATTTGCGTCACGCCTTGAGCGAAGCGGCGGCGTGCATCGAACGCGCCGTGGAACTCGCCACCGGTCATGATGCGGCCGGCGCCGGCGCCGAACTGATCGCCGCCGAGTTGCACGGGGCCGCTGCGCGCCTCGCGCGACTGACGGGCGGAACGGACGTCGAAGAGCTTTACGACCGCATCTTTTCGAGGTTTTGCATCGGGAAGTAGACGTCGAAAGTCGAAAAGACAAGGCGTCGAAACAAAGGCACGAAGGCGTCCCCGCAAAGGCGGGGAAGGGACGAAGGCACGCAGCGTAAAGTCAAGAGCGACGAAGCGACAAGGTGATTTGCAATCCCCTGCCGGCCACACGATGGTTTCGCGTCCACCTCGTCCATGCCGTCCATGCCGTCCATGTCGTCCACCGTCCTGCAACAGGCAACTGACAACTGCCCGCAGGTTACGTTCCAGGGCTTGGGGCATAAAGCTCTTCGCTGACGGCTGATGGCTGACGGCTCCGCACAGCAGACCCTGCCGTTCACGTCCAATGCGGGCCATGCGCGTTTCGCGTGTAATGCGCCAGCAACTTCAGCAGCTCGCACGCGACGTGTTCCTCGTCGGTGGCGCAGCCTATCAGGCGGTGATACGTCTGATCGACGCCGTGGTTTTCGTTCTGGCGATGGGAGGTGGCCTCGGCCTGGCGGTGCTGTGCCGCCCGCTGCGCAGCAGTGATCATCGCTTCCATCATCGCAACAAGTCCGTGCTGCTCGACGAGGCGGACAAGTTCCGCGTGGCGTTCGTGGTTCATGGGATCGGACATGCCGGGGTTCCGTGATTCAAGGCGCGCGACGCATCGAGCGTCGCCACGCACGGCCGCGAAAATGATATCAGATTTCCGGGCGCGGGCCGGCGTGCGCGTCGATGCGAGATTTTCGTCTCATGGACGCGGCAAACGCACACGAGTGCACATCATTGCGCGACGCGCTCGGGCGATGGGCGGCCGAAATCGTATGCGTGCGGTGCAATTGCGCGCGCGTCAGCGCGGATCCCGCACGCTGACACTTCGCCGCTCTGATGCATCACCAGGACGATCGAAAGATCAATAACGCGCCCACGGCCCTACGGCCCCAGCAGCGCCGCGACAAAGCCCGGCACATCCGCCGTATCGATCTGGGAATTGCCGCTGAAATCCGCCGGGCACACCAGGGCCGGATTCGTCGAACCGCCCACCAGCGCCGCCACGAACAACTGCACGTCGTCGCCGTCGACGGCGCCGCTGCCGTTGAGGTCTCCCGTCGCCGCGCCGCCGCACACGACGGTCAGCGTCGTTGACGCCGTTCCGGTCGCATTGAACTCATCGATCACGCGCAGCCGAATCGTGTGCGGCCCCAGCGTCGCGATGCCCAGCGCCTGCATCGTGCTCCACGTCAGATTCACCGTCACACCCGTTGCGTCGTCGAACTGACCGTCATTGTCAAGGTCCCACGCATAGCCGACGATCGAATCGCCGCACGCCGCGTTGGGATCGCTCGACGCGGCGCCGCTGAGCGTCACGTTCCCCTGCGCCGCGACGTTGTACGGCCCGCCGGGATTCGCCACCGGAGGCAGATTGCCCAGGCTCACGTTCAGTACCAGGCTCTCGGCGTCGGTCAGCGGCGGATTGCCGTTGTCGGTGACGCGCAGGCCGATCGTGTACGCGCCGTAAAGCGGATAGGCCCGAGTAACGATCGCGCCGACGGCGTCGTCGAACTGGCCGTCGCCGTCGAGGTCCCAGTCCCACGCCACGATCTGCCGATTGGGATTCGTGTGACTGCTGCCGCCGCCGTTGAACGTGACCGTCTGATTGCACGCCGCCGGATTGGGCGTCGCGGTGAACGCGGCGATCGGCACGCCCGTCGAAGCGCACGAAATCGTCATCGTGCCGCCGCCGGTCGCGCCGTTGTAACCGCCGATGCGCAGCAGGTATTGCGTGCCGGCGACGGCGGGGAACGTGACGCGCGATACAAAGCCGTCGTCGGAGGTGGAGCCGTTGCCGTTGCAGTCGAAGTCGTCGTTGCAGGCCAACACGGTGTTGGGCGAAGTCGGACACGTCGTGGAATAAACACCGATCTTCGTGTCGTACGAACTGCCGCACAGATCAACCGTCACGTCGCCGCCGCACGACGCCGTGTATCGAAACCAGATGTCGTTGCCGATCTGCGTGTAGCTGAAGAAGTCGCAGCCGTTCGGCTCGTTCGGCCCGTCGGTCGTCGCCCCGACGGTGCTGAAGGCGGTCGTGCCGTCGCCGACGGCCGCGGCGTTGGCGCAGTTGTCGTTGGCGGGCGCTGAACTGCCGCTGCACGAGGTCGTCAACGTGAAGCTTCCCGTCGCGCCGTTGTAGCCCGAAACGCGAATGTAATAGGTCGCTCCCTGCACGACGCTGGTCGTCAGGCAACTCGCCAGGCCGCCGCACGGCGCGCCCGCGCCGCTGCAATCGTCGTTGCACGCAAGCTGATTGCCGGTCGTACCCGGACACGCGCCGTGCACCGAAACGACCGTGTCGTATCCCGAACCGCAGGTGTTCACCGACAGCGTGCCGGTGCAGGTCGCGGTGTAGGCGTACCACACATCCGGCGTGCTGGAAGAACTTCCGCAGGCGGCCGAGCCATCATTGCTCATGCCGCTGGTCGAGCCGTTGACCGTTCCGTTGCCGATCGGTGTCGCGTTGGCGCAGGCGTCGTTGCCGACCGGTCCGCCGCCGGAAGTCGACAATGTCATGTTGTACGTGGCGCGCGTGTCGGAGGCGAGAAACACGCGCAGAAAATAGTCCGCAGCCGCGCCGCCGCCGTGCGTGTAGCTGAGCGTCTCGTTATTGGTGGCGCTGGTCGCCGAGGCGACGATCGAGCCGCCGCACGCGCTGTAAAGCTGACAGTCGATGTCGCCGAAAGCGTGGGTGAACGTCAGCGTCGCCGTAAGCTGCTGGCCGGGGTTGAGCGACATGCGATACCAGTCCTCGTCGGTGCTCTTGACGACCAGACCGTTGGACGTGCCCGCCGTCATGGCACGGGCGGCCGCGCAGGTGTCGTTGGGTTCGAGGCTGTCGTCGCTGCCGCCGGCGAGCAGCGAGGAAATGTTGGGATAGGTCGAGACGAACGCGCCGTAGTCGTCGTTGGTCTCGTTCCCGCAGGCCGACGGCCCGCAGTGAAGCTGGCCGAAAAGCTGCTGCGTGTCCGAGCGAAACGCGCCCGATCCGGACGATCCCGGCTCGGTCGGTCCGTCCGTCCAGTTCATCCGCACGTGGTTCGCGCCGCCGCAACCGGTGTTGGACGATTTGGTCGCAAAGCTGATGCGCTTGTAATCGCCCGACGGATGATGAATACACGCCGACGCCGTACCGTCCGGCACGGCCGCCGAAGTCCAACCCGCCCAAGACAGCCCGCCGGGGATCGCGCCTTCGATCATCAACAACGTGTAGTCCGAAGCGCTGCCGGTCGACAGCAGCGTGCAGACGGCCGACTGCGGCACGCCGGCGATCGAAGGCGGCGCGCCGTTGCAGGTGCTGGTCTGATAGAGCCAGTAGATTTCGGCGTTGGACGCGGCCGATTGCGTGCTGAGACAGTGATTGGCCGTCAGCCAGTACGGCGTCAGATCGCTGTTCTGCGCGTTGAGCATCTGGCCGGAGCAGTAGAGCGCATCGCTGTTGATCGTGCCGATTCCCGCGCAGGCCCGCGCCGTGTTGGCCCACGCCGGGTAGCAGGTCACGTCGTTGTGACACGGTCCCGCGCCGCGCGGATCGAATCCGTTGCCCCCCTGCTTTTGCTCGGCCTGTCGCCGGACGGGGTCAAGATACAAATGCTGAATGCGATCGACGCGAAACGGCAGCCCCGCCGGCACGCCGTCGTTGCGATCCAGCGGCTCGAAATATTCGATCCGCACGCGTTGCCCGAAGACCGACGGCGACCAGACCTGAGCGTCGCCGTGAATGCCGCGCCCTTCGTACGGACCGACGAGTCGCTCCGGCAAGTCGAGGGCGTACACGTACAGTTCCGCGCCCGGCGGCAGGTCCACGTCGGTGAAGTGAACGCGCTGGCCGATCGCGCCTTCGGCCACGATGTCGGCGGCCCAGATCGAACCGACACCGGGCACGTCGAACCACGCGCCGTTGAATTCGCGGACGTCGACATCGCGGCCGATGCCGTAGCGCAGCACTTTATCGAAGGCGGCCCGCAGCGCGTCTTCGGCCTGCACGGCCTGCATGTCCAGCGGCGCCAGGCGCGTCTCGGGCAGGTCGAACAGGGCGACGCCGTACATCGCGGAAGGCGCGAGCGAGGCGGGCTTGGGCGACACAGGCGTCGAGTAGTCGTCGATGCCGAATGTCTGCGGGGCTTCGAAGGCGGGATCGGCGGCATCCTGCGCCGCCGCGTTTGAGGACAACACAACCACGCTTGCCAGCACACACGACACGCGGACCATGCCGTCCGCGATTCCGCGAGGCCGTGACATCGACATGATTCCCCCACTCCCCTGCACGATAACGTATGCGGATGAGGCAAACGATGAAATCCGGACCGACTACGTCCGAAACGCTGCGGCCCCGTTTCGTCGAATGAGGTCATCGTATCAAATCGTGCCGGTCGCCTTCAACGATTTTCCGCGCAACGATGGTCCGAAATCCGTTGGGCCGACGAAAAGGTTCAACGTCGCTGGTGCGAGAATCCCTCCTCGCACCCACGCTCCGCGGGAATCCCTTCCCGCGAATGCGCCGCTGCATGCCTACTCCCTGCTCGCAAACAACCGGCTGCCGCCGGCGAATCCCGCCACGCCGATGCACAGCAGAATCCCGCACGGCAGCATCATGTCGCCCAGCGAATAATCGCGCCAGATCGCCCCCTCCAGCGCCAGGATGCTCCACTTCACCGGACTGATGCTGCCGATCGTCAGCATCCAGTCGGGCATGAACATCAGCGGCACCATGCCCCCGCCGATCATCGCCATGACCGTGTTGAAGCCCCAGCCCGCCCCGGCCACCGACTGCTCGGTTTTGCCGAGCGTGCTCATCAGCATCATGATGCCGACAAAGCACACCGCCACGCTCAGCGCCCCCAGCGCCAGGTGAAACGGCCGCGATATCCGCACGTCGAAACACGTTGCACCGAAGGCCAGCAGCAGCGTAATCACGACACAACACGTCAGAAAACACGCCAGCCCCTTGCCCGCCAGCACCTGCATCCGCGTGACCGGGGCGAGCTGCAAGCGCAGCAGCGTGCCGGCGGCGCGCTCCTTGACCAGCCCGATCGCAAAACCCGCGCTGCAACCCAAAATCGCCCACAGGATGGCGGACGGGAACGTGATCTCGAACGGGTTGAACTTGCGGCCGGCGTCGATTTCGGTGACTTGCAGCCTCATGCCGCCGTCGCCGCCCAGTCGCGGCCCGCCCTCGGCGTACACTTTCGGATCGATGCTGCCCAGGAAGACGTCGAGGCTGCCGATAAAGGTCTTGAGCACCTGCCGCTGAATCGGATCGAGGTCGGCGTCGCCGTCGATTTCGGCGGGCACGCCGCGGAGTTTTTCGCGCAGCGCGGCGGGATTCGAGAACCGCTCGGCCATGCTCCTGAACGTGGCCTCGAGCAACATGCCCTGGAGCATGCCTTCCTCGGCCTTGCGCGAGGGGTCGATGCCGATTTCCAGCGGCGGCGCTTCGCCGCCGAAGAAGCCCCACGAATCGCCGAAGCCCTTCTTGACGACCGCGTAGGCCACGATCTTGCCCTTGCGAACGTCGGCGCGGGCGTCGTCGACGCCGGGATATTCGCGCAGCTCGACGCCGTCGGACTTCTTCAGCTCATCGACGAACGCCCGCGAACCCTCGCTGCGGTCCTGGTCGAACACCGCGATGGGGATGCCGCGGCGGCTCTTGCCCATTCCGCTCATGATGAGGCCGAAGAATGTCGCATATACCAGCGGAAAGATCAGCACCCAGAACAGCCCCATGCGATCGCGCCGCAGAATGTGCAAGTCCTTCAACGCCATCGTCCAGACGCGGTGCATTCACCACCTCCGTAATGGAGCACAGCCGCCCCCGGCTGTGAATGGGGCACAGCCGCCCCCGGCCGTGAATGGGGCACAGCCGCCCCCGGCTGTGTCCGCGTGTCACGGGCTTGCAGCCCGTGCAAATCCAAGCTGCAAGCGCCAGCGCGGCGGTCATACCGCGCCGCCAACGCCGCGGGTGGCGCTCGATACACACAGCCGAGGGCGGCTGTGCCCCATTCGAGCGGTCAAACCGCGCCGCCAGCGCCGCGGGTGACGCTCGATACACACAGCCGAGGGCGGCTGTGCCCCATTCGAGCGGTCAAACCGCGCCGCCAGCGCCGCGGGTGACGCTCGATACACACAGCCGAGGGCGGCTGTGCCCCATTCGAGCGG
>WYBU01000061.1 GCA_011525745.1 Planctomycetaceae bacterium | reverse complement strand
CCGTACCACCCAGGATAATCGGAACGGGCAAGATGCCCGTACCACCCAGGATAATCGGAACGGGCAAGATGCCCGTACCACCCAGGATAATCGGAACGGGCAAGATGCCCGTACCACCCAGGATTATCAGAACGGGCAAGATGCCCCTACCACCCAGGACAATCGGAGCGGGCAAGATGCCCGTACCGCCCAGGATAATCGTTCAGGCTATTTGTGCGTGACTCCTTACGGGCAGCCGCCGGCGAGCAGGCACTCGACGAAATTCGCCACGTCCTCGGCGCCGACGCTGCCGTTGGGCGTCGACTGCACGTCGCCGGCGCACAACTCGTACGGGCTGCCGCCGCCCTGGATCAGCAGCTCGACGAACCGCTGCGTGTCATCGCCATCCACCACGCCGTCGTTGTTGATGTCGCCCTTCAGGCATGGCACGGACGCGCACACGTCATCGATTATCGAGACCGCATCGACGGCCGCCTCGGTCGTCGAGTTGTTCGGCTGGTCCGCGACGCTGAACCGCAGGCGCACCTGCGACGTGAGCGTAACGTAGTCGCGAATGCGGAAGCTGCGCAGCGACCAACTCGGCGCGTGCGTGGCCTGCTCCAGAATCACCCATGTCTGGCCGCCGTTGTTTGAAATGGCCGCCGTCAACCGGTCGATGTCCTGATTGTTGTTGTAGAACCAGCGCGCAAAACGAATCGTGGGGTCCACGGCGCCGCTGAGGTCAAAGATGGGCGATATCACGCGGACCGGTCCGCCGTCAACGTCGTCGCCGGACAAACGGCCGGTGACGTAGCATCGGCCGCTGCCGTCGTAGTCGGTTGAAGGCGCGCCGCCGCCGCCGATCGGAATGCCGCGCTCCCACGCCCCACCGGTGCCGGCGGCGTTGTCGACGGTCCAGCCGGTATCGGTCTCGAAGTTGTCCGAGAAGAGCGTCACGATCGAATCGAGCGTGGCGCTATAGGTCGTCGTCGGCGCGTCGGCCGGTTCGGTCACGACCGAGCCTGCGTCGCCCTCGGCACTAAGGTAGAACTCCAGCGTCTGTCCGCAGTCGGCCGGCGGCAGTGATGCGAGATAGTTATTGCCGCCCGTCGAGGTCAGTGGCGATGTCTGGAACGCGGTGTCGCCGGCCACGCGATGGTGCAACGTCGGCGAGCCGGGAACGATGTTTTCCGATCCGGGCGTGATCCGCACGACGAAGTCGGTGTTGTTCACGGGCGAAACTTCGGTCGGAGCGCCGTTGGGCAGATGAATCGACAGCGGTGGGATTTCGGCCTGAATGTCGCCGGTGGCGACGACCGCGTATCCCTGGGGACCGCCCTGGTTCACTGCGAAGGCCCGCACGCGCACGATCCAGACGCCTACGCCCGGACTGTTGCGGTGGACTTGCTCGACGTTGTTGCGGTCGTCGCGGACGCCACCGCTGGAGGACTGGCCGTTGGTGAAGACGTTTCCGCGATAAAGCGTGTTGTCGGGGGCGACGACCTCGAGATCGAGATCGTTAATCCATGCCTGGGCCGCGCCGGAGGTGGCGGGCACGTCGGTGTAGACCAGCGTGATCTTCAGCGGCTGGCTGTTGCCGAGGACGTTGATCTGGTATTCGACTTCCTGGCCGGTCGTCAGGCCGTCGGCGTTTCGCACGTCGTAGGCGACCAGCTTGCGGGTGTCGGACGGGAGGTAGAGTGCGTTGTCCAGCAGCACGCGGCCCCAGCCTTCCTGGTTGCTGGGATAGCCGGTGATGCCGGTCATGTCGACGGCCGAGTTGAGCAGCGTGGCTTTGACCAGCGCGGAAGTGGGAAGGAAGCCGTCGGATGGGGAGGCAAAGCCGGTCGGATAGTAGCCGTCGGTGTAGTACTGGCGAATGAGCATGGCCGATCCGGCGACGGCGGGACACGCCATCGAGGTTCCGGTGGCGGTGGTGACGTTACAGGCGGTACCCGAGCTGGCGGAATTGGTGGCGCATCCGGGGGCGTAGATTTCCGGTTTGCGGCGGCCGTCGCTGGTGGGGCCTGCGCCGCCGGAGCAGTGGTTGGCCTGGCTGGGGGCGTCCTGCGACGCTCCGACCGCGACGAGGTTCTTGGCGTTCTCGGGATTCTTCAGCAAGCTCAGGTTGGTCACGGCGAACAGCACGAGGCTGTCCTCGTTGTTGCGTTGGAACAGGTCGATGCCGCGGCAGAGGCTGTTGTAGGCGGTGGTGCCGTCGTCACCCCAACTATTGGTGTGCACGCGCCCCCCCTGATTGTGATGCGTCGTGAGCGACGTGTTCATCGCGGTCTCGGTGAACGAGGGGATGTCGTTGAAAACGATCTTGGACAGATAGGCGACGCCGCGCGTGTTGTCGTTGACGCCGTTGTCGCCGGCGACGGTGCCGCTGACGTGCGTGCCGTGGAACTGCGCGCCGGTGCTGGTGTTGTAGGCCAGGATCTTCCGATGATTGGGGCCGATAGGGACGGTGTCGCGGAACATGCAGTGGTTGATGTCGAGCTTGGTGTCCAGGACGCCGACGATCTGTCCCTCGCCGTGGATGCCGTTGGTGTAAAGCGGCGTGACGTTGAGGATGTTGCTCTGGACGATCCAGCGGTCGGTATCGTTGCGCGGCGTGAGTTCCGAAGCTTCTTCGACGAACTGCACCGTTTCGATGGCGGCGATCGCAGGCAGGTCCGCCCGGCGAATCGTCGCGCTGATCAGTTCGTTGTCGCCTGGCGATTCGGTCCAGTGAACGACGGCGCCTTTCAGACCCAGGATCGTGGGCACGACCGCGGCGACCGGCTCACCGTCGAACAGAGTAACGAGGATGGCGAACTCGCCGCGTTGGGCCATGGCCTGACGCTCGGGAGTGGCGTACTGGGGCCGCCCGATTTCCGGATCGAGCTTCCAGGCCTGCTGGTAGGCGCCGAGCCAGCGCACAAACGGGAGGCGGGTCAATCGCGTTGTGTCGTAGCCCCTTTCGAGGCGCACGATGAAGGCGTTGCTCGGCAGGTACTGGCCTACGCGCACTCCCACGTCGGCCAGGGCGCTTTGTCGCTGGGGCGAGAGCGGTCCGTCGAGCTGAATGACGAACCAGCCGCCGTTCGCCAGCGGCGCAGCGGCAGTTCGATGGAGCGACGCGTTGGCGTCCAGCGTCACGGTTCCCACGCGCAGATAAAGCGCGTCGGGTTCAAGCGGCGTGGCGACCGATGCGGGAACCGGCTGGTCGGCGGCCAGACTTGGAACGGCCAGAAAAGCGACAGCGAAGCACAATGCGAGGGAAACATAGCGGCGATTCACGGTGTGATCTCCCCTGACAGACACCCCAGGACAGGCATGATGTCGACACGCCTGCAACGTAGGCAACACGAGTGCCAAAAGCATGTCGACGTTGCCCATTGTAGACAAAGAGGTACGCTGAATGCAAACGGAGAAAGCCATCCGAGAATCGCTGAATCGGCGCTGTTTTTCTTGACATGTTTCCCGGACGCGCCGAGAATCCGTCGAGACGGTTGCCGACCGTTGCCAATCACTTAGGGTGGGGCTTTCCCGGAGGGGATCGGGCGGGCCGGAAAGAGGAGCGCGGCGGTTTCGGTGCGTGCGGACACACACCTTAACCGCCGGTCGGCAGGTCATTTCCGAATCGCCGACGCGGGCTTGGGAGCGGTTCAGCGAGAGGGCAGACCCTGATGGTCAGGACAAAGCATGGACTGGGAATCGCGGCATTGGAATCGATCCGCTGCCGCAGCGCGCTGGCCGCCGCGCTGCGGCGCATTGTCCCTGCGGGCACATCTTCCAGTGGCCGGATGCTGGCGATCGGCGGGGGGCTGCCGCGCCTGATGCACGATACCGAATCACGCGAAATCGTGTGGTTGTGCGCGACGCCGCCGCAGGATATCGGGCTGCCCGAGCGCGTGCGGATTGAGCCTTGGCCGGACATGCCGATGCTGCCGTTCGGCGACCGAAGCTTCGGTTGCGTCGTCGTTTACGACGAACTGACCCTGATGCAGAGGCAGGTGCGCGAGACGGTTGTTCGCGAGGCATGCCGCGTTGCCGAGGACGCGGTCGTAGTGGTGGCGCCGTTTCAGGGCGACGAGGTTTGCGAAGCGATCCGCCAGATTAATCGGCTCCACCGACAGACGCGCGGTAAGGACCATCCGCGTTTGGCGCGCCAGATGGAATGCGGGCTGCCCGACCTCGAGGCGACGTGGCGACAACTGGCAGGGCACTTCCCGCATCTCGATGCGACGGCGCTTGGGTCGGTATCTCGCTGGCGAAGCACGGCGACCCTGGCGATCCTCGCCGGTGAAGAGGACGACGCCGACCTGGGACTCGAGCCGCTCGTGGAATCGGTGTTTGGCGGCATGGATGACAACGGCCTTCCGGCCTTTCGGCACGTGCTGACGGCCAGCCGTCTGCCGCTGCGCGAGCCGCCGGCTGGTTCGAATGGTCGTTCGTCGAACGGTCACACAACGAATGGACACGCCGGCGACGACCTCCTGTCGTGTTTGACCTACGTCCGCGGAGCGCGAATGGAACGCGCACTGGGGGACGTCGTGCGATACCTGCGAAGCGAACTGTCGCGCTTCGCAGAGACGCTGCGGCGAGAGTCGGACGAACAATCGGCCTGTGCCCGCGCCGAGAAAGAGGCGATGCAGGCGGAGCATGAACGGATCGTGGCCGACCTGACGGGCGAGCTCCGCGACGCGGAGCAGACGATCGGACGCATGGCCGCCGAGATCGAGGAACTGAAGGCCGAACGGGCCAATCTCACGGCCGCCGTTGAGGAAGCGCGCGGTCTGTTGCAGCCTGTTCAATCGGCCGTCGAAGCCGAGCGGTCGCGCGTCGGCGAGCTGGCACGGCACGTGACGGATTTGCAGCATGTCATTGCCGTCATGGAAGCGACGCTCGGCTGGAAGCTGCTCGTGGTGTTTCGCGGCATTCGCGAGCGATTGTTTCCGCGACGAAAACGATCTTCGTAACCCCGACGGACGCCGGATCCCTCCCCGTATCCCGAAGAGGAATCACTTGACGTGTGCGGCATCGCCGGATTGCTGTTTTCGAATCCGCATCACGGCGTTCCGCCGCCCCTGCTCGATCGGATGGTCGATGCGCTGACGCATCGTGGGCCGGATGATCGCGGCGTGCACATCGACGGTTCGATCGGCATTGGGATGCGCCGGCTGAGCATCATCGACGTGGCCGGCGGACATCAGCCGATGTTCAGCGTCGACGGCCGCTACGCGGTGGTCTATAACGGCGAGTGTTACAACCATCAGGACCTGCGTCGTGAACTGGAGGTGAGCGGCTGCCGGTTTGCGACGCATTGCGACACGGAAGTCGTTGTTCACGGGGCCGGCGTGTGGGGGGTTCGCGGTCTGGCTCAGCGCATGAACGGCATCTACGCCTTCTGTGTCTGGGACGCCCGCGAGCGACGAGCGTATCTGGTTCGCGATCGGCTGGGAGTCAAGCCGCTTTATTACGTCGATCAGAACGGACGCTTTGCGTTTTCGTCGGAACTGCGTTCCGTGGCACAGTGCGGCTGGGTCGAGGCGAAGATCGACGAGACCGCGCTGTGGGGCTATCTGCTGTACCAGTTCACGCCTACCGATCAGACGCTGGTCAGCGGCGTTCGCAAGCTGCCGGCCGGCTGCATGTTGACGTGGGATGCCGGACGCGCGTCGATCGAACGATACTGGGAGTTCCCGAACAAGCCCGAGGACGGCCGCGTGGCGCGCGACGAGCGCGTCGCGGCGCTGCGCGCGCTGCTGTGGGACATTGTCGAACGCGAGATGATGAGCGACGTGCCGATCGGCTGCTTCCTGAGCGGTGGACTGGATTCGACGATCGTCGCGTGCATGATGGCGAAACTGTCAAATCACGCCGTGCGAACCTATTCGATCGGGTTTCCCGGCATGACCGACTGCGACGAGACCGGGTACTTCGAGCGCATGGCGGCGCACATCGGCGCGAAACACCTGACGATCGACTTTTCCGAACAGGCGATCATCGACGCGCTGCCGGAGTTCTCGTGGGCGATGGACGAGCCGGTCGCCGATCCGGCCATGCTCCCGACGTATCTGCTGTCGCGCGCGGCGGCTCGTGAGGTCAAAGTCGTGTTGACCGGCGAGGGGGCGGACGAGGTTTTCGCGGGCTATCCGTACTATCGGCCGCTGGTATTCGGGACGGCGGAGCGGTCGCATGGCGAGCGCGCGCAGCGTTTTTCGCGCTGGTGGGAGATAAGCCGGACGCTGTCGGCGCGGCTCGAATCGTTCATGCCGGCGCCGCGAAACGACGATTTGAGTCCCATTTCGCGTTTTCCGTACGCGATGGATGCGCGCTTCATCTGGAACCTGATTCATCCGGACCGCCGGCCGTCGTTCGACCGGCTGGAGCAGTTCGCCTCCCGCATCGAACGCGGGGCGATTGCCGATCTGCCGGACGTGTCGCCTTTGCAGGCCGGCTTGGCGCTGGACACGAAGCTGTGGCTGGGCAACGACCTGATGCCCAAGCTCGACAAGATGACGATGGCCCACTCGTTGGAAGGGCGCGTGCCGTTCCTGGACCATCGGCTGGTCGAGTTTGCGTTTACGTTGCCGGGCGCGTTCAAGGTCGGACCCGAGCACGGGAAGATGATTCTGCGCGACGCGGTGCGCGGCATCATTCCCGACTGGATGCTCTATCGCGTCAAGCACGGCTTCAACGTACCGCTCTATCAGTGGTTCCGCGGATCGCTGCGCGAGTTTGCGCGCGAATCGGTGCTTGGCGCGACGTTGGCCGACACCGGCTTGTTCAACCGCCGCGCGCTGGAAGCGTTGCTCATCGCGCACATCGATCTCGATGTCAACGTTGCGCGGCCGCTGTGGGAGCTGATCTGCCTGAGCCGCTGGTTCGAACGGCTGCGACGAGAGACGACGGCCGACGTTGAGGTCGAAGAAGCGGTTGAAATCCGCGCGGCCGCACCGGCAACCGCGGTTCAGGCGAGGCATGGCGAAACGGCGACTTCGCGCGAAGAGACTGCGTGCGGCGGCAACGGTCGGACGGCCGAAGCATTCGGGGTATCCGCGTTGGCGACGGCAGCGAGCGAGGAGGGGCGGGCGGGCAGTTGCGACATTATCGTGCCGGTCTATGAGGGCGTGAACTACGTCCGCGACCTGCTGCGGAGCGTTCGTCGCAATACCGACTATCCCTATCGAATGCTGCTGATCGACGACTCGGCCAACGCCGCGACGCATGCGGCGCTGAGGGAGTTGATCGCGGGCGACGACCGCGTCGAGTTGCATCGCAACGACCAGAATCTGGGATTCGTCGCGGCCTGCAATCGCGGGCTGGAGCTGGCGCGGGCCGAATACGTCTGCCTGATGAACAGCGACGTCATCGTCGCTCCGGGCTGGCTGTCGCGGATGGTGCGATGCGCCGAGAGCGATCCGCGCATTGCGATTGTCAATCCGCTGTCGAACATGTGCGTCAATCTCTCGGTTCCAATGGCGCCGGGCCTGAACCTCAACACGATGGCGCAGCGCGTGGCGTCGGCATCGAAGCGGCGCTATCCCAACATTACGACCGCGGTCGGTTTCTGCATGTTGATGAAGCGCCGCCACGTGGAGCGACTGGGCGGCTTCGACCCGGTCTATGGCCGCGGCTACTGCGAAGAGTCGGACCTGTGCATGAGGTACACCGAAGCGGGGCTGCGCGTCGTTGCGGCCGACGACGCCTTCGTCTACCACAAGGGATGCGGTTCTTTCGGCACGTGGCTCGAGCGTTATCACATTAACCGGCGCATCTTCGACGCGCGATGGGAAGAGGCATACCTTCGCGACTACCGCGCTTTCTTGCGCTGCAACCCGCTGCAATACGTGCGGGACGCCGTGTTGCGGCATACGATCGCGGCGTCCGAATGGTCCCTTCCACTGGCCGATGCGCTGGATCGGGATGATCGACGCAATCGCTTCCGCACCCTGCGAAGGCTGAACGGCGGGGCGCGGCTGCTGGCCGCGATGTCGCGCGATGGGAACGGCGGCGCGCATCTGAGCGCAACGCCGTCTGACCCCTCGGCGACGAAGGGCCAGGCCGATGGGGAGCAGTCCGGGACGCCGGTGACGGACGAAGCGCTGCGTCAGGCGCGGCGCACGCCGCGCACGGCTCTCGATCCCGAGCAGCGCGCCGTGCGTTTTCCGACCGCCAGGTACATCCGTCAATTGCCGCACCGCGACGGGCTGCGCGTGACGTTTCTCGTGGCCGACATGCCGATCTGCGGGGGCATCACGTCGATCGTGCAGTTGTCGCGCGAGATGCTGATCGCCGGGCACGACGTACGGGTCGTGACCGTCACCGAGGAACTGCATCCCGAGCGCTTCAATCTGCCTTCCCAGCCGCTGGTGTTTCCGGATCGCAACGAGCTGGTTCGTCTGTTTCCGCCGAGCGACGTAGTGGTCGCGACGTTCTGGACGACGGCCTATGACTATCTGCCGGCGCTTCGGGAACGATACGATTTTCTGTCCGTCTATTTCCTTCAGGATTATGAGGTCTATTTTTATCCTGCATCCGATGTCGAAACGCGCCGCAAGGCGCGCAGCACTTATGCGATGGCCGACCGGCGGATCGTCAAGTCGCGCTGGCTGAAAGAACTGGTCGAATCGCGCCACGGCACGCCCTGTGACATCGTGCACCTGGGACTCGATCTCGGCATTTTCCGCAATCGCAAGACCCGCGACCGGCTGGGGACGCCGCCGCGGATCGTGTCGGTTGCTCGGCCGCATGATCGCCGGCGCGGCTTCGCGGAAGCAGTAGAGACTTTTTCGCGGGTTCACGCCGCTCGGCCCGACGTCGAGTTTGTCTTCTTCGGTTCGACCGATGCCGAAATGCCAAGCGATTTGCCGTTCCCCTCGATCAACGCCGGCCGCATTCAGGATCTCAACAAAGTGGCCGAACTGATCGGCGCATGCGACGTGCTGATCGACTCGTCGTTGTTTCAGGGCTTCGGCCGGCCGGGGCTGGAGGCGATGGCCTGCGGAACCGCATGTGTGCTGACCAGCGAGGGCGGCATCAACGAGTACGCCCGACATGAGGACAACTGTCTTATGGTCCCGCCCGCCCGGCCGAAACCGATGTCCGACGCCGTGCTGCGGCTGCTGTCCGACGACGGGTTGCGCACGCGGCTGCGTCAGAACGGGCTGAAGACCGCCGAGCGCTACTGTCATGTTGATGAAGCGCGGCAGCACGTCGAGCTTTATCGTCAATGGCTGGATGAAAAGCGCGCGGAATGCGACCGGTTGGGGCGCGGATCGGGATCGTTCCCATCGCCGGCCGTCGTGACTTGAACATTGCGCGGGCCATATACTTTGCAGCGTACGGCGCCGCGAGAGTTTACGTTTCGTCGATGCAGGCGTTTCGGACGAGCCGTGTCGTCGATTACACTTCGATGGAGCAGAAGGCGTCTCCGGAGAAACGCTGATGTCGCCCACGCAACTTCAGGAAGCCGTCCGCGCCCGCGGAGGGGACAGCCGGGACGCGCGGACGTGCCCGGCCGTGCTGGTACTGGGCATGCACCGAAGCGGCACCTCGCTGCTGGCGCGAGTGGTCAACCTGTGTGGCGTCCCCACCGATCCGCCGGAACTGCTCATGCTGGCCAGTCGCGACAATGAGCGCGGCTACTGGGAGCCGCAATATCTGGCCGAAATCAACGATGCGATACTCGCCGCGCACGGCAGCATATGGTGCGACCCGCCGCTGGAAGGCGTGAGCGGCGGCGGGATACCGCCGGCCCTCGAAGCGCGGATGCGGGCCGCGGTGGCGCGCTGGTGTGAGGCGGGAACAAGCTGGATGTGGAAAGATCCGCGCATGCCGATCACGCTGCCGGTGTGGCGGCCGCTCATGTCCGAGATCGTGGCGTTGCTCAGCGTGCGGAATCCGCTGGACGTCTGGCATTCGCTGTATCGGCGCGACGGTTTTCCCAAGGCCGCGGCCTTCCTGCTGTGGGAAATCCACACGCGTTCGGCGTTAAAGACCACAACCGACGCGTCCCGACTGGTCGTTCACTACGAGGACCTGATGGACCAGCCGCGCCGCACGGTCGATTCGATCATCGCGTTTCTGAAGTCCGCCGGCGCGGTTTTTGAACCGCCGCCATCGCTGGACGAGGCGTATGCTGAATGCGTCGGAGCGCTGCGCCATCATCAGCATACGGCCGAGGAGTTTTTTGCCGACGCGGAAGCTAGCGAGTCGCAGAAGGCGCTTTATCGTCATCTTCTTGACGCGGCGAACCAGGATCCGACTCCGCTGAAGGTCTCCCTGTCAACCGGGCCGAATGTGGCGCGTGAACTACTGGCGGACCTACGGCGGCGGTGCGAAGAAGCGGAGTACCGCAGGCTGGAAGAGCGCCGTTACCTGACGCTGGATGAGAAGCTGGCGCAACTTTCGAGCGTCGTTGCGGACATACGATTGTGCGCCGCTCGTGTCGATGGCGACGTGCGCAAGCTGGCCAGCCGACTGGACTATCTGGAAGCGCGGTTCACGAATGTGCTTCTGGCCGTTCAGTCGGAGGGTTCGTCGGTGAATTCATCGTCGCCGCTTCTTGATGGTCCGACGACTGAAACGACGCTCGACGGCGCAACAGCCACGATGGATAACGGAGAGATCGTGCTTCCCTGACGTTCACAAGCTATTGATTCTCAGAAAGTGTTTGAAAAGCCCGGAGAATGCCGATGAATGGGAATGGAACGGAGTTCTTACCCATCCGACGTGACGGACGGTCAGTGGAACCTGATCGTGCCGTGGATTCCGCCGGCAAAGCCGG